>JBNGDB010000012.1:0-23563 GCA_049975245.1 Methanomicrobiales archaeon
AAATCCAAGAAATTTACGCTCTAGAAAATTTCACCTAAAACAGACACCCTGTTTAGGAATTATACAAATGGATCTAACTACATTCAATGAACTTTACACGGGATATGCTTTTGTCTTAGAAGAGGAGATATTAGGTGCTGTAAAGTTGACTGATGATAAAATGAGTGAGATTAAAGGACTTTGGCATACAATTAGGACAATGAAATGGCGTTGGCATCCTGGTGAGTGGAGGTCTTATACTATTGTAATAAATAAAAAAATTCGTTACCCAGCTATCAAATGGTCATATTTCCCCGGATGGAAAATTTGGACGCCATGGGGTTATAAAACAATAGGTGCACGTTGGTATCCTTCAGGCATTACAATAAAATATTATCATTTACGCGTCAAACTTAAGATATGGTATTATGTGCCGGGATACCCTGAACCGTACGTGGTTTATGAGAGAAAAGAAGATAGCACTGACATCGACAAGTATAAATACGGTCTCACGTTTTTTGCTGTATCAGCAAGTATGACTACGTTTGGTGCTGTCGCTGAGACATTAACACTTATAAGCGGTGGTGCAAGTTTGTCTGCCGCATTACCAGCTAAGACTGTATTTGGTGTAGCTGCCGTAGGATATTCAATATTTAATATGTTTAACTATACAAATCCGGATCCTAATCCCACTGGAGCAGGAGAAGGATATGTAAACATGATAGATCCAAGTTGGGAGCCGTTTCTTAGCAAATAATATACTTGTTAGTGGATTTAATTCTTTTATTATCATTAAAAGAAGAGTATTTATGGGATATATCTTATTAAATTAAGTTTCAAAATAAAAAAAATTTATTTATTCCTATTTTATTTAGGAATTTAGTGGAGACAAAAAAATGGTTAATAGAGATTTTATAATTACTGGATTATTCCTATTAGGTGCATTTTTTTGCAGTTATATGTCTTCGGGTAATCCAGGATATCTAATATTTTCTATGTCTATTATTGGGGCATTGCTTTCTAATTTCGAACTCATTAATTTTAACCTTATAGTATATTACGTAGCTATGTTGTGTATATTTATTTTTCAAAATATATTAATGATTAACACTTATTTATATAAAATGACATATCTGCAGAATACTGAACAATATGTCGTTTTTGCATTTGGAGTTTTTGCATATATTATTGTTATTGCACTGTTTTTTAAACCCACACTCTTTAAGTAAAATTCTTCAATTAGTAAATTGTAATTCATGTTTGGCTAATCTGTTCATAATTGTTTTACTATTATTTCAGGGTAGCAGCTACCACTATCTAAACTTTTGGTCCTGCAGCTTTAGCCACAATCCTTAAAAGATTTTTAAAATAAGAATTTAGGAGGTTATAAATTTATGAATTTTATGGAAATAATGGGTAATTCATTGAAGTATCCTTTTTCAAATTGGATGAGGGGGTTAATTTTAGTATTTTTTATCATGATTTATACTTTTACTTTTAGTTTTAAGGCTTTTGGTGTGGATACACTTTTATTATATTTGCAAATTTTTAGTATAATATATAGTCCATTAATATTTGGTTATGGGGTTAGGATCCTTAAGTCCTCTTTAAATGGGTATAATGAACTTCCTGAGTTTGATTCTTTTAGAATAGTTATAGATGGTGTTGATTTTTTTATAGTGGCCATCGCCTATTTTATTGTGATTTTGGGATTAGATGTGATTTTTTCAGGGATTCCTTGGATTATAGTATTTTTATATTGGATTTTGATTTTGCCTGTATTTTTAATGTCTATTACAAATATGGCTTTTCAGGATAGTTTAGGTGCGGCATTTAAATTTGGTGAGATATTTAATAGGATCTCCAATATTGGGGGTAAATTTATAATTTTATATATATTCAACATAACTCTTTATTTGATTTTAATTTTAGATAGGATTTTAATGGAAAATATTTTCACACTAGCTTATTTTGAAATTATAGCAATAGTATTTATTCAAATAATTTTAATCCCTTACTTGGTAATTTGCATTTTAAGGTTAACTGCACTGCTATATTTATCTGAAAGAGAACAAGTTAATTAGAATCAATTTGATTATAGGTAGTTAAGTGATAATCTGAGTTAATATATTCTCTAAAAGTGGGTTAATAACTAATGGATTAAATAGAGTTAGTGGATTTTTGGATTAGATTAAAATTAGGTTTATATCTAATCTTGTACTAATTCTAAAAATTGATTCAATCTAAATATTTTTAGGGGTATATGTTAGGTAAACTGTATATACAAACATAATAAGATATTTTTTTTACTTCTTAATATTCTATAATGGAATTAATTGATTTATATTTTCTTATTTTGTCTTCTTTTATTTTTATTATTTATCATAATGTTTTTTTTAGGGATATAAATTGTTTAATAGGGTTTTATTCTTTTTTATAATTTTATATTTGAAATAATATGATATTTTATTGCAATATATTCTAAAAAATATAAAAATTTATATTAAATAAAATTCTCAATATATTTATTAAATTTTTAATTGATAATTTATCTGGAATCTTTAATGTAAGAAATTTTTGGTGAGGAAAATTTCTAAGGAATATGAAAACAATTTAGGGGTGAAATTTGAATGAAATACGGTTTGAAATGGGTCTTATACACGTAATTGTTCTATATTTATAATTATTTGGAGTTTTTTTTATTCTTCTTGATTTTGGTTATAAATGATTACTACCTAATTTGGGAGTAATATTAAAAGAGGATAAAAGGATTTTAGATTATCTTGATTTATTGATACTAGAAAATAATAGGGGTTTAGGAGGTTTTAGTTTGAAGGTTTCAAGGAATTTTATTATTTTAATCATAGCCTTAATAGTCATAGGTGTTTTAGGATTAGGGAGTATAGTTTATTATAGTGTTAATATTCTAACTAACAGTGTTAATTTCATTGAAGAGGGGGATGGAGTATACAGCATTAACCTAATTGGAGATGAGAATGGAGCCTATCCTGAATCTACTTATTCTGGAAATGGTATTAGTTTTAATTACACAAAAAGTTGGGTATTAAGTTCTATAGAAACCGAGGAGGGTATTCCGGGAACCAAGATTATTTGTGGGAGTAAAATAGATTCGAGTAATAATAGTGCTAATTATATTGCTCCATCATTTCAGGTTACCATAATTCCATATTTAGGTTTATATACTAAAATTACCGGGCAAAAAATAACTGTTTCGGTGTCTGAGGATCAAAATTATAAAATAATTTCCAAAAAGACAATCCAAATAATTGGAGTTAATGCGGAAGAATTGACAAGTGTTTATACTGAACCTGATTCTGGTGAAATGAGAAAAATGCAGGAAATATCATTTGTTAAAAACATGAATATTTATACTATATCTTTTGATGCTTCAGAATCGGATTTTGATAAAGAAAAAACAAGTTTTGACATGATAATTAACACTTTAAAGGTCGAATAAACACTTTTAGTATTATACAATAATTTAGGAGTTATATTATGAAAATTAGAAGCAAATTTTGGGTAGCGTATGGGCTGTTAATTTTTTTTGGGTAATACTAAATGCAATTTATAGTGAAATAGGTTTTTCAAGCGCTATTTCCATTTTATTCGCGGCACATGTAACATTAAATGGCATATTTAAAGGTAAAGACCCAGTATTGGCAATTTCATTTGGTTCAACAAGCCTATTATGTGTTCTTATCTTTTTAATATTTTCAATTACGTCTTTATCATATTGGCAAATAATATTTTGTCTTTGTATTGTTTTAATCTCCTTGTTATGGGGCATTACAGTATTGTATGATTTATCACCAAGTAAATTGATGAATAAATAAAATTTAGAATGGAGGGATCTTAAATTATATTAATAGGGGGTCATGAAATACTGAAGAAGTTAAATGCGAGATGTGGTACTGATTATACTTTATGGGGATGGCTTCCTATACCTGGCCACTTTGAACCATATATAGCCTGGCGAAGAGTAAGTGTTCGAGTTCCAATTGTAGTTTGGAGATATCTTCCAGCCCGTAAAGTTACTTAATACATGTATAAACTGGTTCCAGACACATCAGTTTATTGTGCATATAATTGGAATCCTGATCGTGCAGTTAAAAAAATAGGATATGGTGGTTGGAAAATAATAGGTGGAACCTTTTCCAGGGTATGGAGTCCGAATCCAGCTACTATTATAGTAGGTGGTGGTTCACTTTGGAATGGGTTGGAAGAGTACGCTGTACACTATGATGAAGTTGGTTATGGTGATGATTGGAAATATAATGATCCTTTATTTTATATATAAATATAATATATCTTATTTTTAAAATGGGAGGTGTTCAAGTTGATACAAGTTAGAAACAAAACACAAATCATAGGCGGTGTTTTAATAATGATTCTATCAGTTTTTGGCACTATATCTAATGTTAGTATTTGGTCTATAATGCTTTTTTTAGTTTCTGTATACATGATTTTAGATGGTATTTTGGATCACAAGGCTGCAATATTATCTATAATGTTTGGTTTTGTAATGTTAATATCTGTTTTTATCTGGTTAATAACTCAAAATGCATCTTTATCATCTTTAGATGTAATAACATGTTTTATTACTTCTATACTATTTTTAGTATTGGGAATGGGTGTGTTTTTAGGTTTTGTACATGAAAAATGGTTAAACTGGTATAATTGGAATTAAGTGAGTTAATGACATGAATCATAAAAAGAGGAATTAAATGAGAAAAGATGTTAATCTACTGTATGGACAAGTAGTGGTATTTGTAATATTGTTGTTTACATTTTTAATTTCTGGAGACACATTAGCTCTATTCGTTAGTTTGGGAGTGTTGGGGACGATTTTGTTATTAGTATTTAGGATTAAAAATTATAACCCTAAAATATATTCTCCTCTGGTCACAGTACCTATTTTTATATTTCAAGGATTAATATTAGTTTATACTTACCTATTTAGATCAGCAAGTCTAGAAGATCCAAAGTATAGAGTTCTATTTTATTTTTTTGTAGCAGTTTTTATAGTGATGATTTATTTTTATATTTACTATTATCGTAAAAATTGTACAAAAGAATATTATGAATAAACTTTGTGTGGTGGAGGATCTGCAAATATGATAGGTCCAAGTCTAGAATGGATGGTTTTTGGATGAGTAAATCATGGATGATAGGATTCAATCAAAGAACATAGTATAATCACATGTTTAAGTGTGTCTAAACACTTTATTCAATATTTTAGGATTATAGGAATTTAAGAGGTAAATAAATGAGCAATAGAAATTATTTTATTATTATGGGAATGCTTTTAGTTAGTGCATTTTTTAATTACTGGTCTTCATATAATCCTGGATTATTAGTCATGTGTTTAGCCATTATCGGTTGTATATTGATTTCTACATTTAAGCTCATTAATTTCGACGGTAAAATTTATTATGCAACTTTGATATGTATAATAATAATTCAAAGTATAATCCTGATTAACACTTACTTATTCCAATTGACGTATTTACAGAGCAGTTTCCAATACCGCATATTTATTATTGCAGTTATTTCCTACATTACTCTGATTGTAATTTTTATAAAACCCATTATCTTTAAAGGAAATTCTTCAAATAGTAAATTGTAATTCATGTTTGGTTAATCTGTTCATAATTGGTTTGAAAACCGCTGCGCAATCCCAAGGGGTAAATGCAATTGGAAAAACATAAAAATAAAAACATCAAAATAATCCAATATAATTAAAAATTGAGGAGTGCTTTAATTAATGGATAATCTAAATTTAAAAAAAGATCTGTTAATTGTGGGAATTTTAGTATCCTTTCTCACGCCATTTGTTCGATCATCTATTAATTTGGCATTACCTGTTCTAGCTGTTGAATTTGGTTTATCTGCTGTATTTTTAACCTGGATATCAACCATATATTTACTGGTTAATGCCATACTTTACATTCCCTTTGGTCGAATTGGAGATATCTATGGACGAAAACGTATCTTTCAATATGGTTTAATCATTTTCACTCTTAGCTCATTTATATCAGCTTTCTCTATTTCAGGAGAAATGTTCCTTTTTTTCAGGATTATTCAAGCTATAGGAAATGCCATGATATTTGCTAATTTAAATGCCATGATATCATCAGCATTTAAAGAAAGTGAAAGAGGTAAAGCCTTTGGATTAACATCCATGGGGGTTTTTGTAGGTCTAATTTTTGGGCCAATACTTGGAGGGGGTATCACTGAGATTGTAGGATGGAGAACCTTATTCTATTTAGACACAGTAATAGGAGTAATAGCAGCTTATGCCGTCACACGGTTTAAATATGATTGGATAGATGCGAAAGGAGAAAAATTAGATATTTTAGGATCATTTATCCTGGGCATATCCCTTATAGCTATAATTTATGCTTTTTCCAATCCCACCAGTAGTTACAGTTTATTCCTTATAATTGCAGGGATCGTTGGATTTTCACTGTTTTATCTGGTGGAAAAGAGAGTTGCATATCCTTTAATCAATTTAGATTTATTTAACAGCAAAAGTTTCACCTTTGGAAACATAACCGCCTTTATAAATTACGCAGCTTTTGTATCGGTTGCCTTTATTCTAACCCTTTACCTGCAATATTTAAAAGGTTACGGCCCTCTTACAGCGGGCCTAATAGTTTCTGTCCAATCTATTATGATGGTTATTGTATCTCCCTTTGCCGGGAGATTATCGGATAAAATTGATCCGGGAAGCGTATCAACCGCAGGGATGGTGTTAACGACTATGGGCGTAGCTCTTATGACTCTATTAAATTTTCAAAATGCCCTATATGTGGGGGCAATTTCTCTTATTATTTTTGGGTCAGGTATAGGCTTGTTCTACGCTTCTAATACTAAAATGGTTTTAAGTGCAGTGGATAAAAAATATTATGGAATTGCAAGCGCCACATTAAGTAATTCAAGATCCATGGGACAGATATTTGGAATGGGCATAGTAACACTGGTAATCTCTGCCATTTTGGGAGATGTGCAAATAGCACCTTCCAATTATCCCGGACTGATTATGAGCCTTAGAATCGCACTGGTAGCTATTGCTGTTATAAGCGCAACTGGAATTTTCACCTCAATATTTAAAGATTAAAATAATTAGAAGGATAATATCTTGGGATAATAAGAATTTTTGACTAATATCCTAAATATAGTTCCAATTAACACTTATTTATAATAGGAATAACTTGAATTATATTTTTAGCTTTTATTTATTTATAAAAAAAGTTAATGAAAGATAAGCATTAAAGAAATAGAAAGTGAAAGAATGAATACCATTAGAAAATGTTTATTTTACTTTTTTTATTTTAAAAAATTAAACTTTTATGGTCTCTTTATTTCATAATTTTCTTTTTGGCACCGATAAAACCACTAAGTACAATTAATACTGCTAATAAAAGCCCAGCTAATGGAATTCCTGTTTCCTGCATTTTTATTGTATTGCTTGCTGCATCTACTGACTGAGCATTGGAGTCATTATTGTTCCCAATATTTTGGTCATCATTGGCCCCATTTTGATTATTTGAATTATCTATAATTGCAGCTGGCGGTATTATATTTGGAGGTCTCGTAGCCAGTGGCTTAGGGCTTAGAGCAACACCATAATAAGTTGAAAGGTGTGAAGAAGTAATTACATTACTAATGCTACCTGCTATGGTATTGGGTACTGTCTTTGGATCTGCATCAAAACCCCAGTAATTACCATAAGCAGTAAATGTACCACTATAATCCTGGTATATTGCATTTCCTTGCCCTGCAATATTTTCTATTAAATTATAATTGATTATTGTAGCACTGCCCTGGTTATAGATAGCACCACCATAGTTTGCAGTGTTATAAAGGAATGTTGGCAAAATATAATGGGCATCGCCATCAAATATAACTTTCCATGTACCTTCAATCTGGAAATTATTGCCAAGATGATATATAGCACCACCATAATCAGCGCTGTTACTGGTGAAATAACAGTCTGTAACTGTCCCCAGGTTAGTACCTTCATGGTAGATAGCACCACCCTTTAATGCATTGTTACCAGTAAAATTACTATCCTTAGCTGTGAATGTACTTGAAGCATAGGCAATATTGCAGATAGCACCGCCAGTAGGAGAGTAAGATCCTGTTGCATGATTATTAATAAAATTACATCCATTTACATTTAAATTACCTAGATAATTGAAGATGGCTCCACCATTCCCGGTTGCTGTATTCCCTGAGAATGTAGAATCTTTTAAATTTAAAGTGCCACTGTTATAAATAGCACCGCCATTATCAGTTACATATCCACCGGTTAATGTTATATTTTGTAATGTAAGAGTTACTCCACTAGAGATGTCAAATATTCTTCCTTGTCCCTGGGCATCGATAATAGTATTGGATTGGTCCTGACCTATAATAGTCAAATCCTTGTTAATAGTTATATCATGTTCATTATAAGTTCCTGCTGTCAAATTAAGCGTATCTCCAGGGCTTGCAGTGTTCACTGCATTATTTAAACCACTTTCAGTGGTAACATCTATATTAGCTGCACTAACAGCAGTACATAAAAAAATCATAGAAAAGAAAACCAGTCCAGTAATAATGATATTTTTTCTAATTTTACCCCTCTCCCTTAGACCTATTAAGAAAAGCACTAGTTAATTCTAGAATCAAGGTTTAGCGGGATGTTATATAAAAAGAATATTCTCCCCTCAGAAATGAAATCAATAGATGATATTTAGTAAGCACTAAAATATATTATATAAATCATATATTAATTTATTCTTTCCATTTATCCATAAAAACCATAGCACCTTTAACCTACTTCTTTAATTTCCATGATTTATATATGAACAGTGCACCGATTAAAAAGTTTACAATGGCAATTAAAATTAGTTCTGGTCCTTCAGCTGAGCTTACTTTAATTCCCAGCGGCCCGGTTATATTAAATAGTTCTACTATTGCTATAATCCACAGTAATATTCCAACAGCAAAGGTTGCAATTAAATTTTTAGTTAAATAAATTACTATGGCAAAGATGATAAAAATTATTCCAATTTCAGGACTGGTAAAAAATAGACTTAAAATTCCCCATATGGCCACAATAATACTGCTTCGCTTTATCCATGTCTGTCTTTTTTCACTAACAGCTGATACAGTTCCTTTATCATTTTCTACATTTTCACTCAAAATAACACACCCCGTTAATAGTGAATATATCAAATACTAGTTTATATATTTTATGAGTAAATTTAAACAGTAAATAGTAGTTTAATATGAGTTAATCTTAACATAAGTTGTATATTTTATAAAAATATTTAAATATACTAATTAAAGTAATATTGAAATTTTTTTAGACATTTGAGGCTTAATAACAATTTAAATGAAATAAATTAGTGAGATTAAGGAATCCATGGACAGCTTTATTTCCTTTTTTATAAATTTTTTAAAAACAAATATAGATAGCAGCGAAAACTAAAAAAATTAATATATTTAGGATTAATCTTATCCAAAAATCGTGGCTTAAATATGTTAAATCTAAAAAGAGTATGATTGCGACTAAAAAAACTACATATAGTATAGTAATTATTGTATTATTTAAACACCAACTTTTTTATTCCAAGTTAATGATGATTTTCGTTAATTATGACCTATCTATTTTGTCAATGGATAGGTAGGGTAATGCCTCCCTATACCTTTTTTTTAAAGATTCGGGATCCATGTACCAGTAGGCTCGGTCAACATCAGATATTTTATGGCCTGCTAGAAAATCTGCTAATGTTTTATCTCCCATATTATTCATGATGGTGGATATAAAGTATTTTCGCATGCCGTGGGATCTCCAATAACTATAGGCACCTTCTTTTTTTTTAAAACCTGCCTTTAAACCAATTCTCCGGAAATTGGTTACTATCACATCACGGTCAATTGGTTGGCCATTGTTTTTAACGAATAATGCAGATTCATAATCCTTAATTCGGATCTTCGGGTTGCCTCCATAGGCCCTTTCTTTAAGATAATCCAGAATCTTCATAGTAACTTCCGGTGGGATAAAAGTAATATATCTGTAATTCACTTTCTTTCGGGTTATATGGATTGTTAGTATAACTTTTCTTAGCTTGTACTGGCACTGGAGGAGGTCATCAATGGTTTGGATATCTCTGTGGATAGCTTCACCTGCCACTTCCATGAATTTTCTAATAGTTAAATTCCTGGCTTCTGCCTGGGCCATGCCGGATAAAGCCATTAAATAGATTAGAGCAGTTTCTCTGGGGGCGGCAACACTTACCAGTTTAGATAACTCTTCCCTTGTTATTAATTTACCATAATTTTCTTCCTGGGTAATATCACCCCGAGACGTCTTGATATAAGGTACCTGGATATCCATAGAATCATAAAAAGATTTTACAGCATAAATATACAGATTTATTGTACCTTCAGCTTTATCTTCCTTTTTTAACTGGTTTTTCATCTTTAAGAAATAGAAGTTAAGTTTCCGGTCTCTTAATTTTATACCTTTTTCTTCTTCAAGGTCTGCTTCCCTGACCAGCTCATCTGGTGTTAAACCTACTAGTTTACAGTAATATTTGAGGAATTCTGTATAATATTTAATGGTTGAATCTTCCAAGTCTTTGCGTAAAACCCACAGATCAATGCGTTTTTGGTCATCATCTGAAAATTTCATACAGATGATTGGGTAATTATTACTAATAAGTATTACCATTCAGTTATTATGGTAATATTAATTGAAATTGAAAATTTGATTTATTTAATTATTCCTAAACGTCCTTCTCTTTCTAGTTCCTCTGTAATTTCGCATACCAATTCATAGTCGATTTCCAAGTCTTGTGCCACTTCATAGTCATAAGCTTCCTGGTAACTCTGGTAATAACCTAAAACCTCATTTTTAGCAGTATTATAATCAATATCTCGTACCTTAATTACTTTAGTTGCTCTTAATTTAGTTTTAACTGCAATTATCATGAAATGATATTTGTTTAATTTTGTTATATTTAATTTCATAAAGCTATCCTTGTAGACATTATTTATTTTTAGCTCTAATAATTATATTATTTTGATAAGAAAATTAAAATTGATTTATTTCATCTTCTAAAGGTTTTATAATCTTTTTAATCTTTTTTGCCTTATTGATGTTAAGATAAATATCTAATCCATGTTTTGTTTTATATGGAACAATTAAACTTTCTTTAATTAAGTTTCTAATAGTTTTTTTTACCAGTTTACAACTATATTTGGGCAATCTTTTGCAAACATAGTTTACAGGGGTATGCTTTTGGTTATAGTAACCTTTGCGGTGCATTGAAAAGAGTATCTCTTTTGAGAGGTCATCATATTCCATAAAATTATTAGTAATTACTATAATAAAAGTATTACTATTGTTATTTCAATACATTTATATTACATTAATGTAAAATTAATTTACAGGTGAGTATATGTTAACCAAAATTTTCGGAAGTTCTCCTCAGGTTAAGTTAATTGACTATTTAGTGGCCCATCCATGGGAGGAATTTTCAAAAACTCAACTGGCAGAAGGAGCCCAAATTACAAGACCCACAGTATACAAATTATTAGACAAATTAATCCTTAAAAAACTAGTCATTAAGACTAAAAAAGTTGGTAATATCCAATTATATCAAACCAACAGCAAATCATCAATAATAAAATATATTAGTTCATTACAAGGTTTACTTGCAGATATGGAAGTGGAAGAACAAAAAAAACAGCCCATTAATCGCCCATTAAACATATCTGAAGCCGAATTAGATGAACTTTTAGGAACAGATGATGATGCCCCCCGTATTCTTAAAACCAAAGAAGTTTTTCATGTTTTAAAAGTTAATTAAATTGCAAAATAAAATTATTTAAAAAATAAACAATTTAAATTTCATTTTTTATATATAACAATATATAAGGGCATATAATAACTTATATAGAAAAATATATAATCTTTTATAATAACTTATATACAAAAATATATAATTATTTAGCAACTTTAAAATCTTCCTTTATTTTCCATAATTAAGTTTATATTCTGAATTAATCTTTTTTAGTTGTTCTAAACTTTCTAGATCATGTGATTCTTCCATAGGACAAAATCGCTTTCTATATCTAAGGCGAACTTTAGGAGATACTCATTGAGATACCCATTAATTTTAAATTACAAAAAATTTTTTTAATATTTAAATCTTTCTATTATGTAAGAATAATAAATAATTAGTTTTTATATAATTAATATTATCATTTAATTTTAAACAAATTATATTTTATGGGGATAAACTTGCAACATTGGCTATTAATAACTAATAGTGTTCTAGATTGGTATAATCTGGAAGAGAAGGAGATATTCACTACACCTATAAATTCTAATAGGCCTAAAAAGGGAGATATTATCCTTATCTATAAAACTAGCCCCCATAAACAAATTGAATACATTTATATTAGTCAAAATAGTTCTAATGGAAATCTATTTCTATTTAAAGAAGATGGGTTAAAATTTCAAAATCCAATTTCTTTTCATACTTTATCCAACAAAAATGTTTTGGATAATTGGATTAAGCGTTTTAGTAAAGGATTAGTTTTTATTCCATTAGATAACTGGAAAAAACTTAAACAAATTATCTTAGAATATAATGAAACTCAAAAAAGTGAAATAATAAGCAAAATTCAAGATAAAAAGGAGATTGATGAAGGTATAAGTAATTATTATCTGGATGCTAAAAACTTATTCGGCTCTGGAGACTATAAAGAATCATTAAAATGTTTAGATAAGATTATTAAAGTGGATTCTAGATGTATTAAAGCTCAATGCTTAAAAGCCCAGATTTTTGAGATCATAGGAAGTTTTTCATCTGCTATTGATACTTATAATATCATTATAGAAATAGATAAAAATTTTAAGGACGCTCTTCATCGCAAAGGAATATGTTATAGATTGATGGGTAATGTGGATCAATCAACTGCTTGCTTTAATCAATTTTTAGATCAAGACCCAGAAAATATTCCTGTTTTAATGGATAAAGGATTCAATTTAATGAATCAAGGAAAATACGAATCTGCAAAGAAATTATTCAAAAAAATTTTACAATTAGAACCGGGAAATATAACTGCTTTAAAGTTTTTAGCTAAGTGTGAAAAGTTTTTAGGTGAAAACGCAGAGGCAATTAAAATTTATACTAAACTAACAAATATTAATCCTGATGATGCTGATTCCAGGTATTTTATCGCTTCTATACTTTTTAAAGAAAAAAAGTTTCATGATGCATTAAAATCTTTTAAAAAAGTAATTGAAATTAATCCTTATCACTTCGAAGCATATTTTCGAATGGGTAGAACTTACTTTGAGTTAGAAAATTATCACCCTGCTTTAAATGCTTATAAAAAAGCTTTAAACTTATATCCAAACTCTACTGAAATCTGGTTAGAATTAGCTAAACTTCAAAATAAAATTGACACTAAAGAATTTATACATTTTATAAATAAAGCTCTGGAATTAGATCCTAATAATCCAAATGCATTATATGAAAAAGCCTGTTACTTTTATGGAAAAAAAGACGTAAATAGAGCTCTAAATCTAATTAAAAAATCAATTCAATTTAATTCGAAATTTACTTCCTCTTGGATTCTTAAAGGTAAAATATTACTTAACTTAGGAAATTATGCTGAAGCAAGAGATTGCATGGAATATTCCATATCATTAAGCCCTAAAAACCCTGAAGTTTGGTTAAATAAAGGCAATCTTCTTAGATCCTTAGAAAAATTTCATGAAGCAATTTTATATTATAATAAAGTATTGGATCTAGAACCTAAAAATAAAAAGGCTCTTTTAGAGTGTAGCTATATCTTAGCTAATTTAGGTGAATATGAACAAGCGCTGGAATTATGTGAAAAATTAATTGAAATTGAAAAGGAAAATTATGAAATACATAATTTAAGGGGAATGATCTTAAATTGTTTAGATAATTTTGAAGAAGCTTTTTATTCTTTTGAAAAATCATTAAGATATAATCCCAATTTTTCAGAAGCCTTAACTAATAAAGGAAATGTTTTACTAAAATTAAATAATGTAGAGGGTGCTCTAGAATGTTTTAAAAAAGCAATCCAATTAAATCCATTAGATAATACCGCCCTTGAAAACCTTGAAAACCTTGAAAAAAATGGAAAGTGAATAAAATGACCAGTATTAGTGAATTTTATAGAGAATATGATTTAGCAAAGTCTAGGAAAGTACCCTCTAAAATAAATCTTGCATACCACCAAACTAGTGCCAGAAATGAATTAATGAAGTGGTTTGAAGAAGAAAAAGAAGGTTATAATGGTGGATTACTTGCTTTACCTACTGGTGGAGGAAAAACCTTTACTGCAATCAGATTTTTATGTCAAGGCCCTCTTTCAGAAGGATATAAAGTTCTTTGGTTAGCCCATACCCATCACCTACTGGAGCAAGCCTATTATAGTTTTGGTCCACGGGACATTGATCAAATTAATGGATATGAAGTGGGATTAATTGCTGAGCCAAGAGAGAAATTGAATGTAAGAGTAGTTTCAGGGACAAAAGAGCATTTTAAAGTTCAGGATATAGGTTATAATGATGATGTATTGATTTGTACTCTACAAAGCGCTGGAAGTGCCTTAAAAAGAAAACAACCAAATTTTAATGATTTTTTAGATTCCGCTGGTGAAAAGTTATTTGTGATATTTGATGAAGCACACCACTCACCAGCACCTACTTATAGAAACTTGATACTTAATTTAAGAGAACGCTTCAAAAAAATGTATCTTTTAGGCCTTACTGCCACTCCCACCTATACTGATGAAGTAAAAAGAGGTTGGCTAAAGGAATTATTTCCTGATGACATCATTAGTCAAGTAACTCTAAAAGATTTAATGTCCCAAAATATATTAGCCAAGCCAGTATTTGAAAATGCGAACACGGATTTTGAACCTGATTTTGATGATCGAGAATTTGAAAAATGGCGGACAAGTTTTCAAGATATACCCGAGAGTATCATTGATCAGCTTGCTGAAAATAGATCCCGAAACCAGTTTATAGCCCGTGCATATGCTAAAAATAAGGAAAAATATGGCAAAACCTTGATTTTTGCTGATAGGTGGCACCAATGCGTTCAACTATGCGAATTTTTGCGAAAAGAAGGTGTCAATGCAGGTGCCATGTTTAGCCAAGTATATCAAACCCCTACTGGGAGGATAATAGGTGGCAATTCCAATATAAAAACTCTGGAAAAGTTTAAAAATAATGAAATAGATGTTTTAGTTAATATTAGAATGTTAACAGAAGGTACTGATGTTCCTGATGTCGAAACTGTGTTTTTAACTCGTCAAACTACTAGTCAAATACTTTTAACTCAAATGATAGGGCGTGGACTAAGAGGTCCTAAATTTGGGGGAACATCTGAAGCAAATATCGTGTCATTTGTGGACAACTGGAATCAAAAAATAAATTGGGCAGAATGGGGTAGGCTAGATGGCGAAATAATAGACGATGAACCTGTAGTGAAAGTAAGACCTCCTATGATATTAATATCCATTGATTTAATCCGGCATTTATCCAAAATAATGTTTAAAAATAATAACATAGAAATTGGCCCATTTTTAAGAAATTTACCTATCGGATGGTATCAAACCAGCTTCTATGCTAAATCAGAAGATAGTGACTACGAGGAAACTAATCGCCTAGTTTTAGTATTTGAAAATGAGAAAGATAGTTTCGAAGAATTAATAAATAACTTAAAAAACACTGATTTAAGAGAATATGAAGATGAAGAAACCACAATTATTTCCAAATCTAAAGAACTAAGCAACTGGGCAAATCAATTCTTTAATATGAAAGACTTAATAACCGAAGATCTAAAAAACAACATATTTTATATAGCCTCCCACATGGGACAAAGGAAAGAAAGGCCTAAGTTTTTCCCCTTTGATGAGCGAAAAAATCATGATATGGATATCCTTGCTAGAGAATACATTGACTTAAATTTATCCTTAGCTCAAATAAACGATTATTTGAAAAAAGAATTCGAAAATACGGATAGATATTGGAAAATAATTTACCATAATTATATGCAATTTAAGCAACATTTTGATGCTTGTGTAAACCGAATTTTAGAATTAAAAAAAACCATGGAAGAACCTTACAAAAATAAAGGTGAAATAAAAAATTTAGATGATGATAAAAAGTATCAAGTTAAAAAAAAGTATCCTAAATGTTTGAGTTGTGGGGAAGAGAAAAAGATGCTCTTAGAAGTAGATCACATCAAACCTAAATATTTTGGAGGTAAAGACGATTTAGAGAATTTGCAAACACTCTGTAGATACTGTAACACTGCCAAAAATGTCCTGGAAATAGATTTTAGGAATAATAAGAGTCCACTTACTGAACCTAAAAACGAGATAAAATTAATTGATCCTCCTCAAAGACGTATATGGGAAGATGATACTTGGATAAAGTACCTTAAACGTTTAATTAACATTTATTATTGTGCAAGCGTAGTGAAAAATGTTAAATTAGGTAATAAAGAATGGATAGTCGAATTAATTGAAGAAAATGATCCTTCGTTTATTGATCCCTACTTATCTGAGTTAACTGATAAAATAAAAATTTCAAGGGGCCAATATGGATTGTTAGAACCTGAAAGTATAACTATAATTAAATAGGGGGTTTTAAATTGGATAATTTAAGTAAAAATAATATTTTAAGTAAATTATCAAGTTTGGATGATGAATGGGAATTAGTGGATAGACCTTACATTAAAAGAGCATATAAATTTGATAGTTTTAAAGAAGGTTTAGATTTTGTAAATAAAATAGCAGCTATTGCAGAGGAAATAGATCATCATCCCTATATTTATTTTTGCTATAGGAGTGTTATTTTAAAGATTTTCACCCATGATACTGGATCCATTACTGAGTTAGACTTTCAGTTAATAGAACTGATTGATGAAATTGTGGATAATTCCAAAAATGAAGTACTAGAAAAAATAGAGATATTAAAAAATGGTTCTAATTTCGAAAGGAGAAAAGCAGCAAATAGACTGGGAAATCTTAAAGATGGTGCGGCAATACCCTCTTTAATTAAGGCCTTGGATGATAATGATCGTTTTGTAATAAAAAACGCTGCTAGGTCTTTAGGTAAAATTGGAGATTCTAAATCAATACCGGCACTTATTAAATTATCTGGCCATAATGATTCTGAAATAAGATGGAGTGCTAAAGAATCTTTATTAGAAATTGGCCCTACTAGTTGTAAAAAAATTCAAGATGTTATTAATTCTCGAAATCGATACCAACGAGAAATTGTAGTAGAACTTCTGGAAGAGTTAGAATGTGATGCTGCTGGGGGATTAATTAAGAAATCGCTTTTTGATAAAGAACCAACAGTTCGCTGGAGAGCGGCCAGAAATATATTTAAATGGTATGACAATGAATCCATAGAATCACTTAAAAAATTAGCAAATAATGATCCCGACTCTAAGGTGAGGAAGGAAGCAGATTCAATCCTCAAAGAAATAAGAGAGAATGTAAAAAGATTATATGATCAATTTGAAAAAAGTTTGAAATTCATAGATGAAGATATAATTTCAAAAGATATTAAATGGGGCAAATCATTTTCCATCCTAGGACGAAAATTCTTTACTGCCCATTTTTTTACTCCATACAATGTCAGATTTTATATTTATTGCGGATCTCAAGGGATAAAAGGGTTAGATAAAATAGGTAATCCTAATTATGGGGCAATATCCCTAGAAAGGGATGATGATTTAGAAAAAATTCTTCAAATAGTTAAAGAATCATATATGATAGCTAAACAAAACTTTAGTTAAAAATTGGTAAACTTGGATTGAATGGGATGAATTAGAAAAAATGCAACTAAAAAATTAGGCTTAAAAAGTTGATAAACTACTGCAGAACTTTCCTTTTTCAAGAAAATTTAGCACATGGCTCAACTTAAGATTTTTAAAAATATAAATATATGAAAAAAATTCTTAAATGTCAAATAAACATTTTTTTTACAAATTAAGTCTTATTATTTCAATTAAAAGAGGTAAAAAAGTATTCTGCTCATATTTGGAAAATTTAAATTAATAAAAAGAATAATATAGTGGATTGAACTGCATTTAAATTACTAAAGTGAAGAACTAAATTTCTTAGATATATGTTCGGTTTAATTACATCTGAAAATATAAAAATAATTCATTAATTTTTTCATAAATATGGAGAAAATGAATTAAATTAAATCTAAAAAGCAATAGAAAAAAGTTTAAAGCATTATCCAATTAAGGGTGTTTCAAATGCAAGTCTTTATGAGATCTTTAGATACTTCCAAATTCCCTAAATATGAACCTTTTTGGTTTGTTGATATTATAACTATCTGGTTAGATAGAGTGTATATACAAACTTCGTTTGAGGAGTTGGCTGATACTTTTAAGGATGAAATTGCATTTAGGAATGGTATTAGTCATGAAAATTTTATTAGTGTAGTTGATGAAATATATGGAAAGGCTTTTGAGGATTTAGATGTTATAAATAAAAAATATCCATTAGACGGAATTTGTTGTGTGGAATGGGAGCAACAAATTAGTGCAGAGGCAGTTAACAAATATTGTTCTAATAAATGTCATGAATATGTTCACATTTTTGAGGGAGAACTTATAGGTGAATGTTATAACTTTGAGATGCAATACTCTACCGGAGAGAAAGAACAATGTAAATGTATTGATTATGACAAAATTGCCCAAGCTAAACGTGTTATTAAAATTTATAAAAAAAATCAGGGTGAATACAACGAAATCTAACAATCTTTTATAATATTTATTAAATCATCTCTTATTTTTTCAGTATCACCCAGTTCCTGTCTGGGCCAATAAGGTTCGCCGGGTTCACATTCTACAAAATTATCTTCAAGGAAAATGTAAATTCCTGATTGATCAATCACTAAACAATAATCAGTAATTGAGCATTCATATTTTTTGCCACGATTTCGTCCTTTTGTTGGTTTAAACTTGTTTATATTAATATATCGGGATAGTTGTTTGTAGATGTCTCTTTCACCTAAAACATTTATCTTGGCTTCTACAGGGATCCATTTAGAATCTATTTTTGTGAAGTAATCCACAGTTCCAGTTTTTTTAGTAATATTATTTCTATAGCAATCGCATTCCTCTAATAAAGGCGTTCTGTAATCTTTAATTTCGTTGAGGAAATAGTTTATTAGATATGATCGAATTTGTTCTTCATGAATAAAGGTGGTATCAGTTATGCATGATATTTTATTCCAATTTTTTTTATTGACATTTATAAAGCCATTGTTCCCTATTTTTGCGTTTTTTAAATAGTTGGGCAAGTTGTTTCTTTGGATATTAATTTTTTAATACCTTGAAATGATTCATCGCTTGATATGGGAGTTATTGTACCGTGACTTATTTTAATAAATTCGCTGAAGTCTTTAATATCAATGGGATTTTTAAAACGGCACACGTCTTTAGTAGGGGCGAATAATGTGGATTTGAAATGTTGATTTTGAAATCCGAAATTTTCTGATGGGCCGGCAATTTCAGAGCAACCCAAAATTTTTCCAGAATATTTATCAGATATTTCTACTGCATGTTCAAGATTTTTTAGAATTTCATCATCTACATATCCTTTATATTCTTGTAACATTCGTTCGGAACGCCTCTTAGATCCTACTGTATAATAATAAAATATTACATCTCCTTCAGTAATCCATTTAGGCGCAGTCCAATTGCCTTCTTCACCATCATCTAAATCATCACAAATTAATAAATCTAAATCAGTATAAAATTCTCTAGAAATGTTTTTTAATTCAGCATTTGAGATATTTTTATCAATCATCCTTTCAAAGCCATCTATATCATAAGGAAAAGAAACAGCAGTAATGCAAGATTGTACACTATTAAATTTTTTATTTTTTTCCAATTTGGACATACAAATACCCACTTATTTTTTTTATTCGATAATATTTATGTCTTCTATTATGAGATCTGCAAAGTCTTTAATTTCGTCTTCGTAAATACTCCAATCAGTAGGTATGCCGGAACATCCCCTGCCCCCAGGTACATATGAAGCAGTGTAGCCGGTGTTATGCTTATTTAGTATTAACTGTGTGTTTGAAATATTTCTTATAGTGATTTCCCAATACCATTCATATTCCTCTTTTTCATGGTATTCCAATCCAATTTCTAAAACCACTATTTTCCAGTCATGGACGTGTAGGTCTTCCATTGGTTTGTTTGATCCATTTCCAATTATTATGCGTCCCATGATAGGATTTTTGGGATCAAATGTTTCATTTAAATAAAAATCATATAATTCAGCCTCAATTTCAATTAAAGGTTCCATTTGAATGTTAATTTAAATCCCTCCTTCTATTAAAATTAAATATAAGTATGTGATTGCTAATTTTAAATACAAATTTTTTTGGTTATTTTAAACTCTTTTAATAGAATTTTGGTTCCATTTCTTTTAATAATTCATCAAACATTTCATTAAATTTTTCTTCTGATATATCTGAATCAAATGATTCTTCGGCAAAAGGTTCTGAAAGATAAAATGCTGGACAGTCATGACCAAATATTTTACATTTTATAACTTCATCATCAGATATTGGATAATCTTCAACCATTTTTCCATAAGGACAGTAAAGAGTCAGTCTGCACGGTTTAATAATCTTATTATATCTTTTTTCCATTTTCACACCTACTTAAACATATTTTTTTTTTATAAAACATTTATAATTCATATTATTTTTTTAAATCTATTCATACGCATTTCTAATAATTGTATGTTCAATATTTCTTCAATTTTTGAAATTTACTATTTTGTTTAAATTGTTTAAAATCCTTGTTTTATTGGAATGACCTTTGCAACCCGAAGTGTTTGAAATAAACTTGGCTAAGCTACAGCGTTACAATCCTTGTTTTAGTGGAAAAGCCTTTGCAACATGAGCTTGAGCCAGACAGTGAGGGCTGTTGGTGTGGGTTACAATCCTTGTTTTAGTGGAAAAGCCTTTGCAACAGGATAAAAATCTAATGATTGAACCTCTAAAAGAAGAGTTACAATCCTTGTTTTAGTGGAAAAGCCTTTGCAACCTTTGGCTTGTGAACGAAGAAAACTTACTTAATAAGGTTAAAATCCTTGTTTTAGTGGAAAAGCCTTTGCAACCAACCGAAATAACGACGATGTTTTAGGATATTTAGTTACAATCCTTGTTTTAGTGGAAAAGCCTTTGCAACGGTTGACTTTGTTAGAGATAATTAATTTATCAATAGGTTACAATCCTTGTTTTAGTGGAAAAGCCTTTGCAACCAAGGATATAAGAAGTATTAAAAATACTAAAAAAGAGTTACAATCCTTGTTTTAGTGGAAAAGCCTTTGCAACTTAACATTCCCTCATATTCATGGAGCATCCATATAGTTACAATCCTTGTTTTAGTGGAAAAGCCTTTGCAACACAGCTGGATTTATGGAATAAAGGATATAGATTTAGTTACAATCCTTGTTTTAGTGGAAAAGCCTTTGCAACGTATGATAAAGGTTTAAATCTTTACCGGAAAGGAGGTTACAATCCTTGTTTTAGTGGAAAAGCCTTTGCAACAACTGTTTTTCTTTGATTATTTCCTTGAATTTGAGTTACAATCCTTGTTTTAGTGGAAAAGCCTTTGCAACACCAGGCATCGTTTCCAGCGTTCTTTCAAGATTGGGGTTACAATCCTTGTTTTAGTGGAAAAGCCTTTGCAACTAAATCAAGTTACTGAAAAGATTAAAGACATAAAAAGTTACAATCCTTGTTTTAGTGGAAAAGCCTTTGCAACAGTGATTACACTATCAAATCATCAAAGATACAAGCAGTTACAATCCTTGTTTTAGTGGAAAAGCCTTTGCAACCAGAGACGTTTTATGGTATGAAGACCCATTCGAAAGGTTACAATCCTTGTTTTAGTGGAAAAGCCTTTGCAACAAAATAAAAGCAAAACATTTATATGCTATATAATACGTTACAATCCTTGTTTTAGTGGAAAAGCCTTTGCAACTTGAATTTATCGGAGGGATGTAATTTGGAATATGTAGTTACAATCCTTGTTTTAGTGGAAAAGCCTTTGCAACCACACATTTATAGATACAGATGGGGAGAGGGTGCGGTTACAATCCTTGTTTTAGTGGAAAAGCCTTTGCAACGGAGACAGAATTAAATAAAATCGAAATAAAAGAATGTTACAATCCTTGTTTTAGTGGAAAAGCCTTTGCAACGAAAAGAAATCGAAGCAAAACAGCCCGTAACTGTTAGAGTTACAATCCTTGTTTTAGTGGAAAAGCCTTTGCAACGGTTATGGGTGTTTTGTTATGTTTTGACTGTAAAAGGTTACAATCCTTGTTTTAGTGGAAAAGCCTTTGCAACGGAGCATTTTGATGATGATGAATTACCTTATTTATTGTTACAATCCTTGTTTTAGTGGAAAAGCCTTTGCAACCCCTAAGCCACAAACACCTACCACTGGTGGATTAGGTTACAATCCTTGTTTTAGTGGAAAAGCCTTTGCAACAGAGATAAAGTAGTGAATGATAAATACACCGTTAAAGTTACAATCCTTGTTTTAGTGGAAAAGCCTTTGCAACTTAACAAGGCTTAATAAGCATATAATGGAACAACAAGTTACAATCCTTGTTTTAGTGGAAAAGCCTTTGCAACTAAACAGAACCTTTGACATCGAGATTGATTGCGATGTTACAATCCTTGTTTTAGTGGAAAAGCCTTTGCAACGATAGTAAGGTTATCGGTACGTACAACCAATGCGAGTTACAATCCTTGTTTTAGTGGAAAAGCCTTTGCAACTCCTCCCTCGGCGGGTTGTGGTGCTTGCTGGTACATGGTTACAATCCTTGTTTTAGTGGAAAAGCCTTTGCAACTAGAGATAACGACCAAAACCCAGAAACAATATTTCGTTACAATCCTTGTTTTAGTGGAAAAGCCTTTGCAACGAAATAAGAAGAATGAAAAAAATTTTAAAAGAGTCAGTTACAATCCTTGTTTTAGTGGAAAAGCCTTTGCAACAAAAAAATGAAATGTGAGATTGTTTTCAACGATGTTGGTTACAATCCTTGTTTTAGTGGAAAAGCCTTTGCAACGGAGGCAAAAAAAAATGACACATGAAATTATCTTCGTTACAATCCTTGTTTTAGTGGAAAAGCCTTTGCAACATATAAATCCTCTGTTAAGCCTCGTAATAGTGGTAAGGTTACAATCCTTGTTTTAGTGGAAAAGCCTTTGCAACACTAATCCTGAGGTCCATAATATTATTGCACCATAAAGTTACAATCCTTGTTTTAGTGGAAAAGCCTTTGCAACTATTATCCTACAACCACATTCACCAAAGATGTTGGGGTTACAATCCTTGTTTTAGTGGAAAAGCCTTTGCAACCCAGCACCAAGGCCACGGCCAAGACGGTGGGTAATGTTACAATCCTTGTTTTAGTGGAAAAGCCTTTGCAACGGTACCAAAAATTTCCG
>JBNGDB010000012.1:23663-75642 GCA_049975245.1 Methanomicrobiales archaeon
AGACCCTAATTTGAAGTTCAAAATTTCAGGCCTCCCTTATAAAGAACTTCACAAAATCATCTCTGCACCTCTAATAATATAAATCTTTCTATAAACATATTAAAACCGAAATTAACTATCCAAAATCTTTTATCACCACCTCCAGTAGAATCCTTGATAATTATCCTTTTTCAGTAAAAAGTTAACCATTAATTTAGCTTGAAAATCAATGATATCATACCAACTTCTACTCCGCCCATCGATTTTAATTTCACTCTCCAATCTCTTCATTACTTGAGTTATAAGCGAACGTCTCAGATCATTAGAGATTTTACACAAACCATCTTCAACAACAAAATCAGAAACATTAACTTTGTTCTTATTGAGCAACTTCAACACAGATTTATCCACTACTTGCTGCCTAAACTCTTCCATAAGATCAAAAACCAGACTAGCCCTCCCATAACGATCAGCATGCAAAAAACCAGCATACGGATCTAATCCAGATAAATGTATTGATCTCCAGACCTGACCTCTCAATATTCCATATCCATAATTCAATAATGAATTGACACCATCAATTGCATTACGACCACTTCTAGAAACAAATCCCAACTCAGGATCAACCACTTCCTTAAATCCCTGCCAATATTCAACAGAAGCCTGACCTTCCAATCCCATAATCTTGTCACGAATCAATTCAATCTTATTTTCTCTAATTTTCATTAACCTTTTAGAATAAAAAGATAATTTTTCATGGCACTGCCAGATACTATCTGATATTTCCGGATTTTTATTCTCCCTTGATCTTGCAAGAGTGCCTAATAACGATCTCTGATTATTCATCTTAGAAAAGATAAACTGTTTACATAAAAATCCGCCGCGTTGGTCATAATAAGCATGAAACTGCTCTCGTCTCGCAGAAATATTCTTCCTCTCAGGAGGTGAAAGACGATAAACTATATCCCCCATCCAGTTGAGAACCACCAAATCCACATTATATTCTGCCAACAACTGCATAGCATCAAAACTAACGGAACCTTTACCTGTTATTATGACCTGTTCCAGTTCATCTGCTAAGAAGAAATCAACCTCATCACCAGACTCCTTAACCACGATCTGGTTATCTCTTTTTGAGAGAAATTTACCAAATCCATCAACAATTAAACGCAAATACACACACCATTCAAACTATTCTAAACTTATGAGTATTCTCCAGGTATCTTACTTCCCTGGAAAAGATACTTGTACTGTCTTTACATCTATCACAAAGTGGAACCACGTATATGCTGTCATTATCACTGGAAAGAAAGTTATCCAATTTTTCCTCCAATAATTTACGATCATCTAAACTAATATTTCCAAGAAAACCAGACTTCTGAATACGATGCAAACCATAATGCTGTAACCTTTTAATCAGCCGATTACGAACACTATTATCAGAAATATCATAAATCACCAGAGTCAGCATCAGCAGACCTCTTAACACTTCCAAAGCCTTGACTCACACCTTTACCCAGACCAAAAAAGTCGGGAATTTCAAAGTTTAAAAGGAATTTTCCCATAAACCCTGTTAAAGAAATTCCCTTAAAATCAACCATTTCCTCTTCTAGATGTGAATTAACATACAATTTACGGTTAACAATTATACCCAAACCTTTACACATAGATAAAATGTTACCAATAAGTATGTTATTTAAAAAAATCTTTTTATCCTTCCAACTACGCATATTCTGATATTTATCATAGTTTTTGGAGTTCAACGCTATCCATGGTGTAATAAAGGAATATTGGGTTTTAGGACCAATTTTAATATCAAACTCTTTTTGGTGAAGAACCCGCTCTTCTACTTGGTATACATTATTTGCCAGGATCAGGTTTTCTATCTGGGAGGATATTTCTAATAATACATTACCTCCATCCTCAATTCCTAAAAGACAAGGGTTTCCTTCCAGTATATGATACTGTACCAGGGGATAAGTGTACATGTAACCTGCCTCTTCTAGGTGGTGATGTAATATGGGATAATCCGGGAACCGGTTACCAAAGTATCCCCTTAATTTAATAGAACTTTCTTTAACAGGTCTATCCGTCTTTAAAATAAGATATGAATATTTTATTTTCATAATATTTACCTATAATTTTGGAAACTTCGCCTTATCCATTAAATCTTCCAGATCAGTAAAAACCATACTGGCATATTCCATAGTTTTACTTAGTAATTCTTCATATATCTCTTTAGGAATAGTTTCTAATCCATGGGCTAATATGGAGTTATTCCTTTTTTGAAGCAGATCCTTCATCCTATTATCTTCTATGAAATCTTCACCAATCGCTTCATCCCTTAATCTTAAAAGCTTATAACTGTCTTGAAGCCCTATCTTAATCTTATCTTGCTTATTATTTTTAAACATCTGTACTTTCTCTAAATCACTTAATTGTTGCCGGTTTATGCTGGAAGTGTTCAGGTTATATTTATCATTAAGTATGCACTGGGCAATAAGTTCAATAGTTCTATATAGGCGGGCAACAGCATCGTCATATTTCTTTTCTTCTCCTCGACGTACGGCATTATTTATCAGATCCGCCACCAAGTATGAAGATTTATTATCCTGTTGAGGATCGCTGATAATTCCTACAATCCACAAGTTTTGATTAACATTATCTTTTATTTTACCAATTTTCTTAACTTCAGGTTTGGTTAAGTATTCTTTACATTTTTGATGGTCAAAAAGATCCCAGGCCTGATATCCTTTAATTAGAGTCAAATATGGTCCTTTATCTTCTAATGAAACTGTCTTTTCCAGTGTTTCAATGGCAGTCTGAAAACGGTAATGGTTGAATAACTTTATCACTTCTTCAAATAATATCTGGTCATAGACTAGATAAAGGTTCTGCGTCTTCATTTCTTCTGTTTGAGAGGTTACAAGGCCATTTTTACCCCTATCACCATACACTAAAACTAAATCTTTATGGTAAAGCAATGAGCATATGGCGGCGCTCATGGTCATGGTCTTGGTCCCAGAGGTATAATCAATTATCACCTCGAAGTCACTGTATTCTTCTATTTTATTTTTTATTTGATTGAAGCAATGGTTAAATTCATCAACATTCTCAATTTTTATGAATTCATTTTCCATAAAACCTTCATTCAAGTCATCCATGTATTGTTTCTTTACTGATTCAACTGTCTCTTTACTTAATTCTGAACCAAAGAATACTATTTTATCTGGTCTGTTGTGCTTTATGGAGTATAATAATCCATGGGCCAGTGAATGAATTCCATCTTTACTATCTCCAATACCAGTACCAACTGTCATAAATAATGCTCTTTTCATGAAAAAGTCTCCATTATCTTAAAAATCTAACTGAATCCAGCCTAAAGGCATCTTTTTTTCAGTTAATTTCCTACTTTTTGGAAATTCGTAGGGATATGCTCTTCTGAAGGTTCTTCTCATCATCTCATATGTTTCAGGGTCAGCTTCACGAACTTTTAAACCAATTGTGGTGGATAAAAAACCTGAACCAAAACCTATTCTTAATAGTGGTTTTTCTAAAGTATTTAAATCCATTAAATCTTCATAGAATTCTTCCAGAAAATTAAGCCCATATTTCTGGGCAAAATTTAGCTCAAAATCTATATAATCTGCACTGAAATTATATATGGCTGATTTCATCTTCTCCATTTCTATCATATATTTTTTGTCAGATAGACCTAATTTTTCAAATACTATTGGATTGATATTTGAATCAATTTCACATTCTAATATTCGGCCCTTTTCTATTGTTTCGGCATGGGTGATCATAATATGACCATGTACTTTATGCCATTCAGCCCCTCCCGATTGTTTTACTTTCATGGTTGCTAAACCATGTACATGGGGTACTTTAAGGGTGTTGGTGTCAGATATTTGTAAGAATTTCATTATGTTGTGATAGGATGCATTTCTTCCATCACTTGAAAAGAATTGGCTTTCAAAGTTTTGATAATCCCATCGGGACACATCAAAATTTCCTCTGTAATTTTTTTTAATGATCCTTTTTAAACTTTGGATATCTTGATTAGAAATTTTTTCATACATTAAAGCAGTTTTAATAGCTCCTTTAAGTGATGAACCTGGAATGTAGAGTTCTCCGACGGTTTTTATATGTTCATTGATATTAACTATGTTTTTAGACATTTTTATGCTCATGTACTGGATTATTCCTCCAGGTACTGTTTTTAGTACATTTAGTAGGTAGTCCTGTAATTTAAATGAAGGGTCAGTTAGATGTTCCAAGAATTCATCTTTCTTATCATCAGATAGCTGGCTGTAAAATTTGTTAACATCTATTCTAGCTACTACTGGAGTTTTCTCTACTTGGGTATGGTAAAATTCTGAAGGTCCGTATTCCCTTCCATTACCTATATGTACCGGGCTGATGGTTTTAATGATACATTTCATGGTTTCACCTCCTTGAGGGGGAAGGGAAATGCATAGCCATATTCCACAGAGTCTGTTCCTGATTTGATCATTTTTCCATAATATTTCTCTTTTGTAATGGGAAATACAGATCCTTCCTGGAAAAATCTTATTTGTTTGCGTATTTCACCATGAGAACTTCTACCTCTTTTAGATCCTATTTCATACCATGAATCATTTTTTAATGATTCTAAATTATTTGATGTGGGTATGAACCGGGACAGTGTGGTAAAGTAGTCTGCTTCATAATCTGGCAATTGATAATCTTCAACTTCATAGGTAAAATGGCCTTTACCTGTGGAAATGTCACTTCCAAAGCCTCTATCACTAAGAAAATCAAGGGCAGAAACAATAATTTTACCGTAATCATCGTCTTTGGTTTCAATAATAAAGAATAATCCCATGTTTAAATAATTATCTCCTGATGTGTAGAATATGCTTTCAGATGCATTTGAAATCCGGTTTATACTGTTTTTAGGTGTTATGAGGTTGCTTCGTTTAAATTGGATTTCTGGTTTTTCCTCCATTAAGAACTCGTCTTGTATATATAACTGGTCTATTTTTTCCACTAGATCCTCTTCACTCCACTTTCCTGATGCTAATTTTAAGAAAATATTTTCTGAGATGTAATTAACTTTTTTTAACTTTTTAATATTGTCAGATTGTACCCTGGATGGTTTTTGGATAATTTTAGGGAAGAACCTTATCTTCTCATCTGCACTGTAAATATAGGGGAATGCTGATGATACTATAAAGGCCGGGTTTTGATTATGGAATGTTTCTAGTATTTTTTCTAATTTTTCTGGATATATTTGGTTAATAGAGTAAACTATTGAACCAAAAATGGTGTCTGAATGTAATTGGGGAAATATCGATTGAGGTTTGAGATAAACCAGCATTTTACTCACTTAATTTTGCTAGGGCCTCTTTAACATTAACCCCTTCAATTAAAATATCTGCTTCTGCAGCTTTCTTATAGAAATCTTTGGTCTTTTTAGTTATAGAAATATCTTCAAAGCGTATTTTACCATATCCACGGGTACCGCTACCACCTAGGTAATTATCTTCAACCAATAACATGGATTCAAAAACTCCATTTAAATTAGATGGTTCATCATCTTCATAAACACCGAATATTATCTCAAAATCAAACATTGAATCTTTAGGAACTCTTTCACTTGGTCGGGGATTAGCAGAAGATGTTATACGGTTTATAGTATTTTCATATTTAACTTCTGCTCCACGGACAACTTCCTCATTTTCCTCCCATTTATCAATTGTATTGGGTGTGGGATAGGAATCACGGACAATGATCCGTGTAGGTCCTTTCTGTTTTGCATCGGAACTTTCATCAGCAGAAGTACCGAATATCTGGCAAGGTAAGCATTCACCACATTTACAAGGCTTACCCCGGGATCTGATGATGTTTGCACTGGATTGGGAGTCATTTAATTCCATCAATGATCTCATCTTACCTTTTAGAGATGATCCTGGTATAAACGGCAGATCAGAAACCGAGTCTCGGATAACTATATTATCTACCCCTCCAATCTCTATTGATTCATTGGCTCCTCCAATATGCAGTCCTGTTTCAGAAACAATTTTTCCAGTTATTACATAATTTTCTTTAAACATTCCCCATTCCTCCTAAGCTTTTGGATGATAAAATTTATGATAAGCCACAACCGCTTCTACAAATTCCACCAGTTTTTTGAAATTCTTAACTTTTTCTTCTTCAGTTCCTACATCTACCTTGTTCATGGAAACTTTCATGAATTGGTAGAAATCTTGTGGAATTAATTTTCTACCTACTGAATTTGCAAGTTTAGGTTTTAGTAGATAGAAACTTGTCTCCATATGATCCCAATCTTTTTCCATTTCTATATCCCTGATTGCTCCGAAGAATTTTCGAAGCTGTGTGGTCTTAAGGTCACGACTATTTTTAGCCACTAAATCAGCGTAACCTCCTTCATCTGCGAAATCTTTTGCTTTTAAATCCTTTAACATTTCAATTTTGTCTATTTTTCCAATTACCATTTTAATATCATCTGATCTTTGATTAGATCTTCTCCCATTAGACATCTAAATCACCTCATCCTTAAACTAACCCATGAAGCTGGAATCTTTATCCATGGCATGTATTTTAAACCATCTTTATCCAATTCTTCCCTAACCATTCTATCTTTCACTGTTCTTAGCTTGTATTTAAATAATGGAACATACCTTTTACGTTTTACACGTGTATTTGCATCTTCCTTCCAACTTTTGTTGGTGTTGATATTATTTATGTCTGAATCAAAGGTGTTATGCCACATTATCAACATGGAGTGGACCATTCCTCTAGATATTCTCCCAGATTTAACCAGTTTTTCCAGGTTCAGGGCAAATGTAAATAGATCGTTGAATCCCTTGTAAGGTTCCTGGGTGTTCCAGGTGACCACATCATTAAAAACAGTTATTCTATCTTTTCCACAGTTTTTAGATGTTTCTAAATAGTCATCAGCAAATTTAACTGCTCTTTCTACTGGAAATTTTGACCCTGCCAGGAATATTCCACCAGATAATGTTATGTCATTATTATTACAGGTCCAATCCCTGAATTCATTTTTCAGATCCTCTGAAAATTTTATGATATCATCATAGGGGCCAAATACCAGCAAGTCATCACCCCCAGAATAATTTATATAGATAGTGGGGATGATATTACTTTGACATTCATCACAGACTGTTTTTCCTTCACTTTCCCTGTAAATTGGTATTTTATCTTCATTTTCATCAAATTCGAGTTTTATTTCCTCAACCTTAGATTTGCAGTTATCGCAGACATCTTCCATAACTCGGTATTTACTTGCAACATTGTTAATATAACCAGAGAAGAACATATCAAGAAATGAGCTCATGGTTGATATTCGGGATATGCTGGAATTTTCAAGGCCTTGTGAGAAAACCTTTCCCAGATTATCCACATCCATCTTCAGTATTCCCATCTTATTGGAACCTCTGCTGATCTGGGCCATATGCTCGAAGTATAGAGTTCCTTTCCGTGAATGTCTTGGAACTGTATTTCCCATGAAGCTGAAGCCGTAGGTAATGTTTTCGGTTTCACCTATTTTATCTGCTATTTCCAGGAAATTTGTATTGTTTAAGCGGATTATTTCAATTTCCACGTTTTTAGAGATTATGGACTGAACCTTTCTTATCAATTGGTTATTGTCTTTCTCGAAATAGTAGCCCACTCCTAGTGCTTCAAAATCAAAATTTTGATTATCAGAATATACTTTTAACATATAATCTGCATTGGCTATTTTTCTTCCTAGTTCCTCCTGTTTTTCACATTCATTACATATATTGTTAGATGCCAGTTCGCCTCCACAAACTGGACAGGTCATGTAGGGTGGTGATTTCTCATCTTCAAATAGGTTTTCGAGAACATTATTGAATTTTCTTCTTTTATCTTGGAGATTTTTATAGCCTAATTCATCCATTATATTACCAAATTCTTCTAGATCATTTCCAGAACATTCTAGATGGGATAATGCCAGATATATTTCTGCATTGAATTTTTTGAGAAACATTTCATTAACATCAGACTTTATTTTGTCAAGTTTTGTTTTTACAGGTGCGGTGTTGGGTACGATTAGGATAAAATGCCCGCCTCCGCAGAATAGGATATTAGCTTGGTTTAGGTTTAGATCTTGCACTATCCGGGATACTATGGCGTCATTTATAAGATTCAAGTAGATGGATCTGCCCCTTAATCTTTTGCTCATCCCTTTACGTGCCTCTTGAGGTGAGGATACTCTGTATATGAAGTTTTGTATTCCTGAAATATCTCCACTAACCACTAGGTAGGTTTTTTCAGAGTCAGAGAACTTTAATTTATTTTCCTTGGAGTAGTGGTACATGCACGTAGCCAGGGCGGCAGATGTTTTGGAATGGTCATACAATGAAATGTCTGGTTCGCTTACATATGCAGCTGCAGGTATTAGTGAGGTGTATTTTTTTAAAAGAAATAGTAAGGTGTTAAAGTTATCTGGATTGTGGAGAGAGTTGAATTCTTTTTCAAATTTATTCCATATTTTTTTATATTCGGGCTGGAGATTCCATCCTTGCATGGTTTCAGCTTTTAATGGTTTGGGTTTTACCAATTCCAGTGCATCCATGCTTAAACTGTTGAGGGGTAAATAGTATTCTTGAGGTTCTGGACTTTCTTCGAATTTAACTTTAGAAAAAACTGATATTAATGGTTCTTTTTCCACTTCTCTCTTTTTCTCTGATTTTTTTCTTTCTTTGGAGGAGTGATGGTCTGCTTTCTGCACAATTTTTGCCATTTCGGGATAGCTTGAATCAGATGGGTTATGATGATATAAAATTAGTTCTTCTATATCTTTCATGCCTGTAAATTTAAGTGAAAAGGTAGCTGACCATTTAGCATGGGCTCCACTATATCCATATTCCTCTTTAGATAATTTTTTATATTTTATGTCAGGGGTTTTTTTGGCTCTTTGACTAAATTTTCCAATATCATGCAGCAGAGCTGCCATTTGTAGCTCCTTCAAATTCATTATCACACCACGATGCTTTTATATGAATAATATTACAAATACTAAAGTTCAAGGAATAATTATAACAATTAATTATGAATTTTATAATAAATATCATTACGCATATCATTACTATATAATTTTCCATAAAATTCATATAATAATCTATATTAACATTGATGGACATATTATAATTAATCTATTTTTTTTATGTAAGAATTTTTATGAAAATAGTATTCTTAAATAAAAATTGAATACAAATTGAAAAACAGTTATTTTAGATCTAACACATTTAATCTAAAGGTGAACTCATTTTCAAGCAACTAATTATATTATTTTTAGATATTTAGTCTCTAAGAATTTCTTCTAATTAAATTTTACAATCCTTGTTTTAGTGGAAAACCCTTTCCAACATTCCTCCTTTTGCAATTCCTTTTGCGATAATTCGTGGTCAAGATGTTACGATTTTATCAACGACTATTATTTTTATCATTATACAAAAAAAATAGGTTTCTATTTTCCTAATCTTCTTAATATTATCCATACCAGCAGTGCTAATATTACTGTAATAAAAGGCATGAAGAACCTTAAAGTACCGATAGGTGTTATTTCAAATCCTATGATATCCCCCTCCTTGTAACTTTTTAAAAAAAAGTAAAAGTTAAGAGTTAAAATCCTTATTTTAGTGGAAAAGCCTTTGCAACAGTTTCGAAAGATGCAAAGGTAAAACCAGATACAAGTTACAATCCTTGTTTTAGTGGAAAAGCCTTTGCAACATTAAGGGTGGCAAGGAAGGAAGATTATGATATTGCTGTTACAATCCTTGTTTTAGTGGAAAAGCCTTTGCAACTATATTGAGTTTTAGGGTTCGTTATGGTTACAAATGGTTACAATCCTTGTTTTAGTGGAAAAGCCTTTGCAACTTGATTGCGATGTACCATCGAAGGCTTTTATAAAAGTTACAATCCTTGTTTTAGTGGAAAAGCCTTTGCAACAGCTAAAAATAGGATAAACAGAACTTTTGACATCGTTACAATCCTTGTTTTAGTGGAAAAGCCTTTGCAACATAGATGTGCTCGAAAATGTATCAGAAGCTGTAACGTTACAATCCTTGTTTTAGTGGAAAAGCCTTTGCAACTACACATTCTCAGTGTGAACATAACAGGGAAGCATCGTTACAATCCTTGTTTTAGTGGAAAAGCCTTTGCAACAATAAAAAATATGTTGTTTTAACCGTTGATAGTGATGTTACAATCCTTGTTTTAGTGGAAAAGCCTTTGCAACTTAATATTTTTTTTGTAAAATAAGTAAGGTTATATCGTTACAATCCTTGTTTTAGTGGAAAAGCCTTTGCAACTTTTTTTAAAAAATTATTTGATTCTTAGAATAGACCGTTACAATCCTTGTTTTAGTGGAAAAGCCTTTGCAACAATATCCACGTGACACATCCACCAGGCTTTGTAGTGTGTTACAATCCTTGTTTTAGTGGAAAAGCCTTTGCAACGGTACCAAAAATTTCCGTATTTTGGCTTCTAAAGGCCTAGAAATCCTCCTTTCAGAGACCCTAATTTGAAGTTCAAAATTTCAGGCCTCCCTTATAAAGAACTTCACAAATTGATTTCTATAACTTTTATAAGATAAATCTTTCTCTTATAATCTCTATGATGAAAAGATCACACAAAAATACATCTTATATCTTTTAGAGAAAATAAGAACTATAAAAAAAATACGCCCATTAATGTTAGTTTTAATAAAAAAACCAGAGAATATTAATTAATAACAGTAAATAAAACACTAAAATTAGATTATTAAATAAAAAATGTTCAAGAATATTTATAAAAAATAAAATAATATATATCTACAGTTGTACAGATTTAGTCTAAGAATTATCTCTAGTTATTAGTTCAGATATTATGGAAATATTAAATAAGGCCATGTGAAAACTAAAATGTTCAGAGTTGTATCATATGAAAATAACTTTAATATCAACTTTTTATTCCATAGAACCTGTTATGGTTGCTATTACCAAATTATCTCCTGATAAATTAATTTTACTAAAGAATGAGGATGCTAAGGATGAAAAACTACAATCCGAAGTTACACTAAGAAAAACAGTGGGTAAAGTAATTGATATTGATACTCTGAATACCAGTGTCTATGATGTGGTGAAAATAGCTAAAGATACTGCAGAGGTTATAGATAGGGAAACCGTAGAAGGTAATCAGATCATTGTTAATGTGAGTGGTGGAAGAAAAACCCAGGCACTAGGTGCACTATTTGGATCATATGCCCGCCATAACTACATTGAAAGAATTGTTTATCTAACTGAAGAAGATAATGAAGTAGTTGAAATTCCCAAACTAAACTATGGAATATCAACAACTAAAAAACTAATACTAAAGGAATTAGCAAGGGGAAATGCTTCAGTCAAAAATCTATCAATCAAAATAGGCATAAGCAGGGGTATGACCTACAATCACATACGAGAACTGCGAGAAATGGGCCTAATAGAACCAGATAAATTAAAAATTACATCTGCAGGACTACTAGCAATTATATAAACCCTAAAAAAATAATTAAAGAAAGATATCTTTAATTTATTTTTGAAAAATCCACTAACACTGGGTCGCTAATTATCTGAATTACTCTTTTTAAAACTAAAATATTTATTAAATGGTTTTCTAACCTGGGCTTAGAACTTACTATTTCATGATTTGTATTGTTAGAGATTTATTGTTTCCATTTCTTGTTTTATTGTTTCAGATTTTGCAACTGCCGCCCATATTCCCTTACTTTACATATCTTCAAATATTTTTTAGATATGATATAATTACATAATTTTTTTGAGATACTTGATACCTAAAATAGCCTCCTAGACCTAATTTAATGATTGATAGGGTGGCAATTATGATCGTATGAATTCGGCCCCATCATATTTCATTGGAAATTAAATATATTTACTATTTAATTAATGTTTACTATCTGATGTTGAACATTAAATATATATAGTATTAGTTAACTTATATATAATTTAATTATTGTAAAGGAAATCAATTAATGGATATATCAAAAAAAATGTATTTATTTAAGAAAAAGGGGACTCTGATTTAGTATGGTTTATGATAGATCAAGTATTTTTGGACCAAGTAAAAAGAAAAAAAGATCCTTCGGGCCCTTAGCATATGACTCAGAAGACTATTATGAAGACATAGTAGACTACGGCCACGAAGATGATGACGAATAACAATCCGTCCTGATAAAAATAATATTTAAGGACAATAGAAAATTAGAATCTGAAACTAAATAATATTAGGGGGATTTTTATATCTGAATTAGATTTTGTTAACCGTAGTGTAAGGAATTTAGGACTGTGGGGTGTGATTAACCTTTTATTATCACTGCCTATAGGAATAATGATGCTGGTATTTGCACTAGCCATATACATAACCAAAAGTTCTCAACTAGTATTTGCATTTGCTGTTATCTGGTTGCTTCTAGCCATAGTTCAATTTATAGGCGGTTTTGGATTTCCATGGCTTTTCATACTTGCCATAATAAATGGCTATTACGCCATATCAACTATAAAAGAATATCAACAATATCACGTTAATATATAATAAATCAGTTTAATAAAAATGGTGTGCGGTAACAATTGTGAAGGCCATTCCATTAAAAAAAGGTATCTAATTCTAAAAACCTATGGTTTTTTGGAAGAAGAAATAACATGAACTATAAAGTAAAAAAATTCTTTAAATGAACAATAAAAATTTGATGAAGAATTAAATCCAATTTAGGGGTGAAAATATGTTAAGTCCAATAACAGCTTTAATAATAGGAGTTATTCTGGCGATACTGGTTTTAGGTTTTGCTGCAGGAATAGGTGCACAAGATGATGTCGGATATAGTGTTTGGGAAACCACAGAAGTAGGATTTGACTATACTGATGGAGGATATTTTGTAGAAGATACCTTTATTACAGATATGGATTATGGAGGAGACTGTGGATACTCAGATGATTATTACTATGAATAATGATATCATTTAAGATTCACAAATAATTTTTTCAGAGAAGAATAGGTTTAATCACATATTTATATGAAAAAATAGTGTTAGAAAAGGAAAAGACAAATAATATGCCCATTAACAAAAAAAATGGAATCAAAAAATGCAAAAATGTGGAAACTGTGCAAAGATCATTCCAATAAAAAAAGGATTATACTTCACATATAATAATTTGAAATAAATTAAAAAATGGATAGGTAAAGTGATATAATGATAGGAACCGTTTGCATTAATTTTAGGATTCACATTTGCTTTATTAGTTCTCTTCTTCCCGCCTTTAGCTATAGTATTTGCATTTATAGTGATAATAATTATTTTGGTCAAATAAGATATGAAAACATACTTAATACTGGAAATTATTGACCAACATTAAATGCTAGGTGACCTACTATAAAGATGCCAATCTCCATCATCTGCCAGCACAATAATAAAATTACTGTCTTTAGTAAAATACCATTTCTCAGTCTCTTGTTCTAATACTTTTACAAAACCTAATTTGTAAAAATGATCCTCCAATTCATCTGGTTTGCTACCTATAGTTGTTTTTAATACGTTTAATTCAAATACTTCGGAATTAATAAAATCCATTTTATTCTCTGTTAACTTACCATCTTTTTCAATAAAATCAATCAATTTTTCTTTCACATCATAAACGTATTCCTTTTTGATTTGATCACCAAAATAGGGTGGATTGCTCTTTCTTTGTTTAATAGGCGACCCTATTGCTTTTTCATATAATCTCCAACTAATACCCTCTTTTAAAACAAGAATGATATTAGTATCATCAGAAAGGAAATAATTAAGACTTTTTAGTTGAAATATTTTTACAAAACCTATTTTTTGGAGATTATCTTCTAAATCTTCTGATCTACTATTATTAACAGCTTTTACAATCTTCATTTTAAATTCAAGAAATTTAATATAATCTTCATCTATTTCTTCATACATTTCTACCATTAGATCAAATCCTTCAATTTCATTTAGAGATAATTTTTATTAATTATTTAGCCCCTTAGATTTTTCTTGTTGAAAAACTAATTTTGATTGGTGTTTTTGTTTGTTTAGTGGTGTATTAGTTGCTTCCTTTCTAAAAATACATTTTATAATTTTTTTATTCAAAAAGTCCTGTTCCAAAGAAACAGTCAATACAGTAACCATCGCCGCCCATATGATCCAGGCAGTAACATCTTTGACATACTATGCATCTATCTATTCCGGGTTTTCCGCAAAAATCACATTCTTCACACATATAATTCCCTACTGTTAAATTTTTATTCATCGCAATAATCATAACCTATATATTAATTTTTAATGTTATGTCTAGAATATTAGTATTTATACTTTTGTTATTGGTGATAAATAATAACTATTATATGTTAAAACCTAAAATGTATCTATGTCACCTAACTATATATAGAAAAGGTTGATTTAAACACAATAAATTTGGAGGTTGAATATTGTCTAATGAAATAAATGAAACTTCAAGGACTATTGAATTAGTGTTAGGAATTGCAGGTGGAATTTTTGGATTAATAGGAGGAGTAATTGCTGTCTTGTTAGGTAGTTTTGCCGGTGATGAGATAGTATTGTTAGGTATAAGTGCAATTTTAGCTTCTATTGTCGGAATAGTTGGCTCAGTATATATTACCAAAGATCCAAAAATAGGTGGAATTGTATTAGTAGTTAGTGCAATTTGGTTATTAATAAGTATTTCACTATTTGGAGTGCTTGGAACTATATTGTTAGGTATATCTGGTCTATTAGCTATTTTTAGGAAATAATCATTTATAAATAGGAGGTAAGAAAATGAGAAATAAATTTATGATAGTTTTAGCATTGATCTTAGTAGCAGCGGTTGTGGCAATAAGTGGTTGTACAGATAGTAGTTCAAATAAAGAGACTTCAGATTCTTCTTTAAAGGTATCGAACCTGGAAGTAGTATCTGAAGGATATGGTATGTATGATGTAAAAGCAACCATAGTTCCTGATAAGGATTATGACTATCTCGAAATGGTTTTAATATGGTACGATTCCAGTGGTGCCATAATTGAAAAAAACTCACTAGTTTGGAACATTAATAATGTCAAATCAGGCCAAACACTAAAAGTAACTGGAAATGGTTACATCACAGGAGATGAAGTGCCCGCTAAAGTTGATGTTTTAATCTTCGACTCTGTATTCTCTGATGGGGACGAATCTAACGCCCTATATAAAGAAACTGTAGAACTTTAAATATTTACATTTCCATTTCATTTTTTTTTATTTTATCATAACAATTGCATTTTTTATATTCATTAGAATTTGAGTAATTACTAAACAAAAATTACTAAATAATATATATGGGCATGAATTAATCTTTCATACGATTTTCATGGATTTTTCAACCCTACTAAACGAATTAACTGATTATATTTCAAGGTTTATCAAAATCTCCTTATGCAGAGAATTTGTTCAATCAATTTTTCATGCATATGGACATCAAAATTATCATACTTCTAGTGATTTTAAATTCAGATGTAGGAAAGGAGCATCCGGAACTGATGCCTTTATTCAAGCTTACAAAAAATGTGATCGTGATAAATTCCTGGAATTTATAGTAAATAATTCAAATAATATTAAGGAAAATTTTCAAAAAACTAATTGAACTCAAATTTATCTCTTATAAATCAACCTCTTTCTTCTTAAGAAATAAAACCATTTTTAGAAGATTAAATGTGAAATATTTAATAAATTTATTATAGTAAAATAAATAAAATTAGATTAAATGGATTCTTCGGTATAATGAATTAATATGAATAGGGGGGAATAAGAATATCAAATGAAGGGAGAATATATCCGTCATGGGAGGAAATTAAGAATTTCCATGATCCTCTAACTGAAGGTGAAGAAACTCTAGCTCTTTTTTTAGATGAAAACCTGCCAAAAAAGTGGAAAATCTTTGTTCAACCATATTTAAATGGCAGCCGCCCAGATATTGTTATCTTGAATCCGGATATTGGGGTTATGGTATATGAGGTTAAAGATTATCAATTATCCACTTATAACTGGAAAACTAAAAGCAAATCACCAGAGGATGGGGATAAGAAAAAAGTAAAAAGTCATATTGATCAGGTAAATCATTACAAAGAGAAAATGATTCGATTAATGGGAGATATGGCTGAAAATATTGATGATAACAAAAAACTTTATGGAATTATAAGAACTGGCATCTATCTGCATAAAATTTCTGGTAACGATGCCAGAATTCTTTTCGGCAATGTTGATTTTCCAAATATTATAGGATATGATGACTTAGATGAAGATAGTATATTGACTGTAGTTCCTATGGTTGATTACGAATCAATTTATATGAAGCCACTTTGGGCTGATGAACTAGAATTCTGGTTGAATCCCCCATTCCATAGTAAAGAGCAAGCAGAACCACTGGAACTAACAATTGATCAAAAAAAGTATGCTAAACCCAAACCGGGACATAGAAGATTAAGAGGAACAGCCGGAAGTGGTAAAACATTAGTAATCGCTTATAAAGCAGCACATTTAGCATCAGAGGGTAAAAAAGTTCTTGTAATTACCTTTAATTTAACACTATGGCATTATATTAGGGATATGATTGAAAGAACTCCTTATGACTTCAATCGGTCTAATATAACTTTCAATCATTTTCATGGTTTCTGTAATGACATTTTAAATGAATTAAATGTTCCTAAACCTCATGAAAATTACTTAAAAGAGATCGTAAACACGGTTGAAAAAGCTATTGCTGATAAAAACATTGATAAATTTAAATATGATGCCATACTTATTGATGAGGGCCAAGATTATGAATGGAGCTGGTACAATCTACTATCTAAATTTTTGAAGGAACGAAACGAACTCTTTTTTGTCTGTGATAAAAAACAGAACATATATAATCGTGATCTAAGTTGGATCGATAATATGGGTGATTTTAAGGGGAAAGTACAGTTTAAAGGTGTATGGCCCGAGTTGAATACTGTTTATAGAATTCCTAAAAATATTGGTGATATTGCCAATCGATTTAGTGAAGAGTTTGATTTAGACCGTTCTATCGAGGTTTCTGAGGAATATCAACAATTAACTCTCTTCGAAAGACCTCCCCTTTTTAAATGGGATAACATTAAATTGAAAGATTGGCGATCTCGTATTATGGATGCTTATGAAACTATTAAATATCAACAAATGAATCTGGGAGAAGGTCATGCGTCAGATATAGTGATATTACTCCCTACTAAAAAAATGGGGATGGTTGCAGTTGATGCCTTTAAAAAGCAAAATATTCAAGTAAATCATGTTTTTGAACATGATGAACAAGTCAAATACCATCGCCATAAAAAAGCATTCTGGTTGGGTGATAGTCGCCTGAAAATAAGTACCATACACAGCTTTAAGGGATGGGAAGCTCTTCATGTTATAATGTTGATACCTAAAAAATGGCGCCAAGATGAGAATTTAGATTCGGTAGTTTATACTGCAATGACCCGTTCTCGGAAAAATCTGATTATTTTAAATTGTCATGAGAGGTATTGGGACTTTGGGGACCAACTAACTACCAAAGAAAGTTTAATTAACCAGGAATTAGATCGTCCTGCTTATAAATGAAATGAAATTAATAGTGATTAAAAGTTTAGATGGCTGTAAATTAAAATAAATGACCCAGTTTTAAGAGGGGTAAATATTTAAACAGAACACCTTAATAGATATTTTTATTGATTGGTTTTTTATTCATATCCTTTACTAATTCTACTTTTTTTTACATATCCATAATAATCTCAATTCTAAAAGAATTAAATGTCTAGTTTGTAGCTTTTTTCGATTTCTGCTTTTGGGAGTTCTATGATCAGGAAATGGTTTTTGAATTCAGATTCTGCTTTCTCTGGAACTACTTCTTTAGGTAAATTAATCGTTTTATTTATCTGCCCTCTTTTTCGAGTTTTAAGCTTGATTTGATGGCCCTGATCAGAATTAATATCTTGATCAAAAGATGCCTTAATTTTCACTGTTCTAGGTGTAATATTAACTTCTATATCCTCTTTTTTTATTCGGGGCAACTCTACTTTAACTATAATACTTCTATATGTTTCTAATGTTTCTGCTTCAGCAGCATGAGTATAATCGGTTATAGCCTTACTAATATCTTGTTTAGCATTTTCCAGAGTTTTCCCGGTATCTTCAAAGAGTTTTTGTATTAAACCTTTTCTTTGAGGTGCAGATTTCTCATAGTAATAATCACTAAATTTACTTTCATTAAGATTTAACCCACATTCCTCACAGAATTTAGCATTTTCTACATTTAGAGTTCCACAATTAACGCAGATATTTTCCAAGTCATCTGATTGAATTTTAAAACCGCAAGATGTGCAGAACTTTACTCCAGAATCTAATACAGCTTCACAGCCCGGACAGATAATTTCTTTTTGCTCCATAATAATCAAACCTTTTGTATGAATGAAATAACTTCTGTTAGTGTAACATATATTTTTTACTAATCAATTAAATAATTGCTTTATTAAAACGGATGAGAAAGATGAGACTGATAGGATAGTTCTTAAATTTAATGTTAATAATAAATAATCTTTTACCTATTCCATAGTAAATTACATAAGATTATCTTAAAGATTCCTAATTAATAAATCCTTTAAACCTAGCGGCTTTTTTTAAAATATTATTTAAATCATCTAAAGAATTGATATCTTCGTGATAATAATCCAGTATATAAAAATTTTCTTTAAGTTTTTCAATATCATTTTTTGATCTTATTTTGCGTATCTCATCATAATATGATTTATCAACAGACTTTCTCATTACGAATGGCCCTTCTGTGACATTACAAGGCGCATAGGACATAAAATTTTTTTTATTAATATCCCCTGGAAATTTATAAAGATCATTGGCTTTAGAATTTATTAAATCGTTTTTATTCCTCAAACACCTGAAAATTTCTGATCGAATCTCATCATTGGTAGGTATGCTTTTTTTATCAAAATAATCAGAGTGGATATACAATTCATGAAATCCGGGTTTTATTGCAATTAGTTCAGCATAAATTCGCGGTGTTTCGTCATTTTCTATAGATTTAAGATATTTAATAATGAAATCTAATTCAATCCTTTCATTATCAAAGCATATTCTCGTCTCTGAAGGATCTTTAAATCCAGCCTCTTTCCAAAAATCATCATTATCTTTTCTATCCTTTTTAAAACCCTGAAAAACTGTAATTCCAGCCAATGCTTGAAATGCCTTGTTATATTTTGCATTTATGAATTCTTTTGGGTTTTCTAATGATGATTTGTAAATTGATTCTAAATATTTGAAGCGCATATTATTAAAAATTCTCTCAACTTCCATTTCAGGGATTACAAGGTACTTTGTAATCTTTTCTGCAGTGGAGTTATTCAATTCTAGAAATATTTTCCCCATTTCTTCCAATGAGTAATCTAGAGGTATTTCATCAAAATTATCGGTAATTTTATGGGTGATTAAGTTACCTAATTTATCGAAGCGCATTTGTATATGTTCATTTTTTGGAGTTTTAAAGAGTTTCTTTCTTTTTGGGTCTGTTAAAAGCAGTTTTTTATCGATATATTCCGGATTTTTTTGGATTATAGTTGATTTATAATTGTAGAATTTTAATTTTAATAATTTTTTAAATTTTTCCTGATCTTCTTCATTATCAGGATCTAAATCGCACCATACATGGTCTTGAGCAAATAACCTGACTGTTGGTCTTAGATTTAATAGAGAAGGAGCAAAATCCCGGAGAGTATCGTACCAGGCTCTTTGTTCGTCCCGGTATTTTGGATCGTTATCATGTCTATTTAATGTTTTGCACAAATTTATCCATTTATTTCTGTCAAACCCTACTTCGAGTTCTGCTGGATATTTTTCAAGAGCGATTTCTCTAAGTTTGGTGAAATGCTGTGATTCATCAAACTCCACAATAAATTCAAGATCCACAATATAATAGTCCACGTTAGGCAAATTCTTTTTACGGATGAAGTTTTTGTAGCCGCGATGTTTTTGGAGTGAAGTATATATTTCTTGCAAGTTTGAATAATAGGGGCTTTTCTTAAATCCGCTTGTTCGATTGGAAATATTTAAGTTGTAATTTTCCTTTACTTCACCAAATATGTTGGATAGTAATTCCAATACATGATTTTTACATTCCTTGCAACGTTCATTATGTTTAGCAGCCACAGTATTCCCCCCAGTATTTTAAAATCTTGAATAAAACCATATATAAGTTATAATTTTCATGTAATAAAATTAATGACCTAAAGCCTATAACTGCGACGTTTCCTGTAATTTGACATTTCACCATCTTTTGCATAATCCTTGTTGAAGAAGGCAGTGTGTATAACCTGATCATTGTAGGTTAGGGATGAACCCACCAGAGATGGCCCTTCTAAACGATGATCAAAACCATAACCAATTGACTCATGCTTTTCATCCATGGATAAAAATGTCTCATCAAGGAATGTTCGGGCCCGGTCCATTCCATTTAATTTTTCCTCAACTTCGTCCTCTGCAAGTAGGGCTTCCAAGGCATAGCTTTTTAGGAGTTTTTGATGAAGAAGTTTGTACGCTTTATCGCTTGATAGGAGATCTAAACCCATAACCTCCCCATTAATCATCACCAACAAACCTTTCTGACCATCTGATGGGGGGAATGATTTTAGATACTTATCTAAATCTTTAATTTTTGACTGGTATACATCTCCCATGGCCCTAGTATGGGAATTTACATTTGCCCTTCTACTTACATTTTCTATTTCATTCCATACAGCGGATTGGTTAGATCGAAATTCTCCTCTCATTTTAAGTGACTCATGTACTGAGGATGATTTTGTTCTGCGCAAACGGTATTCTGCTAAATTACCTGATTCACTGAATTCTGGAGATTCGTAACTCCATCTTCCCTGTTCTGTGCAGCTTACTGGAATCACAGTTTCTGACTTCTTTTCCAGGAGTATTGTGGTGTTTAAAACCCGATTTTGTTTGGCACCTGCCAGTTCCTCACCGTCCAATAATAAAACTGGAACATCAGCTTTGTTTATTACTTTTAACTCTGGTACTGAACCTGATTTATCAATTTCTGTCACCGTTAATAGGTTTGCTTCCAGTGCTTCTTTCAGGGTGATATAGTTAAAGTCATGACCACTATTGTACAGTGGGAAAACTGACATACCTTTATATTCTTGTATTGTGCCTAATTCAATTTGATTGATGTATTCTGCTATTATTTCATCCATTATACCACTTCTACAAAATTAATTCTTATGTGCACATAACATATATATTATGTTCATTATATATAAAGGTTAATGTTTAACATTCACAGTATAGTTATAATATTAACAATATGATATATATTAATCATTAAAAATTCTTAAAAAAATAGTTAAAAATGAATAAAAAATTTCAACTTCTATTAAATGAATTACCAAAGGTATGATGGATTTTAACAATCCAATTTTATTTAAATAAGTCTTTTAGGAATAAAATAAAATATTAAGAATATTATTTCTCCAACCTAATTTCATCCTTTAAGGAACTGTAAGCTTCTTCTTACTATAGGAACTTGGACAAAAAGTCTTATAATCACAGGCATCACAGGTTCTCTTATCCGGATTGGTTTTCCATGAATTCTGTATTACTTGCCCATCAACCTCACTAATTATACTAGCCTCAATATCATCCACCACATTATCAAATTCCTCTAATGATGATTTAATGGAAACAGGATCCATAGGGATAATGCGAATAGAACGCAAATGCCGGAAAGGCTCTGAAAATGAGGGAATCTTATGGGAAGGATTCCATTTCAGGATTGATTCTCTATCACCGCCATCAGGCATAATATCCGTATCATGCTCTTTAACTTCCCTTTTAAGCTCCTTCAAATCTTCCTTAAATAAGGATAATTCATTCAAATAAAATAGTATTCCAATAATCACTGGATTAGATTCTGGCTGCATAGACCTTAACCAGGCATATGTTTGCACCTGCCAGTGATGATGATTCCAGGATGGTGAACCCAGAGGGGGACGCATCATACCTTTATAATCAACTATAACCTCATATCGGTCAGAATCTAAATTTTCAAGTTTCTCCTGAAAAACTGGGTCGCGGTGTAAATATTTAAGAATTAAATTATTCTCTGGTGCTTCTTCTAATTTAACCGAGCTTAAAACATCAATGATCCCGTTTACACCGTAATAATTTGATCTGCTAATGCCCTGCTGAAAGTTGGGCATTTCACGTATACCCTTAAGGCGAACCTCATTATCATCCACAAGTGGGAAAAGATGAGGTCCCCATGTATTTATGGATTCTTCTGCTCTTATACTGGCCACTAGTTTATGGGGATGGTTATTATCAGGGCAAAGTCCCTGATGTTCATTTTCCTCTTCGAAAGGGCAGAACAGGTTAGCTGGTGGTTGTAATCCACGCGATTCCATGCGTTTGTGGATCAATAATTCAATCTCACGTATCTGGGTCTTCCAATCCCATGGAAAATCTTTCCAATCTTCATCCTTCCATTTAAGAAAGGCTTCCTCCATAACTCCATGGATGAAATCCCCAAACCATAATTGGATAGGCATTGAAGGAGGTAAAGTTGCCTTATTCTGGTACCGGTATTGTAATCCGCAGGTTAGATAGGCTAACAGATCCCCGGTTAAACTGTACTCCGGGATTATGTAAGGTTTAGATCTAACTGAAAGAGTCATTTTCATCACCAACTATATCATTATTAAATTTTTTAAGCCACTCCATGGACAGTTACCATTCCGGGTCCATCCCGTGGCCACGTTTGGTATTTTAGAATAATTATTAAGCCCCACTAAAAGAAGAACGTCCTGTGCCCGGCTGAAAGCCACGAAATAGTGGCGGGTAAGATCATCGAAGGCACTGTGACGGCCAGATCTTGTAGGACGTCCCAAGGGTGAACATATTCTGATCTCATCCTCCATTATGGAGGATTTACCTCCTTCTTCCGGGAATCGTTTAAAAGCATTTTTAGGATGATTACTCCTAAAATCTGAGCCTACATCCACAATTACCAATGGAAATTCCAGTCCTTTGGACTGATGGATAGACATGATGTTAATACGGTTATCAGGTAAGGTTTCCAAGAGTCCTTCATCAACTTTAATGGCTCCTGTGCCTAAAGGAACGAATATATTCCAATAAGCATCTGTAATGGAATGACATTCAAGTTCAGGGTCATCTTTATTAAAAATAAGTTCACCGGCATAATTAGAGAAAAGCGCGGTTTCGGCAATGGTACGGGCAATTGCTTCCAGGTATACTAAACCTTCCACGTCATTCTGCAAGGTGGGAATCCAGGTTACCAGTTTATAAACCAAATCCAGTAATGGGACAACCTTTTTCCAAGTTCTCCTACCTAAAGGTTTTCTATCCTGCCAGGCATTTACAAATGATGGTAAAGATACAGGTGAAGAGGGGGATGGATTAGATTCAACATATTCATTAGCTTTTTTTCTCCAGTAGATGAAATTTTTTTTAGCAGTATAGGGCATTTTTTCGATAGAATCCTGTATTTCGCACTTAGGATCTATGCAGTTTAACATGAGTCCGCATAAAACTTGTGTTTCCCATGCTTCCTCCAGGTTCTGACCCCGGGGGTTGAATATAGGTATTTTGAGATTCTTTCTTAAATGATAGGGAAGTTTCTTGTTTTTAAAGGCTCTTTCTTGGGGTGAACTTATAAGAATGGATAAATCAGTAGGTGAACCCTCCTCAGGGTTAACTTTGATTTTAAAATTTTCCACAGAGTAACCTTCACCACAGACCACTTGCATGATAAAATTGGCGAGATCTTCAGATAAGGTTTTAACATCCTCTCTGAACATTCCTAAAATGGGGAATTCAGTTATGGGTGGACTTCTTTCTGGTATGATGGCAGGTTTGTCTTTTACCCTGGCAGGTTGAAACTCCTTGTCCAGGTTAACGAATTGGTTGCAGAAATTAACAATTTCTTCAGTGGACCGGTAGTTTTGGGATAAGTAGATCAGTTCTACTTTATAATTGGAACGGTTTTGAATGTTTAAATGTGTTTTAAAACGTTCTTGGAAGTTGGTGAAAAGATCTACCGTGGCTCCCCGGAATCTATAAAGGGACTGGTCATCGTCACCCACCACCGTCATGCTGCCCCCATTATTTATAGATGCCTTGGCCAGTTGGAAGTAGATCTGTTCCTGGAGGAGATTAGAATCTTGGTATTCATCTACTAGGATGAGTTTTAATCCCTGGAGGAAGTTTTCTAGTTTTCCTTGTTGTAGTTGGTCAAGAAATTCTGCCTCTAACATGGCAAAGTCATAGAGGCTTCTACTTTCAAGTTCGTGTAGGTAATCATTTATGGCCTGATAGGCTATTTCAAATCCCGGATGTTGATTCTGTTTTTCTTTTCGAAGTTCTTCCCAGTCTACCTGGTCGTAGTATACACGTTCTTTTATTTCCAGTAATTGTTTTGCCATCTCGTTAGTGTTAAAACCAAATTTACCACCTCTAAGTTTGATGAGGTACTCCCTCAAGTCTTCATTGTGGTGTTTTTCCCCCTGGAATAAACCTACATTTAACATTAGGGCGTTGGTTACAAAGTCCTGAATAACAACGGGTGGTGCAGCACCTGGTGCACGATGCAGCTTTAAAATGTCCTGGGATATGCTGTCCAGGGTGCCGGTTATTATCTGGTTGAAATCTATGAGGCGCAGATGGGGATGAATGTCTATAAATCTTTGATCATTTAAGAGAACTTGTCTTATTTCATCTCCCCATGAAAGGATTCTTGACCTTAACTCGGCAGCTGCCTTTCTGGTGAATGTTGTAGCTACGATAGATGATGTTGGTACTTCATCCACAAATATGAATTTTAATATCTTCAACACCATGACGGTGGTTTTACCACTGCCAGGTCCTGCAACCAGGAATTGTGATTCATTAATAGGAGCACTTATAGATCGATGCTGATCAGGATTATCCTCAACTCTTATTTTACGTTTGAGTTTTAGAACTGCTATCTCTTCAAATGTTTCATAAGGTATAAGTGAAGCCATTATATTTTATCTCCTTAGTGTATCATCCATAGAAATAAAGTTTGCATCAGTTAATGAATTGTATTTATCCACATCACAGGTCACCACGATAATCTGCATATTTTCAGCATTTTCCTGCAGTATTTGTAAAGCATGATGCATTCGAACGGGATCAGTATTAACTAGGGGGTCATCTAAAACCACCAGTTGCCTTTCATCACGGCTTAAAATAGTACCTAGGGCTAATCGGAAAATGCACCAAACTTGTTCCTGAGTACCGAAGGATAAAAGATCTATAGGTGCCTCCTCTCCATGGGCAAGAATAGTGTCTGGTTTCATCTCTTTATTGAAGATGAGGGAGTATTTAGTTCCTAAAAGTTTTTCTAGATCCTCAGTGACACGTTTACGGATGGGTTTTGAGAGTTCGCCTATTATATTCTCTCTGTAAAACGATGTAAGGTCAAATAATAGTTTAAGTGCTTCTGCTTCAGTTTGAAGATTTTTTTCCTTGTTTTCGAATTGTTCTAAATTCTCTTCTAGAATAGTGGTATCAGTAGATTGGCTGATGAGCATTTGCAGTTCACTATCTGCACGAGCCTTTTTAATTTCTTGGGATCGATTATCCTCTTCTAATCGTTCTAATTTCTTTTTGAGGCCTTCGAATGCACTTAAAGGTTGTTGTTCTTTTTCCTCAATTTCACCTTGGTAAACTTTCCAAGCTCGAGTTTTTTGATCTAAATCAAAGGATAATTGATCCAGTTTATCTTCACGTTCCTCTTTAGTTAGGCCATCATCTTCAAGACGGGATAATACTTTTTTGATCTCGTCAATACGCTGCGATTTACCATATGCATCCTGATTATTATCATTGATGGTTGTTGATAACTCTTGAGCCCTTTTTCTATCATCTTCTATTTCATAATTTAACTGGTTACGATGTTTAGAGAGTGAATCAATTTCATCTTGTAATTGGTTTAGTTTACCAGAAAGTTCTTCAATAACTGGGGTTTTATCTTTTTTTTCACAGTTTTTATATGGTGAATCATCAGGAATCTTATCCCAATTAGATTTAATCTTGTTCTGGGAGGTCATAATTTCTTGTTGAAGGTCTTCTTTACTTTTATTTGATTTTTTACCCAGTAAGATTTCAATTCTTTCTACTTCTTTCTTTAAAGAATCTTTATTATTTTGCAATTCCTTTAGTTTGTTTAATTCATCTGTACCGTAAGGTGCAGCTAGTTCATTATATTCTGCCTGCATATTCTGTAATTTTTCTTGCATTTCCTTGACATCTTGACTGCCACTTCTAACTACAAATTCTCCAACTTGATCTATTTTTATTTTTATGGACTGGCTTGCAGTCCATGAAATACTTTCATTATTTTTTAATGAAAATGGATTTTTATGGTTATCTAAACTTATTTCCCCCTCCATGCGAGGTTGGGCAGTTGCATCTACATTCAATCCAATAGTCTGCAGACGAGTTTGTGAATCATGAATCTCCTGGTGGAGATTTTCCAGTTTCTCCAATTCCTTGGAAGACGGAGCAATAATAGTATTGTATTTTTCTTGGTGAAGATAAAGATCATCGTATAGCTGACTTATCTCCTGGAAACGATCTTTGAGGGATTCTAATGTAATTTCATCCTTCAATGTACTGTGAGCAATACCTGCAATATTCTTTTCTTCTATGGATTTTTGGATATCATCATTTGTATCTTGAAGTGCAAGGGTCTTATCTTGGATTTGAGTATCAATAAATTCAAATTGTTCTTGTAATGGGCCAATTTTATTGTTAATATCATTAATACTTGACTGAATAGTTCTAATTTCATCCTTATTTTGATTGATTTGATCTATTTTTTCTTTAAGAGCAGTTGATTTGGAGTCTAATTCTTTAATTTCACGTTCAATTTCTTCTCTGTTCTTCTGATGTTTTCGTGCAGCTTCCACTTCTTCTTCGAGTTTATCTTTTTCCTTTTTAGCTGATTCCAGATTGCTCTGATTTTTTTTAAGCAAGAATTCGGTATCATCAATCTCTCTTATTAACTCATCTGTCCTTGTTTTATTCCGTTCTGATTGGGATAATTCATCTTTCAGGGTTTTAATCTCTTCTTGAACTTTAGATAATTCGCTTCCCTTTTTCAGAGTTCTCTTTTTTTCAGTGAATATATCTAAAAATCGGGATCTAATCTCGCCTAAAACCTTTTTTTCTTTATCAGATTCAATAGTAGCCCCTAACATGGTCTGCAAGCAAGAAAGAGTTTCATCGTTTAGATCATCACTGATGATTGGTTTGCCTTGGACCATCCACAGGGTTTGTCCCAGTCCCCAAAGTTCTGGTTTGGTGTCCCCTCTGGGGGGTAGTTGGCCCCCTACCAGTTGGATGAGTTCCTGGTCAGCCTTATCGCCCTCTGCTATTTTCCTCCAAGCTTCACCTTCCATTTTCTCTAATAAACTTTTTCTTTCCTGAAAACCTTTAGTTATCCTATATTTTTGCCCATTCTTTTGGAAGGTAATGGTAGAACGAGGCTGCAATGAACTACCCCACGGTTTCAGAGATTTAATTTTACCAGATCCGCTAGTGTGCTTGGAGTAGAAAGTAGTGATAATTGAGTCGATTAAAGTACTTTTACCACTCTCATTAGGGCCATATAGAATGTTCAAACCATTTTTTAGCTCTATTTCAACTGGATATGTAAACTTTTTCCAGTTTTCTAGTCTGATGCTTTGAACATTCATTTTATGATACCTCCTTAATCATCTGGTACATTAAAAGAAATGCACGGTTTAATACCTCTGGTGATAGACCTTCCAACATATCCTTCTTTTGGAGTTGGCTGAAGATTTCCCGGGTGCGTTCTGGACTAATATTAGAGTATTCCTGGATTTCTGGCTGGGTCTTCATAAGGGCCATTAAAGCCTCAAATGTTTGATTAACCACAGCACCCTCAGGTAAGAGGGCCTTTAATTCAAGAAGGTTGGGTTTGAGGTAAAGTTCATCCATAAAAAGTTGAAAGAACATAAAATGATTCCCAAAAGAATTATCTAATTGGGATAGAAAATTTATAGTTTCCTGATCAGTAACACCCTTAACTTCCAGGGAGATAACACTATTTTCAGGTTCTTGAATGCTTTCCAGTTCTGATTCTAGGATCTGAGCATCAGATAAACTGTTAATCTCTTTAACATGTTCCTGCCAGGACAGTGTACCTACATCTATTGGCGTGATATTGGGTGTGGTGTTGGGTGCGTCAATTTCCACAATAACTGCTTGGCCGCTGTTATTTTCACCAAATTTAGTGGTTTCCGGGGTTCCAGGATATACAGTTCTGGTAATACCGTTAGAATCTTCTTGTTTGAATAGTGAGTGCCATTCCCCCAGAGCTAAATAATCCAAGCCTGATTTTTCTGTTCTTAGTGGATCTATGGGAAAGTTAGCATCTTCAATGAAGCCCGCTTGAAGGTTACCGTGAGCTGCTCCAATTGATATATGATTATTTTCGTTAGCATCAATCCACTGGGTTGGATCATCTTTTGACTTTTTCTGACTAACCGGGCAAGGATAGATGGTTACATTACCTAAATCTAAAGGTTTTTCTTCATGGAAAATAGTGAGGTTATCTAGACTATCCCATATTTGATCATTAAATAAAGAATTTTTACCAAGGGGGTCATGGTTGCCCGGGAGTATATAAACTGGGGTGGGAGCTACTTTTGAGATCATGGTGGAAACTGAGGTTACCAAACTTCTGTTGACCTGGTTGCTGTCGAATAGGTCACCAGCAATTAAAATAAAATCAACATTATATTCTTTGGACTTATTTAGAAGTTTTTCCACAGTTTTTAGTCGAATTTCTCTTGCTTTTTGTGCTTTATCCCCTAATTTTTTGTATTTAATACCTAAATGCCAGTCTGCAGTGTGCAGGAATTTTACCAATCTCCAACCCCCAGAATTTATTATAAAAATTTTATTGACTATTTTTAGAATATAATATTACATCTTCCTACCATAATATTTTCTATTATAAGTTATATCTAAATAAAAGAGATAATTAATATAAATATTACTGATTTAGGATTATCATATAATTTTTAAATTTAAGATGAATAATTTATTCATGTGATAAAGTTACAATTCTCTTTTTGGTAGAACCTAACTAATACAGGAATTAAGTGAATAGTGTAATTGCTCACATTTTATCAGATTAGAAAGACTTTATTAAGTCTATAAAGACGGTTAAGATATTTATTTTATCATTAATCCATTGAAATATCTCCCTATTCATTTTGTAATCCCACTTTTTATGTATAGTTACAATTAATTTTTAATAATTTATTTGACCGTATATTTTCCATATTCCTTATTTTATAAAAATTTTTCAATGTTTTAATAAAATAGAAATTTTATAATAGTTCTAGACATAGAATTATTAGGTGCAAATTATGAAGGGGGAAAGAGAACTTCCAAATACTATTCTGGATGAAATCATCCAGGAGACTATAAAGCAACTTAAAGGAAAATCTGATTTTGATGATAAAACTATTTTAGAGCTTGAAAATATTTTTAAGGCTAGTAAAACCACTCCTGAGAGTTTGATAGAAATTTTACGGGGTGGATCTCCATGAGGATACATGAACTTGAAATCTGTAACTTCAGGGGGATAAAGGAATTAAAACTTGAACCTAATGGTAAAAACTTCTTAATTTCAGGTCCTAATGGTTCAGGTAAAAGTGCCATTGTGGATGCAGTGGACTTTCTTTTAACTGGTGATGTCTCCCGGATGAAAGGACCTGGAACCAAGGACATAAAACTAAAAGAACACGCACCTCATGTGGCTTCAGATGTGAAGGATTGCTGGGTTAAAGCAGTGGTGAAGCTTTCAGATATTGATGAACATGTTGAAATCAAACGTGAAATGATTAAACCTAGAAATCTCATCTGTGATGAGAGATATGTTGATTTATTAAAACCGGTTCAGGAATTAGCTTCCAGGGGGCAGCACGTATTAACCCGACGGGAGATTCTTAACTTTGTTACAGCCGATGCCCATAGAAGGGGGAAACAGATACAAAACCTGCTAAAGATTAATGAAGTAGATGCAACCCGTCAAATACTGGTCAAAGTTAGAAATAATTTAAAAAATGAATTCCAAAATGCCAAGGGAAATCTGAAGACCAGCCAATCACACATAAACTCCACAGTTAGTATTGATAGTTTTAATGAAGAATCAGTTCTTAATTTTGTAAATGAAAATAGGGAAATATTAGGTGGAGAGGCATTAACTGTGCTTGATTCTGTCCAACTAAAAAATAATATTCAATCTCCAGATATTCATTCTGATACTAGCATCAACCTGGAATTATTGGAAAAAGACTTGGAAAACCTTCCAACTGCTGAATTTCTAGAGGAGTTTGGGTTGTTACAATCTAAATTTCAAGATTTGTATAATAAAATCAGATCTGATGAAACCCAACCACAAGATAGGCTGCTTTTAACAGAATTGGGTTTGAAGTTAACTGGGGATGTGTGTCCCTTATGTGATACTCCCTGGGACCCTGATGAACTGGAGAATCATATCTCCCAGAAACTGGATAATCTAAAAGAAACCAAAAAAGACCTAGAAAGGATTGAAGAATTAGCTGGTGAGATATCTCATCAAGTTAAAGATAAGCTTAAAAGTATTGGAGAAGTGCTTAAAGCAACCAGAAAGTTAGGATTAGAAACAAAAAGCCATCAAATTACATTTTGGGAGGAGAATCTTTTAAGGATTGATAAAGCACTGGAGAAGGGTGATTATAGTGGTGAAGAATTACCTGAAGCCGGGGATCTTAGAGAAATTGGGGATCTAATCTTCAAAATGGCAGAAAAACATTACGGGGCCACTTCCCCAGAGCAGACTGCCTGGGATAAACTCAACCGATTGGAAGAGAACCTGAAATATTATGAAGAAAACCTTATAAAAAGAGAAAAAGCTGAATATGCACTACGTAATGCTGAGACACTTCTAAGTGCTTTTATTGAAAGCAGGGATCAGATTCTTGATGATCTGTACACAGATATTAAGGACCGTTTTGTGGAGCTTTACAGAAAGCTTCATAGTAGTGATGAGGAAAACTTTGATGCCTTAATTGCATCTTCAGGTGCTGAAGTGGACTTTAAAGTGAATTTCCATGGCCAGGGAAACCACCCTCCCCATGCACTACACAGTGAAGGACATCAGGATAGTATGGGGATCTGCTTATATCTTGCCCTGGCAGAGCGTCTGACAAAGGGATATATTGACCTTATAGTTTTGGATGATGTTATGATGAGTGTGGATGCACCTCACAGGAGGCAGATATGCCACCTCCTGGCAGATTTTTTTAAGGGAAAGCAGTTTTTTATTACTACTCATGATCAGACTTGGGCCAGGCAGTTACAGTCTGAGGGTGTTATCAAGTCTAAAAATCGAGTTGAATTATCTAACTGGACAATTCATGACGGTCCCAGAGTTAACTATATTGGAGATATTTGGCAACCTATTGAAAAAGATCTTAAGAGAAATGATGTCCCTGCTGCTGCAGCAAAGTTAAGAAGGGGTTCAGAAGAATACTTCAGTTTGGTTTGTTCTGCACTGCAAGCTCCTGTTAAATTCAAGTTTAGCGGCCAATATGAATTAGGTGATCTACTAAGTGGAGCCCAGTCAGCTTATAATAAATATTTAAAACGGGCTAAAACTGCTGCAAGGTCTTGGGAAAATTACTCAGAATTAGAAAAACTTATTGAGATAGAAAAATATTCTAAAGATGTCTTTAGGCGTATAAATATTGAAAGATGGGCTGTAAACCCTGCTGTGCATTTTAATGAGTGGGCTGATTTCACTCCACAAGATTTTAAACCTGTAATGTTATCCTTCCAGGATTTGTTTTCATTATTCCAATGTGATAATTGTGGCACTATCCTACATCTAACAATGAATGGAATGAATCCTGAATCAATTAAATGTAATTGCGGGAGTTTTAATTGGAATCTGGTTAAGAAATGATTATGTTATGATTAAAGGAATTTATAACAATTTCAGAGGAGATTAAAGTGGATTTAGATAATTTAAATGAGAAAGCAGAATTATTCATAAAAGAATTTCAAAAAGATCACGCTGAAGGAATTAAACATAAATTTGAGGAATTTTTAAGCAAATATCCTTTTCATAAGTACCCTGAAAAAATATATGATCTAACTCCTGAAGATATTTATGATCCTGGAAATAAGCCTTATTTTCTGCATTATATAGAATATAGTCTGGATAAATGTGGTAGAATTAGAGTAGGTGATGCCAGATATGCTGAAAATGCAAGAGATAACCTGGAACAATTCAAAGAACTTTTAAAAGTAGCAGTGGATCCAGACGTATCTTTAGCTGATAAGGTAAATGCGCCATGGGCTGATATTAAGTATTTTGGTGGGGACCAGATTGTTGCTAAAAAAATTATATTTTGCTATAATCATCATCAGGTAATGCCCTGTTATAATACAAAACATCTTGAACATTTTGTGAGCCTTATTGACCCTGAATTTAAATTAAAGACAGATAAACCATACGAAGACATGTCTCTAGGAGAAGTTTTTGAATATTTAAATAATATTCTTTTAAAATTCAAAAATGAAAATATAAAAATTGAAATGGATAATGTTGCATTTATGTGGTTAATGTATGAATATTTTCATCCAGATAATGTAAAAAATTCTAAAACTAATGAAAAGTTTGATTTATTAGTAGATGAAAACCATATTGAAAGCATTGGTTTTTATGATTTGAATGCGGGCAGAGCTCACATAGTTCGAGACTTATGTTATCTATTATCAGAAACTAAACATCTAAGTGAAGATGAACTTTTTGATCTTTTAATAAAAAAAGTAGATGGTGATGATTATTGGAAGGCCTATTTTTCAAGATCTAATAAAAACACTAGCCCCATCTATAGCTTAAATTCAGCAAGAACATTAGGACTAATTGAAAAAACATCACTTAAATTAACTAAACAGGGAGAAGAATTAGTTCAATCAATCACCCCTGAAGAGTTATTTACCTATAATTTCAGCTTGGGAGTTAAAAGATTCTTCTTTAAAATAGCTACATCTAATCCCTCTATCAAAACTGCGATGCAAATTTTAAGGCAAAAAAGAAACTTAAGATTTTATGCTCCGACCTGTAAAGAGACAAATAGAGTTACTAGAGACCTTAAAATTGAAGATGGAAAAGCTTTATGTGAATCAGAAAAATATGATGTTTGTAAAACTTGTGATAAAGATTTTATTTCGCACATGAAAAGATCTTCATTACCATTTGAAACATTGCTTAAAAACAATGAAGGATATGGTTTTGTTTTCTGGATGTGCAGTAGAATAACTCCCATGCATATAACAGGTAGCCACCCATTTTATTCTGGAAATAATATTTATTGGGATGATAAGACTGAAGAAGAATTGGGGGATTTAATTGATTTATTAGATGAAAATACAAATTATGCCGATTTAGAAATAAAAAATTTTTTAAAGAAAATATTTTCATATTTTCCCTCTGCTGCGTCAAGAGGAGATAGAGTTAAAGATCATTCCCTATCTAAATCATTTAGAAACTTTGCAGAAGAATTGAAACATTTTGCGTATAAATACTTCGGTGATCATGCTAAAAAATACCATACTAATGCCAATTATCATTCTGGCGGTACTTGGACTCATAACCCCTATATTACTTTATCAACTGATCAAAACAAAAAATATATTATTAGTTATTCATTCACTGAAAATACTAAAGGAGTAAATTTATCAATAGAATTTAACTGGGGATACATCACTACATTATTTAAAAAAAGATTAGGAATCGATTCAGTCACTAATGAAATTAGGAGAATTATAGAAAAAGAAGCATTTCAAATATATAATGAATCTTCGTTTTTAAGAGAAAATCCTAAATTTAATTTTCCGGATGTTCCGTCTGGAATAAACACCTATTGTACGATTTGCACCAGATATTATGATAAAAATGATCTTCCTTCAGAGCAAGTTCTAAAAACTGATTTAATGGAATTATTGGAGATATACAACAAATTAAGTAATGATTCACCTGTTAACTCATCGTTTAGTGAATATCTGAAAGAAAAAGAATTCATCTACACCCCGGAAATGGTGGAAAACTTCTTACTATCCCTATCTGTAAAACCCTTTGTAATATTAACTGGGAATTCTGGTACCGGTAAAACCAAAATCGCGCATTTATTTGCCGAATATTTAAAAGAAAAAAATAAGGCTGATTATTTGATTATCCCGGTGGGTGCTAACTGGAGTGAAAACCGGCACCTCATGGGATTTTACAATGTGATAACCCATGACTATGAATCTACACCTGCTTTAGATCTAATTATAGATGCTCATAATAATCCGGATAAAGCCTACTTCCTGATTCTGGATGAAATGAACTTATCCCATGTGGAGAGATATTTTTCTGATTTTCTATCGGCCATGGAAAGTGGTAAGGAAATAGAATTATATTCAAAGCACAAGGCAGAAACCATTAAAAATAAGAATATCCCCCAGAAATTGAAAATCCCGAAAAATCTCCTGGTGGTGGGAACGGTGAATGTGGATGAAACCACCTATATGTTCTCCCCCAAGGTGCTGGATCGGGCCAATACCATTGAATTTACCACATACCCAGCGCATGGTTATATAATGTGCACAATAGAAAACCAGGATATGGAAGGCAAGATGGAATTACTGGAAAATCCCCTATCCCATTTAAATAATCGTGAAATTAATATTACCCAGTTAAAAAATCTTTTAACTCATGTGCAGATAAAAAATGGAGATAATCTATGGACTACATTAGCTGATGAAATCCAAATCTTCCAGGAAACATTAAAACTCGCTGGTTTTGATTTCGGGTTCAGGGTTATAAATGAAATTATAAGATTCATGTATATGGCCTGGTTATATGAAGACTCACCCCCTATCTGGGATAACTGGGAGCGTTATTTTGATGCCCAAATTATGCAAAAGATGCTTCCCAAAATACATGGATCCCAACGGGAACTGGAAACTTTACTGGAAAAACTATTCAAGCTATGTTACAATGGGAGTTCCACCGAAAAACCATGGGTTTCAATTAAACTGGAAAAAGATAAAATAAAGTACCCTTCCAGCGCCTTTAAAATTCAACGTTTAGGAAGGAATCTTCAGGAAAAAAGATATGCTTCATTTAATGGTTAAAGGTTTTAATATGCCCAGCCCGGAAATTATAGTTTATATGCCCGATAGGGAAGGGAATTTACTTGGAACTTTGCTTATTACTCCCCTTAACAACCTACAGGAGTTAGAATACGAAGAGTTCAGTAAAACAATTAACAAAATAAAAGTTGAATGTAGGAATGTTCCCCGGGTTTATGAATTTGACCAGAAAAGCCCCCTGCAATTTAGTATAAATTCTGATAAAAAAGGCTATGAACATATATTATTACTGGAAGAAACCGAGTATGAGCTAATTTTTAATCCCCATAAACCTGCTGAGGAGATTTCTTTTCCCACACTAGAAGAAAAAAATAATGTTTTTAAAAAAATCAATTTCCATAGAAGTGATATACATGGGGGAATTCTTAATTTCACATCTTTCGTGGGTAAATCATTTTTTGATGTGGAAGTAGATGGGATATCTTCCCTGAGGTGTCCTTTTGAGGTTAGATCCAAAAAGATAAACTACATTGATCATTATTCGGCCATGATTGGGGATTTGGCGCAGGCTGCGACTGCCTTAATACTAGATTCTGAATCTCCCCTACACCGGCCCATTGACTTTCAAAAGAGGGTTAAGAAAACTTTTTATGAAGATTTCATGTTCTTAGAATATATTTTTCGGCCGGAAAATCTGTTAAATGCTTATGGCCATATCAGGCGTGATCCTCACAGTTTAATGTTAGGTTATAGTGAGAATGTTCCAGTATCCCAGGCCTCAGCAGTTGGTGAGTCCTCTTTAATTGATATGGCATCTGGTTCTGAAAATTTGATAAAAATCGATGATTTACCACCATATTGGCCTTTGGAGATGGATAATCATGTTCCTCATCACCTGAATCAGCTAAATTATGTGGATAGTGTGGATAATGCTGAAAACCGGTTTATCAAATATTTTTTATATCTACTGCAGGAATTAATTGAAGAAATGGTATTATATGTGGAGGAAAATGTAGTAGGTGGATACCCTTCGGATAAAATTAAAGAGTTTCAGGAGATTATCCAGGAATATGTTAGTGACGGTTGGTTGGAAGATGTGGGGGATATGAACTATTTTCCCTCTAATTCCCAGGTTTTACAAAAAAAGGAAGGCTACAGAGAAATGCTGAACTATTTTTTAATATTCGAATTCAGCTATAATTTCCAGTTTGAAGAGGTGACTGGTAAAATAGAAGGTTACCAGAAAAAACTCTCTGAACTTTATGAGTATTGGTGCTATCTTAAACTTGTTGAAATATTAAGTAAAATGGGCCAGGTAACTGTGGATTATTCCTCTATTTTTAATCTAAATAAAAAATACTGGAATATTAAAATTAATAGGGGTAGTCAATCCAGGCATAAATTTAATATTAAAATAGATGAACAGGATTTAGAGATATATCTGGAATTTAATAGTATGTTCCGGAAATCCAGCCAGGATTATCATTCTTATTCTCTAAATTTTAATCCAGATTATACTATTACTGTTAAAAATGATTTTAAAAGATTTTTACATTTTGATGCTAAATATAAATCGGATGATGATAAATTCAAAAATGAAGATGTTAATAAGATGCACACCTATAAGGATGCCCTTAAAGAAACCATGGGTGCATATGTTTTATATCCTGGTAAAAAAAGTATGATCTATCGTGAAAGGAGTGAGTGTATTTTGCCCTCGGTGGGGGCTTTTCCCCTTACTCCCGGGGGGAGTGGTTTGGAGGATGAAGCTGAGATTAAATTATTTTTAGAGAGGGCTTTGCAAATTATTGGTGAGGATATCAACATGATACAGTCAGCTACTACCACCAACATCAATAATAGTCAATAAAAAGAAATGGTATGTTGAATATCTAATTCATTTGATTAATAAAAAAACTGCAAAATTCGTTCAAATCACATTTAGAGCATTTGGGTTTTTTAGATGTGCACACAGAACTTGCAAAATCAATTAAGCCTAAATTAAATTCTTTACATTTATTTAAGGGTATCATAGACTCCATAAATGCCCATATGTTTACATCGTCCCTCAAGCGTTTTTTAGATGATTTAAAATTAAAGTACCTAACGACAACCCTAATAACGTTTGTATCTACCATGGCTTTATCGTTTTTATACGCCTGACATATCACTCCGTTGGCTGTATACCTGCCTACTCCGGGTAATTTTATTAAATCCTCATATTTATGAGGAATAATGCCTTTAAAGTCTTCCACAATTATTTCAGAAATTTTTAGCAGTTCTTTTGATCTCTTTTTTTCCATACCTAATGTGAATAATATATTTTCAAGCTCCTTTTGATCAGCACTTCTTAAATCATAAACGGATGGATATTTTTGGAAAAATTTGTGATAAATATTATCAACCTGCTTTGAAGTGGTTTTGCGGAGAAGAATTTCAGTAACTAACAAAAAATATGGATTTTTAGTTCTTCGCCAAGGAAGATCCTTTCTATTATTTTCCCACCAAACTAATATCACTTTTACAAAGTGATTTGTTTTAATATCCGACATTGTCTTAAAAATTATATTTGATTTCTAAAAGATCCATCCATTCCTCTAAAGAATTGTGCAGATGATCAGAATGAACAGCATAATTATCAGCGTCTAAAGACGTGTTTGTATTCGGAATTAATTCTCCTTTTTTTAATTTCAGTGTGCCTTGGCCGTTTAATAGTTGATCTTTAGTAATAAATCCTTTTACCTCTCCAGATTTATAACCTTTATCTACGGTAATCAGGACGTATACATCATATATGTCGCCCCTTATTATGTCTTTGGTCTCCAGTAAAAGCCATTTTGAAAACCATTTAGCAGATTTTATAGAAAAATCAAGGTTTCCTACTGCAAAATCTTTTTCATCCCATATCCCCCTATCATATATTTCAAAATCGAGATCTATGCCTGTGATGTTAAACGGTTCGCCTTCTAAGAATTTTTTCATCATCATTTCAGCTGTTTTACCTTGAAGGGTGTCCCTACAAATCATATAGAACCGCCTCTTTTGTGTTCCTCCGGAACGATATTCCCTTTGTGTTTTAGCAGATTCAAGAGAAAATTCTTTGCAAAGTTTAAACTCTTCTATGGTGATATTAATTCTATGATTCATCTAGATTCCTTCCAATAATTTATGCCAATCTTCATCAGAGCCGTGTAATTCGGAAACACATTTAACATATCTTGTTCCATCAAATTCAAGGCCTGGAATTTCTTTTACTTTTTCTAATTCATTCGCACAACAAAAACCACAAATCCAAACTGTAAGTTCGCCTAAACTTTTTATTTGTCTAAAATTTTCTTTTTTTATAAGATAATTGTTTGCCCTTTTAATAAAATCGTGTTAACTCAAATATCTGATGATATGATCTCTTGGTAATCCTGCACGGACAAATATATAGACATCGGCATTTCTAACTTCTGTTCCGTGTTCATCTGCTATTAAATATGCGTTTTTCATTTTTGAACTTTTAATTCCTATAAATAAATTAGGTTTTCGTATTTCACTCTTTTCATTTTTAACGCCTACGACTTCCTGGGGCGTAATTTTACCAGGATGTAATTTTTCATCTAAAATTAATTTTACACTAAATCGATTTTTAATAAATTTTTTAAAACTGTACTCTGTCATCCTTCCTGTTATCCAATTATCAACAGCCATTACTTCTGTTCTCCTACCCAGAGAACTCCCGCCATAAACCATTTTAAGTCCAAATTCAAAGCAATTTTCATAATCTTGTTTGTTTAGATAAACTGTATTAGAAATTTTTCTTTCATTCCAAGATTTTAATTCAGATTTTTTGAAATACCGCCAATTTTTACGTCCTTTAAAATTTTTATCTTTAATTTCAGCACCTTTTTTCCCGGTAATTATTTAATCTATTTATGATAGTTTTAAAAACAATTTTTTTCAATATCTAAATATTTGATTGCTTTTTTTTATTGTTAAAAACATATAATGCCCTATTTTTTTAATGTAGCAGTTTTAATCGGCTTGATATTCTTTTCTTGAATTAATTCTTTATATATACTGAATCGAGGTCTTCTTCCTTCTAACTGTTGATCTCTCAGAGTTTGATCGGCATTAACTTTATGGTTGTAGATATCTTTATTATTGAGGAGGTAGATGTCAAAAGTTCCGTCCCATTTTCCTTTTCGGCAAAAGTCTACAAAATATATTTTGTCCCATACTGATTTCGGTCCAAAAGATGTTAAATCAGGCAGAACACTGCACGCTTTTACTTGTATTCTTTCACTTGTTTTTAAGTCTAAGCAGTCAAAAGAAGTATTTGCTCCGCTTATACTCCCTATAAATCTTCCAAAACCCATCTCAAGACAAAAAGCACTTTCAGACAATCCTTCAGGTAGATTAACTGCTCTTGCTTTAAATTTTACAAGGTTATCGCATAAAGAACGCCATTCGTTGTATATCTGATATAATATTTTGCGGTCTGATTCGTCGAAAACAAGGACCGTAATATCAAAATTTCCTTCAGGTAAAGAAACGTTAACTAATTTTTCTTGCAAAATTATCCCTCCCAACAAATGCAATATTATTGGAGGGTTAATGCTAAAAAATAATATGTTTTAAATTAAATAAAAAAAAATTTATTTCAAAAAAAAGAAATACTGATCTTCAAATCTTCCTAAAAAATAAAATTATTTTAAAAGTTTCATGACATTTTCAACAGCAATTGCTATTTTATATGAGGCAAGAGGAGGTACTGCCTCACCTATTTGGGCCCTAACTTCCTGTCTAGAACCTTCGAATAAATACCAATCTGGAAAAGTCTGCAGGCGGGCCCTTTCTCTATTCGTCATAACTGCCCGTTCTCTTTTGTAGTGGTAGCCCCAAGTTCCGCCGCCTCCGTATGCGATAACAGTTGGCGAAGGGATAAGGGGATGTATTCTGCGGTACACTCCGCTCATAAGACCTTTAACCTGCCATTCAGTGTTTTGAACTATTTGATAATTCGCTCCTGGAGGTATCCTTTTCATCCTTTCAACGACTCTTTCCTGCTCGTTTGGCCGATCGTTTGAACCGTCTTCAAACTGCATTTCATCTAAAGGCTTTTTATAATACCCCAACATTTTCAAAACCTTCTTATGCTGTTTAAGGGCAGTTTCAAACTCTTCTTCAGAAAATTTAATTATTTTATTTAAAAACTTATAATCACTATATATATTAAATTCAAGCTTTTTCCAGTGGTTTTTTTCCCATTTTTTAGCTTTATCACTTTTTAAATCTTTCCAGATATTGGAGTAACTTTTCATTACATCTAAATACAGATTCTCTAAATTATCCAGAGTTTCCCCTTCAATAACTTCCATTGGAGTCAAGGGATACTTAGGGAACATAGAATCGGTGCCTTTAAGTATTTTTTCTACCTCAGTCTTCATTTGGAACAGATCACCTACATTTTGAACCAAATCTTTACGGACGCCTGCAATTATTATTCTTTTCCTGGCCTGCGGAACTCCTAAATCAGTTAAATTAATCACCGAGCTGAATAAAATTTCGTACCCCTCGATTTTTAAATGGTTTCTGTTGTCCACTAAATTTTTTACTTCTTTCCACCTTAAGGACATGTCTTTAAAATCATTTTGAATTATTTTGTATGCTTCTCCTTGGTTGGCTGTTAGCAGTCCCGGAACGTTTTCAAATACAAATACTTTCGGTTGAATATGAACTAGGGCGCGTACAAAATGTGAATAAAGTTTTCCCCTCTGAACTGTTATACCTTGACGTTTGCTTTTTCCTCTTAAAACTGAAAAATCTTGACATGGAGGGCCCCCAACTACTATATCTGTTTCATTGTTTTCTAAAGTTGAGAAATCAAATTTTTGGACATCTCCTTTTACAACAGAAGGGTATTTTCCGTTGAATTCTTCTATAGTAATTAAAGGCAGGTTGAAATTTTTTGAATAAGATAGAGCAGGTTTTTCTAATATTTCGTTTGCAAACTGTAAGGTTACATTTTTTCTTAAATGAAAACCTAAATCCAAACCTCCTGCTCCACAGAACAATGTTATTAATGATTTATTCATTATTAAGTTTCTCCTTACTCTTTATTTCAGTGGAAATCATTGATTTTTCCGCCAGCCAAGCCAATACAATATTTCTTACTATTTCAGCATCACCTTGGCCCATAACTCCCTTGAATTTTTCAAGTATTTTCCACTGTTCTTCTGAGAATGTTAAGTGAATTCTTTTAGCTTTGGGCCTATTATGGGTCATTATAACTACACACCTAATACATATAATTTTATATTATTTATAGTTTCCTATTTATTATACTATTGCATAAATCTGATTAATTTTTTTTCTAGAACTAACTTTATAGTTTAAGCTTAATTTTTATTTTAATCTTAAAATTAATTTTAGAATAATATATTACTAACTCTTTAATTACTCTATAAATTTTTTGGAAAAATTTTGATAGAAATTATTATTATAAATAAAAATAGATTAATGTTATTCATTAACATACAAGGTAAATATGAATTAGTTTAATATTTACATAGTAATTTAAGGTAAAAGGTGAAAAATTTGTCGTCAGCATCAGCTTATAATAAATTCACAGAACTAATGGTAAGAGATGTATTAGATAAGTTACAAGGTAAGCACGCCAGCTTTGAACGAATAATAACTAGAGAAAAACCTTCAAGATCTATATTTGTTGGAAGTTTAGGCGATCTAGAGGAAGAAGAAATAACAAATTATAATAAAATCAGACTAAAAAACAACAGCCTATCTGTTAAATTCTTATTAGAAGATTATAAAGAAAATATCACTGTTATTCCAACATTATCAGTATATTATAGAGTTTATCCTACCTATGAAGAGCAGTTAAACTTTGTTAATAATATGAAGTTTGAAAAGAAAGCTGATGTTCCGCTGGCAAAGATTTGGGTTAGGAAAATAATATCATTTGATCCTGCGGACTTTCATGAAAAAACTGAACATTATCTGAATTTTAGTGAAATTATCGGTTCAATAACAAATTCTAAAGATTTTTATCATTCAGGTAATCTCATTCCTTACAAATCCCTAAAAAACGAGTCAGATTATAAAAATACACTAAAATCTCTTAAAAATAAACAAATGATTAAATTAGATTGGAAGTGTAAAATTTACATGGATCTGGAACGATTTGAACAAAATAATAAAAATCTGAATTTAATAGAATTAAGCATGGTCAATGAAACTGTTCCAAATTTTAAATATGAAACATTTTTTTTCGACTGTAGCTTAGAGATTTTACTAAATAATAATATTATTGTTCCTTTTGAATATGATTATAAGTATGAGGACATCCCAAAGAGTTATTCAAGCTATTTAAGGTGCATTAACTGTCATGCAAATTTTAATTTTAACCAAAATAAAATTATGACGGAATCTTATGCCAGATTCAAACAGCCTAAAATTTCTCCTAAAACATCGGCCGGTGATTTAAGTTTAACTTTTAATAATTTATCTAAAGAAAAATGTTTAAACGATTTAAATAAACTTTACAGTTTGATGGAAGAACATTACAGCAATTGTTCAAAGTCTGCAAATACCGACTTAGAATATTTTGATTCGTTAAAAAATTTTGAAAAAATGAAAAAAAGATTTTTAGACGGTATTTCATTATTAAAAGATAATAAAAAGGCATTTAAAGCTTTTAAATTAACTAACGAAGCATTTTTTTACAATTCCAAATATTATAACTCATGGAGATTATTCCAAATAGTTTTTTTTGTTAGCATGGTCCCTGAAATAGTAAATAAAGTAAAAGGAAGAGATTACTGCGAATTACTTCATGTAATGACGGGAGGGGGAAAATCTGAAGCATACTTCGCATTAGTAATATTTTCTGCCTTTTTTGACAGAATTTCAGGTAAAAAATTCGGTGTCACTGCTTTAACTAAGTTTCCACTTAGGATGTTATCAATTCAACAGCTTCAAAGAATTGCTAACTTATTCATATGGGCTGAAAAGTTAAGATCGGATGAAAAGTTGGGCGGCGAACCTTTTTCGATAGCTTATTTTGTGGGTGAAAGTGATGATTTTCCGAGGTCTAACAGAAAGCTGATTGATGAAATTAATAGAAATAAAGACAAAGAATCAGAGCTTAAGGGTAGGATAATTGATAAATGTCCTTTATGTAAAGGTAAGGTTCTATTATCAGTTGAAGAATCTAAAAAAATAGTTTTACATAAATGCGACAAATGCGGTAAGAGTTTTAGGCTATTAATATGTGATGATGAGATCTACAGAACTCTGCCTACATTTATTGTATGCACGGTAGATAAATTAGCAGGAGTAGCCCTCAATCGAAGATTTAAAAATTTATTCGGAGGAAAATTAGATAAATGTCCTAATGGGCACGGATTTATTCCAAGAAACGATCAATGCGATTTTAATGTTAATCCTAAGGAAAAATGCGGTGAAAAAGGAAGTCCTTTAGAATTAGATTTTGATACAGGACCTTCATTAATAATACAAGACGAAATGCATTTAGTTAAAGAAGGATTTGGAACTATTGACTCGCATTTTGAATCTCTTTTTGAAGCAATGCACTATGAATTTTCTGGATTCAAATTCAAAAATATTGCAATGACTGCTACCGTTACCGGCGCTAGAAATCAGATAGAACATTTATATCAAAAGAGAACACGAATATTTCCTCCAAGATTAAAAGATGAAAATGGAAATGACTTTTTCTATGAATACAGTGCAGATGATATTCAAAGACAGATTATAGGTTTAAAACCCAATTTTAGGGATATTAACACTTCTGTGTTATTTAACATACGCTATATTTCAGAATTTATTAAAATGGTTGAACAAGATCTTCCCAAATTTGCCTCAAAGCATAATATTGAAGCAGAAAAATTATCGGCCGTAGTAAAAAATTATAAAAATATTTTAACTTATCACATTAAAAAATCGGACGTTCATTTAATTACTTCCTACATGGATGATTTTGTTAATTCTAAATCATCAGTATATCATGTGGATTCAATTACCTTAACCGGCGACAATAATCTCGAATATATAAAGGATGTTATTAAAAAAGTAAACGTCTTCACCGACATGCATAATAAAAAGGAAAGATTACTTGCAGTATCTGCAACTAGCATTGTTTCACACGGAGTAGATATTGATAAATGGAATTTGATGCTTTTTGAAGGAATGCCCAGAAGTGTATCGGAATATATTCAGTCTTTGAGTAGGGTGGGCCGTAAATTTCCAGGATTAGTATTTTTATGGTTTTTTCCCAACAGAACTAGGGATATGAGCTACTATCAAAATTTTAACGAGTTTCACGATATTTTAGAACATAAGGTTGAACACGTACCGCTATCCCGCTGGGCAAAACTTGGATTTAAACAAACCTTTACTTCCATATTTAATGCAGCCATACTAAATTATTTGTCTAATGTTTTAGAAAGACCAGTTTACAGCTTAGCTCAAATAGTTGAAGTAATTTCGGAAAAAGAAAATTATGAACTACTAATTAATTTTTTGAACAAAGTTTATACATCAGATTTTGATTTAATTGAACATAATCATCTTATACCTGCAATAAAAGCAGAAACAGAAGCAAGAGTGAATTATTTAAAAGAATACAACGGCAACGAAATTTACTTCTTCCCAAATGCTCTAAAGAACAGCGATAAAAAATATTATAAGACACAATACGGTATGCGGGGAATTCAAGATGAAATCATTCTTTCTCCAGATTATAACGATTTAGGATTTATCTCCAGAAGGAGGAATTAAATGAACCAACAAAAATATAAATTTCCCGCCTACAGCTCTTTATTTCATGTAGTCGACGGCTTAATAATCATGAGAAAAAATTTATCTTACAAAATTGCGAGAATTTTTCCAGATACTAATGATGAAAATTTAAAAATACTTAATGAACCTCGATTGAAAAAAAAAATATTTAAAGAAATCTTAAAAAGATATAATACACGAATAGAAAATTACAAACTGCTTTTAAATAAAATCAAAAATTCTGATATAGAAAATATCGAAATAGTTAGATATAAATTGGTTTCTAACACGTCATTTGATAATTCTGGACATTATTCTGTTTACCCTAGAACTTTCATATGCCGAAGTTGCGGTCACTTAAAAAACTTTAAAAATAATCAAGAATGGGATCAATTTGATCCAAAAAAATGCGACTATCCAGATTGTGACGGCATTTATGAACAGATGTCCCTGTTGAGATTTTGTGAACAGTGCGGAAAACTTGAACCGCTAAATTATTATTGCAAAGAACACGGCACAAAATACTGGCGATTAATTAGGCCTGATCGGGATTCATTGATAGATTGGAAAGTTATATGTACTGAATGTCAAAAATCTGGAAAAAAACCGAACGACATGCTTTATTACAAATGCAATCATTCGATTTATGGAGAAAATATATGCAGCGAACCTTTAAAAAAATTCAGGCCGTTAAGGACAATGGAAGGTTCAGTTTTGAATTCTGTAGTCATAACTATGGTTGATTTACCTCCAGCAAATTATGAAGATATTTTAACAGATTTAGAGTATATTTTGCTGGGTTTGTACCTGCATAAATTTGATAGTATTTTCAAAAAAATGGAACCTGAAAAAGAAGTTAATCTTGAAAAAATAAACTCACTTTTTTCAATGAAGAACAATCCTGACTTACAGAGTTATATAGATAACGGAATGATTAGTTCAAGTTTTATTCGTCATATTGAAGAATTTGAGTATGCTGTTGAAGCATTAAAAGCAGAATTCAGCGATTTTTCTTTAGAAAACATTAATGATTATCTGATACTAAAAGGTGTTTTTTCAAAAGATAAGTCCAACATATTCTCTTTTGATCAATATTTAGAATCTAAAGAAGATCAAAATCATAGAAATACATTGAGAGATGAATATGTCAATTTGAAAAATGAATTTAATATTGAAAGCATTACTTACATTTCGGATATTCATCTAATTTCTTCTGCAGTTGGATTAATAAAGGGTATTAATCAATTTTACAAAAATGATTATGTTCCGCATTTTGAACCTATTTGGGGCGATAAAGAAAAAAAATCAATTAAAGCATATTCTTATCCTTTTGAAACAGAGGGAATACTCTTCGATTTGGATAAAATTCAGTTAGTTAATTGGTTGATTGAAAATAAAATTTTAAATGAGGATCTAGTAAGTAATGAAGAAGAAGCCTCTAATATATTATTCAATATTAATGAAGAAACAGAAGAATACAACGAATTAAAAACTTTGCTCCATACTATATCTCATGTACTAATCGGTAGATCTCCCATTTATACAGGTTTAGACAGCGGTTCGTGCAGTGAATTAATTTTTGTTAATTCCGGATCTTTTTTAATCTATTCAACCTCAAACATTAATATCGGAGGTTTTTCATATGTTTTTGAAAATTCAATTTTTGACTGGTTCAGAGATGTTAAATTAGATGTAAAAGATTGTATTTTTGATCCAACGTGCATCCATGAAACAGGGTCTTGCTTTTCATGTTTATTTTTACCAGAATACGTATGTTCAGAATTCAACCAATTTTTAGATCGTGATGTTTTAATAGGTAAAATCAGATATTATAAGGGATTTTGGAATTATTAGGGGTAATATCATGGAAAAATGGACTGAAAAAACACACCAGATTAACACATACAATCCTGAATGTAAAGATCCAATGGATTACTATTATAATGTTGATCTTTCTGAAAATATGAGCATTCTGACCAACTTTTTTTTAAATACGGCCGTAAACGTTATGGATAAAAAAAATTTAATTGTTACATTTCCTGATAATATTTTACGACCCCTGCCTTTACTAGCATATATTTATTCTTTTTTAGAAAATAAGAGCAGTTTAGTATTTACTTCTAATACAAAAGGTTTAGAAAAAAAAACACCGCGAGAAATTCATAACCTAAACTATTACATGCTTAATTGGGATGGAGAATATTTATTTTATGATATACCTATTGGATACCTTTTCAGAGATAAGGTAGAAGCTAAGATTCAAATGCCTTTTGCAAATCGCAGTTTTCGAAAAAAATATGTTGAACGTTTAAAACAGCGCTTCACCTCTTCTACCGGCCCTAAAATTTTTTTATACGGAGATAATAATATTAAAATTATTGAATCTGTCAGCAATATTTTTTTGGATAATAAAACAAAATTCAAACAAAAATTAGAAATGGACTTGGGATGCATTATTTTTGAAAATGTCGACCGCTATGTAAATTCTAAGTATACGAGTGAAAAATTTATTCATTGGATCAATGAATATTTAAATGATGATATCCATTTTATTTTTCACTTTGCAAATACTAATTCGCCTTTCATTGATCATATAAAAGAAAAAACTAATTCTTTTGTTATTCCATTTAACAAAGGTATTTTGAGGAATAGAGGATTGTTATCACCTTCTTTACTCTACTTTAAAAATTTGGAACAAGATAAATCCAAAATTATTGAGAAATACAATTTAGATAAACAGTATTTTTACGACAATAGTAGCGATATAAGTATAATTGACCCACTAATTGAAGCGGGGAATATAGATAAATATTTTTTATCAGCTAAAAATTTACATAAAAAGGTGGAAAAGGATAAAATTTACAATAAAAAATTATACTATCGCTCTATTGGTTTATTATATACTTTGCAGGATTTAATAATAAATCCGTCTAAATACAAATTTAGATACGGTGACGAAGAAACTAGCTGGAGATTTTATACTGTCCCCGAATTTTTAGAGATGTTTTATATTAAAATTTCTAAAGAAAACCCTTTGAATCAATTAATATTAGGTGAATATATAACTCAAATTGATAATATCTACTCTGAATTGAGTAAATGTAAACGTTTTGGTGAAAAAAGTTCTTTTAACCGTATAGGGAAAGATTACAGAATATTCGAAATAGCAAGCAATAAATATGAATATGCTGCTAAAGAAAGCTCTTTAATTATAGGATCTTATTCTAATTCTGAAGCTTCTGTACTTAAAAAGGATTTAGAAAGATTTAATATAGAAAATACTGAAGTCAGACATTTAGGATGGTTAAACAAATCTAATTTTGACAGGTCTAAATATACTCTAATTTTACCAGGCCCTCTTCCTATAAAATATTTCTCTGAACTTTTAAGGCCCTACAAAAAGATTTTAGTACTATCATATGAAGGGTACAACTGCAGCAGAATAAAAGAACAAATTAAATTAGTATCTGATTTTTCTATCAAAGAAGAAATGCACTGCATGAACTATTTTAAAGAAATATACGAATTTGTAGGAATACCACGGAACGACAGTCTATTTCAGGATTTTCATGAAAGAATAAAAAATGTAAAAATAGAAAAATCTTCTGTTAAAGCGGATGCGCATTTAAACTCATTTGAAAATATAAAAAAATTAATAACTAAAGACTCTTTAGAATATAAGGAAGATTTGGATAACTTAGGACAAATGATAAAAAACATTAAAAAAGCTGACAATGAATCAGCATTGCAAACATCTCCAGATGAAACTGCTGAATTTTATTTAAAAAATTTACAAAATGGAAATAACTACCGAAAATCCCTGCCATTGATGAAAACTTATTTTTTCCTAAAAAGTTTAGGAGCCAAAGTTGAAGAGGGCAGTACAAAAGATCTAAAGCCGGGAAATTTTGTAGTGGTAATTGACAACGACGAGAAAAAAACATTATTAGAGCTTATTATAGAAATGTATGATTTAGAATCCAGCGTAGATAAAGATGTAATCGAATTCTGGAAAGAAAGGTTGATGCTTTTCATTAAAAATACAGGCATAAAATATAAACAGCTTTATAATATATATAAAGAATTAGGAGGCGATAAAGGTTATCAAACTATTTTAAACTGGGGTAAAGGTAACGTTATAGGTCCCGAAGATACTGCAGATCTACAGTTAATAGGCAAAATATTAGATGAAGAAATTATTATTGATAACCACCAATTAATATCTGATGAGATTGAGAAAGTTCGAAATATACATAGAACAACCGGTAGAAAACTTAAAAACGTTATAAAAACAATCATTGTAGAAAAAGATAATTTAGATGTCCAAAATCTCAATTATGAAGAATATATTATCTACGAAAAAGTCAGAAACGGTATATATGAAATTTTAGAAATTAGTTGATTACTCTATTAAACCGACATATTTAAGTATGTAATCTATTTTATCTTCAACTACATTCTTACACTTTTCATAGCACACATCAACAACTTCCTTTAGATCTGATTCACATTCCCATAGATCTTCTAAAAATTGATAGCCCATTACTTCTTCAATCTCTTTTAAAACATAAATACAAACGTAAATATCATCAATATAACCATTCGGTCCGTAAATTGTTTCAGGGATTATATCAAATGGTGCAACATAGTAAGCTATAGCTGCACTAATTTTTAACCTAATATCTGCGCTTACTTCTTTTTCGTTCAGAACATCGGTTAAAAGCTTAAATAAATCTGGTCCGTAATCAATAAAATCTTCATAACAGCCTTCGTAATCCTCAAGATTTTCTCTTAGAACATCGTAGAAATCTTTAAATTCAACCTCTTCCATATCAACACCTTATGTAATTAATAATGTAAAATGATAAAAATAATCATTTCTATTAGTTAATATACTTATTAAAAAGATAATTTATATAAGTATTGAAATTATAATAAATATTAATTAAGGTGAAATTATGGGCGACGGCATACAATATGAAGACTTAATCAGGTTTGTTATAAAAGTTGCCCGGGATAAAATTCCTAAAGAGGAACAGAAATATATTAATTCTACCAGACTTAATAAGATGGTTATTTTAGTTTTTAATGAACTATGTAAAAATAATATAAAAACAGAGAGATTTATTTGGGGTTATTACCGTCATGGATTTTATTCAAGAAGCGTTAGTAATTTTTTAAAGTACAATTACAAAGACGGATTCAATTTAGAAGCTGCACATGTAAACGAAGTAAATTTATCAGCGAACGTTAAAAAAATAGTCAGTTCTGCTGTTTCAAATTTAAAAGATAATTTTATTAAAGATCGTGAAAGTTTTACAAAATGGGTTTACGGAGATATAGCTCCTAAAGAGTACCGTGATTTTTATTTCAGTCATAAAAAATTGGAAAAATGGTTTGAAACAATGAATACGGAATTAAACAACGACATTATGCACATTGATATTAATGATGGGAAAAATATTTTATCTGATATAATTTCTGATTATTATTTTTCATTAGGCCACATAAATGATTTAGAGATAATATCTATTTTTCGAAGATTTACTGATATACTGGAGCTTTTAAATCTAAAGTTAAAAGGCGGATCTAACCCATCACAGATTAAAGTTCTGCTTGATCGTTTGAACAGCTTATATTTAAATAGGATCTATTCATTACTGCCTCCTTATATTGAAACTATAGACGGAGATCCTAATTTTGTAAAAAAGGAAAAAGAAGCACATTTACTTAGAATTAAATCTTATAAAAATTCTATCAACAAAGAACTAGACAAAATACATTCAATAATACTCCAATACAATTTAATGCCTTCTTTTGAGGAAATTAACGATGAATTATCACAGATGCAGATTAAACTTCCGGATTCCAACAAATCTCTTAGAGAATTATACCAAGATATAGAATAAAACCCAGTGATTCAATGAATTGCGGTTTCTTTTGCGATACAGGAGTAATAATAGGGCTTTCAGACAAATTAGATTTTCACCACAAATCATGCCAATTCTTTTTTTCGAAATATCCTTTAGAATCTTTTGAATACTTTGTTTCTAAAACTGCAGTGGATGAATTGAATAATTTTAAATATAAACTTACCAAAATGGCATCTGAAAGACCTATGGAAAAATTATATTTTAATTACATCAGATTAGTTCAACAAGCCATTGATTTATATTTAAATCAAATGAACCATTATGAATGTTCTTACGGCTTAAAAAATGATCTAAACAATATAATTATTTGTATCCAACCTATAATTGGATTTGAAACAATTAACCAACAGAATGATATTAAAATAACTGCAAATGCTATAATTTGGGCCTTTAACTCAAATTATGCCAACAATTATTTATTAACAGTTGATAATAAAGATATTTACAGGAATAAGGAAAAAATTGTTAATGAAAGTGAAAAAAAATTGGGTGTTGACCTGAATATTAACTTTTTGTACTTGCCATATTTTAAAAAATAATATCATAATTTTACAAGATATTAAATGATTATTTAATAAATTGATAATTACTTTGAAGCGGTTTTAAAAACCATTTTATTGTTACTTTTAGGTTAATAATACATCTTCCTACTGTATTGAATTTATCTATTAAAAATTAATTTTCATCTTCAAATCTTCCAAGAGCATTAAGACAATGTTTCTTACCTGAGAGCGCGTCAAAGTCTTTAGGTTCTATTTTCAAAACATTATCGAAATATTTCAAAGCATCTTCAAATCTTCCAAGATCGATGAGGACAGTTCCTATGTAATACATCGCATGAACATTGTTATTTTCTATTTTCAAAATGTCGTTGAAACAGTCTAATGCTTCTTCTAATCTTTTTAGATCA
>JBNGDB010000013.1:0-71991 GCA_049975245.1 Methanomicrobiales archaeon
ATATTTCTAATTATAATCCAAAATAGATTTTAATAAATAAATATTTTAATGATAATCTGATTAACCCAAAAAATTTAAATAAACTTTATATCATTTTTTTTTACTTTTATTCCTGCTTAATTTTGCAAAAATCTGTTTGTAATCATGGGGTCTGCTTTCTAATTGTTCTAAATTTTTTTCTAGGTTTTCATAAAATTTCAATGTTGCTTGATTTAAAAGGGGATTGTTTAAATTGGATAAATAATTATTTATTTCCTCTAACTCCTGTAACCGTCTTTTAGAATGATAAGCACTGCTAATTATTCTGGATTTAGCTGAATCCTTAAAATTAGGACCCTCAGTTATAGAAATATAATCTAAAACTTCTTCATCTAATCCCATTTTATATGCACTAAATAGGGTTTCAAAAAGAATTGCTGAGATACCTTTGGTAAAAGAACTTCTTAATAATTTTATAGTTGAAGCCTGCCCTACCTTGTCTCCGATAACTTTTATATTCATCCCATAATCATTTAGCTTAGCAAATTCATCTGCATGGCTACCAGACGCTATAATTAGCGTTTTTAATCCTTGCCTTATGCTGCCAATTATGGAAGCATCCACTAATCTAGAATTATTAAAATATTTTAAGCAATTTCTAACCGTTTGGGGAGAAACATTATTAAGATCGACATAAATTCCCTTAAAATTTTTTCCAATATCTTTAGCTACATCTTCAGCTTGTGAAGGTACAGCAGCAGAAATTAAAATATCTGATTCGTCTGCCAATTCATTATTAGAGTTTAATAAATTAACTCCAGTTTTTTCTGCCATTATCACTGTTCTAGAACTTCTTCCCACTATGCAGGTGGAAACTTCTAAGCCCTCATCTAGTAGGCCTTTAGCCAATGTTGATGAAACTTCTCCGAACCCTATAAATCCAATTTTCAACAAAATCACCACTAATAAAACAATTTTAATCTATAACCAATTAAAAATCCCCAGAAGGTTTAAAAGCAAATAAGATCCTGCTATAACTATTATTGCTCCAGAAAATATTCTAATCCAATCAGAATATTTCACTATTTTTTTAAGGTTAATTTTAGAAGAAAAAAATGCTATTAAAAATAATGTTAATGAAAATCCTGCAGTGAACAATAATAAATTAACCACAGTATAACCAAAATTTCCTGTAGATACGTTATAAGCAATTAAAGCTATTAAGTAAGCACCATAACACGGAGCCCAAGCTAATGATGTAAAAATACCCATAAATAACGAAGAAAGATTAGATTTGTATGTTTGAAGTTTATTTGATGCCCTAAATAAATTTTTGTTAAATATTAGAACTAGACCAATTATTATTATTACAATTGATGCAACAAATCTAAAATAGAATAAATAATAGTTTATTGCTGCTGTAAATAAGGCAGTTAATAGAATTATAAATGTAAATACCAAATAAAAACCGATTATAAAGGAAATAATATCCCATTTTTTCCTATTAATTAAGGAATGCCCCACAACTATGGGAATAATAGGAAGAACACAAGGAGATAATATTGATGCTATTCCTGCTAAAAATGACAGAAGAAATCCAATTTCCATTTTATCCCTTTTTATTAGAAATTAATTAATCAACTATTTAATAAATCATTTAAAAATTAATTTAAATTATTGAAATTTTTAAATAAAGTTTAAAAACTGATCTGGGGGTAAATATCCTTCCTGTCTTTTAATAACTTGTCCATTGGAATCCATTATTAAAATGGTGGGCACTGAATATATTTGATATTGTGATGCCAGATCAGGATTGCTGTCTATATCCGCCTTTAAAAGAACATAATTTTCATTTAGTTTCTCTATAACTTGAGGATCAGAAAAGGTATCTTCGTCAAGTTGCTGACAGGCACCACACCAGTTTGCATAAAAATCTATAATGATTGGTTTATTTGTTTCTTTAGCCTTTTGTAGAGCAGTATTAAAATCATTATTCCAGTTTAAATCTGAAGTTCCCGAATTATTACCATTATTATCTTGGGAACTGATAATAGCGTAACTTGCTACAATTAAACCTATTAACAATCCAATTATTAGTAATCCCCTCATATTATCAATTCTTTTTTTTGTTTTATATATTTCATAATTTATCATTACTAATTTAACTAGATTTTAAAATTAGTTATTCATATAAATAACCTATTTTAGAACAATTTTTAATGGCAGTGTCTTATAACTTTAAAACTACATTTTCTCCTAAATTGACTCCAACATCTTTTGCAACAGGATTGCACTTGGCATTAAACAAACAAAATATAGGTTTATCCGTTTTTAATTCAGTTAAACCCTCATAATTTCCCAATCCTTTTGCTATTACTAAGTCAGAATTCTCAAATATTTCTTTAAATTCATTAGAAGTTTCATAATAAATAATACCTATAGAATCTGTTCCAATAGATTTAAGTTCTGCATATTCATCCATCCCAATTTTAAGTGCATCTTCTACGCAGGCATCATTTAAAATTGGTTTCTCTTTCAACCCAATTGTAATATTTACATCATATTCCTTGAGTTTCTCAATTAGTAATTTATCAAAAACTATTTCTCCCACATTGTCCGCTAAATAAAGGATATTTTTAGCATTTTTAAGTTCAGAATCCAGTTTATCCGCGTGGTTAATTGCCAAACCATTTTGCATAGTTTTTTTAATCAAAGCATCTGTATCTACATTTACTCCTAAAGCACCAAAGTCCAGTAAATTTCCAATAATAGAAGCTTTAATATAACTTTCTAAACTATTATCCTTTTTTATCTCATCCTTTATTTCCGGCAGATACTTAAAGGCAATATCATTACATATTTCCCTTTCATTGTGGTAAGGATCATTGTTTTTGGTTTCATTTTTTATTAATCGGTGCATATTAGTTCCGATGACATTATTTACTGCATTAATGCGGAATTCATCGTGCAAAATTTTAATAATATCTTTAGTAACCTTCATTTTTAATGATTCATCATTTGTAGCCAGATCAAGTGCTTCACGGGCCTGTCTTAAGAAACATGATGCACATTCATAATATACTTTCATAATTTGAACTCCTTTTTTTAGATAAATTAATTTTTATAATATAAAACTATGTTTTCTAATAAATTTTAAAGAGAAGTTAGAGGTATAGGTGATAAACACATTATAAAAACTAGTAATGTTATCACTGCTAATATTTTACGACCCCTGGTCAACTTTGTAACATGATCCAGTGCACCAGGATGTTTTTTTGACCAGAAAAGTATAACTATCATTAATATTCCCATAGGGATCCATCCTAGAAGAAATGTTACCACTATACCTAAATATGATATATATCTATGGATTTTTTCACTGAAAATTGATCTGGAAATATGTCCACCGTCTAAAAATGCGACTGGCATTAAATTAAGCATGGTAATTATAATACCTACCCATCCAGCGAAAGCTATTGGATGAATATTGATCATATAACCCTCTGGAACTTGTGGAAAGATTAAATTGGCTATTAATGCCATTAATAAAGAGGGCATGAAAACAATTGTTTCTTTTTGCATTGGAGCTAAATTTGATAAATAAATACCAATAATGAGGATGGGTATGGTTATGATAATACCCACCAATGGACCGCTAACTCCCAAATCAAATAAGGCGTTTTTATTTGGTATTGGTGATTTAACGTTTATAACCGCACCAAATGTGCCTATTAACGTAGGCGCTGGTATAAAATAGGGTAAGGTAGCTTTTACTCCATGTTTTTTAGCGGCTAGATAATGGGCTGTTTCATGACCACCGATAATACTCATTATAGCTATGGAAAAAGCAACACCATCAATGATCTTGCCGCCGCTAAAGATATAACCGGCAAAAATAGTGGTGATAATAGTGACAATAAACAAGGCAATATTAAAGTTTATATTGGATTTTCCATGTTTTTTCTTTTCAAAAATCGTAATTTCAAAAGAATTATCTTTTTCCTTTAAAAAAGGGACGTATCCTTCGCTATCCAGATCACTTACCAGCTTTTCAAATAAATATTTATCATAATCGTATATTACAAAGTTTAATGTATTTTTACTTGTATAATATTCTTTTATAGTAAAATAATTGGCCACATGGCCCTTTATTTTAGTAACCATCTCCGAATTTTCCACAAATCCACATCCGAATTTCTAAATAAAAATCATATATTTCGATTTACTGATCAAATTTTTTTATAGATAGGGAGAGATATTTAACCACCATATATAACTTTTATAACCTCAATAATATCATCTTCTTCTACAATTTCGTCATCCAATACAATTTCGTCATTTTTCTTTATCACAGCAGTTTCCGAGGGCATGCTTATATCATCTAATAGTTCTTTTATGGTAATATTCTGATCATACTCTCTAAATTCCCTTTTTTCACCTATTATAAGAGTTATCTTCATTTTTTATTTCTCCAATTCCTTGCAAAATATACATGCACGGCAAAGTTCATGTGCTGCCGGTTCACCACACCTTAGACATTCACCCATTTGGGAACTACGAGCGTATTTCTCCTTTAAAACAGGTCTAATTTTATCAAATCCGCGCAAAGTAGAATACATTATTGTTGGTCTATTTATTGATATTTCTTTTAAGAATTTACCTACTTCTGCCCGGAAAGAATCTTGTGAATAAGGGCAACTGTCAAAATGAACTTCCAAATCTTTAGCCACCACATATAATCCTACTTCTTTTTCCGGGATTTCTCGTAGAGGTTTTATTTTAATTACAAATTTATCACTTTTTGCTTCTGATTTAGGACCTATACGGACTAAATTGTCTATATTACCCTCTAAATAATTCATTAATATGGCTTGGGTTTCGTCATCTAGGTTATGACCAGTAGCCAATTTAGTGGCATTTTCATCTTTAGCCACCCTATTTAGAATCCATCGACGAAAAACGCCACAATAGGTGCATGCACCCCTTTTTGAAGGTTCACTCATGATTTCATCCAGCGATATCCCAGCATAATCCTTAAAGGTAACAATTTTATGGGGAATACCTATTTTCTGTGCATTATTTGATGCCATCCGAATACCCTCTTCCCGGTATCCTTTGATACCCTCATCTATAGTGACTGCCATAAGATCAATTATTTCACGTTTGTATAGAGAATTGAGAATATCCAATACCATAACACTGTCTTTACCACCAGATAATGCTACCACTACTTTGTCTCCTTTTTCTATCAGTTTATATTTCCTAATATTTTTCAATACTTTCTCGGTAGTGGTTTGAATGAAACAGTTTTTACAAAGGATTTGACCTGAATATTTCTTTTCAATAATTACCTTTGGATTACCACATTTGGTGCAGATTTTCATTTCGGTCTCCAAAAAATCTAATTAAAATGTTTTAAGTATAGTTTTAATTCATAAATTTAATATTGTTATTTTTTCAGATATATTAAAACGGAATTATTTTTCTATTGGAATGAGGGCAGATATTATTTATAAATTATTATATTTCAAATTTATTCTTTTAAAAAGATCAAAATCTTGAACATAACTTTTTTGGGTAATTAAGGCTATTTCTGCTTTTTCTAGTTCAACACCAAGATAAAAAGCGTGTTCCATCCTAGAAACTAGATTTAATTTTAAAATTTCGTCAAAAACCTGTTTAGCATCGAATCCAACTATGGCCACATTGGGCGTGGAGTTTTTATAATGTACTGCTTTAATTCTGCCGGAGTCTATCATTATCTTAAAACTACCTGATGGATCATGTACAAATTCACTATCTAATTGACCTTCGATTGCCTTTACTTCCACGTCTTGAATAATTTTCTCCTCTTTTCTCTTGTCTTTGAATACTAACAGATTAATTCCAAGATCTTTGGGTATTGAACCCCTATGTTTAGCTAAAAACATCATCTTTGATGAAACTGAAAGTTCAAAAACGCTTCCTCTAGTTTTACCACTTTCTTCGGGTGTAAAAAGGATACTTGCACCTAACTCCATAGCTATTCCGGATAAAAGTGCATTTACTCCTACAGAATCAGCATCTAAAAGTTCAGTAACGTTTCCTATGCCAAAAAATAGCGGATCTCTATTTCTCTGTTTAAATTTGTACCCGGCAATAATAGATTCCACAATACTGCTGCTATTTATGGGATCAAGAATTAGATCGGCTATTACGTCAATATTTTTACATTTTCGTCTTAAATATTCTAGAGATTCTACTCTTTCCTCAACAGTTTCCGGTACCCAACTTTTCTTATAATCAGTTGGAAGCAAAACTGCGGGAGTATTATGCTCTTCCAGTAGTGGTAAAACTTCTTTATAATTTCCATGATCCAAACTTAAAACCATATCAACCCCTGATTTTACAGCAATTTCAATTTCAGCAGGATTTAACGTATCAATACTAATTGGTACAGAACCCAATTTGTCTTTTAAAACTTTCACCATGGAAGGTATTTTATCTTCTAAACTTTCTCCTGCTACCATTCCAATATCTATCATTTCTGCCCCATTTTGGACAAAATATAGAGCTCTGTCTATTAGTTCTTGTTTGGTTAGAAGTGGTGCGTTTGCTATTTCTGCAAGTACCCTCATTGGAAAATCTTCACCTACTGGTAGGTTTCCAACCTTTATATTCTGTGGTTTTTTAAGCAATTTTTTTCTATTTTTAATGTCATTTTCAAAATTATCTATAAATTCCAGTGCCTTTTTTCGAAGTTCATCTTCAATTAATTTATCTGCAGGAGTTTTAGTGGATAGATCAAGTTTTTCAATCATGTCAATTACTATTTTAAGATCTGCAGCGTCTTTAGGTCCTTTAAAAGTGGGTATTCCTGTTTTTTCTTTAACTAGATCTACATCCTTTCTAATTAAACCGGGAGTTAAAATAAGATCAATAGATTCCAAAAGTTCATCATCTATTTTTCCGACTTCTCTTATTATTTTCTGTGGTGTCAAAAAAGCAGCTATTGGAGTATTAACTGTGTAAACATGTACATCTTGATTAGATTTAGATGATACTTTTTTTACAAGATTACTTGCAAGTTTCGCCGTAATTATAAGTACTTTCATACTATGCCTCTATATTAGATCATGTGACCAACATGTATATATATTACAAATTTATAATGATTAACTATGAGGAATGGAGGTAAATAAATGATCGAAATTCGATTTCATGGACGCGGTGGACAAGGAGCTGTTACAGCTGCCGAAATATTAGCAAAGGCTGCCTTTGAAGATGGAAAATACTGTCAAGCATTCCCATTCTTTGGTGTAGAAAGAAGAGGCGCACCAGTCATGGCGTTTTCAAGAATTAATGATAAACCTATCAAAAGAAGATATCAAGTTTATAATCCTAATTATGTGGTCGTATTAGACGATGGACTGTTAGAAGTAGTGGATGTATTCGCAGGGCTGCAAAAAGACGGCACTGTTGTAATAAATACTAAAAATAATTTTGATTTAAAGGAAGGAATAGATGTGCATACCCTTGACGCCACCGGAATAGCTCTCGATATTTTAGGAGTTCCCATAGTAAACACAGTTATGTTAGGCGCTTTTGCCGGTGCAACGGATAAAGTATCATTAGATTCCCTTATAAAAATTATTAAACAAACTTTCCCTGGTAAAATAGGAGAAAAAAATGCTGAAGCTGCTAAAGTAGCTTATGATAAAATTAAACAATTATAAATGGTGATTTCATGGCAATAGGAGCAACTGTTAAAGAACCTGGAAGCACCCGATCAAACAAAACAGGTAGTTGGAGGACTTTTAAACCCATCTTAGATAAAGATCAGTGTATCGACTGCGAAAATTGTATTCTGTTTTGTCCAGAGGGTTGCATAAATAAAGATCATGATATTGATTATGATTACTGTAAAGGATGCGGGATATGTGCTGAAGAATGTCCTGTTAAAGCAATAAAAATGGAGCGAGAATAGGAGATTATACCATGACAATTAAAGTTATTTCTACAAATCAAGCCATTGCTGAAGCTGTAAAGCTGGCAAAACCCGGTGTTATTCCAGTTTATCCAATAACTCCTCAGACATCAATTTCTGAATATTTAGCAAAATTTGTGGCTGATGGAAAACTAGATAGTGAATACATAAGGGTTGAGTCAGAACACAGTGCAATAAGTGCTTGTGTAGGTGCTTGCAGTGCAGGAGTAAGAGTATTTACCGCTACATCTTCTCAGGGATTAGCCTTGATGCACGAAATTTTATTTGCTGCAGCGGGTATGAGAAACCCTATAGTTTTGGCCAATGCAAACAGAGCATTATCTGCACCCTTAAGCATATGGAATGATCATCAGGATTCTATTTCTCAGAGAGATACTGGTTGGTTACAAGTTTATGCTGAAAATGGACAGGAAGCACTTGACGCAATTTTGATGTCTTACAAAATATCTGAAAATAAAGATGTACTTCTTCCAAGTATGGTATGTTTAGATGGTTTCATATTAACCCATACTGTTGACCCCGTAGATATTCCATCACAAGAAGAAGTGGATATGTTTTTACCAAAATACAAGCCAGAACATGAATTTCTGGACCCTGCTAAACCAATGTCTATTGGTGCATTTACTGATCCAAATTATTATATGGAAGCCCGTTATGAGATGCAAATAGCGATGAATAAATCCAAAAACGTTATTAGAAAGATCCATGCAGAATTTGATGAATTATTCGGAAGAAAATATGATTTCGTTGAAAATTATAGGTGCGATGATGCGGAGATTATATTCATTGCCATGGGATCCCTTTGCGGTACTATAAAGGATGTAGTAGATACTCTACGTGAAAAAGGTGAGAAGGTAGGTCTTTTAAAATTAAGGGTATTCCGTCCCTTGCCTTATGATGAAATATATGAAGTTATTAAAAACGCTGATAAAATTGCTGTTCTAGATAAAAATGTTTCATTTGGAATAGGTGGAGTTTTATACAACGAATTAAAAGCAAAAATAGACATGGACTTTTATGGATTTATTGCCGGGCTTGGAGGAAGAGATATAACTCCCGACCACATAGTCGAAATTTTAAATAAGACTAAAAATCCGACAAAAGACGTCCAATGGATTGGACTTAAGGAGGATATTTAAATGGATATACCTGAAAAAGAATTATTAGCACCGGGCCACAGAGGATGCGCTGGATGCGGTGCCACAATAGGTGTTAGATTGGCACTTAAAATGTTGGGTGAAAATACTGTTGCAGTATCTTCTACTGGCTGTTTAGAAGTTATTACTACGCCTTATCCAGAAACATCATGGGAAATCCCATGGATACACGTAGCTTTTGAAAACGCCGCAGCAGTTGCATCAGGAGTTGAAAGAGCCCTTAAATCACAAGGTAAAGATGATGTAACGGTAGTAGCATTTGCAGGTGACGGGGGAACTGCTGATATAGGTTTACAGGCACTTTCTGGTGCAATGGAAAGAGGTCATAATCTAATTTACATATGTTACGATAACGAAGCTTACATGAATACAGGTATTCAAAGAAGTGGTTCTACTCCTTATGGAGCTTCAACTACAACCTCACCACATGGTAAAGAGAGTTTCGGTGAAGATAAACCAAAAAAGAACATACCTATGATAATGGCTGCCCACGGCGTGCCGTATGTAGCTACAGCTTCTATTGCTTACCCGGAAGATTTCATGAAAAAAGTTAAGAAGGCTAAAGGGATTGAAGGGCCAGCATATATACATCTACACCAACCATGTACTACTGGTTGGGGTTTTGATCCTTCAAAAACCATAGAACTTGGAAGATTAGCAGTTGAAACTGGTTCATGGATATTATATGAGATAGAAGAAGGTAATTTTAATATCACTTATCGACCACTACAGAGAAAACCAGTCAATGATTATCTAGAATCTCAGAAGAGATTTAAACATCTTGCTGATGAAGAAAAGAAACAAATCCAAGAGTATGTGGATAAAGTTTGCGCCGAATTGAAGATATAGGGGGCCATATTTTGGAAAAAATACTTATTCAACCTGACCTTTGTGATGGTTGCATGGATTGTGAGGAAGCTTGCGAAAAACTTCACGGAGCATCTAGGATAATGGTAAAAGAAATTGATGGTTCTTACTATCCTATAATATGCCAGCAATGTGAAGACGCTCCTTGCAAGATGATATGCCCTACCGATGCCATTGAAGATATGAGCGTAGAATCTGAAAAATGTATCGGTTGCGGTCTCTGCATGCTAGTCTGTCCTTTTGGGGCAGTGGTAATGCACGATAGAAAAGCACAAAAATGTGATCAATGCCCAGATTTAGAAGTACCAGCATGTATAAAGGCCTGTTCCAAAAGAGCTATTTCCATAGTTGATACAGATAAGATGAAACTAGAAAAACAGATGAAACATATAGAAAAATTAGCAGGACTGGGTAAAAAACCTAAAAAAGAGGGCACCAAAATCTTAGATATTTTAACTACTAAAACCAAAGCAAAAAGCGCCCTTAAACAGGGAGGCAAAGAATGAAAGAATTAATATCAAATCCGGAACTTTGCGATTCCTGTATGAAATGCGAGCGAGAATGTCCTCAAAATGCAATTAGAATAATAAATGGAGTTCCCATTTATTGTTTACACTGCGCGCCTGAAAGAGCTCCCTGTTTAAATGTATGCCCTGAAAATGCTATTGAGGAAATTGATGGGGCCATAATAATTAATGAAGATAAGTGTATAGGTTGTAATCTTTGTCGCGATGCCTGTCCAATTGGCGCTATACATATGGATGAAAAAGGCGTTGCCAAAAAGTGCAATTTATGTATTGACTTAGATGAACCAATTTGCATACAAACGTGTCCTAAAAATGCACTTAGATCTGATTCAGAAGATTATTTATCCAAGAAAAGGGACAAAATTGCCAAGGAATTGGAAAAAGTCAAATCAATCCTTAAATACTAAAAAACTATTTTTTTATTTTTAATAAAGGAATTCTGATTCAAATGATCACCACTGAAATGGTAGAACATACCATCTGTAAATTGTTCAAGGAAGCGGTAATTAAGTTGCCAGTAGACGTAGTGAATGCTCTGAAAGATGCCTACAACAATGAATGTGACGAGATTGCAAAGTTAAATCTAAAAGCTATTCTGGACAATATTAAAGCTGCAGAAGAAATGAATATACCCATGTGCCAAGATACAGGACTTCCAATTGTCTTTGTTAAAATGGGTAAAGTAAATGTGGAAGATTTATACGAGGGAATTAGAAGAGGGGTTAAAAAGGCTACTAAAGAAGTTCCTTTAAGGCCCAACGTAGTAGATCCGCTGACACGCATAAATCGCGGTGATAATACTGGAGATAAAATTCCTCAAATTGATATAGAATTAATTGGTGAGGATTATATAGAATTCACAGTTTTTCCTAAAGGTTTCGGATCTGAAAATAATAATGCTTTAAAGATGGCTCTTCCAGGGGAAGGTATAGAAGGAATTAAAAAATTTGTGGTAGAAACTGTTATTGCTGCTGGAGGAAAACCTTGTCCTCCCACCATAGTAGGGGTGGGAATAGGTGGTTCATCAGATATGGCTTTAAAACTTGCAAAAAAAGCATTGTTAGGTAAGGTTGGTCAAAGAAACCCAGAGAGAGAAATTGCAGAACTAGAAACTAGTATTCTGGATGAAATTAATGCTTCAGGTGTTGGTCCCATGGGTCTTGGTGGTAATACCACTGCACTGGATGTTAAAATTTTATCTGCTGATACTCATACTGCAGGATTACCTATTGGTGTTTGTATCCAGTGCTGGGCTGGAAGACATGCTTCTGCGATTTTAAGAAGCTGATTTTAAATTTATTTCTACAAATATTTTTTATAAAATATTTTTTTTTATTATAAAGATTTAAGACTTTTTTATATGATCCTATGGCTTTTCACAAGTCATCATAAATATTGTCCTATCACCTATGCTTACTGCCCTATCGGCGATTCTTTTTAAATATCTTGACACAAATAAAAGATATACCAAATAGGATATAGCTTCATTGTCTTTAGACATGCTTTTAGTAATATTATCCATTGCCTCATCAAATAGATCATCTACTTTATCATCATCATATCTTAATCCGCGGGCCATATCCATATTCTGGTCCAGAAATGCATAAATGGCTTTACTTAACATCATCTGCACAATATCTGCCATGTGTCCTATTATTCGTAAAGCATCTTCTGGAAGGTCTTCATCTTTCAATAATCGGGCGGTTTTAGCTATATCAACAGTTCTTTGAGTTATTCTTTTAAGATGGCTTGAAACTTTTATACAAGCTTCGATAAATCTTAAATCACTAGCAACTGGTTGTTCTGCAGCAATTATACTTATACAATGTCTTTCCAAATTGAATGCCAGTAGGTTTATCTCCTTACCAGATTTGATAACATCATTTACCATCTCTTCATCATATTGTATTAAGGCTTCCGCTGCATTTTTCTGGGATTGAATTGTTAGTTGGCCCATTTTATCAATTTCTTTTCTCAAATCCTTTAATTTCTTTCGAAATTGTATTCTTGGATATTTTTTCATTTTTATATCCCCATAAAATTATATTCTTTAAACTACAATTTAAATTCTATTATCTGTAAACGTCGGTAAATTAACCAAATCTACCTGTAATATAATCTTCAGTACGTTTATCTTCAGGTTCTATGAATAATCTCTCGGTTAAACCGCTTTCCACAATTTCTCCATGCAAGAAAAAGGCTGTGTATTTAGACACACGGGTTGCCTGCTGCATATTGTGGGTAACAATAATTATAGTATAATCTCTCTTTAATTTATGAATTAAATCCTCTATTTTTGTGGTTGATATGGGATCTAATGCCGAACATGGTTCATCCATTAATATAACTTCTGGTTCTACAGCAATTGTCCTTGCGATACACAGTCTCTGTTGCTGTCCACCAGATAATCCTAAGGCTGATTTATCTAACTTATCTTTTACCTCATCCCATAGTGCCGCTGCTCTTAAACTTTCCTCCACCTTTTCGGCGAGTAAATTTTTATCGTTCATTCCATGAACCCTCAATCCATAAGCAACATTATCAAATATTGATTTAGGGAAAGGATTAGGTTTTTGAAAAACCATTCCCACTCTTTTTCTCAAGTCAACTACATCAATATCTGGATCATAAATATCGCCACCGTCTAAAAGAACGGTACCGTCCATCCTAAATGTAGGAATCAAATCATTCATGCGATTAAGAGTCCGTATGAATGTGGATTTACCGCACCCAGAAGGACCTATAAGTGCAGTAACTTGATTTTTTGGAATTTTTATGGCTAAATCTTTTAAAACGTGAACTTCATCGAAATGAACATTTAAATCTTCAACTTCTATTCGATAATCCATTTTATCGCCCCAACATCTTTTTAGTATATCTTTCAATCAATGTATTAGTTATTACAGTAATCAGAAGTATCAAAATCACCAGCACTGCCGCAGTTCCGTAGGCATTCTCTAAAGAAATACCCTCGGTTGCCAGTATATATAAATGTAGAGGTAAGGGCCGGGCAGGATCAAATAGTGAAATTGGAATGGAAAGTGCAGCACCAACAGTATATAATATAGCAGCTGCTTCAGCAACCGCACGGGCAATACCCAGTATCACCCCAGTAGTAATTCCTGGAAGGGCCGCTGGAATTACAACTTTATAAACAGTTTGCCACTTAGTTGCTCCCAATGCTAAGCTGCCTTCACTATAAGATCTATTAATTGATTCTATAGAAACTTCGGATGCTGCTAAAATCGTTGGGAGGGCCATCAATGCCAGAGTTAAACCTCCTGATAAAACGCTCCAACCCAAGCCCAAATAAACTACGAAAAATGCCAAACCAAACAACCCGAAAACTATTGACGGGATAGAGGCAAGTGTTTCTGTTCCAAATCTGATTAATCTTACCACAGTATTTTCACCAGCATATTCGCTTAAATAAACAGCTGCGCCCACTCCTAAAGGTGTTGCAACAGCAATGGCAACCAGGGTTACATATGCACTGGAAATAATCATAGGAAAGATACCTCCAGCCTCACCAGAGTCAATGGGTTCTGCAAATAAAAACTCTAGATTAATTACAGGTAATCCTTTAATTATTACATAACCGATTATAACCAATAAAATGAGGATAGTTAAAATTCCTGAAGCCCAAAATACTGATTTCATTATTTTCTGAGCGTATTTAGGAGATATTAATCTAAAATTCAATATTAAACCTCCTTAAATATAATTTTGATATTGGCAGGATACTCTTCATAAATATCCTCCTCCAATAGTTACTTTCTTTTTATAATGGACATAGTTGGCCACAATCAGGAGCACAATTATCATAAAGAATAACACTATACCTGTTGCAAAAAGAGCACTGTAATGAACGCCTGTAGCATAACCCATTTCTATGGCTATGTTGGAAGTTAAAGCTCTTACAGGGTCAAATATTGAGTTAGGGATTTGTACCACATTTCCGGCCACCATTATTATTGCTAATGTTTCCCCTATAGCTCTGCCCATTCCCAATATAACTGAAGTTATAACACCGGGGATTGCAGCAGGAAATATAACATTTTTTATTGATTGCCAATGTGTAGCGCCCAATGCTAGAGATGCTTCTTTATATTCTAAAGGAACTGATCTTAGTGCATCTTCTGAAACACTTATAATTATGGGCAATATCATAACAGTTAATATAACTGATGCAGTGAACATGCTAAAACCAGTGCCGCCAAATTGCTCCCTCATAAAAGGAACTAGAATAATTAGCCCAAAAAAACCGTATACAACTGAAGGTATACCGGCCAATGTTTGAATTGTAGGTTTCAATATTTTCCTCATACTATTGGGGGCTACTTCAGCTAAAAATATTGCACAAAGAATGCCTAATGGTACTGCCATTAACAATGAAAGGGCTGTAATTCCTAAAGATCCAATAATCATTGGAAATACACCATATTGATCATTGGAAGGGCTCCAGTCCATTCCAAAAATGAAATTGAAAAATCCATAATCTTGGATGGCAGGGAAACCTTCAATAAAAATAAATAATATTATTATTCCTATAATAATTATTGAAGATACAGCCGTTATAAATAGTCCCTTTTCTATTAAAAATTCTTCAGTCTTTTTCGACATAGAGGCTACCTCTTAGATTATTTTTAAGTTAATTTAAATTTTATTTTCCCAATTGATAATAATTCTATGATTAATGTGATAAAATTCAATTGAACAATTTAAATATTGAATTTTTTAATTATTATGCTGGAACAACCTTTTCTTCTTCTATTATGGCCTGTCCTTCAGGCCCTAAAACCCATTGAATAAATGCTTTAGCTTCCCCAGTAGGTTCACCTTTGGTTAGGAATAAAAAAGGCCTTTGTATGGTGTATGTTCCCTCACTAATGGTTTCCACCGAGGGTGCAAAACCGTCAATTTTTAGTGCTTTAACGTCATCGCTCATATGAGATAACGATACAAATCCTATTGCATTTGGATCCTGTTTTACTGCTTGTTTTACAGATTCAGTAGAAGTTTGAACAATGGCATCCTTTCTTATTTCAACATCATCCATTACAATCTCTTCAAAAGCAGACCTAGTGCCAGAACCTTCTTCTCTAGTTATAACGTTGATTTCTGCATCAGGTCCTCCTACTTCTTTCCAATTGGTGATTTTACCACTGAAAATGTCTTTTAACTGTTCTTTTGTCAGATCATTTATGGGGTTTTTTAAACTTACTGCTATTACAATGCCTTCTTTTCCAATTAAATATTCCTTTAAATCTTCTTTTTCGTCAGATTCTAAGTTTTTGGAACTCATACCAATATCAACTATTCCTTGAGATGCACTTCTGATTCCTAAACTGGAACCTCCACCTTGAACATTTATCCTTACATCAGGATGAGTTTCCATATATTTATTGGCTAACTTCTCTGCTACGGGTTGAACTGATGTAGAACCTGCAATTTCAATTCTCTGGTATTGGTTTTCAGATGTGACCCATATATAAGCCCCGATAATGAATATGAAGATTACTAAGACTATAATATATTTCCAGTTCATCATTTATCACCATGAAATACTTTTATCTACCAGTATTTAAATTATGCCGTGATAAATTAAACTGAACATATAATTTGTGAAAAAAATTCACTATTATTAGGGATTAATTACAAAAATACATGTTATTGGGTATTAAAAAAATAATAGTGGTGTTTAAACCACTTATTTTTCTGTTATTTGTTAGGTACTATACCTTCTCCTTCAACAACTTTCTGTCCTTCAGCACTTAATACCCAATCAATGAATGCTTTTACTGCGCCTGTTGGCTCACCTTTAGTGATGAAGAGGAAAGGTCTTGCTATTTTATAAGTACCGTCTTGAACTGTTGCTTGTGAAGGTTCTACTCCGTCTACTTTTAATGCTTTCACATCGTCGCTCATATGGGCTAAAGATATGTAACCTATGGCATTTGGATCTTGTGCTACTGATTGTTTAACTGCTTCAGTTGAACTTTGAATTATTGCATCACTTTTAACTTTGGTATCTTTACCCATTACAAGTTCTTCAAATGCATCTCTGGTTCCTGAACCTTCTTCCCTAGCAATTACATTTATAGTTGCGTCAGGACCGCCTAATTCTTTCCAGTTGGTAATTTTTCCACTGAAGATATCTTTGATTTGATCTGAGGTCAGATCACTTACAGGATTTTCTTTATTGACTGCAACAACAATACCGTCTCTTCCAATCTGGTAGGTTTTTAAATCCTGATTTTTCTCATCGTCTTTTAATTCTCTGGAAGATGTACCAATATCTGCTGTACCGTCAGCGGCACTTTTCACACCTACACTTGAACCTCCGCCCTGAACGTTTATCTTAACATCAGAGTTAGATTGCGTGTAAACTTCAGCTAATTTTTCTGCTACAGGTTGTACAGAGGTAGAACCTGCAATTTGGATTGTCCCTCCACTTTGTTGGCTTCCGCCGCCAAGTACCAGGGCCGCACCAATTATTATCACTATTACTACTATTATTCCTATTATCCATTTGGTGTCCATTATATCACCTCAAACTTAACCTTGACATCAGAGTATTTAAATGTTACTATTAGCGTATTTAATATCACATTTAGTGAATTATAATATAGAAAAATTGTTAAGTACATCAATTAATAACACATTTTGTGTTCTTTAATCCACTAAAAGCGTTAAACTTAAATATAGAATACCGTATATTAGCCATCATTATGATAACTGAAGAAGTTCTAAAAGATATATTCAAACCAAAAAATACTAAGTGGAAAACCTCTATAACAAAAGTAGAACCCAACAAATTAATAACCAGAGGTTATAAACAGGAAGATTTAATTGAAAAACTATCTTTTCCTGAAATGGTTTATTTACTTATAAAAGGAAAGATACCCACATACAAAGAGTCAAAAATGCTAGAGTCTGTACTAGTATCTTTCTGTGACCATGGAGTTACTCCCCCCAGTACTCAAACCGCGCGTTTAATAGCTTCTGCAGGCTCCCCCATTCATGCTTGCCTAGCAGGAAGTATTTTGGCCTTTGGAAAAAATCATGCTGGAGCAATTGAAAAAACCATGAGACTTCTTCAGGAAAATCTGCAAAACTGTAAATCTAGTGAAATAGAAAATATTGCCCAGGAATTAGTTAACAGATACTTGGAAAATAATTGTAAAATACCTGGTTTTGGACATCGATATCACAATTGTGATCCCCGCGCATCCAGCCTAATGAAACAAGTAATCAAATATGATTTTATAGGTAAACACTACCAATTAGCATCAAGCATAGAAAATATTCTTTTAGATCTCAAAGGAATTCAGATGAATATAGATGGGGCTAATGCAGCCATATTATCCGATTTAGGATTTGATTGGAAGATAGGCAGCGGTATGTTCATGATCGGCAGATTACCAGGGATTATAGCCCATATAAATGAAGAAGTTAGCAGAGAAAAACCATTTAGAAAATTTTTTGATTTAGATGAAATATACTTTGATGGCCAAGAAAATAATCATATATTGTAAATTAAATGATTAATATAATTTATTTGCAGAAAAAAGGTATTTTAATTACTAATAATAAATTTCAAAATAGTTATTACTCATCTTATTTTATTAGCCATTTTATAGTAAAACTAATATTTAAAAAGATTATATTATTGTTAAATAGTATTTAATAGAATGTATTTTATTATTTTAGATTAAAATATTCAGTGACCTCCATGAATAAAAAGATAATACCAGTTATACTCGTATTAGTGGGTATAAGTACATTAATATTAACTTATAATCATTTTGGTGGATTGGAAACTTTTTCAAATTCAGAAATTAACTTAAATTACCCTAAAAATTGGGAAATTTCTGAAAATAATAAAAACAACAATATAGTCTCTTTTTATGATAATGAATTACAAATTAACGTAACTGTGAATAAACAAATAATACCCTCCAATTACAGCTATGAAACACATTTAAATAGATTAAAAAATAATAATACCAAAAATTTATATCTTATTTCTAATAAAACCGTAGAAATATCTGGAAAAAATGGAATCGAAGTAATATATGAAGATAAAAATCAATCTAAAAGATTAGTAGAATATTGGGTTGAAGAAAAAGGATTTTTCTTTAGCATAATCGCTGATTATTCCTTAAACTCATCCAAAAGTGACAATGAATATTATTTTCTTATTGGTGATTATTTAAAAGATATTAAACGAAATAAATCATTAGAAACTATTTTGAACAGTTTTAATATAAAAAATATTAATAATATAGACAGAGAATCCCGTGACGAACTAATTTGGGCTCAAGTTCATATTCCTCCCCTTAATTATAATTGGAATATAAGATCAGATACTGTTAATGGATATGGATCGGTTTACCATTATAATGAAAGTGTTTATCCTGGAAAAAATGGTACCAGTGGTTTATTAGGACATAGGACTCTTTTTTCTGCACCATTTAGGAATATCGATCAACTCCAACCTGGAGATTTAGTTATAATTGATGATTATCTTACCTTAAAACGTTACACCTACCAGGTTGTATCAAATGGGAATATTAAATGGGACTATAGATATAATCCAATTAAATTCCCCAAAAACGGACCTCCAAAATTGATATTAGTAACATGTCACCCTCCTGGAACAAAAGCTGCAGCATGGATTGTAAATTGCGACCTAATATCAGTAAGCTATTTAAATTAAAAATTTAAAAAAATATTTAATTAATTTTTGAAAATAATATTTAACAATTAAATTCATATGCTATATGGAAATAAATATTCTTAACAAAACATGGGAGGATTAATATGGTTGATGAGAGTTATGAAAGGGCTAAAAAAAGAGCGCATGATATAAGAGATTTTTATAATCATTTTATTATTTATATTATTGTAAATGCCATGTTGATTATCATAAACTTTTTAACCAGCCCCGGAGCGTGGTGGTTCTACTGGATAAGCATATTTTGGGGTATAGGTTTGGTATGGCATGCTTTCTCGGTATTTGTCCAGAAAGGTATCTTCAGTAAAGAGTGGGAAGATAAGAAAATAAAAGAAATTATGGAAAAAGAAAAAAAAGATTAATTAGATCTAAAAAACTTTAATAATCTTTTTTATTATTTTAAAATTTATTTTTTTTTTAATTTAAATATTTAAAATTAGTTAATTAAATAAAAAATTATAGGTTATATTTCTTTTTACGCCTTCTGAATCGTTCAGGAGTTGTACTTCGAGGTACATTGTAATAAAACTCTTCACTAGTATCGATAATTTCGATGGATATATCGGCAATTCTTTCAAATGCTTTCACTACCCGAGATAATGATATGTAATATGTTGATCTATCTTTATCCTCAAAAGGAACCTCTGCCATTTGGGTAGCTATGCAGTTCAAGGATTTTTTTTGTAATTTATGAATTTTTTCCTCAGATTCCATTATACTGTCCTTTAATTCCAACTTTTCGTTTAAAAATGCATCCATGGAAGATTTCACCATATTTTTGGAACGTTTAAACATTTCTTCTAAAAGAAGCATCATCTCTTCATCAATTTCATATGATTCTTTTAATGTAAAATTTGCAATATGACCAGAATAATCAGCTATACGTTCTAAATCATAAGCAATTTCTCCAAAGATTGTGGTTTTACTGAATTCATAGTAAGGATTTATAGAGATTGCCGTGTCAACAGAAGATCTTACCTTTTCATGCATTTTATTTGTGGTATAATCCATTTTCAGAGCTTCATTAGCCAGATCCTTATCATGTTTGGTAAGAGCTTCAAATGATAGATCCAATTCTCGACATACGAGGGAAGCCATATCTTTTAACAAATCTTTTATGATAAAAGTTCCCGCATGTTCTCTTGAAGTTTTTTCTTCATCAAACATGTCGGAAAATTCTTCGAATTTTTTTAAATCTAAAATATAAGCTCTTCTTACCACGTTCTCTTTAATTAGAGGTTGAAGTAACTTTGTAACATACCTTCTAGTAATACCCAGTTTTTCAGCTATTTCATCCTGGGTTGAAGGATTATCATAAAGAATAACATCCAAAACTGCCTTTAGTGTTGTATTTCTAGCTTTTTTGCTCATTATTTTCACTTTCATTAATATTTTGATCGTCTTTATGTATAAGGGTAATAGATTCTTTAGAGATAGAGAAGATCACATATAGAAGTGCTAAGATAACTATTATGGATATTATAGCACCAAATTCGTAGAATAAATCATCATATATATCCACGATTTTGGAGTTAACATCTATAAATCCATTTAACAGTTTGATTGCTCCTACGAAAATCAGTATAAATCCATATTTCCGCTTAATATTCTCAGGCATTATTATGGGATATAATCCCATCAGTATAAGTCCCAGACCGATGGATCTGAATAGATTCCATCCGGTTGCACCCTGTAAAAATTCTATAATCTTTTGAGGTTCCCAAAATATGGGGGATAAAAGGTATAAGAATTCAATTACCAGTATAATTAACAGTGGAAATATGTAAACAATACGTGTCTCAATTTTCTGAGTATTAATATTCTCCAGTGGTTCTCGTATGAAATGGGACATTACCTGATATAGCATAGCACCTAATACTGCACCTATAACAGTACCTCCTATTCCAATTTTTGATGTGGTAAAGGCCACTATACCAGATATAACACCGGCCATTACTATATCTAATGACTTTGACATTTTATCACTTCAGAAAAATATACAATTGATATCTTATTTACAATTTTTCCCCTTTTAATAAATATAATTAAGCTAAAAAATGTTTTAAAATTGTTAAAACAAAATTTTAGAACAATAAAATTACTAAAAATTTTAAACCTAATAATATAATTCTAGACTCAAATAGATAAAAAAAGCCTCAGGGGGGATTCGAACCCCCGACCTATGCCTTACCAAGGCATCGCTCTACCGCCTGAGCCACTGAGGCTATAACCTTCTTATGAATATTAATAATTATAATATTTAAAACTAATGATAATAGTTGAAATAATAAAAGTGCAGGGGATGGGATTCGAACCCACGTAGGCCTACGCCAGAGGATCTTAAGTCCACCCCCTTTGGCCAGCTCGGGCACCCCTGCATATGACAAACTTGTTAGAAATTGTTAGAGGTTATATATTAAGTTAACGGTTCACTGAAAAAATATTAATATATACAAATTAATCAGCACCATATATTAAATTACATTTCATTTAATACCACTTAAATTTAAGTTGTAAACTAATAAAAAGAACTAGTTATAAATAAATTTATTTCAAATTAAAAATTTATTATCAAATAATTATCTAAAATAAATATTATTATTAAAAAATATATTATAATAAAATTATAATAATTAAATTCGTTACATGTGGTTTAATGCAAGTTGATAGGGAAAAATGTGGAAGCTGTGGAGCTTGTGTAAGTGTATGTCCAAATAATGTTCTCTTAATTCTTGAAAATTATCTAAAAATAGAAAAACATTGTAAAAAATGCAATAACTGCACCATAGTATGTCCTTTAGGAGCGTTAAGTAATAAATAGGAGAATATCATGAGATATGATGTTGTAGTAGTTGGAGGACGTGTTGCAGGTTCAATATCTTCATTATATGCATCAAATAATGATTTAGATGTATTAATGATAGAAAAAAGACAAGAAATCGGAACTCCTGTGCAATGTGCAGGGGCCACCAGTTATGGAACATTTAAAACTTTAGGAATTAAACCATCAAAAAAATATCTTTGTACAAAAATTTATGGCGCAGATCTTTATTCGCCCGATGGAAATGCTGCGAAATTGAAAGGACCGGTAGCCGAGGGTCTAATTTTAGAAAGAAAAATATTCGATAAGGAATTAGCAATCGAATCTGCTAAATCTGGAACCGAGATTATGTTAAAAACCCAGGCTAAAGATCTTATAATTAAAGATAAAAAAGTCCAAGGAGTAATTGCCAAACATCTTGGAAAAACTATAGAAATTAATGCAGATTTAGTAATTGCAGCTGATGGTTTAGAGTCCCAGATTGCTAAAAAAGCAGGACTAAACACAACTTGCAAACCCTATGACATATGTTCATGTGCCCAGTACGAAATGGTAGGATTGGATATTGATCCAAATTATTTAAAATTCTATTTTGGCCAAAAAATTGCGCCTGGAGGATATGTATGGATTTTTCCCAAGGGTGATGGTGTTGCCAACGTAGGATTAGGTATAAGAAGCCCCGGGAAACCCGCTCACCATTATCTAAATAAATTTGTATCAAATCTTAATGCTACACCAGTTGAAATGAATATAGGGGGAGTTCCAGTATCGGGCCCTATTTCCAAAACTTTTAATGATGGTTTGCTAGTTGTTGGTGATGCAGCCCATCAAGTAGACCCTATAACTGGAGGCGGGATCCATATTACGGCAGTTTGTGCCAAGATAGCAGGTGAAGTAGCAGCAGAAGCAATTCATAATGAAAATACATCTTCTACTTTTTTAGAGAAATATGAGAAACTATGGATGAAAGAAATAGGAAGTAACATAAAAAGATCTCTAAAGTACCGGAAAGCGCTGGACAGTATGAGTGATGATGATCTAAATGCTTTAATAAAGTTCGGGCAAGGAAAAGACATAGGTTCACTTTCCAAACTATCCATGTTAAAACTAGCAAAAGATTATCCCCAACTTTTACATATATTAAAAGAACTTCTCTAATAAAATTAAATATTAACCCTATGTAAAAATTAGATGAAATTTATTTACACAAATTAGTTAGAATCATAATATGATTAATTTATATTAGAATATAAAGCATCAAAGTATCACATTTAATTAATAACTGAATATTTTTATTGAATAGTAAAGGATGAAATTTATGAAAAAAATTCTGGGGAAATTTACGTATTTAGATTTAATTATTATTGTAATTGTTTTTTCAGCAATTATTATGGCTTTTTACAATACTGCTGATTCTCAATATAATATTCAGAAATATACATTTGACAGTATGGAAATGGAAAAAGCTAATTTAAAGTTTCAGGATCTTTACGGGTCTGGTAAAATAGTTTATTCCCGATTATCAGGATATAATTCCATAGATGGTAAAAAAGAGACAATTTATGGTGAAGTATTGTGGAGTAATGAAAAAGAAATGCTTTTAAATGTTAATGGTAGTAAAATTCTCGCCAGTAATTATCAAAACAGGTTTGCTGATTTTTATTTTGAATCCATCACTTTAGAAGTTGTGGGATATGAAAATAATACTGTAGATGTGATTTTAGAACCTATTAATATAACCAGTGTTAATGAGTTAATTTTTGATATACCTGAAGAATATCGTATAAGTGCCTATTTAACTGTAACACCTCAAGAAAGTAGTTTATTACAAAAATTGGATAACGAATTATATTTAAGAGAGAATTATTCACCAGTATCTACTGCAGATAATAATGATATCCTTAACCTAACTTGGGCAAATTCAACAGATCTAAAAATTATTGATGAGGTTATTGGTGATTTAGATGGTGTTTCCAGTTATATTACCATTAGAATTTTTAATGTTAGTGATGATACTTTGGAAAAATTGAAAAATGAGTATAAAATAAAAAAAATTGTGAGATTACCCAATTAACAAATTTTAGTTTTATGAGGATTAAATGAGTTCCATTTACAATTTATCCACCAATATAGCGGACAAAATAAAATATATTATACAAAGTAGCTTAATTTATACTATTTTGCTTAAATTATTTTTATACATCGAAAATATGTGGTTAAACAGTTTTTTAAGGAAAATTTATCCCAGAGACAATTTCCTATCATTCTTAAATCACAGTTACATTCTTAAAAACCATATATTCTCACCGCTGATAATAGTTGTTGCCTTCGCACTTTTAATGATTTTAGCCAGCATACCATTATCACAAAATTTACAATTAAATATCTTAATAGGCTTTATTGCATTTTTTATTTTTTCAATGATAGTGCCTAAATACTTAATAAATAATAAAAGAGATTATTTTATCTTTGATTCTAGAAAAATTTATTCATTAGGAATATTACTATTTTTAATAAGTTTTATATTCTTTTATTTAAATATAATAACCTTGGGCGGCTTACCTATATTGGAACCTAAATTAAGATATGTTCTTGACCCTAAATTGACCTTGCCTATCTTCTTAAGCATACCTGCTGTTGCTTTCATGGGTTCCCATATATTAAAAGAAATGCAGAAGGGTTTAATATCTAAATCCTCTGCAAAATTTAGATTTATCTTTTTATCTGCAATTAGTTTGCTTTTATTACTTAGCCTAGGGTATAGGACTCCTTTGGTTGCATTAATACTAATAGTAGTTATTATGGGTTATTACACTCGTCTGTTTCAAGTTTGGGAAATTATATTAGGTTTTCTATTGGCTTTGTCAGTGGTACTGGTTTTAGGTTACTTTCGATCTGTGGAAGAATATGCATTAGCATATTTGAGCCCATTTGATTTTTTAAGGAATCGTGCTGCTTTCACTTTAAATGTTTTAAATTTACTAAATAATATTTCAGGATTTTCTGGTTTTATGCATGGTAATCTATCATTAAGTATTCTTCCTGGACCCGGTGAAGGACCACGAACAATAGTTGGACGATTAATTGCATGGAGAAGTGGTGTTACCATTACACCCACACTAATAGGTCCTATGTTGATAGATTTTGGAACAATAGGAGTAACTATAGGTATGGGATTTTTAGGTTTAATAATTGGTTTAGGATACAAAATTCTCCAAAAAACCAAAGACTCTTTCTACGTAGCTTTATATGCCATAATTTTAAGTTATAGTATAATTGGCGTAGAAACTGGGATTTTAGACCTTTTAGTTATTTTCTATATAATATTTTCGGCAGTAATATATTTCACTATTATAATAAAAAAAATGAAATAATAAATTTAATAATGATATAGAAGGGTAATCAGTGTTATTATAGTAATATGAAATAGAAATAAACTTATTATATTAAATAAAAAAATATATACGATTTATAAACTCCAGCTGAAATTTTAAAAAAATTAGCAAATTTATAGGCAATGGTTAAATTGATTTTAGATGGTGAAATAAAACCGGACATAGAAAAACTAAAAAAGGAAAAAAATATTGACGGGCTAGTAAAAGCTCTAAAAAATGAAGACTTTATTATCAGAAAAGAGGCCGCCCGAGCCCTAAAATATGTGGGGGATGAAAACTCAGTTCAACCTCTCATAGAAACTTTAAATTATGAAGATTGGCAATCTGGTTACATAATCTTAGACGCAGTAAGGGAATATGCCGCTGAAGCTCTAGGTAGAATTGGCGACAAAAAAGCTGTAGACCCTCTAATTAATGCCCTTAATGACAGGGATGCAGAAGTTAGATGGAAGTCTGCCTGGTCACTAGGTAGGATTGGGGATAAAAAAGCTGTGAAACCTTTAATAAAAACCCTAGAAGATGAAAATAGTGATGTTAGGAAACATGCTGCTGCTGCACTTGGCAATATTGGAGATAATGGAGCAGTTGAACCACTTATCAAAGCCATAAAAGACAAAGAATGGCCTGTTCGAAAATGTGCAGTAACTGCTCTCGGGAAAATAGGTGATGAAAGAGCACTTAAACCATTGATGCATGCCTTGAATGATGAAGATTCTGATGTTAAAAGAAGAGCAATCCAAGCTCTGGAAAAAATGAAAAATTTAGCCATTGAACCTTTACTTAAAGCATTTAATGATGAAGATTGGCGAGTGCAGGCCATAGTGGCTGAAGCATTAGGTAAAATAGGAGATCGTAGAGCTGTCAAACCTCTTATTGCCGCACTAAAAAATAAAGATAAAATAGAGCGAAACAGATATGTAAGGGGTAGATCTGCAGAGGCTTTAGGGAGATTAGGTGATGAACGTGCAGTAGAACCCCTAAATAACGCTTTGAACGAAAAATATATTTATGTGAGAAGAAAAGCTAATAAAGCATTAGAAAGATTGGGAAAGATTTCAGAATTAAATTATTACGATGATGAGGAAGTATCATTTAATTATTCTAATTCTTGGATATTAGAACAAGGAAATAGCTCTGGAAAGATAGTTAACGGGATATTAAAACATAATCATGTAACCTTCTCAGTTAACAAAAAATTTGATATGGAAGATATAAGTGTTCAGGAATTTGCTGATCTAGTAAAAGATGTTTTTTTAAGTCAAAATGCTCAAATAATATCAGAATCGGAGATAATAGTAAATGAACAACACGGAATTGAATTGGTTATTGAAAATTTGAATGTTGAACATACCAAGAAAATTAAAGTAGTGGCCTTTAGAAAAGAAGATTCATTATATTATTTAATGTTCTCAGGATACATTGAAGAATTTGATGATAACACCAAATCCATTGAGACTATTATTGATAGCTTTCACTTGATTGATTAAATTTTTTAATATGTAAAAATTGGGATCCCTGACTAATTTCTTACAAAAATAGGTTTAAAAAAAAAGAAGGGAAAAAATTAAAATGACCCGAATTAGATAAAAACTGAATAAAATTTATTTATTAATTTCTAAAAATTACATCCAAATTATATCTTTTCTTTATAGGACTTCATAGCCTCATTTAAGACATCAGTAAATTTAACATCTTTTTTAAGTTCTTCTAAATCTTCAACAGAGAAGATTTTAAGAACATTATCTTTGCAGGCTTCTACGCAAGCTGGAATTAGTTTATCTGAATCCATGCACAATGTACATTTTTGGACCGCTTTCTTTTCATGGTCAATTACTAATATTCCAATGGGACAAGCAATCATACAAAGTCTACAGAGTATGCATGAATCTTCATCAACCATTAAAGTTCCATTTTCCTCATAAATAGCGCCAGTAGGGCAAATTCTAGCACATGGAGCCTTTTCGGGGTGACACTGTAAACAAAACATAGGTGCTGTAGAGCTTTTTTTAGCTCTAGAAAGTCCATGTTCTTTTTCGCATGCGTTTATACAGTCTTCACATTCACTGCACATTTTTGGATCTATAACCATTAAAGTCTTCACTAAAATCACCTATAAATTCTCGGTTAAGTAATCTGGAACGGCTGAAGAATCTCTAGGGCCAACAGCAACTTCCCAGCCAGTTTCGTCTTCAATTTCTCCACTAACTGGAGCTGCTAGACCAGGTATTATGAGTTTTCTTGTTTTAACTTTATCTTCAATAGCTGATTCCTTTATTAAATCTGCTACAGACTCGCCGTTTAATTGATTTCCGGCTAAAGAAACGTCAACTGCTCTACCTTCAGTATCTAATACTAAAAGATAACAATTTGCTTTTCCTGATTTTAAATCTCCTTCCACAGTGTAGTAAGTAAGTGCGAAATTGGTAGTCATAAGCACAGGTGAATTCTCATCAACTTCACCAAATTCATATAAACCAGCATCTACAGCCTGCGGTTTTCTAGGGTCAGTGTATAATCCCTGTCTTAGAGTTAAGATAGGTATCAACTCCCAAATATTTGTTCCGTGCAGAATTAACATGTCAGCATACTTATTCATAAGAGTAGCTGAGATTGTGGCCTCTTTCATGGCTTTTTGAACTTCATCTTCATCATCAGATAACCATGTTACAGCAGGAATTCCTAAAATAGGGAATCTAAAATCTGGATCTTTTTCTTCTACAGCTAGTCGTCTTATCATAACAAAATCATCTAGAGTGTCGCCTATTCCTTCTTCTATAAATGTACCTGGATCCAACACAATATCTTTTATTCCTTTGGACCGCAGTATTCTAACTAATTCCTTCATTTTTTCCAGGTCATTAGGAACTGATAATGTAATGGGACAATCGTATTCTATTGCTAAATCAGACATGTCTTCTATGTTATATTCTGTTGCAGCATATATGAGGGGTCTTTCATCTCCAACAATTTCCAAGGCAGATTTCATAGATTCAGGATCATATGAACAGAGTATAATAGGAAGTTTAGAAGTTTTAAGTACTTTAGCTGCCTCAGTAAATTTATCCTTGTCTCCGGATTTGTTTCTTAAAGCAATAGCATCTAATGTTAACAACTCTCCAGTTCTTTCAAATTCAGATTCTTCAATGACTTTAATCCTATTTTTTAATTCATCTTCTCCTACATCGTCACTAATATCAACTACCAGTGATGTTGGATTATAATAAGTTAATTCATATCGGTATAGTACTTCATCCCCACCGATTGTTGTTGCTTTATTTTCCTTACCAATAATTATCTCCCTTACTGCAGGAGCTAATAAATCTTCAAGTTTTTCCATTTCTTTATCGGTTAGTTGTGTACATAAACTTAAATCAATCTCTTTTTCAGATAGTTTGGTGGCAAAAGCCATGCATGATGCTTCTCCACATTTTGCACAGTTTGACTTAGGAAGTAACCTGTATATATCCATCGCAGTTGCACGCAATTTAAAACCTCCTTAACTCCTATCCTTCCAGCTGGGTTATCCAGTCTGAATTATCAGGTAAATCTGTTGTCATATATTCTTTAGTGAATGTTTCACCAATTTCTTTAAGCATTTGAACCGATGATGGGTGCAGCATCATAAATATGTCCACTCCACAAAGCATCATGGTTAGGCCAGTGATAATTTCCCAGATAGGTCCCCTGTAATCTGTTGGTCCCCATTCATCCTTTTTCATCCATGCTTCACGAGAACCCCATGCATTGGTTGTACCAGAAGACATTGGCATTTGAAGATCAGCATCTCCTTTTAGTGCAGCAAGCCGGGTTCTGGTTATAACATCTATGGAGAATTCAATTCCATAACCTAAGGCACAAGTGGTTGGATCCATTACTATATCGTTCTGTGTTAGGCCTTCTTTCATTAAATACCTATTTAGTGTTTTTTGCATATTCACATCAGTTATGGCCCAGGACAGGACAGCATGATTGTGATCAACTGCAGCTTTTGCAACCTTTTTATAATCCAGATCGAGGTTTGCCGATGCAAGTAAACATCTTTCACCGTCAGCAGCTTCTGCAGCTTTTTCTAACACTAAAGGATCCTTTTTAGGATCTCCTGATGCCCCAATTACTAAAGGTACATCAACGGCTTGTAATACCTCCTCAATATCTGCTGCAGCTTCTCTTGGAGATTTATCCATGACTTTTGGACCAGTACCTATCAAATGTATGGTAACCATGTTTGCACCAAAGTCTTTAACTGCCTTTCTGGCCCATTCACCGGGATGATCCATAACATCACTAAAGTGTTCTCTTATTGGCCTGGGAAGACCCGGCATTGGGATATCAAAAACATCAAAAGTAACAACAGGTGGGTTAGGTTGTGGTTCTTCAAATCTATAAAGCGCGGTTTGTCCACCTAAATAAACAGGCTTTCTTGTACCTGCTCCCAGTTGGACTTCGGCCACTTCACCAGGGTATTCCTTTATAGGAGGTACAAATTCCTCCATACCCAATACTTCCTTAGTTATACCTTTTTGTTTTTCTAAAGTTTTTTGAACGGCTTGTTGTACAGCCGGCATTAAATATAGCTCTAATTCCTCAAAATCCATTCTAAATTCATTTATTTCGATAGAATCTGTATTTTCAAGTAATTTAAGAAGCTGTGTCATTTTATCCATATACCCACATCCTTACTTTAAATCCATTATCTTTTTTACAATCTTTGATACGGCCATAACCGTGGTAGAATCATTTGGAAGATCTATTAATGGTATTCCTTCCATATCATAATTTGATACATCTTCATCTTCGTGTATTATCCCAATGAGTTCTAAATTTATCTTATCAACTTTTTTCCGCATTTCTTCCTCATTTTTTGAACTAACTCTATTTAAAATAAGAAACATCTCTTTGAAATTAATATCCAACTCATGAGATAAATCGCCAATTCTTTGGGCGGTTAAAATTCCTCTTTTTGATTTATCCGTGACGACTAACATAATGTCTACATTCTGAGTAGTTCTTCTGCTTAAATGTTCTAAACCAGCTTCAGTGTCAATTACTATGATTTCATAGTTTGAAGAAAGGGTTTCAATTATTTTTCTAAGCATATTATTAACTGCACAATAACATCCGCTCCCTTCTGGTCTACCCATCACTAACAAATCAAAATCTGGTGTTTCAACCACTGATTCCATAATTTTATAATCCAGAATATCCCACTTATTCATAGTTTTTGGTATTTTACCTTTAGCTGTATCTTCTTTAAGCTCTTCTCTGATGTCTCCAACTGTTTTTTCAACATCAACACCTAAAGCTTCAGGTAAGTTAGAATCAGGATCAGCATCTATGGCCAACAAATCTTTACCTGATTTAGATAAAATTTTAACTAAGGTAGATGCCACCAAAGTTTTCCCTGTTCCTCCTTTACCACTTACTGCGATTATCACTAATAACACCGTTAAATCAACTTATTATCAGATTATTTGATAAATAAAAAAAGATAATACATAATTATTTTTTCTTCTTGATAATTACCTTTTCAGCATAAATTTTAGCGTTTTTAAATATTATTTTAACTCCACCTGAAGCAGGTAAAGCTAATTCAGGAGCATATCCTACTTGCATCATAGGTGCTTCTTCAAATTCTGAAACATCCATTTCTTCTGGAGCTTCCATTTCAGTTTCAGCCTCTTGTTCTGCTTTAACAGCTTTGGCCTCTTTTAATCTGTCCATAACTGGATGTTCTGCTTCTCTTAAGAATTTTCTTATTTCTTTAATGCTAGTTGCATCTTCCTCAGTAGGGATTTTGTCTTTTAATTCTTCAGGTATGAAATCTATAACAGAATCTTTAATTTCTTTTGGTAACCAAATAATTCTAGAAAATCCGCCGTCAGCCTGTAAAAATTTAGGAGAACGCATATATTCTAAACTAAGACCTGTGAATCCTTCAACCTGTTTACCACCCGAACATTGACCAGCCATTGCTGAGAATGGTATTCCTAAAGGAGTTTCACCTTTAAAATCACGGTCAACTATACCTATACCGTCCAGTTCTGGTATGTAAAATGCTACTGCTTCGAAACATCCGCAAGAAGTATGTGGGAATTCAAAAACACTATGTAAATATACTTTATCAACAGTTCCTTGAGATTTTTCGGATACTATTGCATTTACATTATCATATTCACCTTTAACATTATCTAAAACTTCACCTTTATCTATCTCAAATATTGGACCTTCTGGATCCATTTTTGCTGCTGCTCGACAATCAAACCAATTAATAGCGCCACAAAGGGCAGTTCTGTCGGGAGTTACAACACAGACGTGAGTAGGTGCAAAAGATTGGCACATTACACAACCATAAAATACATCAACATCCTCGTCAGTTAATTCGCGGGCTCTAGAGTCTCTTGCGTCATATTGATCCTTTGCTTTTTCAAGGAAATCTTCTACTTTTTCCTTATCAGTTAGAATAGTAACTCCTATTGATTCTATTATGGGAAATTCTTCCTTAAATAATGTTGAAAGTGTCTTAGCAAGATGTTCAAACTTGAAACCTGAATCATGGGCCTCTGTACTAACTCTGCACCATATTTGGTCCCTCTGGTTAAGATGCATAAAGCCTTTTACATAATTACAAAGTTCGTGAGTTCTCCGCTCAATTACCCCTTCTAATTCCTTTTCTAAAGTTTCTCCCTGAATTTCAATAAGTATTCCAAATGGATAAATTTCGCCTTGGGTCATTTCTGATAATTCAGGGCCTATAATTTCTATTTTACCATCTTCTACGTTGTCTTCTACTTGAACTAATTCTGCGCCTACGGATTTTGGGCCGGCAAGTTCAACAAACATATTTGCTGCCCTTATCCTCTCTCCCTCATACATAGGACTAACATCGACAGGTATATCTTCAAACATAAAATTCCTCCGTGATCAATCTGTTTTTAGTTTTTCTAGATATTTGAACCATTCATCATCCTTCATGTTAGGGAATGATGCATCAGCATTTGAATGGAAATATTTACAAATAGTAAGAGTTTTAAGGTGAGGAGCAAAGTGTTTAAGTGATGAAAGACCTTGTGAGCCAATATAGTAAATAACTCCTATGAATATCACCAGATCATGCTGCCCCTCCCCTTTAATACCTTTCCAATCCGGATCTTTTAAAAGATTTACAATTTCCACAACACCATAGGATGTTGTTTCAATTCCTTTATCATTAAATGTTTTAAAAGCATCAGCTGTAGTTACAATAGGTATATCCCATTTTTCTGCTATTTCAGCAGATAATGTCATGATAGGATCATTTACGGCAAGGGGACCTATCACCATTAAAGGGCGTTTAGCCTTTTTAAGCATCATCTTTGCTATTTTTGGAGTGGCCAATAAACCTTGTTTAGTTCCAGCTATAACTGTAGGTTGATATGGTATTACACGTTCTCCACTCATTTAATCACCTTTAACTTTCGAATCTAATAGAGAGGGTTCCTGAGGTATTTTTCTTGGTTCCCACCCTTTTTCATCTAAAATTTCTTTTACGTCCTTTTTATACGTAATAGGAATGTCCTTTTCATTTCTAACAAATAAATGTATATCAGACGGCATTACACCGAAATATTTCTTGTGTAAGTCAATATAATGATTTAATTTAAGTTTTCGACCCTTAAAAGTGTCATTAGGTCTGATACATAACTTGGCCGTCATTACCGTTGCTTCTTCTCTTGTTTCTGCAGCGTAAAGTAAATGCTCAGGTGCAGGTTCACCTCTCATTACTTCTCCTGTCCTTAAATCAGTTATATCCCATTTTTCCTGTTTATCTATACGTCCTAAGAATAATCTACGATATTTTGAGCCATGAGGTCCAATTACTACAGGGATACCCCATCTATTTATTCCAGTAGCTATTGCTGCTGCTTTTTGGGAATAAGCACCCCAAGCAACTCCACAAGCACCCACTCTGTTAAGTATGTAATCTGATATTTCTTCAAAATTACCTTCTAACGGTTTTTTAGCAAAAATATTGGCAATTTTTATGCATGCTCCTGAAATGTGGGCATTGGAAACACAAGATCCTATATTTACCAATCCTTTAGCATCAAAATCTCCACTGTATTTTTCGTATAGTGTTTTTCCTTCCTCATCACGATATTCTCCAATGGACATTGCTCCACATCCAGTTGCCACCACTATATAATTTCTTTCCAGGAATTCTTCAGCCATCCTAGCAACATCGATTCCACCTTCGGGATAGTTAGAACAACCTACAAATGCTATTACGCCAGGTATTTCACCTAAAACTAAAGGTGCTCCCACTTTTCTTATTTCAACGTCTTGTACAGGACCTCTTCCTGCCCTCATGAAGAACTTCTGATCTTTAACTGTATGTTCCCCTATTTTGGTGAGCATGGATATTAATGGAAGTTCTCTTTCACACTCCTGTTCACATCTACCACAAGTGTAACATACATCATATTCATATAAATCTAAGAATTTAGAGAAATCTCCTTTACCCGCAGCTACTACTGCGCCCATCATATCATGGCTGTTGGGACATACCCGGTTGCACCAGCCACATTCAGTACAAGTTTCAGCCATTTCTTTAATTTCATCAATATCAGGAAGTTTCTTAAGATTTGCTCGTTCCTTTGAATTTTGCATGGCAACTTTTACAGATACCTCACCGACTTTATCTGGATCCTGGATTAAAGCTCCTTCTATTTCCCTATTTAAAAGCTGGTTAACAATTTTATCGGAATATTCATCAGTTTTATCAGGTAGTCCTAAACACATTTTATCTGTGGTTGCAATTACTACTGCATTATTCTTTTTAGCCTCTTCTAAAACATCTGTCCTTATACATTGTTCATCTACAATTATAACATCTGCAACGCCGCTTCTTATAAATTTTAACTGTTTTGAAAGAGGACCAACAACTTTTGCCCTATCATCACGTCTAGAAATATCTATTGCAGCACAACATATACCACAAACCTCTAATTCATCATTAAGTGCATTATCTTCAATATAATCCATTATTCCAGCACCAGGAGTCACATTATGGCCAATACATAAAATAACAGGTTTTTCAGAATCGATGGTCCCTAACCCCATTTCTATAAGGGGTGCATCACCATCTCCTTTAGGCATGTTAAGAGTTACTATTTGAGCAATGTCACCTATTTCTCTGGCTAAGTCATCCATCATTCCAGCATGTAATGCTTTAGATTCAAAATCTATATTACTTCCTTCTTGTCCAGTATGACATGCTGATAATAAATGAGACATCTGTTCTTCTACATAATCCATGGCTTCTTCTAGATCACCTAGATTCTCAGGTTTTTTACCTATAACTGTTCGCATTATAGGAGCTTCAATGTCAATATTCATGCCTAAATCTATGGGGTAATCTTTACCAAATTTTTCAATCAGATACTCCATCATATGTCTAGAATGACCTGCATGTGCAGCGGTTCCAATACAACATGCAAGTAAAACTATTCTTGCTTGTTGAGCTTCTATATTTATTCCACAAGCTCCTTTTTTACCCAGTAAATCGCACTTACCAAAGGTACAAAGACAGCACATGTCACAAAATGGAGCGTAAAATGGTTCATATTTATCTAAAAGTTTGAAATCCCATGACCTTAAATCTGTTACTCCGGGTTTTGGAGTTGGACCCATTTCTAAATCAGATCCTTCAATTACTACTTCATCGGCCTTTTCTTCAGTTATTTTGCCTATTGATATTTTTATATCTTTATTTTTCCAGAAATCATCGCTAAAATTCTTAGGTTTCGGTGCCACAATTATCACCAATTAATTATTCATGATTTATAATGATATTCGTCTTATCTACAAAAGTATATATAAAGTTTTGGTATTACTTTTAGAATAAAAAATACAATTTGATAATAACTAAAATCAAATTTAATTAAACTAGCAACTTATTCTATTAATATTTTTTTAAGGAAAGAATGGATTAAGTAATACTTGACAAAACATTTATATTATATTATATTATATAAAAGAATTTTAAGGGTTAAAAAGAGATAGAGTATTACTTTAATGCTTTTTTTTAAGTTTAAGTAATACATTGATTATCCCTTAATCAAAAAACAAATTAGGAGGTTAAATATGCATATACCAGATGGTTTTATCCCATTATGGCAGTGCGCGATTTATTGGATAATTGCCTTAATAGCACTGGGATATTCTCTTAAATGGGCTCGAGAAAACTTGGACGAAAAAAATATACCTCTCCTTGCTGTTTTAGCAGCCGGTATATTTGCTATACAAGCAATGAATGTTCCAATACCTTGGGGAACAAGTGGTCATATGGTAGGAGCTGCATTAATAGCGATTGTATTTTTCAGTCCCTGGGCAGCAGTTCTGGTTTTGTCAATAGTACTGATACTTCAAGGATTGATATTTGGTGACGGTGGAATTACTGTTATGGGAGCCAATATTGTTAATATGGGAATAATAGGCGGTTTTGTTGGATTCTATGGTTATAAAGCTCTTAAAGGTATTGGAAGAGTTCCTGGGATTTTTATTGCCGCGTGGGCATCAATATTCATAGCATCTATAGTTTGTGCCATTGAACTAGCATTAGCTGGAACTTTCCCATTAGTTGAAGGAATTATCTTCATGGGACTATATCACGCTGTGATTGGTGTCATTGAAGGAGTTATCAGTGTTGTAGTGATTTTAGGTATTGATAGTGCTCGACCTGACCTATTAGCTGATTGGGTTCGTAGTAAAAAACCGGAGGCATTAAAATGAATACTAAAAATCGCAATCTTGTAATTGGAGGACTTGTAATTGCCTTAATTATTGCTGTTTTAGCTCCATTTTTGGCATCAAGCAGCCCTGACGGTTTAGAAAGTACAGCAGAAAGTTTAGGAGTACCAGAGACAGAACCGGCACTGGAGTCCCCATTACCAGATTATACCCTTCCTGGAATGGAAGATAATCCATGGGGCGGCGTTTTAGCCCTTATTATTGGGACAATAGTAGTGCTACTTGTAATGTTTGGAATCGGAGCAATATTCAGCAAAAAAAATGGTAATGGATCCGAATAAATTAACAACCAGGAGCTTATTATAAGCTCCATTTCTTTTTTAATAAAATATTTTTAATAAAATGACTGAGATATAAATATGGAAGGTCTTAATCAAATTGATTGGGAAGCTGGTAAAGAAAGCTTCATGAATAGTTTAGATGGGCGTATAAAACTAATATCTGCATTGTTAATTATTATATACGCAGTTTCCAGTACTAATCTTATAATTTTGGGTATAATGGAAATATATCTTTTAATCTTAATCTCATTATCTAATGTAACCCCCAAATACGCTTTAAAACGCATAGCATTGATATTGCCTTTCGGAGGGTTTATAGCACTTATACAACCATTTTTTCAACCAGGTAATATTATTTGGACGGGGCCGTTTGGTTGGTTACACATTACTGATTATGGCTTGTTTTTTGGAGCCTTGCTTTTGTTAAGAGTAACCGTATCTGTTACTTCAATAGTATTTTTATCTTCATCAACATCAATGCAAGATCTAGTATCATCTGCTCAGAGATTAGGAGTTCCACATCAATTGGCCATGCTATTAAATCTTACCGTTAGATACTTGTTTTTTTTCTATGACCAATTAACCAATATATTAAATGCTCAAGCTACACGATGTTTCGACATATTTAGTAAAAAAACCCCATATAAGTGGAGACTTAAAAAGGTAGGGGAGACTATTACTATGATGTTTCTAAGAGCGTTTGAACAAGGTGAAACTGTTTATTTGAGTATGATGTCAAGGGGTTACTCGGAAAACACACGAATTTATCGTTCCAAAGTCAAATTAGACAAAAAAGATCTAGCATTTATTAGTATCACAATAGTACTTATAGTATCCTTACAAATACTGAATATATTCGCGTTTTAAGATATAGAAGGTTTATCCGAGGAAATATAATGAGAAAAACTGTTATACAAACTGAAAAAATGAGCTTTTCTTATCCTGATGGAACTTCTGCAATAAAAAATATTAATTTACAAATACTGGAAGGTGAAAGAGCGGCCATTATCGGGTCTAATGGTGCCGGTAAATCAACTCTATTCTACCATTTTAACGGAATACTAAAACCAACATCCGGAATAATCAAAATTGATGGTGAAACTATCAATTATAATAAAGAAAATCTCATAAAAATCAGACAAAAAGTGGGTATGGTATTCCAAAACCCAGATGATCAACTTTTCTCACCCACGGTAGAAGAAGACGTGGCATTTGGACCAATAAATCTAGGATTATCCGATGAAGAAGTAGAAAAAAGGGTTGAAAAATCATTAAATATGGTGGGAATGGAGGGCTACCGAAAAAAAGCACCCCATCACCTCAGCGGGGGTCAAAAAAAGAGGGTGGCCATCGCCGGAATACTAGCAATGGAACCAAGAATAATGGTTCTGGACGAACCCACAACCGGGTTAGATCCTAAGGGTGTTGAACAAATTATGGACATTCTGTATGATCTAAATAAAAATAATATGAGTATTATTATTTCTTCACATGACGTAGAAGTAGTTACAGAATTTGCATCTAAGGTATTTGTCTTGCATGAAGGAGAGATCATAAAACAAGGCACAACACATGAAGTATTCAACGACCAAAAAATTCTTAAAAAAGCACATTTAAAACAACCGAAAGCTGCTGAACTTCTAAATCATTTAAGGGACAATGGAACAAATGTAGATATTAAATTAACTGTGGAAGAAGCTTATCATGAGATATTACACGCATTAGGAGCATCTGCTTACCACAATCTTTTGCATTTTATAAATGACAAATATCATCACAAATTAATCCATGCCCTCGGAGAAGAGAAATATCATGAAATGTTACATATATTAACATCAGAAGATAATAAAAGCTAAGAAATTTTATAACTTCGGTTCCAGTCTTTTGATCATAAATGCCATGAAACCTACAATTAATGGGAAAAAGAATAGATACATAATTAAAAGCATTATAGGAGGCACTACTGGCCCCATTACAGTTGCAGCTGCTATTAACATAATTAATAATATAACTGGACCTAATATAGCCACGAACATATAAATCATGGTAAATGAGTTTAATTTCTGAGAATAATCCTTAAGTTTCATCCTCATTTCATATGCAATATCCTCAGCTATAACGTTTAAAGTCTTTGCTAAATCCCCACCACTATTTAATGTCCTGGTAATTTGATAAACTGCTCTTTTTAGACCATCGGATTCAATCCGTGTACTCATATCTATGAGTGCATTCTCTGTTGTTTCACCATATTTTATCTCTTCCAGTGTTCTAGCAAATTCCTCAGAAAGTGGACCATAACCGGACATGGCAACTGATCTCATACTGTCATGAAGCCCTAAACCAGCCCTTAGCTCTGTGGCCATTTGCCTCAAAGCGTATGGCAGTTCTCTTGATGCTTCTGCAGATCTACCACCTTTTCTCAATGTTGGTAAAAATACTAAAACAATGGACATCATTAAAATTATTAACCCGAATACCAGCCCTATAGTAAATCCAAAGCCTAAAGCTACCATGGCCACGAATACAATAATAAAAGATACTAAACCAATACCCATTATAAATTTAGGTTCTAAACCTTCTTTTTCTTCTTCTTTCAGGATTTCTTCTAGAGAAGCTTTTTCAAAAGTTTCTTTTTCGATTTTTTCTTCCTTTTTTTCTTCTTTACCCTTATATTCTTCTTCTATAAGACCTTTAAATACATCTATCTCTTCCGGAGTCATTCTCATTCTTTTAATAACTTTAGAAGAAGCTTTTCGCGGTTGAATTTTACTTATTTTTCCTACAGGAGTTTGCACACCCTCGCCCACTTTTTTACTAGAATTAAGAGTGGCACCTCCGATTTTACCAAAAATTTTTTTAAGACCACTAAAAACCATTATTTCACCAAAAAAATCATAAGATCTTTTCTAAAACTTCATCAGGATCCTTATAATAGTGATGTATACATCTACCTACTTCATCAATGGAGCGCATATTTTTATCAGCCATGACTTCCAAAACAAGTCTTCTTCTTTCTATTTCTTCTTCGACTTCAGTTATGCTGATACCTCTAAGATCGGCTATGGCTCTTAAGGAGTTACTCGCAATACCTACATATTCAACTTTATCCGCTACATTATTCCATTCAAATATTCTGTTTAACTGAACATTTCCTTCTTCCATTCCTACTACTTCCGCCACTTCAGTTATTCTCCTTAATGATCCACCTTCAGACCTATACATTCTATTTTGCATTATGATAAAGTCCAAAGCAGGTATCATGATATGGGGAACATTCATTGGAGAATTAGTTAAACGTGTAATTGTTTCCCTAGCTGTGTTTGAGTGAAGGGTACCAAATCCTGAGTGTCCTGTGTTTATGGCTGTAAATAAGGTAACTGCTTCTTTTCCCCTTACTTCTCCCACAATTACTCTATCCGGTCTTTGTCTTAGAGAATTTTTAACCAAAGTATCCATGTCTAATTCTCCCTTCCCTTCTATGTTAGGGGGACGAGTTTCCATACGAAGAACATGGAAATGGGGTAATTGAAGTTCTAAAGTATCTTCAATAGTAATTATTCGTTCTCTTGGAGGTATAAATGCTGCCACTGTATTTAAAGTAGTAGTTTTTCCAGAACCAGTACCTCCAGCAATAATGGCGTTACAGGGTTTAACACCCATTCCATCTACACAAACCCATAAAAATGCAGCTAAATGAGATGATAATGTTTTAAAATTAATTAAATCAATTACAGTTAGTGGATCTTTCCTGAACTTACGTATAGTTAATGTTGAACCATCAGCAGAAACAGGAGGGATGGTTGCATTTACTCTGGAACCGTCAGGCAGTCTTGCATCCAAAATTGGTGTTTGCTGATCAATTCTTCGGTTAACTTGACGGGCTATAAGATCTATAAGTGCCTTAATATCCGAATCTTCCTCAAAATAAACGTTAGTAACCATCATACCTATTTTACGATGATAAACGAAAACCGGTCTTTTCACACCAATAACCATTATTTCTTCAAGATCATCATCTTTGATCATTGGATCTAGTTCACCATATCCTAACATTTCCTGTGAAATTTGTGAAGCAAGCTTATCTATATTTCTAACACCTTTAGACCTGAGAAATTCTTTTACTTCCCCAATGAAAGATTCTTCATCTAATCGAAATTCTTCTCCTTTAGATACTGCCACTTCTACTAATTTTTCGCGTATTTCAGTTAACAATTTTCTTTCTCTGTCACTAAATTTAGGAACGCTGACGTTATAATTAGGTATTAAGCCTTCTTCCACAATTTCGGCTTTAACATCCTCAGTCATTTTTTTAATACGCTTGGTAGGCTCAGATGATCTTTTAACTACCTTTTCCATATTAGAATCTTCCTCTTCGCCCCCAAAAAGAATATCTTCTATTTTTTCTCTCTCAGGATCATATTCCTCTTCTAATTCCTCTTCAATATCCTCATCAGAACCTTCTGAAGACCCAAATTCTCCTAAAAGATCCTTAAGTATTTCTTTTCGCTTTTCTTTCATATTGCTCATATATTTATATAGAACAACAGATATTTAAGCATATGGAAATTATGTGCAAATGTGGCAATGATTGTATAAAAAATGCTTCCATGATTCTTGAAAATATAGAATCATTTTACCGTCCATGTCCCCAATGTGTAGACCCTAAATTTAAAAAGTTTAAACCATTGTCGCAGCAGATCGATTTAGAAAAAATAAATAGTAATTTTGGAAAATGTAATTGCGGCAAACGTCATATGGACACTGTTATGGCTCATTTACTAAAGATAATGATGGATGAAGGAATTAAAAGTCCAGAATCTACCTTAAGACAGGCTGCCACTCCCCTAATAACACCTGGTTATCCAACTCCTTATGTTCCTTTCCTCCCTGAAAAATCATTAATTATAATTACCGATGAAATGGAAAAAAATTGTGCTGATAGAATAATTAAAGAAATAAAGGAAATAAAAGGTGTTATAAAAGGAGATACAAAAAAACCAGTTGGTTTAAAAGATTCAAGTTATGATCCTTATGTATATGAATTATTAGCAGGTTGTGATTTGCGATGTGATATTTTACCATCCCCCTATGGAGATATATGTATATATAAAAAACAAACGGATATTCACATTGAATTTTCACAAACAAGATCTCCCAAAATAGAAAAAATATTAAGAATTTTAACTAAATACAAATTGCCTAAGATTTTAGACAGTACTTGTGGACCTGGAACATTAGGAATTGTTTGTCTAAAATCAGGCGCTAAAAAAGTTGTTTTTAATGATATCTGGCCTCCTGCAGTGGATATGACTCTGATAAATTTAGAGATTAATGGGTTTTCGGTAGATAAGTTAAAAAATAATTCCACTTTGAAAAAAAATCATAATAATACTAGTCCAATCGCTTCAGGAGATAATTTTGAGGTTTTCTGTACTGATATTAGAAACCTTAAAAATGTGTTAGAAGAAAGATTTGATATTGGCATAATAGACACATTCCCTGGAGTGGAAGAAAAAGAATTCATTGATTCATTGGATAATTTATGTCATGAAATCCTCATTATTTAATTTATAACAATTCTAAAATTTTTATGCGAGTTAATATCTTATCTCAAAAATTAGGGTTATTGAATCTAGTAGGAGATAGTATAAGATTAAAGAGAATCTTATTTTATAAACCTAAATTAAAATATACAACTACCGCGGGGATAATTAATACCCCCATAAGGTTAGATTTATTTACACCAGTGTAATTTGGAATTAAACCAATTGAAATGGATGTTATATACACTAGTATTATGAAAAGTATATTAACATTCTCAATTACGGAAAAAACAACCACCAACAAACTCATAAAGACTATAGTGGTCCAGCATAATTTTTTATAATTTAATTTTTGTAGATATTCACTTACTACATCCCCTAATTTCAAGCACAAAAAGAGCGATATAGAAACTGCAGTGATAGATACAAAGATGAAAAGTACTAAATGTGATAAACTGAAGTCTACCAATATCTTAGAGATGTAAACTGCTATGCCACTTCGAGGGTTACCGATCATGTAGATAGCTATCATTGAAAATAAGGCGTCTGCAGTATTAACCCCGCTCATAGCCACTAAAAAACTTTCTTTATTGTTAATTTCTTTTCCTCCTCCGCTTAACTCTTGAGCAATTAAACTACCTTGCGCCGGGCCTAAACCTGGTAGAAATCCCATTATTGTACCTGCAATTCCCCCGGCAAAAATTCCGCGCAAAATGGTAATGTCAATTCTTAGATTATAATATTTGTTTTGTGAAGGAAGTACTGATCTCTGGTTTAGACTATAAAGAAGCGTACTGGTACCAAAAAGACCGGTAAATATACATAGTAAGGATACATTTGATGAAATTGGTAAATTGAGCATGATCCAGCCCAGAATACCTGATATTATAAATAAAAATGTGGACCATAAAAAAGATTTTAGGTTACCATTCATCCTAATCATCATACTAATTACAACTATAACCAATAAAATCCAGATATATGGCTTTAAAAAGATGTAAATGGGAGGTATTACTATAATGAAAATTGGGGACAATAGTATAGTTACTATAATAGCCCCAAACCCACCTAAAGAAACCAATCTTATAAGTTCTTTTCCTCTGCCCTGTAATAAAAGATCATGCCCTGGTAAAATTGATAGTAATGTTCCTTCCTCCGGCACTCCTAAGAAAGTAGAAGGTATGAACTCTAAAAGAGCATGAGCAATGGACATGGAAAATAAAAAAACACATAAAAATTCCGGAGATAAAAAATTTAATAAAATTGGTGAAGACGCAAAGAGAAATGCACCAGCTGTATTGACATGAATACCCGGAACTAAACCAGTAAAAGTTCCGCATAATACTCCTAATACACACGCAATCAAAATATCGAACATATAAATCCCTTATTTATTTGATGATTTTTAATAATTATTATAAAAAAAGTATTATTTATGTTTAGTGATTGGTGTTAATTTAGTTGAATTTAACCTTCAGATCTTTTAAAAAGGAATATGAATACTAAAATTAAACCAAAAATAAAATTTGAAATAAAAACATCAATAAAATGTGCAAATTGTATGTTAAAGGGCAATATAGTAGGTATAAGAAGATTTGTAGACATTAATATTGAGAATAATAGGCCTGTTATAAGTGCCTTTTTGAATATACCTCCCCCCATAACATATATTACGGGTAGAGCCAGCACCGTCCACAAAATACCCCTAATAAACTGGAAAAAAATCACATATATGGGAGTAATCTGTCCAAAATCATGAAGATACTGCGCTGTTAGAGTTGAATTAAAAAAATATGCTATATTTTGAAAAACAAACCCTCCAAAAATAATAAATAATAAAACCCACACTCCACCGGATATGAGTATTCTTCCAAAGATATTTACAATATTTTGAAAATTAAAATATTCTTTAAATGATTTTTCCAAAATTTCTGGAGAATTTTCTATCCGTCCTAATAAGATCACAGACATAATACTGAAAATACCCGCACTTAAAGCACCGTTTATTAATAGTATTTGAGTTAACGTCCATGACAAAATATTTGTTAAATATGCAGTTTCTATACCTACTAAAAATGTTTTTAAACCATAAAAAATGGAAAAAATGGATAATATGAGCACCCATCCCGTTTTATCGGCATTTAAAATTGCATAACTTAAAATTAATGTATCTAACAAAGCCATAAACAGATAACTTCCCGGGTGGATGGTAGCCACGGAGTTAAATGAAAATCCGAGAAAATCTATAGAATACAATGCAAAAAGTAACAGAGTTAAAATTAATATTTTATTTGATAAACTGATTTTGGATTCTCGGGTCATTATATCATTATTATTATTTCTTAATCCTATATTTCATATTTTCTTAAACAATTAATTGATTCTAATTTCATCACATGAAAGAATTAAATCATAATCCACTTATACTATAAAAATACTACAAAATTTTATGACAATTAATGATATTTTAGGACTTGCATTTGTTTATATCTACGTTATAATTCTAATTATTTTATCTGAAAAAGTGCTAAATAAATATCCGAGAGTCAGTAGAAAATTCCTCCACATTATGGTGGGAAATATACTATTTATACTCCCTCTCTTCGACACTTGGTGGGTAATGACATTTCTTGCCGCAGCCCCCTTCATACCCCTGACCTATCTTATGAGTCCCTACACTCCTTTAAATATAAAAGACAAAATATCTACTTCTGGACATGGTTTAGGTTTAGTATATTACGCCATATCGTGGACTGTGCTTGCATTTTTCTTCTTTGACCAACCATGGATAATTGCAGTAGGGATTGCTGCAATGTCCTATGGTGATGGTGTGGCCTCGCTTGTGGGTGAGAGGTTAGGTAAAACAAAATATAATATATTGGGAGATGAAAAGAGTATAGAAGGTTCTATGGCTATGTTTTTTGTTCTTCTAGTAACTTTAACAATTGTTTTAGTATATTATGCCGTCCCAGTGAATTTTTTAATATTAATATCTGTGGCTTTAGTTGCAACTATTTTTGAGGGCATTACCCCCAAAGGTATGGATAATTTAACTGCCTGTTTTTCAGCAGTTGGAACATACCTTCTACTTACAATGATTTGAAATAATAAAGGTATAATAATGAAATTTATAATTATTGATGGGCTTGACGGTGCTGGTAAAGACACCCACGCCCAATTAATACAGGAAAAATATGAGAAAAAAGGTACCGTAATTCTACGAAGCCATCCTTCAAGTGATAATAAATATGGTGTTAAAGCCAAAGAGGCGCTTTTAGGAAGAGGAAAATTAAATAAACTTAAAGCTTCTATTTACTACGCTTTCGATGTTATAAGATCAGTTCGCAAATATTATGGGAAAGCTAATACTATTATATTTGTTAGATACTTAATGGGAGTAGCTTATCTGCCCCTTCCCCTAGCAAAATTATTCTACACATTTTTCACCATATTTTTACCAACCTCAAATTATATGATTTTTCTTGATCTAGAACCTGATTTGGCACTGGAAAGAATAAAGTCCAGGGATGATGAAGAAATTTTTGAAAACCGGGATGATTTAATCAAAGTTAGAAAAAAAGCACTTCAATTAGCGAAAAATTGGCAGATAATAGATACATCTGGCAGTGTTAAAGATGTTCAAAGAGAAATAGAACACATATTAGATTTATAAAATATAATACCATGATTAATTCGTATTAATAAAATATTCTAAGTTGAATCATACAGTTAACCTTCTTTTTAATACTGAAGATTTAGAGATAAATTCTTCTTTAGTTATGGTTCCATTTACGAAATCTATTCTAGCCCTTTTATATTCTTCAATTGTTTCTAATTGTTTGTCACAGATCTCACAGTAATATTCAAGATCATGCTCAGGAGATATATTAGATTGATTCCAGTATTTTTGATCTATTACATGTGCCATTAATGATTTTTTCACTTCCAATTTCTGTAAATCACATTCCTCTTCAATTTGAGAAATTAATTCAGTTTTTGGAACTCCATTTTCAACAGAATCAATTAATTGTTGGTCAAAATCCATGCTGGGATATAAAAATGCCAATAACAATATAAAAAAAGAACAAAATCCAGCCATTATCCCAATTATTTTTCCCCTATCCAAAGGGATTCCCCCGCATAATATTAACCAAATTATATAATAATATAAATGGATTAAAGCGTATTTAATTAAATTTAGAACTTTTTATCATATAAAATTGTTTATATTATTTTTATAAAACAAAATATTAATATAATTTAGGATAATATTAAATTATGAATTATGCAGTTTTATAATGGAGATTTAGTGGAATTACCAAAAAAAGGTTTTGCAATAATAATAACAGATATCCATGGAAATTTAACAGATTACAATAAATTTATAAATATATGGGAGAATTTCGAAGGAAAAGATAATCACCTGATTATAACTGGCGATTTTATCCATGGTGTGGGCCGAGAAAATGACCAATCAGTTAAAGTATTAGAATCTGTGAAATCTAATTTTGAAAATTATTCAAATTTCCACGCCCTTTTAGGTAATCATGAGTGGTCCGTTATATCTGATGTTGCTGTTTATAAAGGTGGAGAAAATTTAAGTCATAATTTTGAGATTTTATTAAAACAAAGATTTCAAGACAAATGGAAAGTTAAATTAGAAGAATATATTAATTTTTTTAAACAGCTGCCCCTAGCTGTGAAAACAGATAATAAAGTCTTTATTAGCCATGGTGGACCTTCAAAATTGGTAAAAAATTTACAAGATATAATAAATTTGACTGATGAGGGTTACTCCAATGAAAGGCTAAGAGAACTTTTATGGAATCGTTATGGTGATTATGATAAAAAAGATATTGATTTATTTTTGAAAAATGTGGGTTGCAATGCCATGATTGTGGGGCATACTCCTGTAGATGGGGCTAAACTTATAGGTAAAAATCAATTAGTTGTATCTTCAAGTTTTAGTAGGGGTAAAAAAGCATATGTTGAACTTGATTTAGAAAAAAAAATAAAAAATGCCAAGGATATAAAAAAAATGGTTAGATATTTAAACTAAGAGGACTTAGTAATAATTATATTATTCATTCTCATTTTCTTCATCCTTAAATAGCACTGTTTTGTCCATAGGTTGGGATGGTTTGTAATATTCTTCCAGATCTTTAATCAATTCCTCCATGGAAGAGTATCTTTCGTCTTTATTCTTACTTAAACATTTCATGATGATATTTTCAACGAAAGAGGCGTCTGGATTGATATTTGATGGGGCTAGCGGTTTTGTATTCAAAATAGAATCGTATAGCTGTGATATTTCACCTTTGAAAGGTAATTCCCCCGTTAATTGTTCGTAAAAGATTACTCCTAGCTGGTAAATATCTGTTCTTTTATCTGCCCTGCCGAATTTTTGTGATATCTGTTCAGGGGCGGCATATTGTGGTGTGGCCCCTGACAATGTTACAGATTCATCAGTAGTTAGTTTACTTAGACCCCAATCTGATATTTTATACACTCCTCCGCATATCATAATGTTGGAAGTTTTAATATCTCCATGAATAATATTTTTAGCATGTGCATAGTCTAATCCTTGAGCTACTTCATAAACAATGGAAACCGCCTCTTCCACTGGTTTTTGACTGTGACTTAAAGAGGATTCGCAGTACTCCATTTCAATATAAGGTATTGGTAAAATTTTAAAATCATAAAGTTTAACTATGTGTGGATGGTTTAAATTTTCCCAATTAGACACCTCTGTTATAAAAATCTTTTCTGATTGTTTATCAAAACTTTTTGGAATTTTAATGGCCACATTTTGATCATCTTGACGTTTAGCTTTAAATACTCTTCCAAATCCACCTTCACCAATGTAGGCCGATTCTTTATAAAGTGGGTGGAGCTCGTAAGGCAGTGCTTTAAAAGATAACTTTTCTAAACGATTAAATTCTTTTCCTTCTATGATAATATCTGATCCATATTTGCGATTTATCCATAGGTTTACCATAGATGGTATTAATAAAAATAGGCCGGCAAATGTAAAGATTCCCATCATAGGAAATGCGAAAATATCTCCAAGTATAAGTGTTAAACCAGAGAATATCAGAAGAATCGCAATGTTAAAGTAGTTGTAATTAACTAAAATTCTTAATCGAGCATAGATATTGTAAAGAATTATGCTGGAAAAGAATAAAAACAATAATCCAGTTACAACTAATGAATAGCCCAGATTAGGATCATATAAATCAGGGTTGGATAGATCGAACAAGAATAGATTAATGGGCAGGAAAAGAATAACTCCCAATATAATAAATATTCCATTTAAAGCCATTAAACCATTGTATTTCCAGTTTTTAATAGTTTTTACCGGTTTTAATTTCTTTATTTTCTTATTTCTAAATATTTTAAAAATTAAAACTCCTAAGACTATTAAACTATAAAATAAAAATCCTAGTATATTGTATTCCAAATCTGCAAGTGTAGGGGAAAATACCGGAGCATTTTGATATGTTGTTGGTGCTGGTCTGTCAGCAAGCCAATTAACTGAATTTAAACCAAGTTTCCATCCATTACTTCTGTAAATATAAGCATTGGTGAAGGTTCCAGCAGCGCCCATAAACACAACTCTACCATTACCATATTTTAAAGCTGCCAAAACGGGAAAAGTACCTGATGTCTCATTTGCCTCTTTTTCCTGATTACTTATGGAAAATCCCTCGGTGGTTATGGAAAGTTGATCTGCCCATGAATTAGATGATGAATTTGCTAAGACTATTGCAGAACCTGGATTTTCAATATAGGTTCCTTTGATATTATAAAATTTATCTATATTGGAAGTTATGGGATCAGACTGGATATTTGATATCTCCACATAATCGGGGAATAATATATAATTTTTATTATCTACTAAATCCACATTATATGCAAAATTTACTCCGAAGCTTTTGGCAATTTGATTATATGCATAATTTTCATTGCCATCTTCCACACCCCAATTATCTCCAACTAAAAACAAACCTCCACCATTATTGACGAAAGTTTTAATTGCTTGAATTTCATCAGCAGTATAATTACGCCCGGGAGCCATTAAAATTAAAACATCCCCCTGAAGATTATTATTAGTAATGGGAATGTCGGTTAATCTAGAAACAATAAATCCATTTTTTTCCAGCGAATTAGCAAAACTAGAAGCACCATATGGGCCTAAGTTGTATATTGTATAGTACTTACCATAAGGGCCTGTCTCATCAAAAATTACAGTAGGTGTTTCTTGAGCCGCACAACAACTTGGAAATATAGTTATAGACAAAATAAATATTAAAATAATGATAAATTTCAACTTAAAATTAAATTTAGTATTAAAAAACATTTAAAATCCCCCCCAAATATTTTCAAAAATTTTTTTCTACATATTTAATGTTTAAAACCTTTGAAATTATTATTTCATCCCCATTTTTTAATTTTTTTTGGCCTCTGCCACGAATGTCTTCTCCATTAAGGACCGTGCCATTTTTGGTATTAAGATCTTCAATATAAAAACCATCATCCTCTCTTGTAATCTTAAAATGTTTTTTTCCAATGTACATTAAATTATCGGCTAAAACAACTCCTAAGAAATCTTCCCTGCCGAATACCCGTTCATATTCTTTGATTAAAAACTCCTGCTTTTCATTTAAAATTAATTTAGCTAAAGATTCTCTTTTTTTAGTTGGCGGAGTTACTGTGGTCTTTAAAACTTTAGATCTGGCCGAGTATTTATTATAAAGTAATTTAACTAATATTCCAAAAACTAAAGCTATTATTATTGCAAAAATTAGGTCAAGCCAATTTAAATTGATCCAATCTATAAATTCATTGATAAAGACTAAAATTAGAATTAATAATACTATGATTAAGGTCAAAATTATGGTTAAATTTTTATTTTGTGACATTTGACCTCCCTATTTTCATATTAAAAATATGAAAAAAATTTAAAAAATAAAAATGGAATTTTTATATAATTTTTATATAGTTATCACCAGAATGGCCAAAATCGAGATCTGGGTTGCACACCAGGTGTATATATCTCTTCTTGAGATTTTTCCATTCGAAGTTTTTGTAGTTTAAAAATTTCTTCCATGGCTTGTTTATAACCATCACTAAATCCACATTTATAGCCTTTTCTAAAATCTTCTAAATTATTTATTTCAGTGTCTTGCTGAGACATTTAATCCCCCCTAAAAATTAAGAAAAATTGAGTATTATTTTTTAAGTCATATTATTAATAATTATCGATTTAATCGTATGTCTTTATTAACGATTACTTAAAAATGTATTGATTAAGAATATTTAATCTCAATTAATATATTTAGAAATAGGTACCAGTATTCTTAAATTTTTTAAGGGGGGTTTATTTGATTAAAAAACTATTTTTTGGAAAAAAATTTTCCCACTACTTTCAAGATGGTGTACATGAAAGACGTCCGCACCCAGAAGTATTCAGAAGAATAATTAAAACAAATAAGTTGCTTCAGCAAGGTGCAACTGATGAACAAGTTGAGGAGCAAAGCGGCATTAGTTTACGAAATTATTATCAATTTTTTAATAAAATGAGTCAAAGGTACGGAACTGTTGAAGAATTTAAATCTGAATATAAGGATTTGAAAAAAGGTGGAAAAGAATTATTTGATAAGTATAAAGTTAAAAAGGCAGTAGGAAAACTAAATGCACTGGTCCTGATGGTAGATTTTAAAGATAATGAAAAAGACGTTACTGAACCTGACAAGTTCAATGAATTACTTTTTGAGAGAGGAAAAAATAGTTTGAAAGACTACTATTTAGAAAATTCAGGAGGAAAATTGGAAATTGATGGCGAACTGAGCGATTGGTTCACTGCTAAACATAATTATTCCAACTATGTTGATTCGGATAACATAAATCGTGATACATTAAGATGGGAAATGCCTAATGCAACTGAATTAGTTAGAGAAACATTAACTATGGCCAAAAACAGTTTTGATGATTTTAAAAAATTTGACAACTATGACCAGGGCCGCTTAGATCTGCTTATTATAATTTACGCTGGTGAAGGATCTCATCGTACTGCTAATTTGGAACAAATCACTCCCCACCGAAACAAATTAGAAAAACCAATTGAATTGGAAGATGGTTTAATTGCAGATAACTATATTTTAATCAATGAAATTCCGTCTTTTGATCTGGGAGGTTTTTGTCATGAGGTTGGACATAGTTTAGGGCTTCCAGATCTTTATATGCCTGATTTTTCTTCAAGAGTTGTTGGTAAATGGTGTTTGATGGGAGGGGGAGACTATAATAATAATGGTATCACTCCCGGGCATCTGAATGCTTGGTGCAAGACCTATTTAGGTTGGTATGATCCCATAAGTATAGATGACAAACCCAAAAAGTATGAAATTAGTGCTTCAAATGAAGATAAAATAATATATAAACTAGAAATTCCTTTGTCCGAAGGCAAAGAATACTTTTTAGTTGAAAATCGTCAGAAATATGGATTTGATGAGTACATACCTGCAGAAGGTCTTTTAATATGGCACGTTAATCAAAGAAAATACCATCACCTTTTTCCAAACTTAGATACAGATAATCTTTTCATTAGTCTGGAGCAAGCAGATGGAAAAAATGAATTAGAAACTAGAATATTCTCACAAGCCGATGTTAAAAAACTTAAAATAACAGAAGAAGATTTTAAAGGAGATTCTGGAGATGTTTTCCCTGGCGAAACTGATAATACTGCCTTTAATGACCAATCTAATCCGAATAGCAGATCAGTTTCCGGTGAAAAATCAGGCATTACAATCAAAGATATTAATAAAACCGGTGCTGTAATATCAGCGGTTATGGGAATAGGAAATATTGAAAAAGAAGAATTTTATTCTGATGATTTCCTTGAAGGATATAAGTTGGGATATGGAAAGGGGTACAACTTCATCATGAAATAACTTTTCTATAAATCAGTATTATCTCATATACTTTCGGGCGAATGTAACTATAAAGGTAGGCCAAGTAAATGCACCAATAACCGCCTCTAAAATAGAAATTATGCCGAAAACACCGGATTGAGATTTTATTACACCATATGCCGGGATAATCATGGTCAAAAAACTAAATCTTAGTGTTTCCAATAAAGAATTTACTGAGAATATCCCCTCAAGATACCAGTACAATAACGCGAAAAGCAAGAATATACTTATAAATGAAAATAACAACCTTGAAGGGCGTACTCCATATCCAAATGGGTATTGTACTATTAATTCCGGATATTTAATGTAAAATTGTTTTTGTCTTCGTTTTGCCGCCATTTCATGATAAAAATGATAATCAGCTTTTTCCCTATCACCTAATTTTTCCCATATTATTTTAGCAACTCTACAGGCCCTTTCTTGTCCTTTTAAATCTTTAAATTTAGTTTTTATGAAACTTAAACCACCCTCTATCCTGGACAAGTCAAACCAAGTTTTACCTCCAATAACTGCATTATCAAACCATGCATTTCCACCTATTTTAGCCCCATAAAAGGATACATTCTCATTTATTATAGCATCTTTAAATGAAACACTTCCACCTATATTAGTATTATTAAAAGATGATTCTCCATTTATTTCAGCTTCCTGAAACCAAGCATACTCCCCTATCTTGGAATTATCAAAAAATACATTACCTTTTACTTTAGCTTTGAAAAAAGAAACACTTCCAGATACGGTTGAAAATTCAAAAGAAATATTTTCATCAATTTTTATATTATCTGCCCATAAATCTCCATTTATTTCAGAATTATCGCAATTTAAATCCTTTTTTATAATAGAATCTGTTAAAACTAAATCTTTTTCAGTTTTCATTCCCTTGAAATCTGCTTGATATATTTTAACTCCTTTAAAATTAATATCATCATTTTTTATTCTATCTTGCATTTTTTTATTCTTTAAATCATTAATTTTCTTGAATTCGTCACTCATTTCGTCTCTAGGCAGTTCCATGTGAAGAACACATACATCTAAATCCTCGAAAACTTCTTCTTCACATCCACCATACTTACATTTCATTTTGTCACCATAAATTGAAATAATCTAATTTATGTCCGTTTCCATGTATAATGCCTTTAATACATTAGCTATTATTATAGAATCGTTATTTTTAAGTTTTATTTTTCCTCTGCCCTTTATTTCTTCTCCATTTATCATGGTTCCATTTTTTGTATTTAAATCTTCAATATAAAATCCATCATCCATGCGAGATAGTTTAAAATGATTTTTTCCCACGTAAAGTAACTCATCAACTACCATTAGTCCTACAAAGTCTTCTCTTCCAAAAATTCTTTCATATTGTTCTATTATAAACTCCTTTTGTTCAGGTAATATCAATTTTGCCAGTACTTTTCGTGGTTTGTTGATCATGGTTGTTTCAGAAAATTTAGATCGGCCTGAAAATTTTTTATAAAGATATTCTACAATGTATCCCATGATTATTGCCAAAATAATAGCTATAAGAATGTTTAGCCATTCAAGTTGGAACCAAATGACAAAATCATTTCCAAAAATAAGTAAAGATATGGTAAAGAAACCAGCGAATATTAAGGCAATGATTATGGTAAACTTTTTGCCGGACATTTTTCCCCCTCTGATTTATTATAACTAATTTGATGAGTTATAAAAATCAAAAAATCCATCAAATCGATATTTATAATAAATGATCCCCTATTTCATTATTATTATATGTTAATATCATTTAATCTTAATAATTATTTCGACTTAATTCTAAAAAAACATTTAAAATATTTAATAGTTCAAAAATTTATTATTTAAAAATTAATTGCCCAATAAATTCTCAAATTTATAGAAAATTTCTAATAAAGTGAAAATCCATAAAAAAAACATATATTATAAAAGGGAGAATATACTAAGATAATTAATATAAGTTAATTTTTGATTATTTTTTAACTAATTTTTATTTCTCTAAAAAATCGGTGATGAATAATTAATTATTTCTAGCTTAATTCATAAATAAGGAAGATAAAATGGATAAAATACAATTTGAAGATATGAATATTTCTTTTGAAATTAAAAAAGCGATTGAAGATTTAGGATATGAAGAACCAAGTCCCATACAATCTCTAGCAATTCCTAAAGCTTTAGAAGGAAAAGACATAATTGGTCAAGCTCAAACAGGTACAGGTAAAACCGCGGCATTTGGAATACCAATATTAGAGGAAATCTATCCTCAAGACAAATCACCACAAGCAATTATCTTATGCCCAACCCGTGAACTTGCAATACAAGTAGCTGAAGAGCTTAGAAAACTTTCAAAGTACATGAAAAAAATTAGGATATTACCAATTTATGGTGGTCAACCTATTAACCGTCAGATAAAGTCTTTAAAAAAGGGAGTTCACATTATTATAGGAACTCCTGGACGAGTAATGGATCATATGCAACGTGGCACTCTTAATTTGAATGGTGTAGACAGAGTAGTATTGGATGAAGCAGATGAAATGTTAGATATGGGTTTTAGAGAAGATATAGAATTCATATTGAAGGATATACCCCATAGAAAGCAGACACTTCTTTTTTCAGCTACAATGTCTAAGGTTATCTTAAAATTAACTAAAAAATACCAAAATAATCCTGAATTATTAAAAGTAGCCCATCACAAACTTACTGTTCCTAAAATCAATCAGACTTACTACGAAGTAAAGGACAAAATGAAACTGGAGGTACTTTCTAGACTTCTGGATATACATGATATTAATCTGGCTCTTGTATTTTGTAATACTAAAAGAAGAGTTGATCGATTGGTTAGAGATCTTGAGACCCGCGGTTATCTGGTGGGAGGAATTCATGGAGATCTTAGCCAGCGCCAAAGGGATAATGTTATGTCTAAGTTTAGGAACGGTAAAATAGATATTCTTGTGGCAACTGATGTAGCTGCTAGGGGAATAGATGTTCCTGATGTAGAAGCTGTTTTTAACTATGATGTCCCTAATGATGATGAATACTATGTTCACCGAATAGGTAGAACCGGTCGCGCAGGTAAAAAAGGAAGCGCATTCACCTTTGTATCGGGAAAAGAAATCTATAAACTTAGGGATATTCAGAGGTACACTAAAACTAAAATTAAACAAGAAAAAATACCTTCCATTAAAGATATAGAGAAAATAAAGAAAAATTTACTGTTGGATAAAATTAAAACAAGTATTGAAGAAGATGATCTAAAGAAATACATCCATCTGATTGAGGGACTAATAGAAATAGGTTATAATTCTGTAGATATTTCTGCAACACTTCTAAAAATGGTGATGAAAGAAGAAAAAATTAATGTTTAATCATTTTTATACAAAATTATAACCCCTGATAACATGAGAACTCCCAATAACAACTGAGTTAAACCCAGAGGTTCTCCAAGAACAAAATATGCTGTTACGGCCCCGAATAATGAACTGAAGGCGAATATAGAACCTGTTCTAGTGGAACCTATCTCTCGTATAGCAAAATAGATTAATACCAGTGAAAAACTTACACAGACCATGCTTATAAAAAGTAGCAGTGGAATTATCCTCAGGGGTAGAGAGAAATTTAATCCCAGGGATATAGCAATTATTAATAATATTAATCCTCCAATAGCACATTTTAGTGCAGTTACGAATATTATATTCTCTTTTTTACTTAGAAATTTACTTAAACTAGTATCCAAACTCCAAAAGAAAGTTGCTGCTATAACCATCAGATTTCCATATAAACTGGGATCTAAGGAAAAATTTTGTAAATTGTTGGTACTCAAAAAAATTGCTCCAACTAAAATAAATGAAAACCCAAATATGTCCTTTAAATTAACTTTTTCTTTTAAAAAGAAGACTCCAATTATGATTATAAAAAGTATTTCAACATTAGCCAACAGAGCAGCATTAACTGCGGTGATCTGATTTAAACCAATTAAATATATGGCCGGTGCAAGAACTGTTCCGAAAATAGCTGTTAAAAATAGTATAAAATAGTCTTTACGTTTTATATACTTCTCAACGTCTGCTTCCCAATTAATAAAATTTAATATAATTTTATTTAAAGGAGAAAAACGTATAAAAAATAGGAAAATTGCTGCAATAAAGTATGTTAGAGCTGCCAGGGCCAAGGGATGTAAATAATTGAGTAATGTTTTATCTAAGGAGAACCATACCCCGAATAACAGTGAAACCATTAATGCACTTAAATATCCCCAAAAACGTTTCATTTTTCACCATTTGTACGATTACAAAATATTATTTATCATTAAAAGTCATTAATCATTAAAAGAACGTATTTTAAATATTATCTGTATAGGATCGCCCCATAAAATAAGGAATTAATTAATGATTTATTTTTATTAAAATTTTAGGACTGATTTACTCTTTTTCCCATTTACTTCTAAATTTTTTCTTTTCTTCACTGGTCATCCAATGACTACCATCACAAAATGGCTTATTGTCAGATTTGCCACATCTACATAACGTCATTCTATTTCTAACTTCATATGTACTTCCATCTACCGATTCGACTGGAATAAATCCTCTTACCCATATAGGGCCTTCACAGCTCTTTTGAGGATCTTGGATTAAAACTATAGATGGTTTAAATGGAGGTTCCATTAATTCTCCTGTTTCTTTATCCCATAAAACTAGTCTTCCAGATGGACATATAGTTGCTTCTTCAATAGCAGTCTTTTCGTCTTCTGGATCATCTGATTGAATCAAGTTCCTGATGCCTCCCGCTCTTAAACAAAAACGTGAATGGTCACAGAATTCCCATACATCTGTTAATTTCAATTTTTTACCTTCAAATACTTTGGCACGTTCTTGGTACGGTCGGCGACTGGCATTTTCAGTACCATCAAAATTTACTTTTGAATGGGTTCCATCACAAAAAGGTTTATTTTTGGATTTTCCACATCTACACAGACTATATGTATCTTTTAAAGGATATTCTATATCAGATATCCATTCCCGGGTGTGACCCTCCTCATCAGTTACAATTTTCTTTTCAGATAAGGGTATCCCACCAAAAACAAGGTATGGACCATCTTTCAATATTTTAATCTTCATTTCATCCTTTTTTACCATTTTATAACCCCTTTAGAATTTAAGGATAATTAGCAGTTAAAATAGTTTTAAATAGACTGTATGACGTTATTATTGCTCAAAACCGCTTTTTTAAGTTAATTATAATAATATCTTAATTCAGTCTCTTATAAATTTTAACCTTTAAATTGTTATATATAGTTTATAAATCGATATATAAAATTAGAGTATTTTAATTTTTGAAGGAAATGATTAAATAAGTAAATCTGCTATATATGGCGATCCTAGGGCAAATGCAACGAAAACAATGCCCATACCTATTTTAATTCTTTTAGATACTATTTTAGTATTGATCATGGAGTAATTTTTTAAAAGGGAAATTGCACTAAATAAAAAAATTCCTATAGCAATTAAAAGTATTGCTAGGTAAAATATATTAAAAATTCCAATAAAATAGAGAATAGGACTGGTTAAACTGGAAAGGATCATGAAAATTGCCGCTAAAACTGATGCTTTTTTATTTCCATAGACTATGGGAAAGGTGGTGGCTCCTTCTTCTTTATCTCCTTGTAGATCTTCCATATCTTTTACAATTTCACGAGCCATTGTCATCAAAAATGCGAAAAATCCTAAATAAATTGAGATTAAAATTTCTCCAACAACTACACCCCCAAAAACAAAACATAAACCTGTTAAAAAAGAAATACTTAAATTTCCTATAATGCACTTTCTTTTAAGAGTATAAGCGTAGTATATCATCAAAATTGAGCTTAATAATGCAATCATACCCGGTAAAAAATCTATTGTAAATGCTATAGCAATTCCCACCATAAATAGTGCCAGTGAGTAAATACCAGCTACCTTTAGGGGAATCCTGCCTGAGGGAATTGGTCTTTCTGGTTTGTTTATTGCATCTATTTTGTGATCAAAATAATCATTTATAGAATTACCTGCTCCTGTAACTATGAAAACGACACTACAGGCTAAAAAAACATCTAAACTAAAATTACCTGCAATGATAGCTACCAAAATAACAGCTATAACCGCCATCAATGCATTCCAAGGCCTTAATATTTCCAAATAGGCATTCATGATAAACACTGGATCTTAACTAATCATTAGCTAAAAATATAAGACTAAATAATTTTCTAAAAATAAAAAAGTGGATTAATCCACTTTATGTTATTATATTCTTTATTATACTCATATTAGAAAAATTATAATAAAATTTTTCAAGTTTACATCAATCTTCGAATATCAGAAACTTCGATATTACCAATTTCTTCTATTTTTGCCAGATTTGCTTCAACTTCTTCTGTTCCGCCTTCTTCATCTCCAACAATCACAGTAACAATCAAAGCTACTAATCCAAAAGCTACTGGTTCTTCCTCAATCTTATGCAATTCTGTTGATTCAGGAATTGAATTTTCTATTTGTTCTTTTATTTTTTTTAAATCGACATCAGGACTTTCAGGCATTAATCTAATTGTTGCTACTACTTCTCCCATTGTATTACCTCCAATTATAATTAAATCAGTAATTTAATATTAAAAATATTAGATTAAATTATCCAGTATTTGCATTTACAAGAGTTGTTAATCTAAATTTAAAATTAGTGGTTTAATCTTTCGTAATAATGATTTATTAATTTATGGACCTTTAAATCCGCATTTACATGTGTAAATATGTCCGAATGTTCTGCATTTCTGACAACGGTATATGGTTTCTTCGCACATGGGGCATGTGAATTTGACGTAGGTCTCTACCATAGGGATTTCTTGTTTACATGAAGTGCATTCTATTTTTTCCATCTAATCACCTCTAATAAATGTGTATTTTAATGTATTGTTTTTACCTTTACTCTTACCATCAATTATAGAAATAGCTCTTTTTGGATATTTGCCATTAACAATATGGCAATTTGACTTATATTTTAGTAAAAGTTGTGGTAGTGCTTCATCAATTGATGTCTCACCAAAAGATAGTAGTTTTTTTGCACTTATATTTTTTATAAGTTTCGCATCAGTTGACGATGGATCTTCAGAATATATACCATCAACATCTGTTGCAATTATCAGTTTAGTTTCTAGTAGATGTGATATATAAAATGATAGGGAATCTGAAGTAACTTTCCAAGAATGTTTTAATGGATCGAGAAATTCAATTATATATGAAGGTAATAAAATGGGAAGTTTTGATTCCTTTATCAAGTTTTTTGCATCTTCAATTGAATATACTGCTTCAGCCCCATTTATTTTATCTGCAAGGAGAATTCCAACTATATCCATGCATTTAATAGCACTTTTATGATTGGATGTTTGGGAAAATCCAATTTTAGTATCATATTTTCTTACCTGGTTGGCGAAAGTTCCACCCCCACATATTATCAGGACATTTTTGCCAACCATACTTTCACCAAGTTTAATGGCGTTCTCCGGGAATAAACTTCCTCCAACTTTTACTACCCAATCCATATGATCACTACAAAAATTTGTTCATTATTTTAAAAATTAAGTTCCATTAAAATGTACCAATGATTGAAATGTTTCATAATATTAATAAGTATTTCTTTATTTTAAGAGCTTAAGATCTTGGGTGATTTTATCTATCTTGTCATCCTCATCAGGCCCGATCCCCAGACAAGTTATGGTGGACTTGGGAATTTCTGTGCGACCAGCGTCTCTGACCATGTAAAATGGGATATCAGTACCTTTAAGTAGCTCTTTAATTTGAAAAAGTTCTTCTAAATCCTTAACTTTAACAACAACCTTTTTTTCTCCTTCTATTTCCCAGTTTTTTATCTTTTTTTCACTGGCTTTTTTATAGGAACCTAGACTTGCATGACATGCTTGAGCTGCCACTTTACCTGTACTCATATTAAGGTCACTTCTTATCACTATAACTTGTTTCATTTTTTCACCAGTAAACTTAAAAATTCATGTTTGTGATTTTTGACTTTTATTACATATTAATTTATTAGTTAAAATCACATCCGTTGCAGATCATGGGCACTAAAATATAATGTAAATGTTCATCAGGATTTAGAACTTTGTCATGACACATGCCCTATAACCTATTTTATCTATGACAGAATTAAGAATTTGGTCAAAAAAATGCATAAAAAAACGATAAGTTTAAATAGTATGGAGACACAGTTAAAATTGAGGTGATATTATGGCTGAATTACCAATAGCACCAGTTGGAAGGATCATAAAAAACGCAGGTGCTCAAAGAATAAGTGATGATGCAAGAGAAGAATTAGCAAAAGCTTTAGAAGAAAAAGGTGAAGAAATCGCTTTACAAGCTGTAAAACTTGCTAAACACGCTGGAAGAAAAACAGTAAAAGCATCAGACATAGAAATGGCTGTTAAATCAGCATAAACCCTTTCTTTTTTTTTATTTAATTTTTATTTTTATATTTCCGAAATAAAAATAGATTATAATTTCTTATTATATTTAAAATCAAATTATTTTATAACCTATTTTACAATTGAATTTAATATTTGTAAATTAAAAAACTTATATTATATAAGAAATAAAGCTAGTCATTCCTATATATCCTTAAAAATTTTAAATTTAATCATGTTATTGGGGATTTTAACTAATTTTATTGTGACAATATAATGGTGATAAATTGACAAGAATTGCAATACTAGACCATGACCGATGTCAACCGAAGAAATGTAATTATATGTGCATAGAATACTGTCCGGGTGTCCGAATGGAAGAGGACACCATAACCATCGACGAAAAAACAAAAAAGCCAGTTATATCTGAAGAATTATGTTCTGGATGCGGTATATGTACAAATAGATGTCCTTTTGAAGCTGTGGCCATTATTAATCTTCCGGAAGCACTAGAAGATCCAATACATCGTTATGGTCAAAATATGTTTGAATTATTCGGACTTCCCAATATAAAGGAAGGTTCAGTTGTGGGGATTTTAGGACCTAATGGAATAGGTAAATCAACAATTATACGAATATTATCCGGAGAGCTAAAACCAAACCTTGGTTTTTATGATGAAGAAATAAATTGGGATCAAATAATCTCATATTTTAAAGGATCCCAACTTCAATCATACTTCGAAAAGTTATCTAAAGGTAATTTAAAAACTGCTCATAAACCACAGATGGTAGATATGTTGCCTAAGTTTGTGGAAGGAGAAGTGAATTCACTTCTGGAAAAAGTTGACGAAAGAGGTAAACTTGATGAGGTACTGGACACCCTTGAAATTAAACCAATATTAAATAGAGACATATCCAAGTTAGGTGGTGGGGAACTTCAGAGAGTTGCCATAGCTGCAGCAGTATTAAAAGATGCTGATTTTTATTATTTTGACGAACCAACATCATGGTTAGATGTTAAACAGAGATTAAATGCTGTTAAAGTTATAAGATCTCTAGCACAAGAAGGAAAATCCGTTATAGTAATTGAACACGATTTAGCAGCATTAGATGCTATATCTGACTATGTGCATATTTTATACGGGCATCCCGGAGCATATGGTGTAGTATCCCATATGAGGGGAGTGAGAGTAGGGATAAATGCATACATAAGCGGTTTTTTAAGGGAAGAAAATGTTAGGTTTAGAAAAAATGCCATTGAATTTGAAGTTAAACCACCATCTGAAGAAGTGGAAGCAGAATCAATAGCCGAGTATTCTACTATAAAAAAGGCATATGATGGTTTTAAATTTGATGCTCAGGAAGGAGAAGTACATTTTAATGAAATTGTTACTGCATTTGGACCTAATGGAATAGGAAAAACCACTTTTGCCAAAATATTAGCTAATGTAATCAAACCAGACGAAGGTAAAATTAATAAAAAGATTTCAATTGCCTACAAACCACAATATTTATCCACAAAATTTGAAGGCACCGTACAGGAACTCTTAATAACCACAACCCCCAATTTTGGTACAAATATATTTAAAAGTGAAATAATAAGACCTTTTTCCTTGGAAAATATAATGGACAAAGAAGTAAAGGATTTGAGTGGTGGGGAACTACAGAGGCTTGCTATAGCCACTACTTTATCGAAAGAGGCAGATATATATCTTTTTGACGAACCAACAGCATTTTTAGATGTTGAGCAGAGACTAGTGGCCGCCCGGGCCATAAGAAAAATAATTGAAAATCGGCACTGTGCATCAATTATAATTGACCACGACATAGTGTTCATAGATTATATATCCGACCGTGCAATGGTTTTTTATGGGGAACCTGGTGTAGAAGGACATGCCATGGCACCTACTAACTTACGTTCTTCTATGAATAAATTCCTTTCCGACGTAGGGATTACTTTCCGAAGAGATAAAGAGACTAAAAGACCTAGGGTTAATAAATTTGAAAGTTATCTGGACCGTAAACAGAAAGAACAGGGCGAATATTATTATCTTAAGGATAACTAAAATGAAAAAAAAATTAAAATCAAGGATTAAATGTTAAAGGGAATAATGGTATTATAATCCTTAAAATTATATATAAATCTATTTTGATGGTTTTATTGTTCTCATTGCCTCTAAAAAATTAGTGGCGAATGTTTCAACTTGAACTTCTGGTATGGAGTAACTTACCCTTAAATATCTGTGTCCAAACAGTCGACTGGTGTATGAACCTTCTCTTACAAAAATTTTCTTGTCAAAAAGATATTCAGCTACTTCTACTGGTTTTATTCCAGTTTCATACATATCAATTACAATCATATTGGCATCAGAGGGATAAACTGGAATGAATGCTCCCTCTACTTCATCAACAACATCTTTAATAATTTTCTGATTTTTTCGAGTAGTTCCAGTAATATGATCCAACCAATCACTTTTTGATTGGAGAGCAGCCATAGCCCCGTGCTGGGACACAACATTAGTTCCAAGATCATTTATAACAATACTTTTAACTGAGTCTACAACGTCTCTCATTCCCACAATTGCACCTATACGAAGTCCAGCCATCCCAAATATTTTAGAAAAACTGAAAACAGTTAAAGTATGTTCTGGTGCATATTTGGCCATAAGATTATGTTCTCGGGCAAAATCACGATAAGTAATATCATGCAATAAATATAAATCATTTTCTTTTGCTATTTCAGCAAATTCCCTTAATTCACTTTTAGTGTAGCATGAACCTAATGGATTTAACGGATCAACCAATGAAACCATCTTAGTGTTCTCGTTCATATATTCTTTAACTAGATGGGGAGTTAATTTGTAGTTGCATTCAGCATTATAAATTGGAACTGAAATTACCCTTTCACCAAATCTGGTAGCAAAGTTATCAATTATCAAGTAGCCAGGATCACAAGTTATAATATTATCTTTAGGATCCAATATATCATTTATACTTAGATAAAGAGATTCTGTACCCCCAGCTGTCACCAAAACATCAAATTCTTGGCCTAAACCTAAATCTTCCCTTATTAAATTTTTTAATTCAGGAAAACCTTCTGGCGGAGGATACTTCGAATAATTTCGATTTTCGATGCACTGTATCATTGCATTCATAATATCGGAGCTTTCATGTAAATGGTTGGTATTCTGGCCCATCCATATCATGTCTTTTTCATTGTAAATATAATTGAAAAATTCGTTTGCAGTTTTAAAACCTTTAGGTAATATTTTTGCAGCCCTTGCATATTTTTTTGGTGAAATCATAATATCAAGACCATTCAATCATTAGAACATATAAACCATGAAATTTTAATCGGTTAAATGTACGGGATATACTTTTACAAACAATATAATGTTCCAACAATAAATTTTTTTCGCTATTCTTGAATAAATATACAATTAAATTATGTTATAAAAGTATTCTCTACTACTATTAATAAATTTAACAGAACAGAATTTAAAAAAAAAATTTAAATCACATAAAATAATGAATTATTTAAATTAATTAATATAATCAATAACGCCCCATAACTGATTAATTAAACACAATTTCTTAATCCATTGTCCACTATTTTAAATCTTGCCTTAAGACCTTCTGGACGACTTCTATGTCTTTTTAATATAGCTATTCGCTCCCCAATGATATCCCCTTTCTCCAGTTCAACCATTGTTTTGCTCCAATATTTTAATATGGTGCCCCCTACAGGTTCTATTGTTCCACCACCATTATCATCAAAAACAGAATATATATGATTTGTAATTATAACTGCCACATTATATTTACGTGCTATTTTTGATAAAAGTGCCATCTGCATACCTAACTCCCTATTAAATTGCTGATAATTTTTTTCCTTTAAACGATACAATGCAACGGCAGAATCCAATATAATAACATCAACTTCTTCTTTTTTGGATTCAATAATGTTTTGAATTTTATTTAATGTCTCATTCTGCTCTTGAAAAGTTGTAGGCTCAAATACAATTATCCTACCTGCCAGATTATTAAATTCATCTCCAGCTAACTGTTTAATACGTTCTATGGATATTCCGCCCTCAGTATCAACATAAATAACCTTTTTACCATTTTTTGCAGTCTCTACGGCCAAATTAAGGGCTATATTTGTCTTCCCCGAACCGGGAGGCCCGTAAAATTGGGTTAAAGTACCTTTTTCAACACCGCCTCCCATTATATGATCAATTGAACATCCTATAGGGATTTTAGTGTTATTTTTCATGTTGGATAATATTTTCAAATTTATTCCTCAAGTATTCTTTCGGTTTTATAATAAAAATAGTTATACCTTAAAATAAGAATGACCCCAATTTAGGTAATATATCGATCATTTGATTAATTTAAAATGATAATTATAAAAAATTTAAATCAATAATCTTCAATGAATAAAATAATGGAATTATGTGAAGTTTGCATATATAATATTCTAGAAAGGTGAATCATTACCCCCTTCGTAAAATTTTAGGTGGAGAACATGTAAGATCAACTACTGTGGAAGGTTTATTATCTTTAATAGTACCAAAATCTATAACTATATCAAATACTTCTCCAAACTCATTTAAAATTTCATCAATCGATTTTAAAACTTTTTTTCCGGATAAATTTGCACTTGTAGTGGTAATAGGAAATTCAGACGATATTAATGAGCAAATTTTACTATCAGGAATTCTTACCCCTATTTTATCGCTTCCAGCAGTTAAAATATCAGGAACATTTTCTTTTTTGTTTAAAATCACAGTATAAGGACCAGGCAATAGTTTATTTATGAATTTTCTAGAATTATGATCAGTATAGGCTATTTTATAAATTTCATCAATATCAGACACACAAATCGATAATGGTTTGTTTAAATCTCTTTTTTTAATAGAATAAACCTTTTTTATAGCATTTTCATTATATATATTGGCTCCTATCCCATAAACCGTGTCCGTAGGATAAATAATTATTCCACCCTCTCTTAAAATATCTATAACTGTTTCTATAACATTTTCTTCAGGTTTTTTTGAGTTGATATGGATAAGGTTCATATTATCATCCTATATGTTGATCAGATTTTTTTTATTATTTTATCAACATATATATCACTGAAACTTATAAGTTACAGTATGTTAAACCAACTGCGACCATATTTTAGAAAATATATTAATCCTATTGCAAGGAAAATTTCTATAAATCCCAATATTTTAACTATTATTGGTTTAATTATAAGTTTTTTCGCTGCTTACATGTTTGCAGTTGAAAATTTGTTATTAGGAGCCATATTGATAATTTTAAGCGGATTTATGGATGTAATTGATGGTGCGGTGGCTAGAAATCATTTTTCACCTACAAAATTTGGCGGAATATTAGATTCCACAGCAGATAGGTTTTCAGATGCATTTATTTTAATTGGATTAATCTATGGTGGCTATGTAAACTGGATATTTGGTATTTTAGCTTTACATGCTTCATTAAGCGTTAGTTACGTTCGTGCTAGAGCAGAAGTCGAGGGAATAAAATGTGACGTAGGAATAGCAGAACGTGCAGAAAGAATTTTCATTATATTGGCTGGTGTAATTTTAACATTAATATTCAAAATAAACATAGTGGAAATAGCGGTAATAATTGTAATGATACTTGGTTATTTCACAGTGCTGCAGAGAATTATTCATTCATGGAAAGATTTACAAAAAAAGCTTTGAATAGTATTTATTGATTTTTTACTTTTATCATTTAATAATATATACTTAAAATTAAATTTAAGTGATAATATGAATTATGAAGAAAGAATTAAAAAGGACATAGACCTATTTGGAAAAAATTTAAATGAAATAGAAGGCATAAAATTCACTGAAAAAGAAAAAGAAATAATTGAAAGAGCAGAAAACTATAATTCAGACACAGAATATTATCTAGATAAAAAAGATTATATAACCTCATTTGGATGTATAACTTATGCTCACGGATTATTAGATGCAATAAGGTTAATTCATAATTTAATATAGATATTTAAAGTTTAATAAATTCATATATCCAAAAAATATCAATTTCTCAGCATCCTTTTTATTTACATCTAATTAGTTCAATATTCTAAAACAACATCCCTTTACATCTTTGAAATGTAAATGTATAAAGTTACTTAAAAATGAATTTAATATCTAAATGTGGTTTAAATGAAAAAACTTTTCAGTAAAGAGAGTGAAGTAGAAAAAAAATCAAAAAAACATGTTGAATTGGCATATAAATGTGTAACTGAATTTAAAGCACTCATGGATAGTTTTTATCTTAATCAATATGAAACTGTTGATTTAAAAGTTAACAAAATTGCAAAAATTGAACAAAAAGCCGACGTGATAAGAAGAGAGATGGAAAGAGATTATTATAAAGGTGCATTTCTTCCTTTTGACCGTGAAGATAGAATAATACTGGCAGAGCTAGTGGATAGTGTAACTGACGTGGTAGAAGAAACATCATATGAAATAGGACTTAGTAAAATAAAATTTCCAGAAAATTTCAAAGAAGATTTTTCTAAACTAATAGATTGTATAACCAAATCAGTATATGTTTTAAAAGAATGTATTGAACTTCTAGATGAAGATCTAAGCTTAGCAATTTCTAAAGCTCATGAAGTTGAAGAAATCGAAGAATTTTGCGATAAAATAGAACGAAAAATATTAAAAATGCTTTATGAATCTTACAGAAAAGGCAATATTGGTGTTTTAACCCTTATAGAACTTAAAACTATCGTTAAATCTATTGGTGATATTGCAGATCAGGCAGAAAATGCTTCTGACCGAGCTTTAATTATTGCCGCTAAGCGTAGAGGATGAAAATAAATTATATTTTATTTAAAATATCCATTTACTAAAAATATGACGAATATGTATCATAAAAAGGAAAATAGAAATATAAAGTCGGCCAAAGTAGATCTTAGATTCTTGTTAAATCGAGGTTATAGGAAAAAGAATGCTTTAACTTTTGTTGCTAATAAATATCTTTTAAATAAAAGTCAGCGACACCTTCTGGCCAGAACTGTTTTTTCACGTGAATTATCAGAAAATAGAATTAAAAAAAAAGTAAATATTGAACAAATAAAAAATCAGAATGTAATTGTTGATGGTTACAATGTACTAATAACTGTGGAAAGTATTTGTCAAGGCGATATTGAAAACATTGTTATGGGCGATGATGAGTTTTTAAGGGATTTAAATGCAGTTTTTGGTAAATATAAATATAATAAACAGACAGAAAAAGCATTAAAAAAGATTATTGATATTTTATCTAAACATGAAACATTTTACGTATACATTTTGTTTGATAAACAAGTTAGTTTTAGTGGTAAACTTGGTCATTTTACAAAAGAAATAATGGCTAAAAATAAGTTAAAGGGTGAAGTTATACTTTCTAAAAATGTTGATTCTAAGATTAAAAATTTGTCAGAATCTTTAAATGGAATAGTAGCTACTAGTGATGGAATTATCATCGATAAAGTCGAAAAAGTAGTTGATTTACCTTATCATATATTAAATTATACTCTAAATAAAAATTAATGGAAAAATGTAAAAAAAGAAGATAAGATTATCAGTCTATATCTTCAAATCTGTCTTCTAGTTTTTCAAGTACACCTGGCAAAGTTGTGTACTCCATTTCGTCTGCAGGGAGCCTGTGCGGTTCAAATGGACCATGTCTTCTCATGTACTCTGCAACTTCTGATGCTTGATCTCGGGATCTATCAAATGCAGGATCATCAAACATGTCCATTGGTCCTACTAGTTTTGCGTCAGAAACTTGGAATCCAAGTGAAATAACTCTTGGAGGACCGTCAAATCGGATCGGATGGGCATTTTTCTGAGCAACTGGCATTAACGGGCCGTTATGAGAACCTCTCATCCACCCTCCTACTAAATGTGGGAATGAAAATGGTTCAACAACTTCTCCAGCAGCAGGGAATCCAGATTGAGCTCTTACAACTGCAACAGGATCGTCTTTTCCAACATATCTTCCAGCCATGAGGTTTAAACGTTCTGTACTTACCGATGCAGCGATTTCATTATCATCTTTTCGGTAGACGTGTTTTATTACATATCGACTTATAGTACCTAAAAGAGCTAATAAATCATACATTTCATCAGGACATGATAATTTAACCTTTTTATGTTCCATTACATCGAATACTTCAAATTCGTATCCATTGTGTAAAGAAGGATCAATTACTAATCCTGCAGTGTTAAAAGGATCTGCGAACATTCTAAACAAGGGTAAGTTAAATGCTCCAGGCTCAGTTTTATCACAGCAGAAAATTATAACTGGATCGCTGGGTCTTTCTTTAAATTCCATTTCAGCAACTCCCGGACCCATACCCTTAATGTTTCCGGAGAAAGTATCTGATAATAGATCCTGACCTGCTCCATATAATTTAAGCTCTCTAGCTACTTTAGTAGCTTCTTGAAAAGCATTCCAAGCCAACTGATGAACTTCTTCGTTTTCTTCCCCATTTCTATGGGTCATTATAAGATCTATATCGTCACCACAATTGGTGACATAATAGTCTTCAAGAAGTCCTTCCTGTAGAGCATTATTTAAAATATCATCACATTTTTTTAGTAATGCTTCATGAGCCACTGCATGTCCGGCTACACTTCCTACATCTGCTTTAATCACACTAACTGTTGTTTTCATATAAAAACACCTCCAATAAAATTGCAAAAAATTTCAAAGTATTCTAAACAACTTAATAGTTAATATTTATGGTTTATTGTATATTTAATTTGAAAAACGAACAAAAACCATTTAAGTTGTTATTTAAACTTTAACCATGTAAAAAATATGCGGTTATGTCCATATATAAGTTACTATATTATGTTTCTATGGTAATTCCAAGCTAAAATTGAGAACAATTTGGACATTAATTTCATTTCTAATAAATTTAAACTGATAATACGCCCTTATAAATATAATAAAAAATTTAAATAATCATTATATAATTTTTTTCTTCTTAAATACCTCTTTTAATTCATCTGCCATGTTAATATCTTCCTGGGCATTTAATAATTTATCCATAGTTGAATTTGTTTCAGGATAGCGGGGGACAGCCGCACAACCTCCATCTGGTTCAATAGAAATTTCATATGTTCCAATATTTTTAGCAACTTTTTCAATTTCTAATTTATCAAAACCAATTAAAGGACTGAATATTGGTATTTTAACAGAATTCCTTGTAACCGCTAAATTTGGAAGAGTTTGCGAAGCTACCTGGCCTAAACTACTACCATCAATTATAGCTAATCCATTCTCTTGCTTGGCAATCATTTCCGCTATACGATACATGCCATTTTTACATAAGACACAAGTCATTCGTTCGGGACCCTGATCAACACATTTTTTTAGAAATTCACCATATTCTATCATATACAATTTAAATTTAACCCCTGCAGAGTAACTTTTTAATTTTTCTGCTATTTTTATAACTTTTTTATTAGATTTAGGAGTAGTATAAGGTTCATTGCTAAAATGAACTGCTATAATTTCACAACCTCTCTTCATCATTAAAAAAGTAGCCACCGGAGAATCAATTCCACTGGATAAAAGTGATACTACTTTTCCCTGAGTTCCAACCGGCATACCGCCTAAACCTGGAATTTTTTTATGATAAATATATGTTTTTTCTTCTCTGACTTCAATAAAAAACTCAAAATCGGGGTTATCAAGATTAACAGTTGCATTGGTTTGAGAAATTATTACTGAACCAGCAAACCCTGCTACTTCCTGACTGGTAAAATCATGAACTCCCACTCTTTTACCTCTAACTGCAAAAGACATTTTATCGGAAAAAATACCTTCAGAAATCAGATTATTAGTGTAAATTGATACTGTATCTTTTATATCATCAAAATCCGTATTAGAAGTTACTGCAGGACTAAATGATACTATTCCTGGTATTTTTTTTAATTTCTTGATTGCTTTTTCAATATTGGAATTGTATAAAAATATTCTGCCCTGATTAATTTCAATTTCACATTCAAAACTAGCTTTAATATTTGAAATAAGTTTTTTTTCAAATCTTTTACGAACTTTAGGACTTTTTATACCTAATTCTCCATACCTAACCATAATTAACTCATGTTGTAACATAAAAATCCTCATTTACAGTCTTGAATAGTAAAATCGCCATTTTTTATCATTTTTTTAAGTTTGGATGTGATTTCTCTGGCCCTTTTAATATCAGATTGTCGACATGCAACTAATGTTTTAATTATTTTATCATCTATTTCAAATTCAACATTACCGGTATTCATTGTGAATACACCATGAGGACAGGAATAAGCACACATCCCACATCCAAAACATCTTTTTTTATCTAAATTTTCTTTATAAGCCAGTGTAGGACATCTCTGGCGAACCAAACAAACGAAACAATCTTTACAATTTTCGGGGTGGTAAGCTGGTCGTTCATCCACTTTATTCCACACATTAGCATAACTAGTAGAAGTTAAAACATTATGCCTGCCCCTTATATCCGCAATAGGTAATTTAATATCCTCATTTAAAATATAAGAATATTTTAAGATCTCTTCATTTAATACAGGAATCGCTAAAGCCAAACTATTAAAAATTTCAGGACCGGCTGCTGTTTTATATCCCCCTATAAAATGGGGATCCATATCATGCATATCTGCTGATACCATCAAATTTGGTTTTTCAGGAGTACTCCTGGTACCATTACCAATTACGATTCCCTTTGAGTCATTTAAAAGGATATTAGTACCCATACAAATTGTCTTCATTTTAGGATCATTTTGAATAGGATTCAGCTGTCCGCAGCCAGAAAATGAGATTCCTTTAAAAGGTCCTTCCATTTCAATTGCATTAAAAATTGATTTAACTGATTTATTACTTGGATTGACAAATGCTGTATAATTTTTAAACGCCATGCGAGTGCCAATTAATTTTGCTGTACTAATTTCAGATATATTGGTGGTTGTTTCGAAAGATTTTCCCTCAATTGATTTTAATTCAATATGTACATCTTTTCCAGCTATAATATCCTTAAAAAGAAATCCTCCACCATATTGGGAGTCATATATGCTATGAGATGTTCCATATACAATTAAATCAACCGAACCTAACCATTCATTGGGACAAGGTCCGGGATATCCTGGTACACCGTTTAATAAAATTTTATCAGTTTTTTTAAATTGACCAGGTTCAGATACATTTATATGGAAAATAGCAGCAGTTCCGGACATTATGCCACAAGTTCCAGTAGTTACCACATCTATTTCATCAGCTTTTGGTGGATGCCCTTCACTCACCAAGTTACTTACTTCCTCTGCTGTTAATACTGTAGCCTCTCCTTTGGATATCTTGTGGTTTATTTCTTCTATGCTGCGAATATTCAAAATATACCTCCAATAAACATTCTTTTTAAATTTATTAATTTATTATTATATAAATTTGATTAAAATGAATGATAT
>JBNGDB010000014.1:0-60553 GCA_049975245.1 Methanomicrobiales archaeon
GAAATCCAAGAAATTTACGCTCTAGAAAATTTCACCTAAAACAGACACCCTGTTAATTTAATAAGTTTATTAGATTGAAATCGATTATTTAGTATTTTTTTATTATTTAATTTATTTATATTTTCTTTAAATCTATAATGCATATTTTATATTTAGTATTTGAATAAATTGGTATTGTATTATTGGGAGTGGTCATATTAAGCTCTAATACAATGTAGCCTACATTATCGTTTATAACATCTGAATAACTAAAATTTCCGGATAAATACTTCTTCTTATTTAATCCCTGAATAGAACCAGGGCCATATCCGCCCTCTGAAACAGGCTGCCGAGAAATAGAAACAATCAAAGGATCCATTTCATAATTAGAAGTTATAACCACTCTTTCTTTATCCCCATTAATTTTAAACCATTGAGAAATATCTAATTCCTCAGAGTTAATGAATGGTGCAAGATTATTTGCTCCAGTTACTCCGGAAAAAACAGCAAAAAATATAATAATAAAGACTAACGCTCTATACATATTTTTATTAATGTATTTTCGTATATTTAACAAACCACAAGCTGCAAGTATTACTATAAAAAATATACTAAAGGTCAATATTCTATCACTTAAAATAGATATTCCTAACCAATAAATCTGGCTCAATAATATTAAAGATATGCCACCAGATAAAATTAGTATGTCTTTATTTAACCTTCTTTTAAATGCTAAAAAACAACCTATTAAAGCAAAAATAATAGTTATTATCCCAAAAAATTTAACATATGCGGTGAGAGGTAAAATTACTCCCTCAGGATTATTAAAAATGAATCCATGCATTATAACAAGCGGAATCCACCATATTGAAGCTAAAATTAGCATAGGAATTAAAAGTAATCCAAATATCTTTAAATTGCCTTTTCTATTAATTTTAATTATTAGCGTGTAAACAGCTAAAACAAAAAGTAAGCACAATGCAGTTAAAGAATGGGTTAATAATATTAAACCACTTAATATTCCAGAAATAATTGCCATTTTGTAATTATTATTTTCAATTGCAGTAAAATAATAATAAATGACCATAGGGAATAAAATTAAGGCCATTCCTTCAGGTATAGGCAACATGAACCGGAAATATGGAACAGAAAACATCAATAAAAATCCGGCAAAAACCCCAGTATAAAGATTATATAATTTATTAGCTGCGTAACTAAAAGATAAAACTATTAATGAAGCTAAAAATGGTTGTAATAATCTGGCAATCAAAAAAGGATCACTTTTTAGGATTAAACTTGAAAATGCTATAAAATAATGCAATAGTGGCGGATAAAAAATGGGTCTTCCATAGGGGGCAAAAGTAAGTGGATCAAAAAATGTTATTCCAACCTCCATGTACAATTTTGCCATGTGCACATGGTAGTATACATCCCAACTTAAGGGCCATTGATATTTAAGTGTTGGAATTAAAGTTATAAAAAAGGTTATAATAACTGGTATACTTAAAATGAATAGAGACTTGTTTCTTTTTATTATAGGAAACTTTAGCATAAACATCCTCTTTTTTTCATTAATAATAAAGAATCGATTGTATTAATTTATAGGTATATTATATAAAAGTTTTAAAATTATATGAGGAGCAAAAATGAGAATTATTAGTATAATTCCCGCCTACAATGAAGAAAAATTTATTAAAAAAGTGGTAGAATGTTGTGGAAAACATTCTGATGTAGTAGTAGTTGACGATGGATCCAATGATCAAACTAGTGCAATGGCAGAAAGCGCAGGAGCAGTTGTACTAAAACATTCCAAAAATTTAGGTAAAGGTGCAGCAATCAAAACTGGACTGAAATATTTACTAAAAAATTCTTATGATGCTGTAATATTAATAGATGGCGATGGACAGCACGATCCATCCTATATCCCTCAATTTGTATCAATTTTAGATGATGCTAAGATAGTGATGGGATCAAGATTTAAGGAAAAATTTCCAGAAAACATGCCCATTCAGCGTAAACTCTCAAATAAGATAACAACTAGAATTATAAGATATGTGACCGGATATCAAATCACTGATAGCCAAAGTGGATACCGACTGATTTCATCAGATATAATAAATCTATTTGTGGACATAAAATATAATGACTATGTATTTGAATCAGAAATGCTCTATAAAGCCTCTAAAATGGGTATAAAAATAAAAGAGATAAGCATACCTTGTGATTATGGAACTGAAAAATCATATGTGACCCTTAAAAATGCATTAAATTATGTAATTTTCATAATAATACATTTATTAATGAAGTTGAAAGGGAGAATATATCATTGAAAAGATTTTACATATTTATTATTAGTATAGCCCTTATTATAATCTTAATATTATGGATAGGGCCACTCCAAATCATTGAAGCATTTAAATCTGCTGATTGGAGGCTTTTATTACTGGCGGTGATTCTTCATTTAATTGCAGTAGGATTAAGGGCTGTAAGATGGGGGTTTATAATAAACAAACCTAAAGAATTTAAAAATAATTACATTGTTAAAACTATCGGCCTTTTCGCTGGTAATTTCAGCCCGGTTAGAACGGCAGGAGAGCCTGTTACAGCCATTGCCGGGAAAAATATTAACAAAATAAGTGTTTCTGAAGGATTATCTGCCGGTTTAACTGAAAGATTCTTTGACTTCGTTATTGTGGGTCTTCTTCTGTTAATTTCCTGTATTTGGCTGCCAAAAATACGTTTTCTAGCCATAATTGGGGGATTTTTATCGTTAAGCTTTGTTGTTCTTATTTATTTAGTTAACTGGCGAGAAAATTTCAGCATATGGCTCTATGAAAAGATACATCCCATATTTGAGAAATTACCTATCAAAGAAGAGGTTGTGGATAATTTTTATGAAAAGATAGTTGAAGTATTAAAAAGCATGGTTACTTACACCAAATCATTTACTACCTATAAAAACCTGAGCTTAGTTGTAATATTATCTATCGTAGCATGGTTAGTAGAATGTCTCCGTTTACTTACAGTTTTTTATGCATTCAACCTAGAAATCAATTTTATAGCAGTGATTATCATATTTTTACTGGCAAATATAATTGGAGTAGTTTCTGTACTGCCCGGAGGTATTGGTTCTATAGAAATATCCCTAACAGGATTATTTGTTTTATTTGGAGTGCCAGAAGCGTTAAGTGGTAGTATTGCTCTGGCAGATCGGTTAGTTTCATTTTGGGTGGTTACAGTATTAGGGCTGATTTTTTCGTTTTATTATGCAAAAGACATCCTGGATGAAATTAAAAAATTTAGTATCGACCTTAAAATATCCAAAAAATAGCAATATTAAACCAGAATTTTAATTGATTTCCCATCTTTTATTATAATCTCAGTATACCCCTTATATTCAGTAACTGTTCCAACTATTCTTATTCTATGATTTCTAAGTGATTTAAGGGTTAAATTATTTTCTTCAAATTCATGTACTGTTTTTTCAAAGATAATAACATTTATTTTACCTGTATCATCAATTATTTCTAAAAAATAAGTATTGCTGTTTTTAGATTTATCTAAATTAGATACGTATCCTTCTACTGATACTTCTTCATCTAACATGCCTTTGTCAATATCACTAATTTTAATTTCTCTAGGCATAATATAACTTGAAAAAATAGTCATTCCAATTATTCCTATGATAGCTGTGAAAAATGCCATTTTTAATATATCATGATCATTCATAAAATTTGCTCCTTGAGTAATACTAATTAAAAATAGTATTTAAATTTTACAGTTTAGTATTACTGATAGAATAAGTAGGAAATTTGATAAAATACTAAAATATTTTATGCATATTAATTTTTTAAATTTAATATAATTTATAATAATAAAATTATGATTTAGCAGTCTTGAACATTGATTCCACTCTATCTAAAGTGTCAATATCTTCAACACCTTTATCTTCCCTTATCCCCTTAACTACTGGGAATCTCAATGAAAATCCACTTTCATACTCTGGACTTTTAACAATTTCACTATAGGCAACTTCCAGTACTACTTTAGGCACTACTTCGATTTTTCTTCCCTTTTTATCTATTAAAAGTTCTTCCATCTTATCAGAAAGCGTTACCAAAGTCTTATCATCCAAACCCGTTGCCACATGAGCTAGAGTTTTAAGATCATCCCCATCTTTTAAGGCTAAAAGATAAGATCCAATAAGGTGGGCCCTTTTGCCCCTGCCATAAGTTCCACCCACTACCACGAGATCGAGAGTTTCAGGCTCAGCCTTAAATTTAAGCATTTTTTTACCTCTAATTCCCGGAATATAAGGAGCTTTGGGATCTTTTATCATTATACCTTCGTGGCCTAATTCTATAGAAGTATTGAAAAGATTTACTGCATCTTGAATATTTTCAGGAGTTACTTTTACTTGTCGGCTAAGTTCTACTTTATTTTCTTCAATTTTTACTATCTTTTCCAGTATATGGCGTCTTTCTTCAAAGGGTTCATCTATCAATGGTTTATCATAAAATAAAACATCAAAAAGATAAAGTGTTAGGGGAACTTTTTCCATAGCCTTTTCTATATCATATTTTCTCCTGATTCTCTGTAAAATATACTGGAAAGAAATGGGTTTTCCTTCTTTGGTAACTATTATTTCTCCTTCTACAATAAAATCTTGCTTTGGTAAAGACTTTTCAACGTAAGAAATGATATCTGGAACTGCATTTCCAATATTTTCCAGTCTACGAGTGAAAATCCGTATTTCACTATTTTTCCTATGAATCTGTACCCTTATCCCATCATATTTAGTCTCACAGTATGCTCCGCCAAGTTCATTTATACTAGTTTCAATACCTTCTGAAAGCTGAGCCAGCATAGGTTTAACAGGTTTTCCCGGTTTTAAACTCAATTTCTTAAGACCTTCTTCGCCCTCACCACATGAAACTTTAGCTACTAAACCTAAATCGTTAGTTAACATGTGAGCACGTTCCACCACGTCGGAGTTTATATGGAATGCTTTAGCAAGGGCATCCCTGATTGTGCCTTCACCTACCCCCACTCTTAACTCCTCCATTACAGTTCTAGCAATATATTTCGCTTCTTTTGCAGATGCAGAAGAAAATAATTCTAATAAACTATCAATTTTTTTGGATTGAGCCCCCTTTCCTGATATGTTCGCCATTCGCCGAATGTTGTTATAAACTTTTTTTATAGTTAGAGTTTTAGAAAAAAAGGTGGTTTGTGTTCTATTTTTGAAAAGTTCTTCTGTAGCACTGCCTATATCTCCCGTATCTCGAAGTTTATCTTCTACATCAGCAGCAGTTACACCTACAACTGTAGCAATAGATTTCATGAGAAGTTTAGAACCTACACCTATCTCCTCTTGACTTTTAGAAGGAAATACTTCTCCAAGAGTCATCATAGTAACGATGGGTAGTATTTCTGCGTCTAAACTTTTATAAAAGTCAGATAGAATGGAAGTTTTTTCCAGTCTCTTAGTTGTGGATTCCAACGCTTCATATACGTCCACAAGCTCTTTATAATTCATATTACTCTCGGAGTTTGACATAATATCACAGCAAATAATTAATCCCATTTAAAGATTCTCTATTATGAGTACTTATTTATTATTAGTCTATTAAATATTTCATAATGTCCACAGTTGTGGATTATAATAGCACATTTAATTTTTAAATCTTTAAAATTCTTTATTTATTATTTAAAAAGGCATTAATAGTTTAATATTCAATAATATATTATTTTTATGGTTTTTATATAATATAAATAAATTAAACTATTTTTTATTATAATTAAATATTTTAAGCTACTTTTAACAAAAATTTAAATTAAATTTTTCAATTATTACCTCATATGTATTGTAAATAAAAAATTAACTAGTTTTAACATCAAATATAATTCATATGAACTGGGATGGTGGAATAAAATGCCAGAGCTTCCAGATGTAGAAGTTTTTAGAAGATATTTAAACAAAAACTCGCTTAATAAAACTATTAAAATGTTAATGCGAACCCGGAAATACTTGAAAACGTCTCAAAATCGACTTTGGTAAAAAAATTAAAAAATAAAAAGTTTTTATCAACCAGCAGGTATGTAAATATCTTCTGGTTAATACAGATAATAAATACTTGTTAATATTCCATTTGGGAATGCCATTTGGGAATGACTGGTAAATTAAATATTTTAGAAATAATAATGAAAACCCAAAACATACTCGACTTCTTATAACTTTTAAAAATGGATTTAATCTGGCTTTTGACAACACCAGAAAATTTGGATGATAAAAATAAAGAAAAATTTCTAGAAAAAAAGAAATTAGGATCAGATGTTCTTAAAATTGATTTTAAAACTTTTCATGGGCTTTTGAATCTAGGATGGGAGGTATAAAATCTGCTTTAATGAACCAGCATTTAGTATCCGCTATTGGGAACATTTATTCCGACGAAATTCTATATCAATCAAACATACATCCTAAAACAAAAGTAAATAATTTAAATGAAAACGATCTTAAGCTAATTTTTAATAAAATGAGAAATGTTTTGCAAACTGCCATAGATAAAAATGCAAATCCATAAAATTTCCCAGATAACTACATTATTCCTAACAGAACCAAAGAAGGTAGATGTCCAGAATCAAACCATAAAATGGAAGTAACAAAAGTTTCAGGTAGAACATCATATTATTGTCCTGAATTTCAAAAAAAGATATATGATTAATCTTAAATCTAAAAATGATAACATGCAACTAGAAAATCTATGTGAAAAGGCCGGAAACTGTACCAAATGTCCTTTACATAAAAACAGGACAAATGTTGTTTTTGGCGAAGGTCCCTGCGATGCAAAAATAATGCTTATAGGAGAAGCCCCTGGCAAGAACGAGGATTTAACTGGAAGGCCATTTGTGGGGAGTGCTGGGAAAATATTAACTAATATAATCCAAGAGGCCCATATGGACCGTTCCAATATTTACATTACATCAATAGTTAAATGCAGACCTGAAGATAACCGAAAACCCCGGAAAGCAGAGTACTCAACATGTATTGACCATTTTTTAAGTAAACAAATTGAAATTATTAATCCGGAGATCATTGGTCTTTTAGGAAATAGTTCAATCTACGCCTTAATTGGTAAAAAAAATATCAATCAGATCCATGGGGAAATTTATGAAGTTAAGGATCAGAAATATATGGCAATGTTTCATCCTGCAGCAGTATTATATAACCGTGCACTACTTCCAAAACTTAAAGAAGATATGCTAAAACTAGAAAAAATAAATTAATATGTATATTTATTTTTTAAAGATTTAATAAATTAGTATTTTAATATTGAATGCTTTAAACTATTCTTGTGAAAATTATTGTTCCTCATACATCTGCAAAATTTCCTCTGAAGTTGTGGCTTGTTCTGGTGATTTTTCCCCTCTCCACCTGATAAATCTGGGAAATCTTAATGCCATGCCCTGTTTTTCTTCTTCATTCCAATTACAAGTGTGAACCGGGCTTTTAGTTATTTCAGAACCTAAAGCCTCAATAACATACTCCGGAGCGAAATAATAATCCGGTTCCATATTTTTATTTAAATCAAGTCTAGCAGGTTTTTTATCAACTAAAACATCTGCCAATTTTTCAGGTAACTGTTCTAATTGTTTGTCTGTAAAACCTGTGCCCAGTTTTGTTACTGTCTCAAAAATATCATCTGCATGATTATATGCTGCACACAAAATTGCACCATAAGTTCCGCTCCTTCTGCCCCTGCCGGCAAATGCCCCAACTATAACTAAATCAAAAGTATCGGTTAAATTACTAATATACTCTTTCTTCCACTTAATCCAAGACCACTCCCGAGCACCGGCACGGTAATAAGAATCCTCTGCGCATGATTTACATACAATACCCTCCAAGTTCCTATCAATGCAATCCTGGAAAAAACTGTCTATCGTATCCAAATTTGAACTTACCACCCGACCCGCCAGATCAATATATTTAGAAGATTCTAATACATTTTCTAATTCTTTTCTCCTATCGGGGTAACATTTTTTTAGGAAAGATTCATTATTAATGTATAAAACATCGAAACATATGTATTTAACTGGAATCTTTTCCCGGTACTCTTTAATTTTATACTTTCTTCTTCTCTGCATCAATTTTTGGAATGGATAAAATTTTTTATCTTCAAAATCATAAGCAACAATTTCTCCATCTAATATTACATTTTCAACTTTTACATGTCTATTTATTTTTTCTACCACATCGGGAAATTGTTTTGTAACATTAGTCAGTCTTCTGGAGAATAATTTAACATTTTTACCCTCTTTATGGGCCTGAATTCTCTCTCCATCATATTTTTCTTCGGCAGCGATGTTTTCAGAACTAATTTTATCCTTAATTTTCGAAAAATCCGATATTCTCTGGGCTAACATTGCCTTTATAGGTTTATTTAATGTAATATCTATCCTTTTAACACCTTCAATGCCTTTTTTAAATAAAATTTTAGCAACATAGCCTATATCAGAACTTACATTATATGCGTGTTCTAATTCATCTTTTTTTTCCTTTGTTTTGAAAACAGATACTGAAAGTCCGTATAATATGGTCATATCACCTACACCCAGCCTCATTCTTCCATTGGCTAACCTAGCAATATATTTTTTACTCAGCTGATCAGCTTCTATTAACATCGATGCTAAAGTTTTCTTTTTAATTTCGTAAGATCCTTCTCCGCTTGCCGTTGCGATTTTTCTAAAAGCATTATAAACATCATTAACAGATAAAACGTCTTTATAATTAAAAAATTCTTTAAATTTATTTTCTCTGGTTTTTATAATCTTTTGGGCAGTATTTCCAATATCGCCTAAATTTTTTGTCTCATTCTCCACAGATTCTTTATCCACATTGGCTGCAAGTGAAATTACTTGCTGCACCATTTTTTCATCCATTCCTAACTTAATGTCCTCATATTCAGGGCCAATCTGACCTAGTATCAAATAACAAATTTTATTGATTTCCTGTTTTTCTGATTCTTTAAAAATTTCAGAAAGAATTTCGATCATTTCGGTTTGAGAAGTGGTGTTTTCAAGTTTTTCTAGATAATCTGTAAATGTTTCAAATTTAATTTTAATCACCTAAAACATTATAAATTAAAAAAATTGAAACAAAAAATTGATAGACTTTTTTACAATAACTTTAACAAATAAGAAAAATTCATAAAAAAAATTGATATTAATACAGATATAGTCTAAAAAATCAAATTAGATCATCCCCCATCAACATTTTATATGTGGCTGTTTTTATTTAATATTGATGAAAATAATTCAATTAACAAAAATAGTTAGTTAATAGAATATCTAATATTGAATTTAAATAAAATAAGTTAATAGAATAATAATTTAATAATTGGCTACTTTTATAGACTAATATTAACTTCTACATAAATCTTTCAAATCGTTCTTTACTTACGTTACATATTGGACATCTTTCTGGAGGTTCATCACGAGCACATAAATAACCACAAACTTTACATCTCCACACAGGGAATGACAAAGTTGTTTTAGATATTTCTTTACCTATAATTTTATTCTTAGATCTTTCATCCATAGTAGGTCTTCGTTCTGGGATGGGTACTAATTCTTTTTCCCCTTCAAGAATAGGCCCAGATACATATAAACCACAGTAACATGTATTGTAGTCATTTAGGTCAGGGTCCCTGTAATCACAGGGGCAGATTATATCTAAATCTTCTTCACGCTTACCAGACGCAAGACGGCAAGGGCATGCCCCGTAACCGTATCTATTTTTATTGATCAATATACTTCTTATAAGGTCTTTAGTAAATTTAAGGTCAGGGTTAAGGTGATATCCAAACTTTTCAGCATTTTCTTTAATCTTATGGTAATATTGGTCTACTTCTTCATCACTAACCTCTTCTTTCACCCTAGAGCCCCCAAGATACTTTCTTTATCAAATCCAATTATTATTCTTTCCTGGTTAAGGACTAAAGTAGGTAAAGAAAGTTGTGGGTTCCACCTTTTTAATTGATTAACTGCATCTTCTCTTTCACTTCCTTCTAGAAGATCAACGTAAACATAGCTATACTCCACTCCAATATCTTCAAGAAGCTCTCGAGTCTTTTTACACCAGCCGCAGGTACTCAAAGCAAAAAGAAGAACATCCCCTTTTTTAAAACCTTTTACATGAATTATATTCATTATTTTCCCCCTATAAACTCTTAAGTATTATTATGAGCATTTGTTATATATCATTTTATTTATAAGTGTAAAAGATGATTTCATATCTAAAAAAGATCCAAAGACCAAATAAGAAGATAATAGATTAGTATTTTATATTAAAAATTAAAAATCGTTTCTAACTAATCTTAAGGCACAAAACTCTCCACACATTGTACACATGTCATCTTTTTTTATTATATTTCTTTTACGATATTCTCTAGGTTTTTCATGATCAAATGCTAGTTCAAACTGTTTTTCCCAGTCAAAATTTTTCCTTGCAGTGGACATATTAATTTCATCATCCCATGCGCTTTTGATTCCTAAAGACACGTCTGCTGCTTGCGCCGCTATTTTTGAGGCTATAACTCCTTCTTTCACTGCTTTTACATCAGGTATGGATAAGTGCTCAGTAGGAGTTACATAGCAGAGGAAATCGGCTCCGGAACTAGCTGCAATGGCCCCGCCAATAGCTGAAGTTATATGATCATATCCAGGAGCCATATCTGTAACTATAGGTCCCAATACATAAAATGGCGCATTTTTACATACTGTTTTCTGTATTTTCATATTAGCTGCTATTTGATCCAGTGGAACGTGGCCCGGACCTTCCACCATGGTTTGGACACCCATTTGACGAGCTTTATCTACTAAATCGCCCAGAATAAGCAGTTCATGTACTTGAGGTATATCAGAAGCATCTTTTAGGCATCCTGGCCTCATTCCATCCCCTAAACTTAATGTAACATCGTATTCGTATGCTATTTCCATTAAATAATCATAATTTTTATATAATGGATTTTCTTCATCATTATGCATAATCCAAGCTGTAAGAAATGCTCCACCCCTACTTACTATCCCCATTAACCTATTAGATCGTTTTAATTTTTCAACAGTTTCGCGGGTAATACCACAATGGACTGTCATAAAGTCAACGCCTTCTTTTGCCTGGTTAATGATGGCTTTGAACATGTCATCTTCATCCATGTGGATAACAGCACCCTTCTTTTCTGAAGCAACTACTCCAGCCTCATAGATAGGTACTGTTCCAATTGGGACTTTAACCGCGTTCATAATCTCCTTTCGGACATTTTTAAAATCGTATCCTGTACTTAAATCCATTACCGTATCAGAGCCATAGTTCACTGCAATTTTAGCTTTTTCCACTTCAAGTTTTATATCTTCTAATTCTGATGAAGAGCCTATATTAGCATTAATTTTAGTTTTTAATCCTTCTCCTATACCTACAGGAATAGTATCCCGCATAATATTTTTAGGTATAGTAATATAACCTTTAGCTACTCTTTTAATAAGTTTATTAATATCAATATTTTCATTTTCGGCTATCACTTGCATCTCATTGGTTATTTTTCCTTTAATTGCTGAATCCATTTGCGTCAATTTTTATCCCTCATTTTAATATATGACTTTAAATACAAATATGTCTATGATAAAGAAATTAGTTGCTAAGGATTTCATGATTACAGATATTCATGTATCTGCACCAGATGATCTGGTGGCTGCGGCTAAATTAAAGATGGTTCGATGTAACATTGGAGCAGTTCCCATAGTGGGTGATAAAAAACTTGTTGGCCTTTTAACTCATCGTGATGTCCTTTTAGCAGGAAGTGAAGCTTTAGGACTTAAAGTTGAAGATCTTATGAGTAAAGATCTTATTGTGGTTGACAAAAATACTCCAATTCGTGACATAACTAAAATTATGGCCAGTACCGGATTTCAAAGAATTCCAGTAGTTGATGAAGGGTATTTAGTAGGACTAATAACCCAGAGCAGCATAATCCGTGCCTTTGCAGAATATTTAGATTAAAGGATCTGGAATCTTAGCATCCTTTTTTTCCTTTAATCCTCCAATTTTATTTATTCTCCTTTTTATAAACTCTTTACCATTTTTAGTAACACCATATATCGGTATTGAAGCTCCAACACTATATATATTCTTTTTTTCGGCGATTTCTCTTAAATATTTGGAAGCGCAAGCAGTGATTATATCACAATATTTGAAAAGACCTTCTGCATCTTCTTTGGATATTCCAGTTGTATGAACTGCAAAAATGTAAATTTTCACATCATCATAATCTTTTTCTATTTTTCTAATATGTTTTGCCTCTTCAAAGGAAGTTATTGTAACTGCAATTTTTTTATACCCAGAATTTATTGCCTTAAGAACACCATCCACTTGGTTTATTACCGCTTTTTTTGCGTCTAAAACATTTTCAATTTTGATCTCATCTATAATTTCAGCAATGGGAGAAGTACTGATAAAACCTGATATTCTACCGCCAATTCCCTGAACAAGAACGTGATCGGTTATTAAAACAGTTCCTGCCCCTTCGCAGACAATAACTGCACAATCAACAATTTTATCTTCAATTAAAGTACTTAATGTTTCTGAAATTCCAAATGAAAGGAAATCGCGCATTTTCAAAGTCCTATTAGCTGTGCACATTCCAAAATCTTCAATTCGAAATTGAATATTATCTTCAATTGTAGAATGTGTTAATTTTTTAATACCCCGATATTTTTCAAACAAAGGACAGTAATGAATCAGAGGATCGCCGATTTTAACGATTTTACCATTTTTTACAATAATTCTTGATTTGCCCAAGGCTTCTATTATATGTTCATCCACAAATAAACACCTGAAATTTAATTTAAAATATTTTCTATACCTGCTAAATTATATAATTTGAATGCAAATAAATTTATTTAACCATTAAAAATCAATTTAACTATAGAAAAGTTTAAATTGTATGAGATATAACAGCATATAAGCCATGCCGGGGTGGCTCAGCTGGTTAGAGCGCACGGCTCATAGGGTATTAAGCAGTGCTCTGACTTTTATCTGGGATACCGTGAGGCCGCGGGTTCGAATCCCGCCCCCGGCACTTAAATATTATTTCTTTTAGTGTAATTTGGAAAAAAATAACGATTTACAATTATATTTATAAAATAATAGAATTATTTGAATCAAAAACTTAAATTTACTTAAATAATTAAATTAAGATTTATCTTAATGCTTTTTAGCATATACTACAAAACCTGAAGCGGTTTTTTCCTTATGTTTTTCACTGGGATAGGATACATGTTCCAGTTTTATTATTTCAAAATCGTCAAATAAGTCCTCTAATTCATTCTTAGCGAAATAATGGTGGGGCAAATCCCCATCAATAGAATCAATATTAATTTTTGTATTCTTCTCTATTTCAGTTCCAGTATGAAATTCATCGTGATTTATCGAAGGCACCATTATATAAACCAGTCCCCCCGATCTTACCACCCTTTTAATCTCGGATATTGCCTTTCTAATATCATCCATTAAGGCGTGATGTACTACTCCATGAGAAATAACTCCGTCGAAAGATTCATCAGGGTAAGGTAATGATTTAAAGTCACAATATATTAATTTTGCCTGAGGTGTGTTCTTTGAAGCAATTTCTAAAGCCTTTGTAGATGCATCACAACCACTTACCGAAAATCCTTGATTGTTCATATAAGCAACATGCCGACCAGTACCGCAACCTAAGTCCAGTATTTTAGATAATTTTTCTTTTTTAAAGTAGTTAAGTGCGTTAATTACATATTTTGAAGGTTCTACTTGAACCATGCCCTTATCTTTGTAAATATCATCCCAATCTTTCATAATAAATATTTAGTTTTAATAAAATATATTCATTTAGAAAGTTATTCGAGAAATTTCCTAAAAAAATCAATAAAAAAATCAATAATAATAAATGAACAAATTTTTAAAATAATTATAATAATTAAAGATTAATTTCATTTTAGAAATTTGAAAAATGATTAAGGTGAATATATGCCTAAAAGGTATGAAGGAATGGCTTACTGGGAGATTATTAGTCGTCAAATGGGGATATTAACTAAAAAAGATCAGTTGAAATTAAAAAAATCTAATATAACTGTAATTGGATGTGGAGGTATTGGAGGGGCCGCAATAGAGATGCTTTGCCGAATGGGAATAGGAAATTTAAAAATAGTTGATAAGGATTCCTTTGATGTTTCAAATATTAACCGGCAGATTATGAGCAGTTTTTACACCGTGGGTAAATCGAAGATTAAAGTTACTGAAAAAGTTGTTAAATCCATTAACCCATTTATTAATCTGGATCCAATAGAAGAAGAATTAAATGAAAAAAACGTTGAAGAAATAATTAAAAATAGCCATATTGTGATAGATGCTTTGGATAATCTAATTTCAAGGATACATGTAAGTCGTTGCTGTCATGAACTTGAAATACCATTTATTCATGGAGCTGTCCATGGTTCCATGGGGCAGATTACGACTTTTACTAAAAATACTCTTAATTACGAGGAAATATTTAAATTACCTTCATTAAATAAAGATTTAGATAAAAAAATGTTAAAAAAAATATACGATTTAAATAAGGATACTCCCCCAGTTATTGCCCCCGTACCAAATATAATAGGATGTCTACAAACTTTTGAAGCTTTAAAGTTAATTTCAAAGAAAGGAAATCCAATTTTAGCACCTAAAGTTTTAACATTCGATTTATTCAAAGAAGAACCTTTTTCTATAATTGAATATTAAGTTGAAACTACTCATTATAAAAAAATTAATTAAAAACAAATCATCATGAAATTTAAAAAAAAAATAATATAAAAAATAAATTTTTGGGTATTAAATATTAAATGCTATTTTACCATTTTTAAATTCTAAACTGCAATTTCACCTCTTTCACCGGTTCTTATTCGCACCACATTCTCAACATTAGATACAAAGATTTTACCGTCCCCTATGTCTCCTGTTTTTGCAGTTTTTAGTATAGTATCTATTACTTTCTCTAGGTCTGAATCTTTAACAATTATTTCTAGTTTAGTTTTTGATAGTAGATCAACTTTGTATTTTGACCCACGATAACTTTCGGTAATACCAAGTTGTCTTCCCCGTCCTTTTACTTCTGTTACTGTTACACCGTTGCATTCTATCTTTTCTAGAGCATTTTTGACATCTTCCAATTTTTCAGGCCTTATAATTGCAATGATTTCTTTCATTCAATCACCTTATTAGTCCTCTTCCGGATATGCTGATAAGTGGTGTTCTGCCAAATCCAGACCTAATTTTTCCTCTTCTTCAGAGACTCTTATGCCTCCAGTAAAGTAACCAATTACTTTACCCAATATAAGTCCGAATCCAGTACCATATACCGCAACTAAACCAACTGCAATTAATTGGTCTATTAAATTCACATCTCCAGTTCCACCTAGTAGAGTTGAACCGAATATACCTACAGCTATAGCACCTACCACACCTGCAGTAGCGTGAACGGATACTACACCACATACATCATCTATACCTTTTTTCTCGAGGAATTTATATACCAGAGGAACTTGAATACCAGCAATAATTCCTATTACTAAACCGGCCATAGGACTAACAATGTCCGTACCTGCACATATAGCAACTAAACCTGCTACTAATCCATTTAAAGTAAATAATATGTCTTTATTTGATGCTATCAATGCCCCTAAACCTCCACCAGCCATTGCTAAGGTGGTTGTAGCTGCCACTAAACCTGATATATCACTCAGAGCTAAAGCACTGCCTACATTGAAACCATACCAGCCTACCGCAAGTATGAAAGCACCAGACATGGCCATGGGTATACTGTGGCCCGGCATTGGTATTGGTTTACCTTTTATATATCTTCCTATACGAGGACCTAGAGCAATAATTAATCCTAATGCTAGAAAACCTCCTAAAGCGTGAACATTTATACTGCCTGCGTAATCGTGGAATTGAATCAATCCAGATCCCCAGGGCCCGATAAACACGAATAGTGGGTACAGAATACCTGTTATTATGGCAGACGCTATTAGGTATGATCTGAATTTCATCCTTTCAGCCACGCCACCTGAAGCAATTGTAGCAGCAGTAGCTGCGAATACTAATCCAAAAAACCATGTTGCTAGTTCTAGTCCATTATCAACTAAAAATGGAGCTGTTCCAAATATTTTAGACCACCAATCTATTAAAGAAGTCCAATCTAGGGATGTTGCAATAATATATCCTATGAATAACCATGATATACATCCTATTAGCCAGTCGGCCACGTTTTTCATCATTACGTTATTTACATTTTTTTTCCTTACTTGTCCTCCTTCCAGCATTAAGAATCCCCATTGCATTAAAAATACTAGGGCTCCGAATACTACAAGAAAAAGAACATCGTTAGAATTTGCTATTGTACCTAAAGCATCTACAATAGAATTTATGTTTGATGCATTACCAAGCAATTCGGCTGTTGCCATTTCTCAACCTCCAATCTATAATTATAAAAAATTTTTCAACAAGTTAATTCGTTGGATAACGGAATCCTTCTTCCGATAAGTAAATTAATTTTTTAATAGTATTTAAAGGTTTCGTTAGTGAATTTTTAAATAATAATTTTCAATAAAAATGAAATAAAATTCAATATAATCCAAATATATCAAAATTAAAATTTAACACTCTTTTGGTCTATTAAGTAAAATTTAATGAGTTAAATTTACAATTTCAAAACATTTATATAGAAGAAAGAGGAAACTTGTTTCCGGTATTAAGTTCATGGAGGTATAATTTATGCCAGACAAAATAGGACAAGTAATTGAAGATATTGAAAAATGCGGTACAAAATTCGTTAGGCTGCAATTTGTAGATATACATGGAACTCCTAAAAACATGGCAGTTCCCCTGGTAAAACCAGAAGATATTGAAGATATAATAAAAGACGGATTATTATTCGACGGTTCCTCGATTGAAGGTTTCGTCGATATAAATGATAGTGACTTGGTAATAAAACCAGAACCTGAAACTTTCTCCACATTACCTTGGAGACCTGAAGAAAGAGGTGTTTGCCGGTTTATATGTGATATCTACTGGCCAGATGGAACTCCATTTGAAGGAGATCCCAGATACATTCTAAAAAAGGCTTTATCTAAAGCTGAAAAGAAAGGATATGAATATAATGTAGGTCCAGAACCAGAATTTTTCATAATTGGGGAAGATGAAGATTGTAATGTCGTACCTCATGATTCTGGAGTTTATTTTGACGTTGAACCAGTTGATCAAGGTACTGACGTTAGAAGAGAACTTGTATTAGGTTTAGAAGAGCTTAAATTTGATATTGAAGTAAGCCACCACGAAGTAGGTCCTGGACAGCACGAAATAGACTTTAAATTTGACCATGCTTTAAAAACTGCCGATGCAGTTATAACCTTTAAACAAGCCATAAAAGCAATTGTGGCTAAACTTGGGTACATGGTTACATTCATGCCCAAACCATTCTACGGTGTTAACGGTAGTGGAATGCACTGCCACCAGAGTTTATTTAAAGATGGTAAAAATATTTTCTTTGATCCAGATAGTGAAACCCAATTATCAAAGGATGCATTATACTTCATGGGAGGATTACTAAAACACTCCAAAGCACTTTCCGCTGTTGTTGCTCCATCGGTAAACTCATACAAAAGATTAGTTCCGGGATATGAAGCACCAGTATACATAGCCTATGGTTTAAGAAACAGATCTACTTTAGTAAGAGTTCCCGCATCCAGAGGTAACGGTACACGAGTAGAATTTAGATGTCCTGACCCATCATGTAACCCCTACCTGGCTTTTGCAGCTATGCTAGAAGCAGGTATGGATGGTATGAAAAATAAGATAGACCCTGGGGAACCAACAGAAATTGATGTATTTGAATTAAGTTCAGATCAATTAGAGAGTATGGGAATCGAAACACTACCTTCAAGCTTATGGGAAGCTTATCATTCATTAGAAAAGGATGATATTGTCAAAGCTTCATTAGGTGACCATGTATATAACCAATTTATGGACATTAAGCGAAAAGAATGGGATGATTATAGAGTCCAAGTATTTCCTTACGAATTAGATAGATACTTGAACATATAATCATTTATTTTATTTTTTATATTATTTTTTAATTTGAAACTATATATAATTGAAAATTAAATTTAAGATCAAAATTTAAACGGTGAACAGATGCCAGATGAAACTGATCGTAAAATGATGGAAATTTTGAGGATACTTGCAGATAGTGAGGAAGTTCTTGGCGCAAAAACAATTGCTAATGGATTAAAAAATAAAGGTTATAGTATAGGAGAACGTGCTGTAAGATATCATATGCGAATATTAGATGAAAAAGGGTTCACCGAACGTATAGGATATTCTGGTAGACAAATAACTGATAAAGGCCTCAAAGAATTAGAGAAAGGTTTAATCTACGATCAAGTTGATTTTGTTTATTCTAAATTTGAAGGAATGATGTATCAAACCACTTTAAATCCAGAATCTGGTACTGGTAAAGTAGTGGTAAATACTTCCAGCTTTATTTATGACAAAAAGATAATAAATATTCTTAAAAAGGTATTTAGAAGTGGAATTGCAGTAAGTCCTTATGTGAAAATTATAGATAATAATTATGGTACAACTAAAAAAAGAGAAGTGAAATTGGAAACAGTATGCGGAACAACTATAGATGGAATGTTATTAAATCAAGGCATTCCGGTAATTCCCCAATACGGTGGCCTTGTAAGTATTGAAGATTATGTACCAGCCCGTTTTACCGAACTTATTGCCTATAAAAAAACATCTATGACTCCACTTGAAGCTTTCAATGCTAAAGATATGACATCGGTACTTCAAGTCGTAGAGGAAGGTACCGGTATGGTACCTGCTAATTTTAGGATAATTCCCAATTCTGCCAGTGAGAAGGCCCAAGAATTATTCCAAAAAATGGAAAAAATTGGAATATCTGGACTTCTAAAAATCGGCGAAAATGGAGAATCAGTTCTTGGAGTTCCAGTTGAAGATGATATGGTGGGTATTGCAATTATTGGTGGTATTTCACCCCTAAATGCTGCTAATGAAGCGGGATGCGAAGTTAATATTAAATTAGCAGAAAATATTGTTGATTTTAAAGAAATGAAAAAAATTACCAATCTGAAACCTATTATACAAACAGCAGGGCCAGAAACCGATTTTAAAGTTAAATTTTTACTTAATAAAGCATGGAATCTCATATATAATGTCGATTTTGACTTAAATTCCCAGAAAGGAAAAGTTATAACTAATATCTCCTATATCCACAATGAAAACTTAGATGAGTCCTTAGAGATTATGAAAAAAGTTTTAAAAAATAAACCAGAATATTGCACCAGTAAATATTATAGTATAATCCCCCATACTACTGATTCAAAATTATCAGGAATTGCTACCGTTTGTAGTTTAACTATTGACGGTATTCTGATGAAAAATGGAATTCAATCATCACCCCGATATGGAGGAATACTGGAAATTGAAGAGAAAGGGCCCCGATTTGTTGAATTAACGGCTTATAGTGGCTCATCACTGGATTCACATGAAATATACATATCTAAAGGTATGACATCTGTTTTAGAATCTCTTGAAGGTTATGGGAGAATATTATCCAGTATAAAACAGATCCCCTATTTAGCACGTCCCCATGCGGTAGAGATTCTGAAAAAAATAGAAGATTCTGGTTTTTCCATATTAAAAGTTGGAGACCCCAGTGAACTTGTTTATAACGCAAAAGTTGAAAGATATCATGCCGGTATTGTGGTACCTGGTGGTTTAAACCCCGTAGCTGCTATAAAGGAGAGTAATATTCCAGTAGATGTTAAATCTGTTGAAGCTTTAATGGATTTAAGTGAAATGGAAGAATTTTAATAAATTAAATTATATTTTAAATTTTTATTGGAATGCAAGCTTTCCTATTTCCAAATTCCATTATTTTAACTTTAATACCATATGCTTTTTTCATATTATCTTCGTTAATAACCTGATCTGGCGATCCTATATCAATAAATTTTTTATCTTTTAATATTGCAACTTTATTGGACGACATTAATGCGTGATCAGGGAAATGTGAAGACATAATTATAGCTAATCCTTTATCTGCTAATTTTTCAATGATATTTAATGTTCTTATTTGATTACCAAAATCCAAATGAGATGTAGGTTCATCTAAAATTAGAATACGAGTTTGTTGGGTTAAAATTCTAGCCAAAAAAACTAGTTGTTGTTCTCCACCACTAATCTCAGTATAGGGTTTATCTTTCATTTCAAGAATATTTAAAGTTTTGAGTGAATTTAAAGCAATTTTATAATCTTTTTTAGATGGATGCGAGAAAATATCAAGATAAGGAGCCCTTCCCATTAAAACAACATCTAAAACTGTAAAAGGAAATGTAGAATTATGTATTTGAGGAATGTATCCTATATTTCTAGCAATTTCGGCCTGATTTAAAGAATAAAGGCCTTTCCCTTTTAAAAAAATAGACCCTGAATTTAATTTCATCAAACCATTTAAACATTTAATCAAAGTAGTTTTACCAGTACCATTAGCTCCAAGAATACAAAATACATCACCAGGATCAACATGAAAATTTAAATCCTCAAATATATTACCATTATTACCGTATGAAAATGAAGCAGAAACCACTTCCAATAATGGATTCATGTCCATCCCTCATTATTTTTTCTAAGTAGATATAAAAAGAAAGGAGCCCCTATGATTGCTGTTAATATGCCCAATGGTATCTCAACAGTTGTTAATGTTCTGGCAATATTATCGATTAACAATAGAAAAAAAGCACCAATCAAAATACTTGAAGGTAAAAGAGCCTTATGATCAGGTCCAACAATTATCCTAGCTATGTGAGGTATTATCAAACCTATCCATCCGATAATGCCACTTATACTAACCGCTGCTGCAGTTATTACTGTACAGCACCCGATTATGATAAATTGTAATTTTTTAATATTCAATCCCATGGTTTGAGCCTCTTCTTCACCCATGGATAAAATATTAATTCTCCATCTTATAAGTAAAAGAATTATAGTGCCAAAAAACATTGGCAAAGCTACCATAACTAAATCTTGATTATTTACTGTTGAAAGACTTCCCATCAACCAAAAAACAATTGAAGGTAGCTGTTCATATGGATCAGCAACATATTTTGCAAGTGATATTAAAGCAGAAAAAAGTGCGGCCACCGCAATACCGCATAAAACTAGGGTTAATATGGACGTACCCTTAAAATTTCGACTTAAAATGTAAGTGATAGTTACAGCGAAAAGACCACCTAAAAAAGCAGAAAACTGTATCATAAAAGGACTTGATAGAAATAAAATTGCTAAAGCAGCTCCAAATCCTGCCCCAGAGGATACTCCCAATTTATCAGGAGAAACTAAAGGATTTTTAAATAGTCCTTGGAAAGATGCCCCTGCCACCGATAGTGTTGCGCCTACCATCATGGCTGCTATTATTCTGGGCAATCTAATTTGAAAAAGTATGGTTTCCAATACAGGAGATAATTCCTGATTATTAGGTAAAATTTTATAACAAAAAGCCACAACAACCTCATATGGAGTTATTGGATATCTGCCTATAAGAAATGAAATGAAAAAAAGAATAATTAAGGGCACGATCAACATCAAAGTTATTGATATTTTTTTTATCCCAAAAACATTTGACATATTCCTTTGCTTCAAAAAATTCACCCTAATTAAAAGTTTTTTAAACCCGAAGATCTGAGAAGACTTTCCACTTCGCTTTCACTCAAATTATAATGATAAAATTCTGAATAAAACTCTTGTGTAAGCCCTTTAAGATCTAAATTCTTAAATTTATCTGGATACAAAACTTTTGCCATCCACGGAATTCCAATTATGGTATTAACACCAGGAGGACCTTCAAACCAATTAAATGGAGAATTAGGAACTAAATAAACCTCTTTATTCTTTACTGCATTGATATTTCTCCATAAAGGATCTGAATAAATCTTTTCATAAAATATTGGATCTTTGACAATGATCACATCAGGATTCCATTTTAAAATGAGTTCCATTGAAACTCCAACTCCACCCTTGGTTATTGGAGCCTCAACAATATTAGTACCCCCACAAATTTCGATTAATTGAGTATGAGCCGAACCTGGAGGATTTGTCATCAATCCACTAATATCTCTAGCATAATAAACCTTTTTTTTCTCATTTTGAGGTATTTTGGATGCAGTAGTATTTACTTCTGTTAAAACTTTATCATAAAACTTTATTAAATTATCTGACTTTTCATTTTCGTCCAAAATGTTTCCTAAAAATTTTATTGCCGGAATAATATTGGTCAAACTATTATCATTTTCAACATCAACTACCGGTATGGTTCCTAGTTTCTCCTGAATTTTATTAACCTCTTCCAAAGATCTTCCATGACCTACAAAAACTATATCTGGATTCATTTTTATAAATGTTTCATAATTAGCGTCTTTTTTACCCCCAGCCATATATGGTAAGTTTCTATATTTATCTAACATGTAAATATTCTCTTTTTCGGATCTTCTCGTGTCCCAACCAATTAATTTTTCTGGAGCAAGCATATAGATTGCAACAGTAGTGGAATATGAAATAGAAGCCACTTTATTTATCTTTGCTGGTACTGATACACTCCTACCTAACATATCTGTTTTACTAGTAATATTTGATGGTTTAGGATTTTCATAATTAAAATAGATTCCTAAAACAGCAATAAAGGTAATTATAGAAATTATGATTATTATGATAACTTTTCGATTATTCATGTTATTCCTCTTGATATTGTTCCTATGATTTGTTTTTTTAAGTTGATTATCGATATGTATTGATAAACATAATTATCAGAATTATATTATTAAAAGTTATATTTATTAAATTTAAGATATTATAATGAGTATATAGATATGTATATATATACATATCAAAAAAATAAAATTTAGTTCATGAATTAGCAAATCATCAAAAAGGCATTATAACAATAAAATGCATCTTAAAAAATTAAATATAATTTAAAAGAGCTAAAAATGTTTTAAAATAATATATATCAGTTAAAAACCATATTCAGATGATTTTGAATAAAATAATGTATGAACTAATGTTATGGAGGGAAAAAATGAAGAAAACTAAAGCAATTCTACCAGTATTATTAATACTGATAATACTCTTTTCCGCCGTTGGAACTGCATTTTCTGCCGGTGGTGGCGGTACCGGTGGGGGAACTGGTGGGGGAACTGGTGGCGGTACCGGTGGCGGGACCGGTGGCGGGACCGGTGAGGGAACAGGTGACGGTACCGGCGGTAGTAGTGATGAAACAGGATCTGCTACCATATCCATAGATTTTGATAAAAACGAGGCTAATGTGGGGGAAACTGTAATCATAATTGTGACCATAACCAATACAGGTACAGTTGATTTGAATAGTATATCTGTACTTGCAAAATTACCTTATGGTCTTAAATATCTATCCCATGCAACCGATACTACCAAAGCAGTATATGATCCTTCAAGTGGAGTTTGGCAAGTAGATAACCTAAAATTATCATCAAAGTTTGGTGGAGTAAAAAAATTGTATATCACTACTGAAGTTACCGAATCAATAGAAGGTAATAGCTTAACTGCAAATGCAGAATTTATAAGTATAGCCTATGGTGACCCACCAATATCTATTCTTAGTAAAATAAGTCCAGCAACAACTAATAGTCTAACCATATTAAAAACAAATACCAACAATGACAATAAAACGGGAAATAACACAGCTGATACAAACAAAACTAATGGTACTTCGAAAACTTCTAATGAAAGAAAAATTATCACTAAAATAACCGACAATAGCCCTAATTTAGATGAAGAAGTAAGCGAATTCAAAAATAATTTAAATCCACTAATAAATGACAAGAAATCGTATGAAGTCTCAGAAAAAGATCAAAACAATGACACTAGTTCTCCCATTACGATTTACGCTATTTTAGCAGTTTTAGGCTTGATAGGATTAATAGGAGTTGGTTATTTCAAAGGTATGAAAAATAACTAAAACTAATCTACTTTTTTAATATTGGAAGTTAAGGATTAATATTAAAATTACCCTTTTTATTTTTAAATACAATAAATCGGTGAAACAATGATTGGCAATGAAATATTAAGTAACAGTCTGCATATTATCTCTCAAATTTTTTTAATACCAGTTATAATAGTTCTTTTAATTTTTATAGTTTACGCCACAATCACACTTGGTAGTTTGATATATGAATATTATCATCGAAAAGAAATGAAAGTTTCAGAAATTGAATTCTTTGTAAAATCTTTAAATAATTTTAAACAACCGCACGAAATAAAAGATTTACTTAAAACTATTCAAATGCCCAAAGAAAATGAAAGATTAATTTTAAATTTAATTGGTAATTCTGAAATAAGTTTTAAATCTGCAGAAGCGTTGGCACGTAGTTTTATTGAAAAAAAAGAACTTGATGCTGCAAAAATTATTGAAAAAACTGATATTGTTACTAGATTAGGACCTACATTAGGATTAATGGGAACACTCATACCTTTAGGGCCAGGTTTAGCAGCATTAGGTGCCGGAGACATACGCGGGTTGTCCGAAGCGATAATTATCGCATTCGACACAACAGTTATAGGTTTAGCTGCAGGAGGAATTGCCTATACAATTTCAAAAATAAGAAGAAGATGGTATGAAGAAAGTATATCAAATCTCTATATTATTGCAGAATCAGTTTTGGAGATGATGAAAAATGCTCAGAAGAAAGAAAATATTGATAAATGAAAATGAAGAAGATCCTATCGCAGGTACATCCAATTTAGCAGATGCAATGCTAGTTCTTGCTGTAGGGTTTTTGATTTTCGTCACTATCTCCTGGAATATGCAAAATATTATTTTCAGTGACATGACAAATGAAGAGCGTCAAAACACTTTAGAAGTTAATAATAAAGTGAGAGAGCTAGAGATAAATAAAGAACTTAATAGTAGCTCTAATATAATTTACGGGTCTAAAAACGAATATGAAGAATTAGGAACTGTTTATAAAGATCCTGAAACCGGCGAATTAGTAATGGTTGAATCTTGAATATGATAAAATTGATTTTAGGAGAAAACATGACAATTTACGTGTGTATGGATGACACTGATAATTTGAATTCCCGTGGTACGGGAAGACTTGCAAGAGTTGTGGCAGAGGAAATATCTAAAAAATATGAAGTTTATGGAGTAACAAGACACCAACTTTATGTACATCCCGAAATTCCCTTCACATCCCATAATAGTTGTGCAGTAATACATGTCAAAGAAGGTAAAATTAAAAATATCAAGGATATTTTTAAAATCGCTAGAGAGAACATGTTAAATGATTTTATTGAAGGAAGCGATCCGGGACTTGCGGTGGCACATATAAAACAAATTTCACCGTCTTTGGTTGCTTTTGGAAAAGATGCTAAAAATAAAATATTAACACAAGAAAAAGCTAGAGAACTTGCAAAAAATTTGAATATTAAACTAGAAGGTCTTGGTGGAACAGAAGACGGCGTAATCGGAGCTATTGCAGGGTTAGGGCTAGTTTTTACTGGAAATGATGGCAGATTTATACATAAAGGGAACATACGGAAGCTAATAGGGCCCCATAAGGCAGAAATACTTCTTAAAAATGGTGTTGATGCAATATTCACTATGAACGGCCTGCCCGTAACCGAAGGGATCATATTCAATGAACAAAATAAATCGGTTAAACCATGTCCTGTTAATGGAAAAGGAATTTTATATGTGGAAGAACATAACGGAGTTTTAAAAGCATTGAAAAGAGATTGAGAAGTTTTTAGATATAAAAATGATTTTATTATATTTAAATTAACATTAAGATGTATTTATATAGAATAGTATAGATTACACTTTTTTAGTTTTTTAATGGATAAAAAATATAAATAGGTTATCAACTGAATATTATATAGGTGATATTTTGAATGAGAAAAATATTTGTGCTACTTGTGACGAAATTTGTGAATATATAGAAGAAGAAGTAAAAACAGGTGACATAGTTAGAATATCTTTGGGAAGATGTTATATACCTGGAAAAGTTGTCACAAATAATGAGGGAGTATTGCAGATTAAAATTGATAGTGATATGATCAAAGGATTAACGAAAATAGATGTTGGAAAAATGAAGGATTTTCTAATTGAAGTAGAACACGAATGTGATGGTAAAATTTGTACTCTTGAAGCTAAAGACGATCTTTAAATTCTCCAGGTATAGAATTAAATTTATTTTATGAATTTGTAAATAAACAAATTAATTAAATTTATTTGAATTAGATATATTTCTTAGGAAATATCTTTTTTTATGTTTTAGATTTTTATTTAAACTCTATTCCATAAATTTCTACAAATCGATATGTTTATATATACATTTCGTATATTTGATATTAACAAACATTTTGTGGTGATTATATGGTAGTCATTATAGATAAAGAAAAATGTGGTGGAATAAGCCAGTGCCCCGGGGAGGGCTTGTGCATTAAACTTTGTGAACAAGGCGCTTTAGAAGAAAAAGGTGATGATATAATTTTAATACCAGAAAAATGTGACGATTGTGATTTATGCGTCCAAAATTGTCCAAATCAAGCCATATCCAAGGATTGATAATATGGTATCTATAGTAAGATTAGGAAAGGAAAAAAGAACTCTAGAACATTTAAATGAAAAGTGTTTGGGATGCGGAATCTGTGTTGATATGTGTCCCACTGATTCGATAAAACTAGGCCCAGTCCTTCCTATCGCAAGAGGACTTTTGAAATCGGATTTAATTAATATCAATAAAGATACTTGTTGTTTATGCGGATTATGTGCTTTTTCATGCCCATTTAATACATTAGAATTTAAAATAAATGATTTAGATGCAAAAAATCTTCCCAATTATCCCGTCTGGAAACATGAAGCTTCTATAAAAGAAGATGAATGTATATACTGTGGAAGATGTGTTACTGCATGCCCTAAAGACGCCATTCACTTGACAAAAAATTTTCCGAAAAGAGAAGATTTAGTATGTGGAGAAGCTGAAATAGACTTAGAAAAATGCATATTTTGTGGAATGTGTGAAGAAATGTGCCCAGCAGACGCAATTAACATGGACCAAAATAAAAAAATAAATTCAAGTAATCCTCAAATAGCCAATAATATTGATATTGATAAGTTTAAATGCATGTACTGCGGAATTTGTAAGCGTGTCTGCCCTACCGATGCTGTAAAGGTAATCTGTACTATTTGTATGTCTCAAGATGAATTAAAAGCTCCAAAAATAAATGGAAAAATCGTTTTAGATGAAGATATATGTATCAATTGTGGTTGGTGCCAAGAAATATGTCCCGTCCAAGCAGCTGAAGTTTCTAAACCATTTGAAGGAGAAATATATCTTAAAGAAGATTTTACATGTAAAGGTGATGCTTGTCATGCCTGTGCAGATGTATGTCCTTGTAATGCAATTAGTATAGTAGATAATCGTTCCTTTATAAATCCTAAGTTTTGCGTTTTGTGCGGTGCTTGTGCCAAAGCATGCCCCCAAGAAGGAATTGTTATCAAACGCAGCGAAATAAAATTGGATAATATCCGTTCAAAAGCTTGGGATGCCAGTTTAAATAGGCTTAAAGAACTTAACTAAAATTTATAGTTTTTAAATTAATATTTTATTTTTTTATTACTAAATCATTAATCATGATTAAAAGATAATGATATTCTATAAATATAGGACAAAAAATATTGAATTTGTCATTATTCAAAAGAAATATGTTCAAACTCTAGAAAAAAATAAAAATTAAAAATTAAATGTTTATTCTATTTTTTAGCAATCATTACTTCACTAGACTTAATTACAGCTACTACTTTATCCCCTTGTTTTAGACCTAAGTCTTTAACTGCTTCTTTAGTTATAGTTGCAGTAATTTCTCCAGGCCCTTCTATCTTAACTTTTACCGTAGCCGTAACCATTCCTTCATTTAGTTCTTTAATTCTTCCCTCTAACATGTTTCTAGCGCTAATTTTCATTTCAAATTCCTCCATAATTATTTTGTTTTTAATTGTTAAAAAATTTTTTTAAAATTTATATTTTTCTGTCTTGATGAAGTCGATAAGATTATATGTGCAGATCGATATAGTAATTTTAAGGATAAAGGAGGTAAAAATATTGAATAATAAAGCAGTTGCAGGCATAATAATAGCAGTAATAGCACTGATAGCCGTAAGTGCCTTTGCTATGAATGGCGGCTTCTCAGAAAAACAAGTATTGCGTATATCAACAACTACTAGTCTAGAAGATACTGGGCTCCTTGATGAATTGGAGAAAACCTTTGAAAGAAAATATCCCAATATCGACGTGCAAATCGTATCGGCAGGAACAGGAATAGCTTTAGAATATGGGAAAAAAGGCGATGCAGATCTGGTAATAGTGCATGATAAAAAAAGAGAGACAGAATTTGTAAATGAAGGCTACGGCACCAAAAGATATCCCTTTGCATACAATTACTTCTATATTATCGGCCCAGCCAGTGACCCTGCTAAAATAAAAGGCATGACCAATGCTACTCAAGCTTTTGATACAATTATGAAGGCTGGTGAAGCTGATCCAAACTTAGTTAAATTTGTATCTAGAGGAGACAATTCAGGAACTAATTCCAGAGAGATAAAAATTTGGAATAATACTGGAGCCGACTACAATAATGCCATTAACGGATCAGATTGGTACATAGAAACAGGTAAAGGAATGGGAGACACATTAATCATCGCCAATGAAAAACAGGCATATACACTTTCTGATTCAGGTACTTTCCTTGCTTTTAAGGGAGATATAAGCTTGGTTCCCTATGTAACCACTGGTAAAGATCTATTAAATGTTTATAGTGCCATACCAGTTAACCCGGAAAAAATAGAAGGGGTCAATAATGATGCAGCCATGAAATTTGTAGATTTCTTGTTATCTCAAGAAGGTCAAGAATTTATAGGCGAATATGGCAAAGAAAAGTATGGTCAAACCCTTTTTACCCCGCTATTTGGTAAAAGCGAACCAGCTAGCTAATTGAATTTTCAGTAAAATATATAGTATATGGGGTTCAACACTCCATATATATTCTATTTTTGGTGATTTAGTGAACGAAGTAATAAACGGTATTTTTCAAGCGATCAATCTCATATTCACATTAAATCCGGAACTAATAGAAATTACTACTAGGACACTGTATATATCACTTTCTTCCACATTTTTTGCTGCGTTAATAGCTATTCCAATTGGAGGTTTAATTCATTTTAAAAAATTTAAAGGAAAAAGAAGCTTAATAAATCTTATTCAGACACTCTATAGCCTTCCTACAGTTATTGTAGGTCTTTTCGTATTTTTATTACTATCACGTTCCGGTATTTTCGGCAGTTTACAATTACTTTTCACCCCAACCGGAATGATAATTGGGCAAACTATTCTCATTTTCCCCATAGTTATGGGTTTTACTATAACTGCACTTAAAACCGTGGGCTTAGACATAAACGACTTGGCTAGATCTTTAGGGGCTAGTGAATATCAAACTCTATATACCATTATGAGAGAAGCCAAATATGCCATTATGGCAGCAGTTATTTTAGGATTTGGAAGAGCTATATCAGAAGTTGGAGTAGCCCTTATGATAGGAGGGAATATTAGAGGATTTACACGAGTAATAACAACCACCATCTCACTTGAAACCTCAAAAGGAAATATAGAACTTTCTATAGCATTGGGAATAATCCTACTGGGCATAGCTCTTATTATAAATATAATTCTCAACCAGATCCAGGAGAAGTAAAATATGAATTTAGTTGAACTTAACAGAATTTCCAAAAATTATCAAGGAAAAGAAGTCCTAAAAGATATAAATTTAACAGTCCCCAAAGGAATGAATTTAGGACTAATTGGACCAACTGGCTGTGGAAAAACAACTCTTTTGCGTTTAATTGATTTATTAGAAAAACCATCCTCAGGGGATATTATATTTAATGGAAAAAAAGTAAATGATTCTTCAAAAAAGGAAAAAATGGATATAAGAAGAAAAATTGGTATGGTATTCCAGAAACCGGTTGTATTTAGAGGTAGTGTATATGAAAATGTGATCTATGGACTTAAAGTTAGAGGTCATGATATTGAATTGCTTGAAAATAACATAAATAGAACATTGGAATTTCTTGGCCTAAAAGGATATGAAAAACGCAATGCATCTAGTCTCTCTGGAGGTGAAACTCAAAGGGTGGCTTTAGCCCGAGCTTTAATAACTGAACCAGAATTATTGCTTCTGGACGAACCAACAGCCAATTTAGATCCTATTTCCACCGAAAAGATTGAAAAAATTATTTCTGATCTTCGCAAAAAAGATGTTACCATCATAATGGCCACCCATGACTTAGTTCAAGGTCAACGTCTTTCTGACGAAATAGCAATATTAAATAAAAAAATATTTCAAATAGATATCCCTGAAAATGTTTTTAGAAAACCTAATCATAAATTTGTTGCTGATTTTGTAGGTGTTAAAAATGTGATAAAAGGTGATGCAATTATCAGCCCTGGAGGTTTGACCACCGTAAAAAAAGAGGATATTTCCATCTATTCTTCTACTCCTGCAGAAGGTGAAGTTTACGTGAGCATTAGACCAGAAGATATTACTATATCTCTCGAAAGAGTGGAAACAAGTGCATTGAATAAATTAGAAGGAAAAGTTAAACAGATAAAAGATGTGGGATCTTTAATCCATTTAAAAATTGCAGTAGCTAATGAGATTTTTATAGTTTATATGACCCGAAAGTCATTCATAGATATGAATATAACACTTGGAACTCCGTTATGGTTAGAATTCAAAGCATCTGCTGTCCATCTTTTTCAATAATCACGTCTATAGATAGTTGGTTGTTTTTAAAATTAATTTTTTAATTATTAGTTGTTAAAATATCTACAGATTTTAAACTAACTATTCATATTATGGAATTGATTTTGATAAGTACTAATTTAATTAGTGATAGTTTTAATATGATGAAACTACAACTATTAAAACCTAAATAAATAGAATAAAATGTATATTTCTAGTTAATTAAATTAATAAAATTCAAAAAAAATAAGATTAAGCCCATTTGGGCTAATCTGAATTTTAGTAACTATTTGGATGCTTGTATTTCTCTGACTTTTTCCATTAATTTTTCCAGAATTTCCTTATCCGTCAGTAGATCAGAATTAACTACTTTTTTCATCCTGATTGGCACACCTTCCATTCTATATGCAGTACCTTCTGCTTCCATACCTACTATTGCTGGTGGAATTATAATGTCTGATAATTCAGTGGTTGGTGTTCGGTGCGGTTCGATTGCTATAACTGGAATTTCAGTCATGGTTTCCAATGCTTTTTGAGGGAAGTGTGCACCGGGATCTGAAGCAATAACCATCATTGCATCGGCTTCTTTGTTTTGAAGCTGATCATTTGCTCCCGTTTCCCCTGGGTTATATCTAGGATATTTTGCAGAGAAATCTATACAATAAGGATATCCGCTCTCCCATGTAGCCACTTGATTGAATCCCGTCACATTGTAGTGACCTCTCATTGGTATGAGGGTGAATTTTCCATAGGCATTTAAGTCCTGTACCAACATAATGGCTGTGTCGATGTTTCTGTGTTTTCCACGACTGTGAGTTATGCCCATCCCGAAGAATAAAATACCAAATTGAGCATTTTTAAGTAATTCAACAGCTTCTAATATTTCTTCTTTAGGTATACCTGCTACTTCGTCGTATAGAATATCTTTACCAAAAAGAGCTGCCCTCATAGCATCTAGTAGTTCATAATCTCTATCCCAATCTAGCTGTAAATGTATATCTGCTAATTTTGATGTATCACTATTTCTAGGATCTACCACTATTATTGTCCTGTCAGATCTTCCCCTTTCTCTGAAAAATCCTCTAGCATATAAATTTCTGGACATGTGTCTTGGATGTGCATGGAATGGATTGCATCCCCAATATACAACTACATCTGCACGGTTTTTAACTTCTCCAAATGTGCAGATAGGATATCCTACATCTTGAAGTGCCAGTACAGACGGCCCGTGACATACAGAGGCTGTATTATCTATTATTGCACCTGTATCTTCTGCTAACTCCATACCTACGGCTTGGGCATCACAATCTGTACAACTCCATCCATACATTAATGGTCTTTTAGATTCGGCCAGAATCTCTGCAGCTTTTTGAATGGCTTCTTCATAGGTTGTTTCTACGAATTCGCCGTCTTTACGTATCATTGGTGTCTTATATCTCATTGCACCTTCAGCGTGAACAAATTTACTATGTCCAATTCGGCAAGCATTTATTGTACCTACAATCTCACCATCTTCTACTTTACAGATGATGTCATCACATAGGGTTCCGCAAAATGGACAAACAACATTTTTTACGAGTTCCACAATAATCCCTCCATAGTTTAGGGAGCAATATGACCATTTCCTGCTACTGCAGCATATACGGTCCCTTTTGCCCCTTTAATCGCATGATCACCTTCAAATTTATAAAATGATCCTGGTATAACTTCTCCATCTATTTCTATGTCTTTTTCAACTCCGAGAAATGTGAATCCTGATAAGAATTCATCCATTACTCCTTTAACGACAATGGTACCGCCGGCCATTTCTCCGCCAGCTCTAGCAACGACATTACCTTCAATGATCAGAGTTCCATTATTCATGTGTACTCCTGGCATTATGGCAACATTGCCTTTTATTACCATTTTTCCACCATTCATATATTCGGCAATTTCATTACCTACGTTACCGTATACAGTAATTTTACCGCCGCTCATACCTCTCCAATCACCACGGTATGATGATCCAACATAGTCACCTGCGTTACCCATTATAGTTAGTTCTCCACCTCGCATATCTTGACCAGCCCATGAACCTGCGTTTCCTTCGACGGTAATTTTACCGCCTTTCATTTCAACACCCACATACATGTTGACGTTTCCTTTTACATGAATTTCACCACTAGTCATAGCCTGACCTATTCTTTTAGTGTTATAAACGTTTCCATCAATAATAATTGTGGTTTCTGATGGCAAACTGCCGGATTCGCCTTCGACTTCAAAAAAATCAGATATTGGAACCATGCTGTTTCCATATCTTAAATTTAAATTATTAATTTCATCAAGAGTTTTCCCAGCGAAAACATCAGGAGTTATAGATTCCGCTTCTAAAGGTACTTTTGGTTGTTCTTTAGGTGTTAATATTATTTCACTCATAACATCACCCCTTTAACTGGAGTTGATCTTGGAAGATATTCCTCTTGTACCGGATAATTTTGGAAGTTAACAGAATAATATTGTTTAAATATTCTTTCTACTTCACTTAATACTTCATTGTAGATTGTTTCATCAGTTTGGGTATCTACCCAGTAAGTTCTTCCATGAAGCTTTGTGTTTACTACAGCTCCATCTTTGACTACCATTTCTCCATCTTTGAATACGTAATCTGCTTTTTGAAGTGCGGCTTCAAGCGCCATGTATTCATTAGAGGGGTCTTGTGTTTCTGGGTTGAAGTTGTAGATTGCCACATCAGCATCTGCACCAATACCTATGTGACCTTTAGTGTCACTAAGTCCTAATACTTTAGCTGCGGTTGCTCTTGTTATTTGAGCAATTTCATAGAACGAATATTCACGATCAATTGTAGCTATGCTACTCTTTCTTTGCGCCCATTTATGTACTTGATTTTCGATTAAGTCTGTTCTGTAAGGTTCACTCATTAACCAAGATATAACTCTTGGGTATCTGGTAAATGGTCCTGCATTCGGACTGTCTGTGGTTAAACATACTTTGCTTGGATCGTTAATTAATAAGAAGAGTTCTAATCCAATTGCCCATTGAACAGCAGGCACTGGTCCACGTGGTGAATAAATAAATGGAACTACTCCTGAACCTGTTTCTAGTTCTACATCACAGTTAGCCCACTTTAATCCATTTAATGAGTGAAGATCGTATTCCATTGGACCGTCTGCAGTCATGGTGGTTGTTTCATCGAGTGTAACTTGCCCTACATCAATAACAATGTGATCATTTTTATTAACGTAATCTGCTACAGTTGGAGCTTCGGATACGAAATCTCTCCAGTTAGATCCGCCATAACTGTGGAATTGTACATGAGTTGCATAGACAACAGTATCTCTACTGCCGGTTACTGGATCAACTTTTATTCCTTTTGGCACGTCAAATGATTTCAAGGTGGTTTCATAATTTCCAGGGTGTCCTAAGTCATTACAATGTAAATGTATAGAATGTGGTAATCTTAACATTTCATTTACTTCGGCTAATCCTCTAATGATTTCGGCTCCAGTAATATCAAAGTATGGTACTGGATCATCTGCTCCGTGAACATTTCCACCCCAAGCCCACGCTTCTGTTCCTCCGGGGTTAACTATTTTTATGGTATAACCTTTGGTGGCCTTTAAAAGCCATGAAGCATATGCTGCACATTTATCAATATCTCCCTCTTTTAAGTATTCCATTATAAACCAATTATTACCAAACAATGGGAAAGCAGCATGGTCTATTATGGGTGTGTCATGGAATTCTTCGTGAGTGTGCCTTGCAAGTAGTGGAGGCATGGCTGCTTCCATTGCTGTAGTATAACCCATTTGTGCATATCTGTACCCTGTCATAAAGGTTGATGGGACAGAGAATCCACTTCCTGCTCTTCGTCCACCTCCTGATTCTACATCTTTTTTACTGTCTTCTGGACGGTACATCCTGCCCACGTTAACTTTAGCACCTGCTATATGAGCATGAGAATCCACACCTCCGGGCATGACTATTTTTCCAGAAGCATCGATAATTTTAGCATTAGATTCATCTACACTATCCACAATTTTACCATCTTTAATGCTGATGTCCATTTTTTCTCCATCTACATTATTTAGTGGACAATAAATATTTCCGTTTTTTATTATGTATTCCAATGAAAATCCTCCTAAGATTTTTAAAATTTACCGTATACTTTCATAAGAGTTGGCATATCTAAAACTTCTTCAGAAGTTGGATTAACAACTACTGGAACATTTTTAAAACTAGGAGTTGCTGTTGAATCTGTATTTGGACGTATAACGCGATTAGCCCAAGGACCCATAGGGATATAGATCATTCCTTTAGGTAATGTCTCTTTGGTAAGTACAACTTTTACTACAACATCACCAAATTCAGATTCGACTTTTATGTTGTCTCCTTCGCTTATAGATAGCTCATCAAGTTGTTCTTTGTTCATGTGACATATTGCTGCTGCGTCCACATACATTTTCAAATCTTTACCAGATTCTATAGCTTGTCCCTGCCATACAGTTCTACCTGTGTTCAAATTGAAAATCATTTTATTTCCTCCAATCTTATAGCTTCTACTGGACAAGATTCAACACAAGTACCACATTTTCCACAAAGTTCATCTTGTTTTAGCTGTATTTCGCCGTCTTCTACAATCATGATAATATCAACTTCATCAGTTGGTCCTTTTCCACCTGCAACTTCTGGGCTGTTTAGAGAGTTTACAGGACATGCTATTACGCAGTTTCCGCAACCATGACAAAGTTCTGGATATACTACAAGTCCAATTGTCATTTATTTACCTCCAAATTAATTAATTGGTTTTTAAAGATTCGAAAGCCTTTTTCCATGCTTTTGATTTGGTTGGTGTGTAATTAATGTCGGTCCTTTCAACTTTTATTGCATCTACGGGGCAAGATCTTTCACAAGCGCCACAATATATACAGTATTTTTCATCTTTATGTAATTTTTCTGCTTTTATACCAGATTTTTCTGATTCTGGGAATGACAAAACATTACATGGACATGCCATTACACAAGTTTCACATCCTTGGCATGTTTCTGGATCTAAGGTTAATTTGCCTTCAAATGGTTTGGTAACCTTTGCTGCATCTACTGGACATATATCTTCACACCATCCACAGTTCACGCATAATTCATCATCTATAACAGTGCTTCCAGTGACATCAGCTTCTTTGATCTCATATTCTCCATATGGACAAATTCTACATGCTTCAGTAATAGCGTCAACTGGGCAGATACGTTTACATATTCCGCAGTAAACACATTTATCCTCCTTAATAACAATATCACTAGCTACTTCAGGGTTATCGGATGTTGGCAACTGGTGTGCTATTTCAATTGCATCAGCAGGACACATTTCTTCGCACATTCCACAGTAAATACAAGTATCTTTGTCCACTTCTATTTCTCCAGTTACAAGATCTTCTCTTGAAGGTAAATCTCTATTAACAGTTATTGCTGTTTGAGGACAGGCTGTTTCACATGCTTTACAATATATACAAGTATCATCGTCTATTTCTGCAGATTTGATTATTTGCGGATATTCAACTTTGTTTTTTATAGATTCACCGTCTATTTCAAGATCCAATGCTTGGAAAGGGCATATACTGCTACACATACCACATAAAACACATTTATCTTCAGAAATATTTATTTTACTAACATCTTGTTCTGTTCTGACCATAGCTCCTGTAGGATTAACCTCTATTGCACTTACAGGACAAATTTCTTCACATAAACCGCAAGAAGCACACAATGAGTTCTTAAAAAGTAGCTTTCTGTTCTCTTCCCCGGTTCTTTCCACAGAAATATTTTTATCTTCAATAATTTCTGTTGTTTCCATTTCCATCAATCTACCTCCTTAATCTTTATAGAATCAGTGGGGCACATTTCTTCGCAGATCAGACACCCACAACAAAGTTCAGATGATATCTGAGCTTTAAGATCATTTAACACAATGGCCTTCATTAGACAGGTGTCTATGCAAAGACCGCACCCAATACATGAACTTAATATAACTGCTTGGAACTTTTTACTGGAACATATCTGGATTATTGTTCTCGTCTTTTTTATATCACCTATAAGAGCGTAGGTTAATAATAAAAAATCTTTGGGACATAAATTAGTTATGGTTTCGGCTATTTCAATTGAATTCCATGATAAATTCCTGCCGTTTAAATAATGAGAAACTGTAGAACGATCCATTCCTAACTTATTAGCTATTTCAATTTGAGTAAGGCCTTGTTTTCTTAGTTTTACTGCTGCAATGTACTTTAATCCAGATACTATATGTTTGGGCATTGGTTCACCATGTGTGTTAATTACACTTTCAATTATCATTTATATATAAATTCCTACTCAGAATATATGATAAAGTTTATATATTATGGTGTTTTATCCACACTAATATTTTAGAAAAATCATTTAAACTAATTTATTAATTGATTCAAAGAATTCATTTAAACCCATTTAATATGAAAAAAGATATATTTAATATTGTATTTCTGATAATTAATTATTAATTTTACCTAGAACATACTATAATTTTCGAATTTTAACAGCTGTTATCTTCAACTCAGGTGTACCTGAAATTGGGTCCCTTTTAGGGTTAGTTATACAATTTGAAGGAGTTTCATGAAAATGGAAAGTCATGGAAATCAGGCCTTTTTGTAGGTGATTGCTTATCTTTGCCCTTGCTTTAACTTTTCCACGGGGAGATATTATTTCTAAAAAATCTCCTTCACTTATACCATTTTCATCAGCATCAAAAGTATTAATTTCAACCATTTCTTCCCCATATAGTTTGTTTAAACCTTCAATCTGGCGTGTCATTGTACCTGTATGGTACTGGTACAAATTACGGCCCGTGGTCAATATAAAAGGATATTCTTGATTATTTATTTCATCAGAAGGCATATAATCTAATGATCGGAATGATGCTTTACCAGTTGGTTTGTTAAATTGATCTAGATGGAGAATAGGAGTTCCTGGATGGTCCTTTTGTGGGCAAGGCCACTGAATACCCATATTTTCAAGTCTTGAATATGTCATCCCATGATATATGGGTGTTAATTCGGTTATTTCATCAAAAATTTCTTCTGTAGTTTTATAATCAAATTCTGAAGAACCCATTTCTCTTGCAATCCGAGATATAATTTCCCAATCAGGTAAAGATTCTCCCGGAGCAGGTAAAGCTGGATTAACAAGTTGAACTCTTCTTTCGGTATTGGTAAATGTCCCTTTTTTTTCAGCAAACGAACTGGCGGGTAAAACTACATCAGCTATTTTAGCAGTTTCAGTTAAAAAAATGTCTTCTACAATCAGCAATTCTAGTTTTTTCAAGGCTTCATGAACCTTTTTAATATCGGGTTCGCTTAAGAGTGGATTTTCTCCCATGATATACATGGCCTTTATTTCACCTTCCTCTGCTTTTTCAAAAATTTCAGGTAGAATAAATCCTTTTTGTAGATTTATAACTGAATTCCATTTTTTACTGAATTTTTGTGCAACTTGAGGATCCTCTACTGATTGATATCCTGGTAACACATCAGGTAGGGCCCCCATATCACAAGCTCCCTGTACATTATTCTGCCCTCTTAAAGGGTTAATCCCTGAAGATGCTTTCCCCATATTACCTGTCATTAGAGCTAAATTACTAAGGGCCATTACATTATTGGTTCCATTAATGTGTTGAGTGATTCCCATTGCATAAAGTATGGATGATGGGGAGTTAGATGCGTACATTATGGCTGCTTTTCTTATCTTATCAATAGAAACCCCTGTAATTTTTTCTGTCTCATTTAAATCTACATTTTTGATAGACTCAATGAATTCATCAAACTTATTGGTTCTATTTTCTATGAAATTTTGGTCTATTAATCGTTCTTCCCATATTAATTTAGCCATGCCTTTCAAAAGTGCCAAATCGGTGCCTGGCTTGTTCTGCAAAAATAATTCTGCATGTTTGCAAAGCTCAATTTCGGTTGGATTTATAACTATGATATTAGAACCACTTTTAGCTGCCTTTACCACTTCCAAAGCTAAAATTGGATGGCTAGAAGTAGTATTAGTTCCAATAGCTAATATACATTTTGCTCCTGAAATTTCAGATATGGAGTTTGTCATTGCTCCGCTACCAATAGTAAGCGCTAATCCCGCAACAGAAGCAGCATGACAAAGTCTTGCACAATGATCAATATGTGGAGACTCCATAACCAGACGAGTAAACTTTTGTAATAGATAATTTTCTTCATTAGTACATTTAGCTGAAGCAATAGCAGCAAAATCATTAAACCTGTATTTAGATAGATTATCAGAAATGTATTTCAAAGCTTCTTCCCAGTTAACCTCTTTTAATTTTCCATCTTTTCTAATTAGTGGTTTTCTAAGTCTTTTCGGATTATTTACAAAATCGTATCCATATCTACCCTTTACACATAAGCGTCCCTTATTTACCGGGTTTTCAGGATCAGCTCTTACACTTACAATTTCATTTCCCCGCAATCCCAAATAGATACCGCAACCTACCCCACAATAAACACAAGTAGTTTTTACTTCCCGAGATGGTGTAACCGACATCTGTGGAATTAAAGCCCCCACAGGACAAGCCTCAACACATTCACCACAAGATACGCAGTTAGAATCAAGTATATCTCTATCAGCAAAGGTCGTAATTTTAGTATCATAACCTCTGAAACCAAAATCAATGGCATTAACTCCCATAACATCTGCACATACGTGTACACAGATACCGCACAGAATACACTTTTTAAGATCCCTAATAAAGAAAGGATTGGATTTATCCATGGGTATATCTTTAATTTGATGTCTAAAATTATCTAATCCATATTCATCAATTCCAAAATAGGATGCAACTTCCTGAAGTTTACATTTATCAGATTTAGCACAATATAAACAATTTTTTTCGTGGTTAGCAATTAAAAGAGATACCAAAATTTTTTTAACTTTATTTAGTTTCTCTGTGTCGGTTTTAATCTTCATACCTTCGGTTACATGATTTTCACAGGCCGTTATCATTCTACCTTCTTCATTTTCAACCAAACAGAGCCGGCATGCCCCATATGGTTTTAATTGAGAATTATAACATAAATTGGGAATATAAATGCCATTTTTTATTGCTGCTTGTAATATGGTGCTTCCTTTATCCGCCTCACAGTCTAATCCATCTATTGAGAAATTGATTTTATTCTTCATAATTATCAGAGACTTTATTAGTAATTAAGAATTTATGAGATTTATATATAAAAATCCTAAATTAAGCTTTATACGTTTTAAAAATTTATTTAAGAAACTTAAAATAGTTATTAACGTTCTATTTATGCTAATTTTAGTTTTATTGTTATTTTAGTCTAATTATTTAATTAATAATACTTTTTTTAGTTTATTCAAATCAACTTTTCCAGTCTTTTGATGTTTATTTATAAAAGATTGGATATATCTTCAATTGTTATTAATTAGTTAATATATTTATTACTATGAAACTTCAGTTGGTGTATATAAATGAAAATAATAGCTATCATCGGAACTAAAGATACTGGTAAAACCACTTTAGTAACTAAAATAGTAGATAAACTTTCCCAAAAAAAATATAAAATTGGGACAGTAAAATTTAGCCATGTTAATTTTGATTTGGCAGATAAAGATACTTATAAACATCGCAAAGCAGGTGCCAAAATTGTGGTGGGCACAGGTAAGGAAACATTCATACTCTTTGATCACTCTATGGATTTAGAGACTATAATCTCTAACATTGAATTCAATGAAGATTTAGACTTTTTAGTACTGGAAGGATTTAAATCATCTGAATTTGCCAAAATATCCGTTTCCGATTTAAAAGATAATTACACTATCAGAAAAGTAGATATTAAAAAATTAAACGATGAAAAATTAGATGAAATAATAGAAATGGTGGAAAAGAGAAGTTATGGGTTACTACAAGGTTTAAATTGCAAAAAATGCGGTTTTGAATCCTGCAAAGAATTCGCATTGGCTAAAGTAAAAGGTTTAGCCCCTGAAACTAATTGTAAAAGTCAATTCAAAACAGCGATGCTGCAGATCAATGGACAAAGGATACCTTTAAATCCATTTGTACAAAATATAATTGCAAAAACCGTGCACGGTATGGTCGATTCTTTAGATAAAAATAATGAAAGAGTAGAAAGAATTGAATTAATCATAAAAAAACCGGGATGACACTATTATTTAATCGTTTTTAGACTTTAATAAGGCATAAATATTCTTAAACTAATTCTAACTTAAGAACTGATAGATATGATTACTAAAGACAACTACCAGAGACCTATAATATCGCTCAGAATATCCGTAACCAGTCGCTGCAATCTTGAATGTCTTTATTGTCATCACGACGGTATAATGCCCCAAAGCAATGAGATGACTCCTGAAGAAATCTTTAAAATTGCAAAGGTAGCTAAGGACATAGGCATCCGAAAGATACGACTTTCAGGGGGAGAACCCCTTATACGGAATGATATAGTAGAAATTGTGGAAAAAATTTCCAGTTTAGACTTTAAAGATGTTTCTATAACTACAAATGGCACATTATTGGCAAGGTATGCCAAAAATCTTATCAATGCTGGTTTAAATCGAGTGAATGTGAGTTTGGATACACTAAATCCAAAAACTTATCATTATATTACTCATAGAAATTATTTGGAGAATACTAAAAGAGGAATCCAAAGTGCAGTTCAAGCCGGATTATATCCTGTTAAAGTAAACATGGTAGTTATGAAAGATATTAATCATGAAGAAATATGGGATATGTTTCAATTTTGTAAGGAAAATGGAGCAATTTTACAGTTGATTGAACTCTTAAAAACAGAAAGTTGTCCTGACACAGAGTTCATTGATAAATATCATTATAAAATGGATGATTTGGAATATAATCTCTCTGAAATATCAGATAAGATTAAAACCCGGCATTTTATGCAAGATAGAAAAAAATATTTTGTCCAAGGGGGAGAAATAGAAATAGTGAAACCTATGGACAACACCAAATTCTGTAAAAACTGTACTCGATTAAGAATAACACCTGATGGTAAAATTAAACCATGTCTACTTAGAAATGATAATTTAGTGGACATATTAGGAGCACTGCGTGAGGATAAAGATTTTAAAAATTTGAAAAACATCTTCATTCATGCTATAGATAATAGGGAGCCTTTTTATGGAGGATGTTAATTTTTTACCGCAGATTAATATTTTCTATTAATTAAAAAAGAAGTTTTATTGATTTTGTTATCATCCGTTAATACACCCTAATATCTCTCAAATGGGGTCAAATCGAATATTCTAAAAATCTAATATATTTAATTCGAAATTTTTTGGTTGAATTATTATCAACATCATCAAAAACGATTTAAGGAATCAAAAAAATTGTTATATACTGATTAAAAAATATATTAAATTAAGGTGAAAATAATGGAAAAAGGAGTATTTTATATAATTATAGGTATCTTATTTGTAAGTGTAAGCCTATTAAACCAGCTTAATACTGTTCTTTTCACGGCAGGTATAATATTCCTAATTAGTGGCATTTTCATGTATGCGAACTATAAAAATAAAAATTTATATACTGGTATTACTGCACTTTTATTAATAGCAATGTCAATATTAACCTATTTTCAGCTTTCAAATCCCACTTACCGTGGAGATGTATTCTTTAATGGTTTATTATTTGTATTAATAGTTTTAGTAGGAATATATGTTATCTACCATTTCCCAAAAAAATGGGAGTTATAATAACAAAATTATGGTTTCGCATCAATTAGTTCTACTGCTTGCTTTTTCCTTTTACATAGATCCATACAAGTTCCGCATTTTATACATTTTGCAAAATCAATCACATGTACTTGGTCTTTCAATCCAGAAATGGCCCCTACTGGACAAGATTTAAGACAAAGCATACAACCATCACAAGATTCCGGATTGATTGTGTATTGTATAAATTCTTTACAATCTTTTGCAGGGCAAACTCCTTCTTTAATATGTGCTTCATATTCATCTTTAAAAAAGCGCATAGTTGTTAATATGGGGTTTGGAGCAGATTGTCCCAAACCACAAAGTGATCCCAATTTTACTGCTTCAGCTAGATCAGCGAGTAAAGTCAGATCATCATCGGCACCCTTACAAGTGGTTATATCCGTCAAAATATCAAGCATTTGCTTGGTTCCAAGTCTGCATGGTACACATTTTCCGCACGATTCTTTCTGGATAAACTCTTGGAAATATCTAGCAACTTCAACCATGCAAGTGTTCTCATCCATTACTACAAGCCCCCCAGATCCCATCATAGCACCTGCACCTAAAAGAGAACTGTAATCAATAGGAGTATTTATGTGCTGGAATGGAACACAACCGCCAGAAGGACCGCCAATCTGTACCGCCTTCAAGTTGGCATCGTCAATAATTCCTCCGCCAATATCATAAATTACTTCTTTTAATGTAGTTCCTAAAGGTACTTCGATAAGTCCAGTATTTTTAACCTGACCCACCAAAGAAAATGTTTTTGTGCCTTTACTTTCCTCAGTTCCTACTTCCGAGTATTTTTCGGCACCCATCTGCATAATTAGTGCCGCATTGGCCATGGTTTCCACGTTGTTAATAACAGTGGGCTTACCAAACAATCCTTTCGTGGTTGGAAAAGGTGGGCGGGTGCGTGGAGTTCCTCTTTCACCTTCAATTGAAGCTAATAATGCTGTTTCCTCACCACAAACAAATGCACCTGCTCCTTCTTTGATAATAATATCTAAATTAAATCCAAACCCATGAATATTTTTGCCTAAAAATCCTTTTTCTTTCATTTGATTAATAGCTATTTTTAATCGCTCTAATGCTAAGGGATACTCGGCTCTGCAGTAAATATAAGCTTTTTTTGCTTTAATGGTTTTTGCAGCAATAAGTATTCCTTCCAGTACAGAATGCGGATCACTCTCTAAAAGTGATCGGTTCATAAAAGCCCCAGGATCTCCTTCATCCGCATTACATACTAAATAATTTGTTTCTTGATTAGAATCAAGACATAGCTGCCATTTCATCCATGTAGGGAACCCTGCTCCTCCCCTCCCCCGCACACCTGCTTTTTTTATTTCTTCTATGATCTCTGCTGAATCCATGTGAAGCGCCTTTATGAAACCAGAATATCCTCCAAGAGCCATATAATGACCTATATTAGCTGGATCGATAAGTCCACAATTTCTTAATATTCTGCGTTCTTGCCCATACAATGGTTTTTTTTCAAATAGGGGTTCTATTCCCTCTATTTCACCACCATAACTTCCCAAAGCGTATTCATTTAAAGGTTCACCTTTGATTATATGGGATCTTGCAATCTTTTTTGCTACTTTTTTACTTACTTTTCCATAGAATACTGCGGGCATGCTTGGTTTTAAGACAGTGATAATAGGTTCCGCATAACATAGCCCAATACAACCCACATCTATAAATTCGCACTCATGGTCTTCTATTTCGCTTTTAATGATCCTTTTTACGATTTGAGCACCAGCTGATTTTCCACAAGTTGCAGAACCTACCAATACTGCTGTTTTATCTGAAAATAATGAATTATAATTCTTTATTTCTCGTTGAACTTGCTCTTCAAATTTCATGAAATTCTCCTAAATGAATAATAAAAATCCTATATTTATTTTGATTAGCTTTGAGGTTTATATCCCTTGAACAATTTTTTGATATTCCTTAGAGACAATTTGGAGTGGATTTCATCATTTACCATTGCAGCAGGAGCCAGTGCACAGCAACCTAAACAACCTACTGATTCAAATGAATATTCACCATCAGATGTTGTTTTTCCTTCATTTATATTTAAATATCTCTCAATGCCACCCAATATTTCTTGGGCACCCGTAACGTGACATGCAGTTCCAGTACATACACTTATATGTTTTTTTCCTTTAGGAGTGAATCTAAATTGAGTGTAAAAGGTAGCAACCCCGTAGATTTCACTTTTAGGAACATTTGTGAATTTTGAAACTATTTTCATATTATCCTTGCTCAAATATCCATATTTTGATTGAATATCTTGCAATAAAGGAATTAAATCAGATTTTGTGCCCTTATGATTGGATAAAATATCTTTCATTTTCTCTTCCATTAGAATTCTCCATATAAACGTTTTGTGAGATTTTATTGAATTCAAGATTTCATATAAAATATTTTTTTAGTTGTGTTAAGTTAATCTTTCTTGACTTTCTATTCTCTAGCATAATTAATAAAACTTATATTCATAATTAATTAAAATTCTTCTTAACTTAAATTTCATTTTATTAGTCAAGTGAATTTATTTCCAATATAAAAAACAAATTATAACGAAATTATAATTATAATTTGATTAAAACTATAAGGGGTGAATGTATGCCCAAAATGTTTAAAAGAGTTAAAGCTATAAGGGCAGGTAATGAAATTTCAGATGTGGAAGAAAAAATAGTTAAAGACAACGAAATAGAATTAATAATTAATAATATGGCTTTTGGAAGATTTTCTATAAGTCCTAATTATTTAAAAGAATTTGCTGTAGGATATTTGCTTGGAGGAGGTTTAGCTGATTCCATTGATAATATAAAAAAAATTGAGTTAGATGGAAATAAAATTGAACTTAAAGTAGATTTGATCGACTTTGATATACGTAGAGAGCTAATAATGAGTTCTGATTGCTTTGGAGGTTTGCGAAGTAAATTAGAACTGATTAATAAAGTTGAATCAGATTATTCTATTTCAAAAGATAGTATACTTGAAGCATTTCGTAAATTATTTGAACACTCCAAAACTTGGATGGAAACTGGCGGTACCCATATTGCCAGTCTGGTAACCGAAGATAATTTTATAGCAATGGAAGATGTAAGTAGGCATGTTGCTATTGATAAGGTAATCGGAATGGCTGCGCTCGAGAAATTTGATTTTTCTCAATGTTTTATTGCTTGTAGTGGGCGAATGCCTTCAGACATGGTTTTGAAAATTGCAAGAGTAGGAATACCTATTTTAACATCTAAAGCCGCCCCAACAGTTTCGGGTTATGTTTCTGGAGAAAAATCGGGTTTAACCATTGTAGGATTTGTAAGAGGTAAAAGATTTAATATCTACACTCATCCGCAAAGAATATTACTATAAAAACGGGTTTGTATTGTAATGGTTAAAATTAAAATATAATGATCCATTAATTTACAAGAGCTAAAAAAAGTTAATTAAATGATTTAAAAATAATCATTTATTCCAATACGTTATGTTTTTTCTTTAAATCTTCTTCTGTTTTTTCCATTTTATGCATTAGCTGAGCTATAACTCCATCGAGAAATATTAGTGAAGTTACTTCAAATACTGTCCCAAGCGGTGCTAATGATTGGTGTTTACCATTCATCTGGCGTTTTATGTAGTCCCTTTCAATTTCATCCTTGGTACGTCCTTTTATTCGAACTACCAGATCTGCCATTTTCCCCAGTGTAGAATTTACATAGGAGGTCACAGCAATTATTTTAGCACCTCTTTTTTTGGTTATTTCAGCTGTGCTCAATACAAACCTGGTTTCTCCTGATCCAGAAATAGCCAATAAGCAATCATCTTCGTAAATCGCAGGAGTAATAGTTTCTCCAACCACGTAAACACTAATTCCCAAGTGCATTAATCTCATGGCAAATGCTTTAGCAACCAACCCAGACCTTCCTAAACCTAGAATAAAAACATTTTCAGCTGTGGTAAGTATCTCACACATCTCATTGACATTATCTTCGTCCAGTTCTAAAGATACCATTTTAACGTTGTCTAAGATCTCATCTATTGCATCATTTACAATCATTTTTTACACCAGTCTAATATCAAATTGATATCTTGGGAAATATAACTTATATTTTTTTTTATTTAAATTTTATGCAATAAAATGTAAATTTTAGTAATTACAAAAATTTCTAAATAATAATATTAGATTTAAATTTTTATTATCCAATCCTATTACATTGATTTGGAAGATATCAGATTTAAGATCAGTACAAACAATATAATTAACATAAAATTTGCTCCCGACTGATAGTGATAAAATGGATTATAAAGCAAAAATTAACCTCGAAATTGACGGTAATTTAATCAATTACAAATTTTTTGATGCATTAAAATGCATATCTGAAACTTGGTCTCAACGAAAAGCTGCTAATAAACTAAACATTTCACATGCAGTACTAAACCGCCGTATAAAAGATTTTGAAGAAAAATTAAACATTCAAGTAGTAAAATCTACACCCAGAGGGTCGGCATTAACTCCAGAAGGTATGGAATTGCTGAAAGTATATGAGAGATATGAAAATTTAATTAAAAAACGTGAAAAAATTGTTATTGGTGGAGGATTCATTTCTTCAAATTTAGTTAGTAAATTGGCCTCTGAATATGGTTTAGATTGTATTAATTATTTTACTGATGATAAAAATGCAGTTAAACTTTTTAATATGGATATTTTAGATATTTTAACTCTTGATGATCCTATTTATGCCTTTAAAAATGATTTGGAATTTAATCCTATTGCTTATGATCATTTATCTTTAATAAATGGTTCCTCTAAATCTATGAAGCACTTGAGAAATTTAAATGACTTAGATAATAAAAAATTTTTATCTATCCCTAATTCATCGCAAAGGTTGGCCTGGAATACATTGGATAATGCAAATATTAATTATGAGATAGTTGATGAGAATAAAACTATCCTTGAAACATTTAAAAATGTAAAAGAACGGGATAATCTGTACACTTTCTTAAATGCAAGTTTTTTTCGTGGATCAGATATTTTAAAAAAAGAAACTAAACATATAATTAGTTTAATTATACGTAATCAACTTGATAAAGATTTAACAGATTTTTTAGATTATATTTTAAATGAAGGTCAGTCTATAGTAGAAGAAAATGGTTTTGAGAGAGTTATATAAAATTATTGTTAAGAAATTTTAAATACTCATAACAATAATGATAAAAATAATATCTAAAAATTCAGAGAATTTTATTAACTTGCCTGAATAAAGGTTAACTGGAATCCGAATCTTTTATATTTATATTGTATATACTATAAAGAGAAATTATTAAATTTATAATAATTCTTAATTTAATAACCCAAATGTAAATAAATTATATTTATATTTTAATTTGGTTGAATAATCCCTTAAAGGTGATATAACTGACTGAATCAATAGATTTACTCGCTGTTGGACATACTGCATTTGATTATATAATACAAGTTAAGGAGTTTCCGAATCCCAACTCATCAACTGCTATTAAAAAAATGCGTACATTTTACGGAGGGGCTGCAGCTAATGTTGCTGTGGTTGCTGCTAATTTAGGACTTAATTCCGCGTTGGTTTCAGCAGTAGGGAATGATTTTATAGATTCTGAATATAGTCAGAAGCTGAATAATCTTAATATAAATACAAGTAGAATGATTTTAATTGAACATGAAAAAACACCCACTGCTTTTGTATTAACCGACTCCAAAAATGATCAGATCAGCTATTTTTACTGGGGAGCGGCAGCTTATTTTAAAAAATCTAGTCCTCCTGAAGACCTTATTAAGAAATCAAAAGCTGTTCATCTGGCCACCGGTGATCCGAGCTTTAATAGAAGGTGTGGTGAGATTGCAAGAAAACATGGTAAACTTATATCATTTGACCCTGGCCAGGACTTGCATATGTACTCAGTAAATGAACTTAAAAGAGTATTAAATATTTGTGATATTCTTTTTGGTAACCATTTCGAAATTGACAGAATTTTAGAAACTTTAAAGATTGACATGGCAGAATTAAGAAAAATGGGTCCTGCTATTGTGGTAAAAACCTATGGTAAAGAAGGAAGCATAATTTACACTGACAAAGAAATAAAGGTAGATGCCATAGTAAAAAACACTTTTGACCCTACTGGTGCGGGTGATTCCTATCGATCTGGTTTTGTCAATGCTTATATGCAGGGAGAAGATCTAGAAGATTGTGGAAAATTCGCCTCATCAGTTGCATCTTTTATAGTGGAATCTGAAGGTTGTCAAACTAATGTTCCTACTTTAAAAATGGTTAAAGATCGGATGAAAGAAGAATGGGGAAAATAATTGATTAAGAATTGGTTAAGGAAAACTTTAATTATTTCAAATTAAATGGAATAGCAGTAATTATTTAACAAGATTTATATTATAGATTTCTTTAAGCAATATCTATTTCTAATAAAATATAGATAATGATATAATTCACATGTTTGAATATTAGCTGTTATAAACTTTAATATTTTAAAAATGTAAGTTTATAATACCTATTAAATCACTATCGAGTGTATAATTGTTAAAAAAAATAGATAGTAGTTTAAATTTATAAAACAAAGAAATTAGTTGACATGGTGATTCTATGACACAAATGGATGAAGCAAAGAAAGGCATAATAACACAGGAAATGAAAGCGGTTGCCGCTCAAGAAAATGTATCAGAAGAATTTATCAGAAAATCTGTTGCAAAAGGTACAATAGCAATTCCCAGTAATGTAGGGAGAGATATTAAAACCGTGGCCATAGGTTCAGGTCTTAGAACTAAAGTAAATGCAACCATTGGAACTTCAACCGACATATTAGATGTTGATATGGAAGTAGAAAAGGCTAAAATTGCTATGGAAAACCAGGCTGATACTTTAATGGAACTCAGTGTTGGTGGAGATCTAGATGCCATAAGAAGAAAAATACTTAGCATTTCAGATATACCTGTTGGAAGCGTACCTATTTATCAAGCAGCGATTGAAACCATTAGAAAAGAAGGAGCAGCAATTTATATGGATGAAGAAATCATGTTCAAATCCATTGAAAAACAAGCAAAAGATGGTATCGATTTCATGGCCATACATTGTAGTGTAAACAAAGAAACTCTTAAAAGGTTAAAAACCCAAGGACGTGAGGGTGGATTAGTAAGCCGTGGTGGGGCATTTATTTCAGCTTGGATAGTTCATAATGAAGTTGAAAACCCTCTATACAAAAATTATGACTATGTTTTAGAAATTGCTAAGGAATATGACTTTGTAATAAGTTTGGCTAATGGTATGAGGGCTGGCGCAATTGCAGATTCCACTGATCGTGCTCAAGTACAAGAACTTATAATCTTAGGAGAATTAGTAGACCGAGCAAGAAATGCCGGAGTTCAAACCATAGTGGAAGGACCAGGGCATATTCCATTAAAAGAGATATCAGCTAATGTAATGGTTCAGAAAAAACTGTGCAGAGACGCTCCATTTTACATGTTAGGCCCTATAGTGACGGATATAGCTCCGGGCTACGATCATATTGTATCATCCATCGGTGCAGCTGCTTCTGCATCATCCGGAGCAGACTTCATATGTTATGTTACTCCTGCAGAGCACTTAGCACTACCTTATCCTGATGACGTGAAAGAAGGAGTTATATCTACCAGAATTGGAGCTTATGTGGGGGATATGGCCAAAGGTATCCATAACGGAGAAAAAGATTTATTAATGGCTAATGCTCGTAAAAAACTAAATTGGGAGGCACAGTTCGAATCTTCAATGTGCCCTGCAGAAGCTAGAAAAATAAGGGATAGTAGACCGCCAGCAGATCCAGACACTTGTACTATGTGTGGAAGCTACTGTGCAGTTAAAATTGTGAATGAATGGCTGGACGATGCAAGCACTGACGTGTTTGAATGAGTCTTAACCCATTTATCAATTTTTTATCTTTTTAATAATTATTAGGATTTTAATTTTTTAAATCTCATTTTTAATGATAGGTTATAGGTGATTTAATTGAAACATTGGATTGAAAGGATAGCTGAAGATTTACTAAACTGGGATGTTGATGATCATGTTGTTGCAAGCGGTACGTCGATATCTGGTTCTATACACATTGGAAATTCATGTGATGTATTTATAGCCAACGCAGTTACTAAGGCTCTGAAAAAATTGGAAAAATCATCTAAAACCATATGGATTGCAGACGATCATGACCCTCTAAGAAAAGTTCCATTTCCATTACCGGAATCATATGAAAAATACTTGGGAATGCCCTATTCTCAGATTCCTTGTCCAGAAGATTGTTGTGATAATTTTGTGGAACATTTTGAAAAACCCTTCCTAAACACGCTTGAAGCGTTTGGGATAAATTTAGAAATTTATTCTGGGGCCCAAATGTACAAGGAAGGAGTTTATAATGATTATATTAGAAAATCACTTGAAAATGCTGATAATATTCGTTTAATTTTTAACAAATATCGTGAACATCCGCTAAAAGAGGATTGGCTTCCTTATAATCCAATATGCGAAAGTTGTGGAAGGGTAAATACCACTTATGCTTTTGATTATGATGGGGATACCATATATTACCGTTGTGAGTGTGGTAATACCTCGGAAATGGACATTAAAACCGGTGATGGAAAGCTTACTTGGAGGGTGGAATGGGCCGCCAGGTGGAAAATACTGGGAGTTACTTGTGAACCCTTTGGAAAGGATCATGCAGCCCACGGAGGTTCATATGATGTAAGCAAACTAATCTCAAAAGAGATATTTAATTATCAAGCCCCCTATCCTGTTCCTTATGAATGGATAACACTTCGAGGTGAAGCCATGTCTAAATCTAAAGGAGTATTCTTTACTCCAGGTCAATGGTTAGAAATAGCGGATCCCGAGACTCTGAATTACTTCATATTTAGAAGTAAACCCATGAAACATAAGGATTTTAATCCTTCGATGCCCTTTTTAGATTTCATTGAACAATATGATAGAGTGGAACGTATTTATTTTAATGAAGATGAAGCTGCTTCCGAAAAAGAGGAAGAAAAGCTTAAAAAGATCTATGATATTTCTAAAATTGAGGATTTAACTGAAATGCCTTTCCAACCTTCTTATCGATTTTTAACTGTAGCTTATCAGATTGCAGAAGATGATGCAGAGAAAATTTATAAGATACTTAAGAAAAATTCCCAGCTACCCTCGGAAATGTCTCATAAAGAATTCTACGATATTAGTGAAAATGACCGTCAAAGGCTTGTAAATAGAATTGAACAGGTTAAAAATTGGCTTGAATTGTATGCGCCGGATTTCGTGAAGTTTGAAGTCCAGGAAGAAATGCCAGATGTCAAATTAAGTGAAAATCAGGGCGAATTTATACTTAAAGTGGCCAGGATACTGGAAACCAGCGATCCAACTCCTGAAGAACTTCACGATGAAATGTATGTACTCATGAGACAATTAGACATGAAACCACAAAAGGCATTTCAGGCTATATATAAAATTTTGATAGGTAAAAAGCAAGGCCCTAGAGCAGCTTCATTTGTTTTATCCCTAGATAAAGATTTTGTTATCAAAAGGTTCCGTATGCAACAATAAAATCTAAATTTAAGTACCATAATTTAATAAAAAATTGATAAAATTAATTTTTCTCAATATATTATTTGATGATAAAATGAAATTAAATATCATTGAAAAGGAAGTTCTTAACCCTTTAGGCGAACCTAAAAAGAATAAAATAAAATTAAATCCGATAAAATCTCCTATTAAAACCATATGTTATGTTGATAATACAAAACCTAATGCGGATGTCATATTAAACCATATCAACCACTTATTTGGAAATATAGATAGTATTAATATATCAAAACCAGCAGGGGCACCAGCTGGTGATGATGACATTCAAAAAGCAGTTAAAGCCGATTTAACAATTTTAGCATTAGGTGACTGTGGTTCCTGTACAACTTGGGTTATTCTTGATGCTATAAAACTTGAAAGGGCCGGGAACTCAACTATCTCAATTTGTTCCCATAAATTCTCAGATTTTGCCCGTAATTTGGCAGAATCTTATGGAGCTTCAGGTTTACGCATATTGGAAATAGAACATCCAATTGCCGGCTTAGATGAAGAAGAGATAGAATTAAAAGTTCAAAATGTTCTCCAAAAACTAAATAAATTAATAAAAATAACCTGATTAAAATAATACAGAAAATTTGGAATTAAATCATTTAAAGAGGGTTTCATGCCGTTAAAGAAAAATAAAAATAGCGAGGAAATTTCTTGTGGATGTGAAATAGCTGATCTACTTGAAAATTCTAATGAGAATAAACAAATACTCAATAAATTATCTTCATCCCAGGATAACATAGTCATTGATCCTGATGTGGAGAAATTAAGTTATGACTTCTACTCCAAAAAATTAACAGATGGACTTCCTATTATACCCCCCACACAAGACAGAGTTAATAAATTCTATGATTTTACAGATTTGTGTGGAGATGAAGTTGTAGCTACCCTTCCTCCCCGTCAAGGACTGGCTACTGTGGAAAAAATTGCTATAAATTCTGTTATGGCCGGATGTATGCCTTCTTATATGCCCTTTATCCAAAATGCTGTAAAATCAATTTCTATGGACAAATTTAACCTACCAAGTATTAATGCCACCACACATCCCGTTGCCGTTGCCATTATAATAAACGGAACATTATCTCGGGAAATTGGGATTAATAACAGTGTTGGGTGTTTAGGTCCTGGAAATATTGCTAACGCAACCATAGGTCGGGCTCTACGACTTATTCTTATAAATATTGCTGGTGCAGTTCCTGGTATTGGAGATATGTCAACAATGGGATCTCCTGCTAAATACAGTTTCTGTTTTGCTGAAGCAGAAGAACAATCTCCATGGGACCCTTTACATGTAGAAAGAGGTATTGCCAGAGATATCAATAGCACCACGGTTATGGCAGTTGATTCTCCCCATAATGTTAATGATCATCGTAGTAAAACAGCTGAAAATCTTTTAGAGTCGATAATTCATACTTCTGCAGTATCAGGGTGTAATAATAGCCATGTTCCAGGAGAACTATTAATTTTAATGGGTCCAGAACATGCTAATATGATAGCAAGTGAAGGTTGGTCTAAAAATGATGTTCAAGAATATGTACATAAAAATTTATATGTCCCTGCTCATTTGGGAGATCGGGGCGGAAGAAAATTGGATGAAACATGGATCAATGAGGGTCAGGTTAAATTAACCCGTAAGCCTGAAGATGTGGTTTTAGTTGTAGTTGGGGGTGCAGGAAGACATACCATGATTTGTCATGGTTTTGGAACATCTTCTGAATCAGTTACTGAAGAAATAACATTTTCTGATGGAAAACCAGTTTTATCATTAAATGATTTTAAAAATCTATAATTTTAATAAAAAGAATATATTACATGAATAATTTATTTTAAAAATAATTTAATTTTTGAAATATTTTTCAACTAATTCTTTCAATCTCTTTATTCCAAGTTTCTGGGTTTTCCTGGATGTATTTTTTCATAATTTCTTTACATTCCTCCAGATCCAGATTGATTAATTCAACCCCATTTTCCCTAAGATATTCTTCTGGCCCCTTTAGAGTAATATTTTCCCCCATAACTACTCGGGGTATTTTGTAAAGAATAATAGTTCCAGAACACATGTCACAAGGAGATAAAGTTGTATAGAGAGTGCATTTTTTATAATCTACACCTTCTAATCTTCCAGAATTTTCAATACAGTCCATTTCACCATGTAATATTGTAGATTCATCTTGTAGAAGTCTATTATACCCTCTGCCAATAATTTTTTTATCTTTAACTAAAACTGCGCCAATTGGAATTCCAAATTGATTTAAACTTTTTTTAGCCTCAATTATGGCCTCTTTCATGAATTTAAGATGTTCCTTCATAAAATCATTTATTCAGATAATATAAAAAATAAAAAGGATTAAAGGTTAAAATCTACGTCTGTCCTCTAATTCTTGCCTTTTTCCAGCATTCCATCCGCCAGAGGATGATTTTGCCCGACCTACTTGTTGAACATAACCAGTTATACGGTCATACCATTCAACATCTTCTTTTTCACCACAAGTAGGACATTGATGGTTTAAACCTTTCATTAATGTTTTGCATTTGATACAGAAACTAAGTGCTGAACTGTAGGCCCAGAACCCTATATCAGATTTTCTGGCAATCTTGTCAGTTAAACTCATTAATGAAGAAGGATCTGAATAAGATTCTCCCATGAAAGCATGGAAAATGTGTCCACCCTGGGTTAATGGATGATAGTCTGATTCAATTTTTATCTTTTCAGAAAGCATCACATCGGAATTAACTGGAACATGGGAAGAGTTAGTATAGTAGTAGGCTCCTCGATCTCCTTGGACAATTGCTTTTTCCTTGTATTTTTTACGATCTAATGAAGCAAAACGATAAGCAGTAGATTCTGCAGGAGTCTGCAAAACGGTCCAACGCCATCCAGTCTCTTCTTTAAGTTTATTAGCACGTTCATTAATGTGTTCAATCATTTTCATACCAAATTTATGAGCATCTTTATCATCAATTCCTACTCCTAAGTAAGATAGTAAAGCTTCGTTTAATCCTACAAATCCAAAGGACATAGTAGAATTCTCTATTCGGTAGTAAAGGTCCCCTTCAACTTCTTGTTTAAGGAAAGGAAGTAGATTATATTCGTTAAGACAATTCATTGCCTGTTCTCTTCTAAGTTTTAAAACTTCCACAGAAAGATCAATGTACGAATCTAAGTATTCAAAGATTTCGGAATCATCACGGGAGTTGTAAGCTATTCTTGGAAGATTTAAGGTTACATATGCCAAATTACCAGTGCGGAAACAATCTTTTTCCCAATCTCCAGTCCAATTATCTCCTAATGCAGTTCTGCAACCCATATAATTCGCCATATTTTTTCTGTAGCTGGCTAACATGTTTATAAAGTAGGATGAACCATATTTTGCAGATAGTTCGTGGACTAGTCTTAAATCATCTTCAAACTCGTCTTTTAGAACTTCCTTACGCAAAGTGTAGATTGTATTTGGAAACAAGTGTGGTTTTCCGTCAGCATCGCCATCTAAAAGAGTTTCGGTGAATGCCCTTTGTAACATTCGGGTTTCTTCTTCAAAATCACCATATACCCCCGCTAATTTACCCTTAGGACCGTATGCTGCCTCATCTTGTAAAAATTCAGGTACGGTAAATTCCATGTTAATGGAGGTAAAAGGAACTTGTGAACCTCTAGCAGCATATGCCATGTTTAAATTAAATATAAACATCTGGACTGCCTGTTTAACTTTTTCATATGGTAACCCTCTTGCGAAGGGTGCTACAAAAACATTCCATAAACTCATAGCCTGTCCACCAGACATATTCTGCTGGGCTGCCAACATTATCTCGCCGGCATGGTTCATGAGTGTTTCCATGTGTTTTGGTGGTCCTGCCACCGAAGTATGATCTCCCGTACCGTCTACTTTCAATCCATGTTTTATGAATAGTCTAAGATCATGCTGTAAACAGTTAAGGGGACGTCCCGCGAAAAATTCTAAATCATGTACATGTATGTCTCCGGCCATGTGAGCATCTGCTAATTCAGTAGGAAGTATATGAAGTAAAGCATATTGCTTCAGTGCTTCGTCAGCCACATATTTATGCACTGTCTCAGGATTATGGATCATATTAGCGTTATCTCTTGATCCGCTCTCAATAAGAGATGTAATATTAAATACCGGAATACCTAACCTAGTATATCGCTTACGTAGAGTTTCTAAGCCGTGTTCAACCAGTTTAGTGTTTACAATTTCCCTTATCATTGGTGCACTTAAAAATTCCACATCTAATTTTTTAAGTTCTTTCCAAACATCTGTAGCTATTTCGTCTGCAACTTCCTGCGAAGCTCCTGTTTCAACAACTAATGTATTAGCTATTTTACTTTTATCAAAAGATTCTATGGTGTCTCTGGAAGTTCTAACTCTCAGCTTGTTGGTTGCTAAATATTTATCTGCTATTTTTTCGTCTACCTTTTTAAGGGAGTCGAATACCAGCATTTTGATCTCAGCGGTGCTTATGCCATCGTAGGCTGAGGTAGCAACTTGAGATGCAATTTTCTCCGCTGCCCAAAGTGGAGCATTTACCATTAGGCATGATTTAACTATTTTGTCGTGGCTGAACTTTTCATATATACCATTGTTTTTTAATACACAAGTTTCGGCTTTAGTGGGAAGTGCAGCAATAATGCGTGCATCTTTCATATTTTTTTCCTCCGATCTTAGAATATTTATTTATTATTCATATTATAAAAATACATCCAATGAACTCTGCTTAGATTTATCACTTTCAAACAGGGAATTTATTCCAAATTCTAAAATTTCAATTCTTTGAATTAGATAATTGTCAATTGGATATTTTTTACTTAATTCCTTTGAAATTTCAAGATATTTGGTAACAGAACCCTTGGAAACACTTAAAATTAGGTTACCCCCACATTTACATTCCCCAGATAGGGGAATACGTCTATATTTTTTATTGCACTTAGTACATCTGACCTTTTGTTTGGAAAAAGCTCTCACGTTACCTGCCATATCTGGTAAGAAGTGAGACATCAAAACTCCCTCCACCACACTTTTCTGGTCAACAGCCCTTATTTTTTCCGCAAGTTCGATTTGAGCATCTACTTTCTCCTTCATAGTAGGAAGCATCTTATATAAACATAATTTTGGGCCACTGTGAATACTGGTCGTATTATGGGAAAACATGATGTCATGGTACTGTCTTTCTGTTCCTAATCTTTTATTAACATTATCGATGTAAGGTAAAACCTCTGAAGGCTTGGCATATTCTAATGTTTTTTCATAAAATTCCAATGGGATAGTGGACATAGCGTCAATATTATGTGATTCATCGTCAATCTCTTCGGGATCTATACGGGTAGATAAAACTAGTGGCGCATCCATCCTACCTCCCCTGGAGCTGGGAAGATATGTTTTGGAGAAATTCAATAAAGCATCCAAAAGTAGCATAACTGAATCTTCATCACTATCGCAATTTCTTCTTTTTGCCGAATGAAAAAAGGGGTGTGCATAACATGCAGCGGCTTTAGTAAAACCTATGATCCGACCTAAAACTCCAGCTGAAGTGTGGGGAGCTAAACCAACCATTAGGTGTCCTATTAAATCTTCCTTTTCTTTGACGTTGTAGAAACTGTCTATTTTATAGAATCTTTCTAAAAGATCATCTACAAATTTGGAAACATTTATTAGATATTTTGCACAATTTTCAGAGATAACCACATCTTGAATCTTTATTTCTACTATTTGATCATCATTTTCAATTTCATTTCCATAAATATCATGGGCATATCCAAGATCATGGAGTTTTGAAAGACTTAGTCCTATCTCCTTTGGTTTGAAATGAGTAATGGGTAAATCTGTTGAGTCATGGCGGATTGTTGCGTCTTTAAAGGTAAAAACATTATTTTTAGCCCTTAATATTCCTTTTTCAAGAGGTTCAGGAAGTTTTTGTTCAGATATCATTCCCACTACCCCTTTTATTTCGTCCATCTTTCTTACGCCTACGTTATCAAAGGCTTTTTTCAATAATGTGCTCAAATTTATTTTTTTCTTACTTGAACTAGTTAAAACAGTTTTAGATCCACAAATAGGGCATATTGATTGCATAGAAGCGATTTCACAATTAATACATTTACATCTTGAAAATTCAACAGTTATTGAACCTTTTTTTGCTGCCTCAATTATATTTCTTCTGCTGCCTCCGAAATTACTAATAGGAAACAATACATGGGGTGCAGGTTTCATTTTCCTTTCTTTAGATTTTTCAGGTCTACCCACCCTATTTCCAATATAAATTGGGGCTTTAGCCATAATTTTTACCGGTGCTACTTCATTAATTGCTTTTAGAGTTGAAATTTTTTCATTAGTTTTTAATGGTTTATCCAGTGTTTTAATAAGCGCGTAGGCATGATCGTACTTTAAAATAACCTTTAAATCATTATTAACTTTTTTAAGTTTGTGAGGCACCCCTAAAACTTCTAAAATCCTTTTTTCTGGACCAATAGGTATAAGTATATCTTGATCCATTTTTAAATCATCAATATTCTGATTTGATTTTTTAAAATTAGTAAATAACCATTTGCGCAGATTATTAATATCTTGACATGAAACATCATGATAAAAATAGGTATATTCTGGATGTAGAGGAATATTATACTCTTTTGACAGTTCAAACGCTTTTTTAGAACTTAAAATACCTTCAAAGTTCAGATCTATATTTTCATCTTTAGAATAATTATCAGAACTTTCTAATGTTTTAATCCACCATTCTTCACACCAGGCCGATGGAAGCATTATGTGATTATTTCTTAGAAACTCACCAAAAGCAATCAAAATATCTCCTAAAAATATGACTTCATCAACTTCTTTTTTTAAAGACCTAGCTTCTTTAACCGAAGAAATTTTAACAACGTTACCATTTTTTAATTTAACTATAGGCCCATCTATAGTATCGCATGGAACCACACAAGCTCCTTTACCAGGTCTTTCAATTTTAATTTGAGTTCCAATAGCTAAAAACTCTAAAAGTTCCATAGTAATAGGATTTATTCCCATTGCCGCCAGTCCTGAGTTTCTAGATCTCCCATATCGAAGTCTGAAACCTCCTTTTTCGGAAGGATATGATAAAACCGGCCTTCCACCGATTATATCTTTTAAATATTTATCGTCAACTTTAACACTTTCTCCTTCGTCCTGATCTGATTTTTTAGACTTAGAAAACTTATCCAACCATTCCCATCCGTCAAGTTTAACTTTTTTAGCATACTTAAGCGTTTTTGGAGCTTTTTGTATAACTCCCTCTATCATGGCCAGTAAAGCTCCTCCTCTCAAATTATTGGTTTCAACTCGTTCTAAATCACGGTGCGAAACCTCAACATGATCTGTTGGCTCCCCAGTAACTTCTACAGGTATATTTTTAGCAGTGAGTCTGACTTCATCAGGATCAGGAGAATACTGTAGATTGGTTACTTCTGATTCATAAAGTTCAACTTCTTCCACATATCTTTCAATTTCACGATCTGTAGGTTTATAAGAATCAAGATCTATTGAACGGCGTATATAATCTGCAATTAGAACTGCCAATGCCGATGCAGTTCCACCAGCACTCCTGATAGGGCCTGCAAAATATACTGCAAAATAATTTGTTTTATCAAAGTTTTGTTTGATTTTGACTTTAGCTATTCCTTCCAGAGGTGCAGCGACAACTCCTTCGGTTAAAATGGCAAGAGCTGTCCTTAAAGCTTGATCTGCTTTTTTTTCTTGTATTTCAATGCTATCTGGCTGGCCATCAACCTCTGTATTAGTAACTATTTCGCTGGCAATTTGAAAAGCAACTTCTTCTCTAGAAATTTCTTTTTCTAAATCTTTTATTCTATCCGCGATCCCCTTAGGACCGACCAATCCATCTACTCTTTCGGCTAAATCCTTTGCCCGTGGTATTTCAGGTTCTGTATCGATATCGTAGCCTTTAAGTTTGGCTTTTCTAGCCATCTCATATAATTTATCCGCATCTGCTTCTAAACGTTCAAAATATTCCATAAAATTCCCTATTTTTATATTTATAAAGGCAATTAATATTTATTTTATATTATTTTTTTATTGAAATCTTTTTATAAAAAAGTTGTCATCTTTAAAGGGCACTGTCAAAAACTTGGTGGTTGATTTTGGAAAAGGTTTTTGTGTGTTTGAAT
>JBNGDB010000015.1:0-57299 GCA_049975245.1 Methanomicrobiales archaeon
TCAAACACACAAAAACCTTTTCCAAAATCAACCACCAAGTTTTTGACAGTGCCAAAACTATGGATAATTTTATATTCTTTGAAGATATAAATTATATTGTTATCATTTATAGATATTATTATAAAATCTGGGGGGTTTTAAATTTCAGCTGCTAAAATTCTAATCGTGGAAGATGAAGGATTAACTGCAATGGAACTTCAGCGAAAACTGAAGCACTGGGGATACGATGTTCCTACTTTTGTTTTTTCAGGAAAAGAAGCTATAAAAAAAACCCAGGAATTAGATCCGGACCTAGTTTTAATGGACATTGTTTTGAAAGGCGATATTGATGGTATAGATGCTGCTAAAGAGATTATTAAGAGTTCAAAAGTACCTATTATATATTTAACAGCCCATGGTGATGAAAAAACTCTGGAAAGGGCTAAAATGACCAAACCTGCAGCATATGTTTTAAAACCTTTTGCAGAATCAGAGTTACATAAAATTATTGACATGGCCATCTACAAGCATAGGATGGAAAAAAAATTAAAAAAGACTGGAAAATTAATTGATAAAGGATTTAAAGATTCTAGAGGCGTAATTGTCACGGATCATGAAGGTTATGTACAGTATATCAATGATGATGCCGAAGATTTAACTGGATGGAAAAAAGTTGAAGCTATAAATCAGAAATTAGTTGATGTAGTCACAATAAAAGATGTAAATACTAACTCCCGTATCGATCCTTTGAAAAAAATTTTAAATGGCAATTTTGAAAAAGATGAAAACTATTCCCTTTTAATTTCCAGGAATGGAATTTTAAAGGATATAAAGTACACTTTAGAACCTATTTTTAATGATTTTGATGAATTTACTGGCTCAACTCTAATATTTAATGATATAACTGAAATTAAATTGGAAAATGAAATACAATTCCTTTCAGAAAGTGAAAAACAATTCAAAAGCATTTATGAACATTCTTCCATTCCTAGCGGACTTTTTGCTGCAAATGGTAAACTAATTGATGTAAATAAATCTTTCCTGGATTTAGTAGGATTAGATCTATCCAATCTAAAAGAAATGAAACTTTTTGATTTTTTAAACTTATCAACTAAAGATAAAAATAATTTAAATGCAGGTAAGACAATTGAATGGGAAAGTAAAATAGATTTTAACGGTTTATTGTCTACTAATTCTTACAAGAATTCATCAAATGAATCAAAATATCTTAGAATAATTTTATATCCATTACATGCACATGAAAATTCAATTGGAGGATACTTATTGCAAACTCAAGATTTAACTAGCAATAAGATCCTTGAAAAATCATTAAAAGAGAGTGAAAATGAATATAAAGAATTAATTAACAGTATTAATGAAATATTCTGCGAACTAGATTCAGATCTTAATATTTTACAATGGAATAAAGCATCAGAAGATCTCACTGGTATTTCTTCTAAAAATGCATTAGATAAGTCTTTATTACAACTTTTACCTGATCTAGAAGATTCTGAAATTTTGGAAATGTTTTCAAATGTTTTAAATACTCAAAAATCAAGCACTATTGAAAAAAAATGTTTAATCCAACAAAAACCAAAGTATCTGGAGTTAAATGCAAGTCCCTCGGTAAAAGGTATTTCTTTAATCATTAGAGATATAACTGATATCAAACTCGATCAAGAAAAGATAAAAACAAGAAAAGATTTTTATAGGAGCATGGTGGATAATCAAAAAGATTTGATATTACGTTGTTCTTTTGATGGTAAAATTAATTATGCTAACCCTATCAGTTCCCAATATCTGGGAACTAATGTTATGGGAAAATATTTTTCGTCATTAATACCTGAAGAGGATAAAAATAAATTCGAGAATCATTTAAAATCTATGAAAACTGATAAAAACTTTGAAAACTTAACAATTAGAATTTTAGATTCTAATAATAACATTTTAGATTTAGAATGGTCTTTTAATCCTTTATATACGGGTGATGGTAATCTGTCAGAGATATTAGCTGTAGGTAGAAATGTTACTTCTTTTGTAGATGCGGAAAAATCTTTGATTCAGGATTATGAGAATTTAAAAATGGAATACCATAATGAAATTAATTTAATTAAGGAGAAAAAAAATTCTCTTAAATCAAAAATTAGTGAATTGGACCAATTGAACACATCACTGACAATTGAAAAAGATAAATTAGAAAAAAATATTCAAACATCTTTAGAAAAATCCAATCAGGAAATTAAAGAATTAAATATACATGTATCCCAATTGGAAGATACAAATAGTTCTCTTAGAGAGAAATATAGCAGTTTAGATAATTTATATCAAAGCCAAATAAAAAGTCATGAAAATGAAAAAAAATCTTTGAAAAACCATATATGTAATTTAAAAACCCAGGAAGAAGCCCTTCAAAAAGAATTCAACGAATTAAAAAAACATTCAGAAATTGAAATTAAAGGCTATGAAACAGAGATTAATACACTCACAGCGGAAATAGCGGATTTAAATAATTTAAATACGGAATTAAAAGATCAATATACAGATTTAGAAGATAGATATGATTTTGAAATGGAAAAATCAGAAAATTCATTGAGAGATTTAAATTTAAAGATAAATGAATTTAAAGATAATGAAAAATTCATGAAAAAACAGTTTGATGAGGTTAAAAACAAATTTGAGGAAGAAATTCAAATTCTAAAAAAGGATAAAGAAATGCTAATAAATGATTTGTCAAATTTAAAAGAAAACCTAAAATTGTTAAATAATAAAAATTCAATTTTAGAGGATCAATCTAAAGATCAATTAAAAGAATTTGAAATGGAAAAAAATGATCTAAAAGCCCAAATAAATGAATTTAAAGAAAATGAAAAATCTTTAAGACAAAAAATATCAGAATGGGAACTAAAATACAAAACTGATCTTGAAGAGTTAAAAGATAATGAAACAAAATTAAAAAATGATATATCTATTTTAAATGATAATAAAAATTCTTTGATAATGAAATACCAGGAATTGGATAATAGATTAAATTCAAAGGTTAAACAATTTAATCAAGATAAAAAACAGTTAAAGTATGATATAAAAAATTTGAAGACAGAGAATAATCGTATCAATGAAATTATAAAAGAAAAGGATTTATTTTTAAAGGAAATGAACTATGAATTCATTGATAATCTGAATAATATTTCTAGTTTGTATGGTATTCAATCTGCATATATAATTGAGGAATTAACTAATAAATTTAAGGATAATCAAAATTACATCAATTCAATTGCCCGGGGTCATGAATTTTTATTTGAATCTGATGATTTAAAGTCAATAGATTTTTCAAGATATGTGGTTAGACTGATTGATGAACTTTATATCTCTTATAACGTTAGTAAAAATGTAATAAAACCTAACATATCCATAAAAAATGTATTCCTAGATCGTAAAATTGCCCTTAATTGTGCTTTAATAATTAATGAATTAATTATAAACATCATTAAGCATGCTTTTCCTGATGGGCAGGAGGGCGTTCTAGAATTAATAATAAAAGAAAATGATAATATTTTAGAAATCAAATTAAGTGATAATGGCATAGGCATCCCAGAAAAATTCCACAAAATGAATTCTATGGGATTACAAATGGTTAATACTCTTGTAAGACAATTTGATGGAACTATTAACTTAAATAGAAAATCTGGCACGGTTTATACAATTGAGTTTCCCAATTAAAAAAAATGCTTATAAATTATCAACTATTATTTTATATTAGATTATTATTCCTATCCCCCATTTGTAATCTTTTTTCAGCTGTTATTCCAAATCATCTCAAATCCTATTTTGCCAATGTTATTTAGAATAATCTTGTCCTTTTAGGCGTAAGGTTTAAGTATTTAGAGTGTTTAAATTTATTTAATAATAAATAACTTAATAATTTAAAAAAATAAAAAAACTTCAGAAATTATTCTTCAATTCTGTAGTTTAAACTGGTGGTGGAAGAATGGTTGAGATATCTGGTCTCTATGGTTTAGATATATACACGATTCGTGGAAAATATGTGGGAAGAGTTCAAGACATAATCTTGAATATAAAAAAGGGAAGAGTTTCGTTATTGAAAGTAAAGGCTATGAAGCCTGACAAAAAAAATGTAGGCATTAGAGAAGTTCTAAAAACAAGTATAAGAATTGTTCCAGAGGCCGATGAAATTAGGCCATTAAAAGAGGAAGGCGTTTTAGACATACCTTATGAAAGGGTTCAGGCTGTAGGTGACATATTGTTAATAAGTCCGGATATACCTGAACCAGTTGCAACCCAATAGGAAGTAATTTATGAAAGTAGGTATAGTGGGATGTGGCGCCATAGCTAATATTATCACTAATTTTGCAATTGAAGACAAGCTAGGCGTCGAATTAAAATTTTTTTATGATAAAGATATTGAAAGGGCGGAAAATTTAGCTACTCTAGTGGATGGAACCGCTGTTTTTGATATAGAAGACATGTTAGATAAAGTTGACATTATAATTGAAGCAGCATCACCAGAGGCAGTTGAAAAAGTTGTACCACCTATACTTGATAAGGGTAAAAACGTTATTATAATGAGTGTAGGTGCTTTGATGGATTTTGAACTTAAAGATCGTCTAGAAACACTTGCAATTAAAAATAATGCCAAAATATACATCCCTTCCGGTGCAATTGTTGGATTAGACGGTATTAAAGCCGCTTCTATAGGTAAAATTAAAAAAGTTACTCTGGTAACCCGCAAACCACCTAGATCACTAGGAATTTCAACTGATGAAAAACAAGTATTATTCGAGGGAACAGCTTCAGAAGCAGTAAAAAAATTTCCAGTTAACATCAACGTTGCAGCAGCTTTAAGTATAGCATGTGATATGGATATTGATGTAAAAATAGTTGTAGATCCATCAGTTGATAGAAATGTACACGAAGTACATGTACTTGGAGATTTTGGTGAATTTAAAACATTAACTAAAAATTTAAGATGTGCGATGAATCCTAAAACAAGTGTAATGGCTGCTTATTCTGCTGTAAAACTTCTTAAAAGTTTGAACGAAAATTTAATTATTGGAACATAAATTATTCTTATAACTATTTTTATTTATTCACTTACTGATTTTTAATACTATGATTATAAATTATTATAGGGTTTTAATTTTTATCAAATTTCAAAATTTAAACACGGTTAAAAAAATCAAATTAGGTATACATAATGAATGAGTGTGAAATATTCTCAAAATTAAGAGTACCTTGCGGGTCAAAAATTGTAATCAGGGTTGATGGAAGAAATTTTTCCCAACTTTCTAGAATATTAAAGTTCAATAAACCATATGATAATGATTTTGCCAAAATAATGGTTAAAACAGCATTAGAATTCTGCAAAGAGTTTAGTCCATCATTTATTTACACATTTTCAGATGAAATTAACATATTATTAGCAGATATTCCTTTTTCGGGCCGTATAGAAAAATTAAACTCTGTATTTTCTAGTTTTATAAGCGGAGCATTCACCCGGTCATTATTTGAACATTTTTTCTCCACCATATCTGATGAAGCACTATTTGATAAATTTTCACCCCTGAAACCCATATCTTTTGATTCAAGAGTTATACCCTTATCTAAAACACATGTATTAGAATATTTCAAAAATAGGCAGAATGAAGCATGGAGAAACTGTTTAAATGGCTACGCATACTGGAATCTAAGGGAGGATCATACTAAAGAAAAGGCCATTGAATTTCTGGAAGGTAAAAAAAGTAAAGATCTGCATGACATTCTATTCAAAAGGGGAATTAATATTGCTGAAGTTCCCAGTTGGCAGAGAAGGGGCGTCGGAATATATAAAAAAGAAATTGAAGTGGAAGGGTATAATCCTCAAACTCAAAAAAAGGTTAAAAGTATAAGAAGGAAAGTATTTATCGATAGAAATCTGCCCCTATTCGAAGAGGAGTTTTTCAAATCATTAAAAATATAATTAAAATTAATAATATCATTGAAAATGATATATATTTGAAAATAATCCTGTAAAATTTATCTAAATGTATTAATGGTTTAATATTAATTTAATTTCAAGAGGTAATCTGTTAATGAAGAAAGATAGCAGAATCGATAATTTTTTGTCTCATATTTTTGGTTCAGATAAAAACAGATTTGATGAAGTATTAATTGATGGGGAAGTAATAGAAGAAATTATAAATATTGCCCGTAAATCTTATCCCAAAGAATTTGTAGCGCTGTTACAGGGCAAAATAAAGAATAATAAATTAAAAATTGATGGACTAATATTTCTTCCAGGCTCCACCTCGGAGGAAGGTGCGGTCATGCAAATCTTCATGATGCCCTTAACCACCGACTCAGTAGGATCTGTACACAGTCACCCGGGATACAATGCAAGCCCATCCACAGCTGATCTACATTTTTTTGCTAAAAAAGGACTCTTTCATATGATAATCGCGGAACCCTACACTGAAGAAAGTATAATGGCTTATGATGCATTTGGAAATGTAATTGATTATCGTGTAATCTAAAATAAAAAATTTAATTTTTGCTAAAAACTAATTTGAGCTATTATTCTAATATTATAAAAATAAAATAGGGTTAATTCATAGATTAACCGCTACTGCATCATATACATGTTCTAATTTCTTTAATTCATTAATAACTTCTTGAGGAACCTTTTCATCAACTTTTAGAACCATCACGGCTTCACCGCCCAGTTCTTTTCGACCGACTTGCATGGTGGCTATATTGATGTTATGTTCTCCTAATTTGGTTCCAATAGCACCAATGGTACCTGGAAGGTCGGTGTATTTAGCAATCATCATGGTTCCTTTTGGTTTAACATCTACATTATAACCATTTATCATAACGATCTTGGGTTCTTTAACAAATATTCCTTCAACACTAATTTTACTATCGTCTGATGTAACATCAACCTGTATAAGGCTATTGTATCCTTTGGCATCTTTTCTTTTACTTTCTGTGATAATTAATCCTCTTTTTTCTGCAACTGCCGGGGCGTTAATCAAATTAACTGGTTCGGTTAATATAGGATTCAGAATTTCCTGCAGAATAATACGGGTTAATATGTCCTTTTTAGGAAGTTCTGCTAATTCTCCACAATAAATAATATTAATTTCTTGTATATTGCCTTTTGCAGCCTGAACTAAGAAGTTACCAAGCTTTTCAGACAATTCAAAATAGGGTTTGATGGTTTGCATGGTTTTGGGATCAAGCACTGGCATGTTCAATACATTTTTAGGAGAACCACCTTCAAAAACGGTTTTAACCTCTTTAGCAACAATAATAGCCGCATCTCTCTGGGCTTCAGATGTTGAAGCACCTATATGTGGGGTGGTAACAATGTTATCCAAATTCAAGAGGGGACTATCTTGGGGAGGTTCAACTTCAAAAACATCTAGACCAGCGCCAGCTATTTCACCAGTTTTTAAAGCCTGATGAAGATCATCTTCATTTATAATTCCGCCTCGGGCACAATTAACAATAAAAGCGCTATTTTTCATTATTTCAAATTCATTTTTTGCAATTAGATGCTTAGTTTCCGGTGTTAGGGGAACGTGTATGGTAATTATGTCCGAAGTTTTTAGGACTGTTTCCAGGTCAACTACAGTCACGCCTAATTCCGCTCCAGCTTCTTTAGTTATATATGGATCATATACTATTATTTCCATTCCGAAAGATTTAGCACGGGTAACTACTTGAGAACCAATTCTTCCCATACCTATAATTCCTAAGGTTTTTCCATTAAGCTCAATACCCATAAATCTGCTCTTTTCCCATTTTCCTTCTTTTACAGATTTGTCTGCAATTGATATTTTACGGGCAAGTGAAAGGATAAGCCCCATTGTGTGTTCGGCAACGGTTATGGAAGTGGATTCTGGTGCGTTAACCACCATTATACCTTTCTCTGTAGCGGTATGAACATCTACATTGTCTACTCCGACACCGGCACGAGCAATAATTTTAAGTTTATCTGCTCTTTCAATAACTTCACGTGTAACTTTAGTCCGGCTTCTTACAATAATAGCTTCAAAATCTTCAATAGATTCTAATAATTCTTCTTTGGTAATATCAGTATCAACGACAACTTCCGCAACCTCTTCAAGTTCAGAAATTCCTTTTTCATTAATTTGATCAGCGATAAGTACTTTCATTTTATCCATAATTTCACCTTTAATTTCTTATATTAATATAGATGAAAATGCATTTAAATTTGGTGACTAATATATTATAATAATAGCTGAATTTGAATTATTCAAATTGGGGGAAAAATTATTTTAGAAAATGATGCAGTTTATGAAAAAATTGAGAAATTTCTACAAGACAAACATTTAATAGTTGCATCTAATAGGGGCCCAGTAGAATTTTACAGAGATACTAATCAAAATATTGTAATGAGTAGAGGTGCTGGTGGTTTAGTTTCAACTCTGCTTCCTGTAATGGAAACAGTAAACGGAACATGGATTGCTAGTGCTATGTCACAAGAAGAGGCAGATATTGCTAAAACTTTTGAAAATAGTACTGCTATGATTCCAGAGGATGATCCACGTTTTAGAGTTCCTTTTGTTATTGTGGATGGTGAAAGGTACCATCAATATTACAGCATAATCAGCAATCCTCTTTTATGGTTTGTTCAACATTACATGTGGAATCCTCCCTACACTCCAGAAATAGATGATAAAATACACAATGCCTGGAAAGAAGGTTATGTGCATGTTAACAAGAAATTTGCAGATAAAATTGTTAAAGAAGCTACTGTTAATGAAAAAGATCCTCTTATAATGATTCAAGATTATCATTTATATCTCTGCCCGGATTATATAAGGGATAAAATGGGAGACATCTTTTTAAGCCAATTTATCCATATCCCGTGGCCACAGCCTGAATATTTCTGCATAATACCTGATTATATGGAGGAAGCTATTATAAAGGGACTTCTATCCAATGACATCGTAGGATTCCATATTGAAAAGTATGTAAAAAATTTTCTCCGAACATGTGAAAAATATGCTGATGTGGACTTAGAAAAAGATATAGTGGAATATGAAGGGCGTAAAATTTATGTAAAAAACTATCCCATATCTGTTGATGATCAAGGTCTTCGTAAATTGTCTAAATCTGAAGAAGTAAGAAAAAAAGAGGAAATTATTAAAAAAATCAAAGGCGATAACTTTTTACTTTATCGTACTGACCGGGCGGATCTTAGTAAAAACATTATACGCGGATTTAGAGGTTATGACCTTTTTTTAGAGAAACATCCGGAATATATTGGCAAAATCAAATTTTTATCCACTGGAAAACCTACCAGACAACAAATAAAGGAATATCGTGATTATAAGGATCAAATTGATGAAACAATTGATGAAATAAATCGTAAATATGCTACTGACGGATGGCAGCCCATAGAACAAATTTTTAAAGCAGATTACTCACTGGTTGCCGCTGCATTTAAGAATTATGATTGTTTAATGGTAAATCCCATTTGTGATGGTATGAACATAGTATCTAAGGAAGGATCAGTAATAAATGACAATAATGGTGTTTTGATATTATCGGATTATGCTGGTTCCTTTGTTGAGTTAGAAGATCATTCAATAAATATAAATCCATTTGATGTTACTCAAACTGCTGAAGCCATATATAAAGCCGTTAATATGGATATTGGAGAAAGAAAAGAACGTTTAAATGGTTTAAAGAATATTGTTAGTGAAAGAAACATTTATAATTGGATTGCTGAACAGTTTGATGACATTGAAAAATTGTTTAGGTGATAATTTCAAATATTCTTTTTTTTATATATTGGACAATATTTTAAAATATAATATTATTTAAGGGAAATTAAAAATTCATAAATTGATTAGTATGTTCAATGGAAAAATAGAGATTAATAATAAAAGAATACCCGAGGCTCTGCTTGGAACTTCTCCTTTTATCGGAGCAGCTCAATTTGGTCATAGGGCGCGTTTGTATCAATTAGATTTATATCAAAAGCCAGAAAATATGGTAGAAATAATTAAAAAATCATATGAACTGGGCATAAAAGGAATTCAAATAATTCCTTATGATAATGTTATAAAAGCAGTAGAAATCGCTATGGAAGACGGTTGTAAACTGGATATTATTGGAACTGTCCGTCCAGATAAGGAAGATGAGGATATAGAGACATTTAAAAAACTAGAAGCTAGTATTATGCTTCTGCATGCGGTGATTACAGATAGATGGGATTGGGATTATATGGGCAGTTTTCTTAATTCAATTAAAGACTCGGGTTCTATACCAGGTCTGGTAACTCACATGCCATTTAAAACTACTAAAAAACTGTTAAATTCTCCTATTATTGATTTATTCGATGTTTATATGATACCAGTTAATAAATTAGGTTATCTTATGGATACTTCTACATTTATGGAAAAATCACGTGCAGATTTTCGTGAATTAATAGTTAAGCTGGATAAAACCATAATTGCTAAGAAAATTTTAGCTGCAGGAATATTGAATCCTAATGAAGCTTTAGATTTTTTAAAAACTTTAGATTATGTGGATCTAGTTACAATTGGTATTGCCAGTCCTGCTGAAGCAGATGAAACCTTTAATTTGCTACTTAATAAATAAAAAAAATATTCTTATTTTTGAAAATATTCTTATTTTAGAATATAGGATTTCAGTAATAGTTTAAATTAAATTTTTTAACTTAGATATAGAATAAAATTATTTAATCTCTAAAAATGTGATTCAGTATTAGTTGCACTCTTTACGTTCTTTAACCAGCTTAATAAAATCAACTGAATTTTTCATGTCATCCATTTCCCAGTTATGAACTACAGGTACTCCTTCAATATTTTCAAGTTTCTTTTTATTTTCAAAAATGAATACTGCATCAGAACCAGTTATTTCGGATAAATCTGTAACATTTAAAGCCATTTTTTTTAGAATGTTATTTGTCCGGTTTTTTTCTAGATTAGTTATCATGGATGTTTTATTATCAGTATTTTTATCGTTAAAGGATTTTAAATCAGTTTTAGCAATAGCATCAAACGGTGTTCTGTGAGTGGGGATCACTCCAAAACCTAAATCAATTAATTCTTTTGGTTCTGCAGGGGGTATGTTAACGTTATCATTATCAGAAGGGGGGTTGACCTTAAAAAGATCAATAGATAAAGTTATTTTTAAGTTTAAAATGTTTTCTAGCATCATCACAGTTTCTGGACAAGCCCGGGCTAAACCATGTTCATATTTATAAATGGTTTCTCTTGAAACGTGTGCCATATCAGCCAAATCTTTAAGTGAAAGATTATTTTTTTCCCGGATTTCACTTAAAACATTTCCATCTATTTTAACAAAATATCCTCCACGATCAGCGAAAATTTCAGGATATAAATCTTCAACTATAATATTACGAAGGGTTTCAACAGCAATAACAGGTATTCCATGCCTTTCATATACTACATCTTCCTCCAAATATTCTTTTTTAGATTTTATACCTACTATTAAAGGAGATGCTAAAAAGTAGCGTGCTAATTTCTTAATTTCTTCTGCCTGTTTTCCAGTGAAACCATCAATATTAATTAAAACTTTAAGTAAAAGTAAAAGAAACTTCTTATGGGCCACCATATCAAAGCAACTTCTATCATATATATGAGAAGATTCAAAACCATGACTTAATAGAAGTTCATTAATTTCTTTTAAAATCTCATACCTTTGCATAAAAATCACCGGTGAATATAATGGATAATATGTATATTGGAATAGATGATACTGATTCCCAGAAGGGAATGTGTACAACCTATATAAGTAGTGTAATAATTGATAAACTTAAAAGTTGTGGTTATACCATTGATGGACATCCACGGTTAATCAGATTAAACCCCTTCGCCAAATATAAGACTCGTGGAAATGGTGCTGTATCATTTAAAATCAATTTTAAATCACATAATGATATTAAAAATATTAAAAATATTGTTTTAGACTATATTAGAGATTTATCAGAGCTTCAGGATGAAAAAACTAATCCTGGCGTTATATTCTATCAAGGTAAAATCACAGGTGAAATGGAGAAATATGCTTTAAAAACCATTCGGGCGATAGTCTCCACTAATGAGACTGAAAAATTATCAGAAAAGATTGGAGCTGAAGTTTACAAGTTTAAAAATGGAATGGGTATAATTGGTGCATTGGCTGCCATAGGATGTCCTCTTAATGATAAAACTTATGAATTATTAGCTTACAGGGCACCGGAAAATTATGGAAAAAAAAGAATGATTGATTATGATTCGGTGCGTCACATGAATGAAAAAACCTACCCTGAAACATTTGATAACCTGGATCATGGATACATTGCCATAGAACCCCACACTCCATGCCCTATTCTATACGGTATTCGCGGCGAAAATCCAAGAATATTAATGGAAGCACAACAAATGATTAAATCTTTAGAACCAGTAGAAAGGTATATGATTTATGAAACCAACCAGCACACTGATATTCACCTTGTAAAAGCAGATAAAATATCTATTATGGATAAATACGGTTGTTACATTGTTCAAGGCACTGTAAATAACAATCCTCGTACAGTGGAAGGGGGTCATGTGATTTTTTCCTTGAAAGATAATTCGGGGGAAATTGAATGTGCGGCATATGAACCCACAAAAACTTTTAGAGAAACAGCCAGAAAATTAATAAAAGGGGATAAATTGGTAGTATATGGGGGCATTGGCGATAAAGGTACTTTAAATATGGAAAAATTTCGTATTAAATATTTAAATAAACTTTACAGTGAAAAAAACCCTGTATGCATTTGTGGAAAAAGGATGAAATCAGCAGGTAAGGATAAAGGTTTTAAATGTATTAAGTGCGGAAGAAAACTCAGTAAAGATTCTAAAACTAAAGAGGAAATTTTTAGAGATTTAAAATTAGGGTGTTATGAAGTTCCTCCATCCGCACGCAGACATTTAAGTAAACCCTTGGTAAGATTTAAACTAAACTAAAATTATTACAATTTAAAATATTTTATTTATTTTTTTATATAATAAATCATTAAATTAAGTAAAAAGCTTCATTTAAAGCTCTGAACTCATTTTAAGTCATTAATTAACTAATGTTTTCTGTTATATTCACATCCAAATAAAAACATTTATCCGATACATATATTATTTTAGGATAATGATAACTGAAAATTTCGCAGATTTTATTATCTCCACCACTTATTCAGAAATTCCTCAGATGGTAATTGAAAAGGCAAAAATCTGTTTTATAGATTTTTTGGGAGTTTCACTTGCTGGATCAAGAATTAAAAGTGGATCCATAATTAAAGAAATTATAGGGAAGGGAGATGAGTCCACAGTAATAGGTTCTAAAAAATCTTCTGCACTGGATTCATCACTAGCTAACGGCATATTTGCACATGCTATGGATCTGGATGATGGAAACCGATTTGCACAGCTCCATCCGGGTTCATGTGTAATTCCTTCCGCATTAGCTATTTGTGAGTCCAGAAATAAATCAGGCAGGGACTTTTTAACTTCTATTGTAATAGGTTATGAAATAGCAATTATCCTAGGTATGATGGCCAACCCTTCTCATAGAAATAGAGGGTTTCATTCCACAGGAACATGTGGAACATTTGGAGCTGCTGCAGCAGCAGCTAAATCTATGAATCTTGAAAAAGAAAATACTGTTAATGCATTGGGCATAGCAGGTACTCAGACCTGTGGATTACTTGAATCTGATCATGCAGGGAGCATGGCCAAACATCTTCACGCGGGAAAAGCCGCACAATCCGGATTATTGTCTGCACTTCTTGCAGATAAAGGTTATAATGGTGCTAAAAGTATATTAGAAGGTGAAGAAGGTTTTTTTAATGCCACAACTGACATTGACTTATTAAATAATAATGAATTGTTCGATGATATAACCTTAGGAGAATATCATATCAGAAATGTATATTTCAAGAAATATCCGGTATGTAGACATTTACATTCCAGTTTAGATTCATTAATTCATTTAATTAGAAAAAATAATATTTCCAGCCATGAAGTTGAAGAAATAGTGGTTAAAACCTATAAAATAGCAGCTCAACATGATAATTATTATCCGACGAATTTAGAGTCTTTGAGACAGAGTTTACCCATGGTTCTGGCTATTTCTTGCATTAAAGGCCAGTTAGATTACACAGATATTTCTCAAGACGATATTAATTATGACATTTACCATATGGCGGAAAAAGCAGTAATAGAAGAATCAGATGAATACGAAGATCTTTATCCAGAAAAAAGACCTTCAAAAGTAGTTATAAAGACAATAAATAAAAAATATGACAAAATATTCGATTTACCCAAAGGTGAACCTGAAAATCCTTTCACTAAATCGGACATAATACAAAAATTCTCAAGATTAAATCCAAAGATTGATGTTGAATTACTGGATATGATAAACCATATTGAAAACTATAACATGAAGGAATTTATGGAAATTTTAAATCAGGAGTTTATAAGGGTATATTAATTTTAATTGATTATAAGGTGATTAAATGGAAACTGAACTTTATTTAGAATCTATTGGCATAAAAAAAGATGATAAAATAATGAATGATTCTTATCAGAGATTTCCCGATGGTTCTCAGTACAGATTTGAAGTACCTGGAATTCAAAAACCCCAGACAATGTTGTCTTTAATGGATGCAGTTGAGGAGAATGATCTAACCATACATAGAGTAACCCAGACTAAAGGTATCATGTTACTCACCGACGATGAAATTGAAGAGATGGTTGATATCGCTCATAATCATAGTGTGGAACTTTTTTTGAGCGTAGGACCTCGAGCTACATATGATACTAGTGCTTCTGCTAAAACCAAGGAAGGTGCACGTATAGGGTACAGACTTAGGGGTTATGATAACCTTTTATATGCTATTGAAGATGTTAAAAGGGCTATTGATTTTGGAGTAAGGGGTATTGTAGTTTATGATGAGGGATTACTGTGGGTTTTAGGTAAAATGCGTCAGGAAGGTGAACTTCCATGTGATATGCATTTAAAAGTTTCTGCCCACTGTGGACATGGTAACCCGGCTGCAGCCATGCTTCTAGAGGAGATGGGTGCTGATTCATTTAATCCAGTTCGTGATCTACAAATAAACATGATTTCAGCTCTCCGAAATGCTATAGATATATCTATTGATATCCATACTGAAAATCCTAAGTCTTCTGGAGGATTCATACGCCATTATGAGGTACCTGATATTATAAAAGTTGCTTCTCCAGTTTATTTAAAAACAGGGGGGTCTGTGGCTATTCAACATGGATGGGATACAACACAACAGGAAGCTAAAGAACGTATAAGGCAAGTGGCATTGGTAAAAAGCATGATAGATCGATATTATCCTGAGGCCAAAATTTCAAAAAAAGGAGCTAATGATTTGGCAATTCCAAAAAAGTAATAAAAAATAAATTTACTCATTTAAATCCATTTTAAATTATTCTATTATCTGGTTAATATTATGAAACTTGTAGAATTAGTTAAAAATAAAGTTATAGAAGCAAGCACTTCATTTAGGGATGATCAGTTAAAAGCGTACCAAATCGCTTTAAAAATGGAAGAAAATGAAAATGCTGCTTGGTTTTTAGAACTTTTAATTGAAAATGCGAAAATAGCTGATAATCAAAAATTGCCCCTATGTGACGATACAGGGATTCCCCACGTATTTATAGAAATAGGAAATGATACTTCCATTCCTATAAATTTTTTTGATCATATCAAAAAAGGTATAGAATTGGGTTTAAGGCAATTACCTGCAAGACCCATGGCAGTTAAAGGTAATGGAATTGAGAGAATAGAACAGATAAAAGGTTTGTATGAAGATCCTGCTAAATTAGTTAGTCCATCCTTTTTAATTGAAAAAATTGACGGAAAAGGGATTAATATTCATTTGTTGATGTTAGGCGGCGGCCCTGAAATAAGATCTCGAACTTATAGAGTTTTCCATAAAAGAGATAATAGAAAAGTATTTGAAGAAGTTATAACATGGTTGAAATCAGAGGTTCCTATGCTTGGATGTACTCCTTGTATTCCTGCTATAGGTATTGGTAGAACTCATTTTGAAGCTACTTCATTAATGCTTAAAGCTATGGTTTATGGAAACTTAAATAAACAGTCAGAATATGAAAATAATATTACAGATGCTTTAAACAATTTAAATATAGGGGCTATGGGACTTGGTGGAAGTATTACTGCCCTCGGCTCTTTTATTGAAATAGGTCCTCAAAGGGCCAGTGGAGTGCGAATAGTCTCTATGCGGCCGTGTTGTTGTGTAGAACCAAGAAGAGCTTCAATTCATTTAAATTTAGATTAAATAGTACTTTAAATTAATATAGGCTTCTAAAGTTATGGAGTGATGTATAATGGCTATTGGAAGGGAAAAATTAGAGAAAATGTTTAGAATAAGTAACTTAAAGTGGAGATCAGCCATTACAAAGGTTGAACCTAACAAAATTATCACTAGGGGCTATCCTCAAGAAAATTTAATTGGTAATATATCTTTTCCTGAAATGGTATTTCTTCTTTTAAAAGGCGAACTTCCTGAAAAAAATGAATCAAAAATGTTAGAATCAGTTCTGGTTTCATTTTGTGATCACGGTGTTACTCCTCCCAGTACTCAAACTGCTAGAATAATGGCTTCGGCTGGTTCACAGCTACCGGCATGTATAGCGGGAGGATTATTAGCTTTTGGTAAAAATCATGCAGGAGCAATAGAGAGATCCATGAAACTTTTTCAAGAGGGAATAAGTCGTTCCAAAGATAGGATTGAGGGAATCGCTGAAGATATAGTGAATGAATTTACAGAGGAGGATAAAAAAATCCCTGGATTTGGCCATAGATATCACACAGAAGATCCTCGAGCTCCCCGGCTAATTGAATTAGCAAAAACTCACCAATGTCTAGGTCTACACACTGAACTAGCATTGGCCATGGATAAAATATTATTCGAATTAAAAGGAATAAGGATGAATATTGATGGAGCAAATGCCAGTATTTTATCAGATCTTGGATTTGATTGGAGGAATGGAACTGGAATTTTCATGATAGGAAGACTACCTGCTATTATTTCCCATGTGTATGAGGAAAAAACCAGGGAGAAACCTTTTAGAAAATTTTTCGATTTAGATGAGATTTATTACGATGGTATGAATGATAAAAATTCATTAGAATAACTCTAAAATGTAATGTAAATTTATATGATTTTAATATGTTCAGTTTTTTGATTACTATAAAGTTATTATAGGATAATGATACTGTATAATAATATTAATTGGTTCAAAATTCTATGAAGATTAAATAGTAAAAGATAAATATAATCGTTAATAGATTTTGCACAAACCATGGTGATTCAAATGATAACGATATCGGAAGCTATTACTACGATAAAAAAAGCAGAAAATGATGCTGATAAGCTAATAGAAGATTCAAAGCAGAAATCATCAGAAATGATTGAAGAAGCTAAGGAAAAATCCAAAGAAATTATTGAAACAGCCAAAAGTCAAGCCCGTGATGAAGCTGAAAAGATTATTTTTGAAGCTGAAACTAAAGCAAAAAAAGAATCTTACCACATATCAAATAAAGCTACTGAAAATTTGGAATTAACTAAAAATCAGGCCATTGAAAAAGTTGATGAAGCCATGTCTATAATAGTAAAAAGCGTTCTATAGTGATACTATGTTTATGCCAGCAAAGATGCACAAACTTAAAATAATTACCTTGGACACATATGCCGACTCCGCGGTAAATGCCCTTCATGAAGAGGGAATTGTGCAGATTCATGATATTTCAGAACGTATTCAACAAGATGCTGAATGGAACCTTATTCTTAACCCTTCCAAAGCAACTAGTTATACCAGTAAAATTTCTTCTCTTTTGATGAAAACTACCGGAATAGCTGATTTTTTAGGAACTGTTAGTAAAAAGGATAAAAGTATCCTGGATACAGTTAAAAGCTTTATAAATCCAGAAGTACCTCCTAAAAAAGAAGTTAAGGTACTTAAAACAGAGGAACTTATTGAAAAAGCAGAATCTTTACTGGATGAAGTGGAAAATAAAACAAAAGCATTGGAAGAAAAGTTGAGTAAACTGGATTCTGAAAAGAATGAACTGAAAAACGCGGTAAATGTCGCCCAAAAACTTGAATCATTTGATGTTAACTTGGGTGATTTGCAAAAAACTAAATATACATCGGTAATAGTAGGTAAATTATCAGATGATGCTTATGATAAATTTATTAAGGAATCAAATGCGGTCACTGATAAATTAATTATATTAGAAGCCGATCAAGGTAAAGATAAATCCGAAAAAACATTAATTATAATAACTTTAGCCGAATTTGGCGAACAAATATCTTCAATTTTACGAAAACTCGAATTTGAACGGCTTGAAGTTTCCGGAATTTCTGGTAAACCTAAAGAGGTAATAAAAGAATCAGAAATAAGAATGGAAACCAATGAAACCGAAAGAAACAATATTCTTAATGATTTGGCCCAAGTGGCAACTAAATATAGATACGATTTATTAGTTTTAAAAGAAGAATTAGAAATTGAAAAGGATAGAAACGAAATTTTCTCTTCATTTGGAGAAACAGAAAACACTGTAATGTTAGAAGCATGGGTTCCTGAAAAGAAATCTCAAAAAGCTCTTAAAGTAATAGATGAATCAACTGATGGACATTCTGTTGTGGAAATGGAAAATCCAGATGGTGAAGATGTCCCAGTTCACCTTGACAATCCTCGATTTGCTAAACCTTATCAGCTATTTGTGGAAATGTACTCTCCCCCTAGCTACAAAGAAGTGGATCCAACTATTCTAGTTGCCATTGTATTCCCCTTCTTTTTCGGGTTTTGTTTAACTGACGCCGGTTATGGGCTGGTGGATGCTTTGGTAGGTTTTATAATATTTAGAGGATTGGGTAAGGTTAACAGTGGAATGAGGAAAATAGGATTAATTTTAATTGCTTGTGGTGTGTGGGCCATAATTTTAGGCCTTGTAACCAATAGTTTATTAGGCGACTTTTTCCCTACATTTTTAGGCATAGAACTTCCAACGGTTATAGGAATTATAGACTCTTTCAAATATCCTCAAAACATACTAATTATGGCTTTAATGGTGGGTGTAATCTACACCATTATTGGTTTAGTAATTGGTGCCTACAACAATATACACCGGGGCGAAATTAGAGAGGCTATGGGAAACCAAATAGTATGGCTAATCATGATGGTAGGTGTAGGGTTACTAGCTGTTTCATTCTTGTTTAATGTAGGTTCTATCTACATTGGTGGTGCAGTAGTTGCCGCAGCATTTGTAATGTTATTGTATTTCAATAAATTGTTTGGACTTCTAGATATTTCTGGATTCCTTGGAACAATATTATCTTATGCTAGGTTACTGGCTTTAGCTTTAGCAACCGGAGGAATTGCAATGACAGTTAACATTTTGACCGGTCTTTTAGGAGAGATGGTTCCTTATGTGGGCTTTATAATTGCACCCATAATATTTGTGTTTGGACATATTGCCAATGGAGCTTTCCAGACACTCGGAGCATTTATTAACGCTCTTCGTTTGCATTACGTAGAATTTTTCAGTCAATTTTATATTGGCGGAAGCTCTAAATTCAGAGCATTTCGTGCGAAAAGAAAACTTACAAAAATAGTTAGGAGTAATTAGGAGGTAAAAATAATGGTAGAAATTGCTTTAGGTACAGCTTTAGCAGCAATTGGGGCGGGAGTAGCCGTCGGATTTGCTGGATTAGGTTCAGGTTTAGGTCAAGGTATAGCTGCAGCAGGAAGTGTAGGTGCAGTTGCAGAGGATCCGGACATGTTTGCTCAGGGTATTCTGTTTACTGCGTTGCCTGAGACACAGGCTATTTACGGTTTCTTGATTGCTATATTGCTCATGGTATTTGGTGGAATCCTTGGAGGAGGAAATGCTTTACCAGTAGAAGTAGGTTTAGTAGCTGTTGGTGCCGGGGCCGCAATCGGATTTGCTGGTTTAGGTTCAGGTATGGGTCAAGGAATGGCAGCAGCCTCATCAGTAGGTGCAGTAGTCGAAGATCCAGACATGTTTTCACAAGGTATTCTGTTTACTGCGTTGCCTGAGACACAGGCTATTTACGGTTTCTTGATTGCTATATTACTCATGGTATTCGGCGGAATCCTTGGAGGATAATCAGATGAATTCAGGGGCAGAAAAAATAGTGTCGAGCATATTATCTGACGCTCAAGGCGAAGCTGATACTATAATTCAAGAAGCTGAAACAAAAGCTAAATCAATTATTAATCAGGGTGAAGAACAGGCCCAGATGGAAAAAGAGAAAATAATTGAAGATGCTAAAAAACTAGCTAATATGAAATATCAGCAGATAATCTCTGAAGCCAAAATGAATGCTAGAAGAACAGAATTGGAAGGAAGGGAAGAAGTAATTGAAAAGGCTTTTAGTAAAGCTGAAGATGAATTAAGAGAAATAGCATCTACTTCTTCATCAGAATATTTAGATTCTCTTATAAATATTGTAAAAGAGGCTTCAATTGAAATTGGCGGAGGAGATCTTTTAGTTCTTTTAAAAGAAGAAGATATTTCTAAGATTAAAGATTCTCTAGTTGATATTGGAGAGTATGTTGAAAAAACTACAGGTAATAAGACATCTATTGAAATTGGAGATAACATCAAAACTATCGGCGGAGCAATTGTTAAAACAAAAAATGGTGAAATAGAGGTTAACAATACCATCGAAGCAAGAATGCAGAGGTTTAAAAAATCTCTACGATCAGAAGTTGCACGTGTACTGTTTAAATAGGGAGGCACAAAATGGTAGAAAGTATTACAGCAATAGTAACTTCCCTAGGATTCTCCTCAATAGAATCGTTTTTAGGTCTTATATTTTTAGTTGGAGCTGTAATTGGAGTCATAGTTGTAATTGTAACCATCAAACCAGTTCTGGATACTTTTCCCTACGCATACCCCAATGCAAGGGTAAGGGCTAGAATCGGCCGTTTGTTCACAGAAAAACAATTTTCTGAGATAATTGAAGCTGAGGGAATTGAAGAGGTTAAAAATTATTTAAGAGGAGTTACAGAATATGCCCAATATGTGGATAAATTTCCGCTGGAAAAAGCTTTGGATTCACAATTGGCAGAAACTTATGATGTTGTTGCAAGAATAGCTCCAGGCAAAATAAAACCAGTTTTTCGAGCTTTACTGAAAAAATGGGATATTAGAAATATAAAAAGTTTACTTACCGCCAAAGAAGTTGGTTTAAGCCGTGAGGAAACGCTGGATCTAATGGTTCCATTTGGAGAAATCACCGAATTATTGGAAAAATTGATAGATGCTAAAGATGTTATCGAAGTAGTCACTGGTCTTGAAGGAACTGAGTTTGCTCAAGTCTTAGAAGACAGCTTAAATGATTATAAAGATATGGACATGCTACTGCCATTAGAGGCAGCACTTGACAAATACTACCTTGATAATTTAATGAAAGCAGTTGCCAATCCAAGTGATGATAGTACCACTATATTGAATAGTTATATAGGTACCCAGGTTGATTCAACTAATCTAAAAATTATTTTAAGGGCGAAGGTAGACGGCTTAAAATATGATGATATCCAACCATATATGGTAAAGAAAGGTTATCAAATAAGAGAATGGAAGTTAAAAGATTTAATGGAGGCAGAAGACGTAGCTGGTGTTATCAGCAGTTTGGAAAGTACTGACTATGCCAACATAATGGCAGAGGCACTTTCAGAATATAATGCAACTGGGTCTCTGGAGCCATTTGAATTAGCTCTAGATAAACACGTTGTGAGTCTGGCTAAAGATCTTTCAACCAAAAAACCATTCGGAGTTGGACCTATTATAGCATTTATAAGTAGAAAAGAAATTGAAATTAAAAATTTAAAGGTTATAGCTCGTGGAAAAAGGGAAATTGGTTTTCCGGTTTCTAAAATTAAGGAGATGTTAATATGAGTTCATCTATTGCAGTGCTAGCTGATCCAGATACAGTAACCGGCTTCCGTTTAGGTGGAGTGAAGGAAGGTTACCCTGTAGAGAATCGAGAAGAAGCAGAAAACACCTTAAAAGATCTCATTAAAAAGGATTTTTCCATAATTATTACAACTGAAAAAATTGGAGATGAGTTAAGGGAAACTATTGAGAAATTCACAAAGTCAAGCGCATTACCTATGATAATAGAAATACCCGATAAAACAGGCCCAATGGAAAGAGCAACTGACCCGATGGGCGAACTTATCAAAAGAGTGATTGGGGTTGAGATGGTAAAATGATTACAAAAGGAAAGATAATAAAAATTGCGGGACCGGTTATCATCGCAGATGGTATGAAAGGGACCCAGATGTATGAGATGGTTAAAGTCGGTGACGATAAGTTAATCGGAGAAATTATTGAACTTGAAGGCGACACAGCAACCATCCAAGTATATGAAGAAACTGCAGGTATGAAACCTGGTGAAATAGTTGAGAGTACTGGAGGGCCACTTTCAGTGGAATTAGGTCCTGGGATTATGGGATCTATTTTTGACGGAATCCAAAGGCCTCTGGAGACAATTAAACTAAAAACTGGAGATTATCTTGAAAGAGGGGTTGATGTTCCATCATTACCTAAAGATAAAAAATGGAAATTCATGCCTAAACTAAGTGATGGTGACAAAGTAGAAGGTGGAGATTTATTAGGAGAAGTTCAAGAAACATCTTCTGTTTTACATAAAATTTTGGTACCACCAAATGTTTCCGGTACACTAAAAACAATTGCTGCACAAGCAGAATATACTGTAGAAGAAGATATAGCAGAAATTGAAACCTCTAAAGGTATTGAAAAGGTTCAAATGATGCAGAAATGGCCAGTTAGGGTTGGTAGACCATACGTAAGTAAACTAGACCCGGATATACCATTAGTTACTGGTCAAAGAGCTCAAGATACATTCTTCCCCGTAGCTAAAGGTGGAACAGCAGCCATACCCGGTCCTTTCGGATCAGGAAAAACTGTAACTCAACAGCAACTTGCAAAATGGGCAGATGCTGATATAATTGTTTACGTTGGATGCGGAGAACGTGGTAACGAAATGACAGAGGTACTTAAAGAGTTCCCTGAATTGGAAGACCCAAAAACAGGAAAACCTTTAATGGACAGAACAGTTCTTATTGCTAACACTTCAAATATGCCGGTTGCAGCACGTGAAGCCTGTGTATACACAGGTATAACTATTGCCGAATACTTCAGAGACATGGGATATGATGTAGCAGTTATGGCCGATTCCACATCCCGTTGGGCTGAAGCTATGAGGGAGATATCTGGAAGGCTGGAAGAAATGCCTGGTGAAGAGGGATATCCAGCATATCTTGCTTCTAGACTGGCTCAATTCTATGAAAGAGCAGGTCGTGTTAATACAATAGGGACAGAAACCAAAGTATCATCAGTATCTGTTGTGGGAGCAGTTTCCCCTCCTGGTGGTGACCTTTCAGAACCAGTAACTCAAAACACTCTGCGTATTTGTAAAGTATTTTGGGCATTAGATGCATCTCTAGCAGATAAAAGGCACTTCCCTTCAATAGACTGGCTACAAAGTTATTCACTATATGTAGACAGCGTAGAAGGATGGTGGGATAAGAAAGTAGGCGAAGATTGGAGAAAAACACGTGACGATGCCATGGTGCTACTGCAAAAAGAAGCAGAATTACAGGAAATTGTACAACTAGTAGGGCCTGATGCTTTACCAGATAGGGAGAGAATAACCTTAGAAAGTACTAGAATGATCAGAGAAGATTTCCTCCAGCAAAATGCATATCACGAAGTTGATACTTATTGTTCATCTTCCAAGCAATACCAAATGCTGAAGACTATTATGATGTTCCATGAAAAAGCTACAGAAGCTTTAGAAAGAGGAGCTCCGTCTGAAGAAATAATAGAATTAAATGTTAAAGAAGATATTGGAAGAATGAAGTTTATACCTGAAGCTGAATTTGACGAAAAAGTTAAAGAAATCCAGGATAAAATAGTTAAACAGACTAGTGAGGTATGAAAATGAATGCCAATATTAAAACAAGGGAATATACAACTGTTTCTGAAGTCGCCGGACCTTTGATGATAGTGGAAGGCGTTGAAGGCGTTGCTTATAACGAAATAGTTGACATTGAAACACCTTCTGGTGAGAAAAGAAGAGGACAAGTCCTGGAAGTTAAAGATGATCTGGCAGTTGTACAGGTTTTCGAAGGAACCAGCGACTTGAACACGGCTACTACAAAAGTAAGATTTACTGGAGAAACAGCTAAAATTGGTGTTTCATTAGATATGATGGGCAGAATCTTTAACGGTACTGGGAAACCTATAGATGGCGGACCAGAAATTATACCTGAAGAGGAGTTAGATATTAATGGTAGCCCTATGAATCCATCTGCGCGAGAATTTCCAGCAGAGTTCATTCAAACAGGTATATCTACCATAGACGGTATGAACACCTTGGTAAGAGGTCAAAAATTACCTATTTTTTCAGGTTCCGGATTACCACACAATGAACTGGCTGCACAGATTGCAAGACAAGCTAAAGTACTTGCCGAAGAAAGTGAATTTTCAGTTATATTCGCGGCAATGGGTATTACCCACGAAGAAGCAAATTACTTTATGAGGGACTTTGAAAGAACAGGAGCACTGGAAAGGGTAACTGTATTCATGAACCTAGCCGACGACCCTGCTATTGAAAGGATTATAACTCCAAGGATGGCTCTTACCACCGCAGAATATCTGGCTTTTGAACATAATATGCACGTTTTGGTTATATTAACTGACCTGACTAATTATTGTGAAGCATTAAGAGAAATATCTGCAGCTCGTGAAGAAGTACCTGGAAGAAGAGGATACCCGGGTTATATGTACACGGATTTAGCCAGCATATACGAGAGAGCAGGAAGGATTGTAGGGAAAGAAGGTTCAATCACCCAGATGCCAATACTGGTTATGCCTCAAGACGATATTACTCATCCTATACCTGATCTTACTGGATACATTACAGAAGGCCAGATTGTATTAAGCAGAGATCTTCACCGTAAAGGTATTTATCCACCAGTAGATGTGCTTCCTTCACTATCTAGACTGATGAGTGGGGGTATTGGTGAAGAAAGAACTCGTGAAGATCATAGTGGTGTTTCTGATCAATTATATTCAGCTTATGCGGAAGGCCGTGATTTAAGAGATTTAATGGCGGTAGTTGGTGAAGAAGCGCTTACAGAAAGGGATAGGAAATTCTTAAGTTTTGCGGATGAATTTGAAAATAGATTCATCACTCAAAGCAGAGATGAAGATCGTTCCATACAAGAAACTTTAGACCTTGGATGGGAATTATTAGGTCTACTGCCAGAATCTGAGCTTAAGAGGGTTAGAGAAGAGCATATTCCAAAATATCACCCTAACTATAAATAATCTTATTCCAATTTTTATTTAGAGGGATAAAATGGCACAAGAGATGATAGAAGGGATTAATCCAACTCGGATGGAACTTCTAAAACTTAAAGATAGGGAAAAACTTGCAATTAAAGGTCATAGTCTCTTAAAAGAGAAAAGAAATGCCCTTATTATGGAGTTTTTCAATATTCTTGAACGGGTTAAAGGGTCCCGAGAGAATGTTGAAGATAAATTGAAAGAAGCATTTGATGATTTAACCACAGCCCAAATTGTCATGGGAGATTTAGCGGTAAAAAAGGCTGCAATGGCTGTTAAAGAATCTGTTGAAGTTGATATTGAGTCTAGAAGTGTCATGGGTGTTGTAGTTCCTTTGATTGATTCTAAATCTTCAGATAGGACTATGGTGGAGCGAGGATATGGATTTGTTGATACCTCTGTAAAGCTGGATGAAGCGGCTCATAATTTTGAAGAGTCAATAAAACTTATTATTGAACTTGCAGAAATTGAAAAGACTATTATACTTCTTGCTGGTGAAATAGAATCAACAAAAAGAAGAGTGAATGCATTAGAACATATAATAATTCCTCGACTGGAAAACACTGTTAAATACATAGAAATGCGGCTAGAAGAGATGGAAAGAGAGAATTTTGTCAGGTTAAAAATGATTAAAAAAGCAATGGAGATGTAATTTATGGTTAGAATTATGACCAGATTGGGAGAAATTAAAAAAACTCAAGAGGCTTACCAATCGGCTCTGGTTGATTTTAAAATAGGCACAATTTCTGGAAATTTAAGGGCCATAATTGCAGATGATGATGTTGAAGTGAAATCTGGCGAAGCAGTTCCTATAAAAATCAAACATATCGACATGCCTGCCAATCACATATGTTACATGTGTGCCTATGCTGCTAATGGATTAGGACATCCTATTGCTGCAGGTGAAGAAACACCATTGCCAATCACTATGGATAGATCTGCGGATTATGCAACCTTTGTCGTGGCTCTGGACGGAAAAATTAATAAGGGAGATTTATTGGGAGTTTTAATATTGCTTCCAATTGAACTGACTCATTAAACTCTTTATCCCTTATTCTTATATTCTTTCTTTTATTTTCAAGTTCTACTATTTTTTTATATTTTTATAAAAATTTTATAATATTTCTTAAAAATTTATAATGAAGAAAATTATATAATCTATTAATTATTTAGAGGGGGAGTTAATAATGGCACCACATTGCGATACCATGGATGGCCCAGTAGTAACTGCAGCAGAAATGGCGCTTGAAATGGAAAACATAAATTATATACTTCCATTTATTGCTAAAGAATCTGAAGATGAGTTAAAATACGCTTTTGAAAAAACTTTAATTGTAAGGGGATTAAGTGAAGACGCTGCAGACATAGCAGACTACTGGTTTTTTGAAACAGCAGTAAGACTTCATAGAAAAAATGAGGGAAAACCTTACTATGGCCTTAAACCAGCAGGACTTGATTGGGGACCAGTTGTATCCTTGGCTGAAAATGCATTAGAAAGTGAAGATTCCAATGAAATAATTCAATTTTTATCTGACATGGTTGAAGATAAAATATATAGTAAATTTTCCAATGCACTTGAAAAAAAGGATTATGACTTAAATGATGTTGAAGCAGCTAGAAAATATACAAATTCAATGTTAGATTTTGTTTTATATTCCAATGATTTATATAAATTCTTAAAAAAAGATGAAGAAGAAACATAGTTCCCTAAAAATAGAATAAGTATAAATAGTTAAGCTAGACCTTTAATATTTTTTAAAACTTTCTTTTATATAATTTGAAAGTGATAGATTAGCATAATCGATTTGTTCCAGTAAGTCGTCAATCTGATATTTTAAATCATAATAAGGCTCAAGATGCAATTTCTTTGTTTTATTTAATTTTTTCATGTCGGTGGTTCTTTTTTTGCGGGGTTCTCCTCTAAATATATTAGAAATACCGCTGGAATTGTTTTGTGAATATTTTTCTCTTATGTTCTTCCTTTGTTCCAGATATTCTGATTCAATTAACCTTATCTCTTTGGCGATAACCTTTCTAAGTTCTAGTAAAATTAATTTTCTTTTATCTAATTCCTTTAAAAGATGTCTAGATTCAGCTATGGAATCTGCCTCAATTTCAATATCTGCAATTTCTATAATCAGATCTTGATAGTCTTCAATAGTATAAGAATTCATCAATTTACCTTCTAGAAGTATTAAAGATAGTCTTAATATAAATTTTGTTTATAGTTAGTTTAAACAATTAATCTAGGCATTTTCCAAGTCAATAATAATTTTTAACATTTTATCTTCAATTTCACACCATGTTCGCATTTCTTGATTTTCTTTAGCCATATCTCTTATTTTGTATAAAACATTGGTTAAAGGTGTGGTGTTTAAAATACCTGTTTTATTCTCAGGTTTAGAAGATATAAGTATTATTGTTACAATTTTATTTTCTATTTGTACGTTATAATTAATTGCATTTATATAAATGGTATCTGAAAGTCTTAAAAGAAGTTTTATGTATTTAATGGGAAGATTACTTTTGCTAATAATGTCCTTTATTTTGTCGTTTTCTCGGCACTGCTCAATATCAATTTCCACTAAAACCACCATTATTATTATTTTAATTATTCAATATAAAATTAAGTATTGATATTTAACTTTCTTATTTTAACTTTTAAATTATAATTAAGGTTTATTATAGCCAATTAAAAGAATAAATATTCTAAAAGTATTTTAAATCCTATTCCAATAAGAATTATTCCACCTATTATTTCAATTTTATTTTCAAACAAATGACCCATGCTTTTACCGATATATACTCCTAAAAAGGATAATATGAAGGTTATTAATCCTATGATTAGAATTGGTTCAAGAATTGAAGTATTTAAAACTGCAAAAGTTACTCCCACGGCAAATGCATCGATACTGGTTGCAATTGAAAGTATAGTTAACTCTTTAAACGAAAAAATTGAACAAACATCTTCATCTTCCATATAAATACTTTCATATATCATTTTAATACCTATTATCACCAATAAAATGAAGGCTACCCACGGCGCAACAGAAGAAATAATTATTTGTAGTTGTAATCCAGAAATCCAACCAAATATGGGCATTACTGCTTGGAATACTCCAAAAAATATAGCTATCAAAATAGCGTGATTAATTCTACATTTCCAGGCTAATCCTCGGGTTATGGATATGCTAAATGAGTCCATGGCCAGCGCAACTGCTAATAAAATTATAGATATAAAATCCATACTAAACTTTTCCATTTTTTTTGAAAGGAAATCTTTTCAAGTATACTCTAAATTAACTGATTAAATATCTTATTAATAATGTATTTTATGGATAGTTGAATTAAATATAAATATTAAGGAATATATGAATATATTAAATTGATTAAATGAAAGACTTTGAACGTGCAGACCGGTTAATAAAAAAACAGATATTGAGCTTGAACAGGCATTTACCTAGGAATAGGAAACGTTTGAGTGATCTATTAGAGGAAGAAAAGCCCCATGTTACTGGTACAGATGGAACACGTCATAGGTTTAAATGGAATGAATTAGAACGTTTGTCACAAATGATTTCTCCCAATGATTATAAAAGATTAAAACTTCCCATATATATTGAAATAGGGGCGGATAAATCTGGGGCAAGAATATCTGGTCAATTAGAATGTGAAATTGTATCAAAAATTTTAGATATATCTTCTGGAAAAAGTGAACTTTTTATATATAGGCCGGATATAAAAATTTTAAGAAATGAACTTCCCACCACCACTCAGTACATTTTTTTAACGAGGTGAAACAGTGACCATAGACCCTATCGAAGATTTACTAAAAGATCCTGATAAACGTGCCAAGGTATATCTAATTGCAGCGGGACTAATGATATTATCAACAATTCTCATTACCATTGGAACAATTATCTTCATTTTGATGATGTTAAACATAATTTAAGTTTTGAATTTTTTTAGTAGTTAAACTTATATTTTTGCAGTTGTTTAACTGATAAATGTTAGATCTAATTATTTTAATAGATAATATTTGGTTTATTGCTAATTAACAGGTTTCAGACCATTATAAACTTTATTAACTGTTTTTTTACCACTATAAATTGCATCTTCCAGTATTTTATTGGATTTTATCACAGTAGCAACTGGTTCATTTTTTTCAATTATTACTTGGGGGCGGGGTAAATCATAAACTCCATGAAAATTTACATTTTGAACTAGGGATCTATTTTTTGCAAAGATGATCATTTTGACTGAAAATTTGTCAGGGTCAGGTGTTTTTATTAATTTACCTTCACATGCTTCCAGGTGAGCTTCCACCATATTTATTCCAAGAGATGCTTCAGCACATTCAAAGGTACCTTGGAAGCGGGGGTTTACTTCAATGATATTTACATCTCCATCATCATAGATCATATCAACACCATTCGATCCAATCAGAGATAGATACTGTATGAGTTCTTCTGCTATTTCTTGAATTTCTTTGTCAGTGCAGTATGGCGCTATATTTCCACAATATCCCCAAGGCTCTTTTTGTCCTAATTCTTCAATTCCAACTAATTGTTTGCTGGTAAGTATTGTTTTAGCCTCAGTTTTAATTGATAAGACTGAAGCACTTAAATTTTCTCCAGGAATGTACTCTTGGAGAATCATATCATTTAATAATGTTTCATTATTTTGTAAATCTACATCATGTATCCCGACGCCGCCGCATCCATACAAGGGCTTTAAAATGAATCTTTTATGTTTATAATCCTTTTGTATTTCTTTAATTTCCTCAAAATCAGATACTAAAAATGTTTCTGGTACATTAAATTTATTTCTAATTTTTTTGTAAAATTTGTACTTATTTTCTACTTTATCGGTTTTAGCATTACCTCTGACCTTCGATATTGGGAAAATATTAGGTAGCACTCCCGAATTATAAAGAATAAAATCAACATTATTTACATATTTAAGGGCGGATTTGGCCAGCATAACAGGATCGAAACTATCTTCAAGGAATCCGCATGATTGAAAAGGTTTTTGATTAATTGTGCAATCTGCTTCCTGGCAACATTCCAGCAGATCTTGGGTGCAGAAGTGTTCTACAGAATAAACTTGGTGACCTAATTTTTTTGCGGAGCAGGCTAAAGCTCGCGTATTTGTTCCCACAACCAAAATTTTAGCCATTTAAAAACCTTATATATTAAAGGGATAGTCCCGAGCGGAGTCGAACCGCCGTCGCCGGGTCCAAAGCCCAGCAGGATTACCACTACCCCACGGGACTAAAGCGATAATCTAAAACTAATAGATATCCGCATAATGCGGCAATCTCGATATTTAGATTATATCCTATTTAAACTTATCGGATATGAATACTTTTTAGAAAATCTATTATTTTTACTATTTTTTTATCTTCAATTTTTAATGTTTTGAAGTTTTTATGATCCCCACAATAGAAAAGTATATAAGCATATACTTATAAATTTATGATACATGTTGAGGGTGAATTCAGAATATTGCTGTGACATGTCTCAAGAATTAGAAGAATTGTTCAAAGCCCTTGGTAATATTAACAGATTGATGTTAGTATACCATTTAACAGCTGGAGAAATAGATAAAGTTAATGTTACCCAAATGGCAAAAATAATGGGTTTAACCCAACCAGCAGCATCACAACATCTTAAAATTCTAAAAACCGCCCAAATTCTAATTTCAAAAAAACAAGGAAACCAGATATACTACACCTTCAACCAGAGTGCAATGGTAAAACACAAAAAGAAGATTGATTTTTTATTTGGATGTGTTTTATCTAAATGCGAAAAAATAGAAGGCCAATAAAAAAAATTTTGTTTAATTTATTGTAATTTTTAAAATAAAATAAATATTGGCTTTAAAGGGGAAAATTAAATTCAATTTATTATTATAAAGAATTAAAAACCAATAATTTAATTATTGAGTGATAAAATGAGAGAAATGGATCTTAATAACGAATTGGCTGTGTTAGTAGTACCAGATACAGTTCTGTTACATGAAACTAATATGAATCTTAAAATTAGTAAAGAAATTGGCAGCGAAATTTATAACCGCGCTGCAAAAGACAATTTTTACGGTATAGCATTAGCAGTTAAGGAAGATGTAAGTCATCCTTACATTGAATCTGACTTTTATAAAATTGGAACATTAATTAAAATTGAAAATGCTAAAGAACAGAGAGATTTTTACCAGATAAAAGTTGAAATACTAGAAAGGGTACAAATTGAAGAGTTTATACCTGAAGATTTAAACTACAGGGCTAAATATACAATAATTCCAGATATCATGGATTTAGATGAAGAAAATCAAAAAGAGATTATAAATCATATCCGATTTTTAGTATCAGAAATAAGTGAAAATATAAAGGGTTCTAAAACTTATTTAAAACATATAAATCAATTAAATGACTTAAAAAAGATTATAGCCTACGTTTTTCCATATATGAGGTTGTCTATCCCAGAAAGACAGGAATTACTGGAGATTCGTTCACTTAAAGAAAAGAGTTTAAAATTTTTAGATATTTTAGTTGAACAAAAAGAATCTATAAAATTCCAGATGGAAATGGCCGCAAAATTGAACGAGGAAATGAACAAAAAACACCGAGAAAACATGCTTAAAGAGCAGCTAAAAGCTATACAAGATGAATTAAGTGAATCTGAAGGAACTTCGGCTAAAAAAGATTATCGCGATTTAATTGAAGCTGCTAAAATGCCGGATGACGTAAAAAAAGTGGCTCTTGAAGAGGTAAACAAGCTGGAAAGACAAGGACCTCACAGTAGTGAAGAAAATGTAATCCGAAATTATCTTGATCTTTTAGTTAGCCTGCCCTGGACTTCAAATGAAATTAAGGACATTGACATTGAGGCCGCCAGAAAAGTCCTGAATCAACAGCATTACGGGCTGGATAAAGTAAAAGATCGCATTATTCAGCATTTAACTGTAATGAAACTTAAGAAAAACAAACAAGGTTCAATCCTGTTGCTAGTTGGACCACCAGGTACGGGTAAGACTAGTTTAGGAAAGAGTATTGCTGAAGCTTTAGAAAGAGAATATGTTAGAATCAGTTTAGGCGGTGTTAAGGACGAGTCAGAAATTAGAGGACATAGGAGAACTTACCTTGGGGCCTTGCCTGGCAGAATTATTCAAGGAATGAAACGTGCCGGTAAGAAAAATCCAGTATTTATCTTGGATGAGGTGGATAAACTAATGGCATCATTTAGCGGTGACCCTGCCAGTGCTTTACTGGAAGTACTGGATCCAGAGCAAAATAACAGCTTTTCAGACCATTACCTTGAGGTTCCATATGATTTATCTGATGTATTCTTTATAGCCACTGCCAACTCATTGAGGGATATACCAGCACCTCTGCGTGATCGTATGGAAATTATTGAGATAGGTAGTTATACTACCCATGAAAAGTTCCATATAGCTAAAAATCACTTAATTGGATTAGTTCTAGAAGATAATGGTTTGGATGAAAACCAGCTACAAATTGATGATGAGGCCCTTAAAACCATAATCGAAAAATACACCCGAGAAGCAGGAGTCAGAGGTCTTAAAAGACAATTGGCCACTGTGGCTCGTGTAGCCTCTGAAAAAATTGTTTTAGGTAAAGTTGACTTACCATACATTGTAAAAGATTCCATGCTTTATGATTTGCTTGGACATGAATTAACCCAGATTAATCAGGCTGGAAAACATAATCCCCCTGGAGTTGTAACTGGTCTGGCCTGGACACCTGTTGGTGGTGATATCTTGTTTATAGAAGGGGCTTTTATGCCGGGTACTGGTAAGTTAATGCTCACCGGACAATTAGGTGATGTAATGAAAGAATCAGCAAAAATTTCTCAAAGTTTGATTCGTTCCAGATTAGCCTTTAATCTAAAACAAGTTGAATTTGATAAAAAAGATTTACATATACACGTACCTTCAGGCGCTATTCCTAAAGATGGACCATCTGCAGGTGTAGCTTTGTTAACTACCATAGCTTCTCTAGTAACTGGCCACGAAGTGGATCCTAAACTTGCCATGACTGGTGAGATCTCTCTCAGAGGCGTGGTAATGCCAGTAGGTGGAATTAAAGAAAAGGTACTTGCAGCTCACAGAGCGGGAATTAAACGAGTAATTTTACCTAAAGATAATAAAAAAGATTTAGATGATGTACCAGATGATGTTAAGGAGGAAATAGAATTCATACTGGTGGAAACTGTGGAAGATGTTTTAAAAGAAACCATTGGTATAGAATTACCTAAACCATTATTTATGGATATGGCCTGTGATCCATTAACCGGTGCAGGAGCTTAAACCATTTAGTCTATCCTTTCATTAATTTTAAATAATGAGAGGATTATTTTTTTTATTTAATTATTAAATTTAAATTAGCTTATTTTTTTATTAAACTGATAATTCTCCGGTCTTTTTATTCTATTTAAATAATTAAAATTTGTTTTATATTATAATACTTAATTAACTTTTATTAATAAAATATTTTCGATATTAATATTAATAAGTAATATTAAGATTAATTATATCACGTATTGATAATAATTATAATACGTGAATATTATCATAAAATAGAAAATAAGTATTATATATTTCCATTTATGATTTAGGGGATGCAATTATGGTTGGAGAGAAAATTTTAGTTGTAGAGGATGAGGAAATTACCGTTGAAGATTTGATGGATACACTAGAACTTTTGGGGTACGAAGTAGTCGCTGCTGTTCCTTCGGGCGAAGAAGCTATTTTAAAAGCTAGAGAATATTCGCCAGATTTGGTTTTGATGGATATTGAACTGGCAGGGGAAATGGATGGAATTATGTCTGCAAAACAGATAAAAGAAGAAAATGACATTCCTATCTTATTTTTAACTGCTTACTCGGATGAAAAAACTATTGAAAAATTGAAGGAAGTTGAGCCAGAGGGTTACATGTTGAAGGAACCTTTCCATCTAATTTACAAACCTTTCAAAGAAGATGAACTAAGGAGTGTTTTAGAAATAACCCTTCATAAATACAAAAAATAGTTTATCTTTAATTATTAGATCTTAATCCATTTTTTAAGTGAGTTTTAAATTTTTTAAAATTCCAGGCACGATATTAAGCGTTATTTTATGAATTATTAAATTTTCTAAATTATTGAAAATAAGGTATATGGATTACTGATTATTAATTTAAAATTTCTTTAACTATTTAATTATTATTTTAGAAGGACTTATATGGAATTTAAAAAAAATTTGAATATAAAAAATTTATCAATATCTTTTAAAACAGTTTTATTAATCACATTTTCAATTATAATATTCTATATTTTATTTTTAATTGTTTTTAATGATTTTAGAAATATTAATCAAGTTTTCAGCTTATTTACACTGCCGGTGGTTACGGGTATAACTTTTGTTATTTTACTTTATGTTTCACTGGTCACCAATAAAACTAAAAGTAAATTTAATTATGTATGGCTTTTTTTCACATTTGCTCTGTTTTTTTGGGCTTTAGGTGATGTAATATGGTTACTTAACTATTATTCCATATTAAGATCTTTTAATCTGGGGGAAATGTTTCTACCCTATTTTTTACGGATGGTTTGTCTGGCCATTGGATTTATATTAATACCAAAACCTGATTTAAATCCTTATCTACTCAACCGTCGTAGAATAGAGATGTTAATGATTGTTATAACTATAGCCATGTACCTATGGGCCTTTTTAATCATACCATTAATAAATATTACATCAACAAATCTATGGACATTTGTCATGATGATTAGTTCTCAAGCAGTATTCTTTGTTTTATTATATCTGACTTTGTTTTCAACATTTTTCCATGGTATACAATCGTGGAAAGGATCATTCAACTTTATTATTGCTGCAATAATTTTTCAGCTTATGGGCACATTAATATACGGGATTGAGCTGGTTCTAAGCATTTATCCCGGCGGAGGTATAGGGGATATTTTTTTCCTATCTTCAAGTCTATTAATGGCATTAGCAGGAATTTCCTACCTTAAATATCCTGATTTGAATGTTGTTCGTGAAAGAAAGTTAAATTTAAAATCCACACTTTTAAGTAATCTCATTTCACTATTAGCTGCATCAGTCTTTTTAGCTGTAATATGGGGTTACTTTTTTAATAATGAATCATTTCTATTTATTCTATTGGCTAGCGGGTTGTTAATTCTTTTAGCAATCATACGCCAGGCTGTTAATAATAAATATATAAATATCACTCAAGATCTGCTGAGAAATAGTGAAAAAAAATTCCGGGCCATTTATGAACACGCTAAAGATGGTATTATTATCATGGATAAACAGAGAGAAATTATTTCATGGAATAATGGTGCTGAAGAGATTTTTGGATTCAAATCCCATGAAATTGTTGGCAAGGATGCAAATATCGTAATACCATCTGAATATGAGGAAAGATTCGCCAGTTTACTGAATAGGCATGAAGGTTTAAATGATTATAATACAGTTGAAAACAACCTATTTGAGGCAGAAGGGCTTAATAAAAAGGGAGAAAGATTTCCTTTAGAATTTTCTATTTCCCACTGGTACAATGATGACAATGTTTTATTGTATGCCTTTATTGTACGTGATATCACTGAGAGAAAAGAGCACGAAGAAAAGATTAGAAATTCCTTAGCAGAGAAAGAAGTTTTACTTAAAGAGATTCATCACCGGGTGAAAAATAATCTTCAAATTGTATCCAGTTTATTGAATATTGAAAGCAGGTACATAGAAAATGAGAATGATCTAAAAATCATACGTGAAGGAATGGATCGAGTTCATGCCATGGCATTGATCCATAAAAATCTTTATGAATCCAGCGATTTGTCCAATGTTTTGTTTGCACAACATGTTGAGTCCTTGTTATCTGAGATCTTTAGTTCATATGTTCTAGGTCAGAATGTTGATTTAAAGTTGGATATTGAAGAAATACAATTGGATATTGACCAGATAATACCTTACAGCCTGATCATAAATGAATTGGTTACCAACTCTTTAAAATATGCATTTCCTGATGGTATGGGTAAAATTTTCATAAGTTTACATTCAGATGCAGAAAAAATTGTTTTAACAGTTTCAGACAATGGAATTGGCCTTCCGGAAGGTTTTGATATTAAAAAAACCCGTTCTCTAGGTTTAAGGTTGGTTAGAGTTTTTACTAGGCAGTTAAAGGGTATTATGGTAATCAACCAGGAAGATGGTTTATCTTTTAAAATTATTAGTCCTTACAAGAAATTTGATGATACTTAACTATTACTCCTCACTTTTTTGAACTATACATGTCCCTCAAATCACTGAATAATTAATGCAAAATATTCTAAAAATACTTAAATTATATATATTATTTTTTTTAAAATTTAATTGTTGGAGCAAGATTCTGTTAAAAATCATTATTGTAGAACCATAACTAAAGGCAATCAGTATTGGATAAAAATTTAATTAATTTATAGTGGGTAAAAAATATGGGACTCTCCTATTTAACTATGCCGTTAAATAGAAAATTAAATAAAGTATTAGATGATTTTGGCTACTTTGAACAGATATTTGACGTTATTGATAGTGTTATTAATTTTATTGATTCAGAAATTTATCATAAGCTATATGAAGCATCATCACTCCTTAAGGAATGTGATTTTAATAAAATAAATGGTAAATCAGAAAGTATTCATTTTAACCTTGCTAAACTGTATTTAAAGCAGCCTATTATTCCAATATTTTTATCCCGAAAAAAAATTACATTTGACAGTTATAATGCCATATTAAGAATTATAATTTGCACCGATTATGCCCATAACCATAATATATTTACATTTAAAGATTTTCCACAATATAATTTAATATTAGAGAATTTTATCATTACTAATAGTAATTTTAATAAATTAAAATCTTTTACCAGACTTGATAAAGAATTTTTTTTTAAATTGAATAAAATAAGATGGGATAAAGATGCTAAAAAACTTTCTAATGAATTGAAATATTTAAGGAGGGATATTCATCCAGAAAATGGATTTCATGAAAATAATTTCTGGGAATTAGAAAACTTAACAATTGATTTTTTAGCAGCTAGTAGCGGTGTTAACTATAAAAGAAATTATGTATTACCTGAAGATGTTATTAATTCATATAAAACATATATCAAAATGGTAGATACAAATGTTAAAAATCTATCCCAATCTTAATGCAAATGTTAGAAAATAATTTGGATCAATTTAATCTACAAAATCCTCAAAATTCTTCATTGTTTTAATGTAACATAAATCTTAATTTTTTTAGATTTAATATAATTTCAATATAAATTTCAACTTTTGAATAAAAGTTCAATTAACAATTTTTCACTTAATTTTCATTTTTTAAAATTATCCAATGGATTATAAATTTTAAATGTCATTCTAGGTTTAGGAAATAATTAATATTGAAAAGATTAATCGAATAAACTATCAAATTTCTTCTATACTTTTCAGGCTTTCTTATAATATTTAAAAATAAGTTTATATTAAACCAACATTAAAGTTAATGATAATAGAATTCTAAATATTTAGCTATTAAAAAAGGTGCTATCCGTGGTTGAGGAAATATTCGTAGATGAACCATTAAATTCTAAATTAATTTCTAATTTACACAATGAAAACCCTGATTTAAAGCGGATCATAGTCCCTGAAATATCTTATCTTAAATTGGAAAAGGAAATATTCTCTCAATTGAAAAAATTAGATATAAAAATCAGTCCTAGAGCAAGAAGAGGACGTCCAAAAAAATATGATAATTTTGATGTTTATTTAATTCAAAGAATGCTTAAACAAGGTACTCCTCCTGTTGAAATTTCTGATATTCTACGGATACCATTAAAATCTATTTATTACTTGAAAGAGACGGATCTTAAACGTGGTAGAAGAACTAAATATTCAGATGAAACAGTGAAGATGGTTAAAAGATTATATGAAAATGGAATTCCAGTAAAACAAATATCTAAAGAAACTAAAATTCCTGTAAGAACAATATATGAACTTTTAAAAAGATAAAATAATAATTTAAATAAAATCTATGTAATCAGTTTAAAAATTAATTGTTCTCTTAAATTTGATATATAAAAAATTTTAATTCTAAAATGATTCAATTTTCAAATTCTTCTTTAAAATTTCTTTAAAATGACATAAATCATCTGGGACATATAGCTCTGACCATATAAAAAGTGCTATTTTGAAGATTTTTTTATTCATCTGGATTTATCAGATACGTTTGACTATTATTAAAAAATTATTAATTCCCGAAATATTCAATCTTATAATTACAATTTCGTTTAACTATCATATAACGAACATATGGTGGAATTTTCATTTTAATAAAATAAAAAAGTGAAATATTTAAAAAAATTTAAAAGTCAATCCTCTTTACTTTCTTCTTCTCCAACTTCCAAAAGTATAGCATCAGTCAAGTGAATATCATAGTAACGGAAGTTACTCAGCATACGTTTAAAATACAATAAACCTTTCCTGGTTATCTGGTAGGCATCTTCTTCAAGTTTAAGATATTCTTTTTCTAGTAAAGGTTTAACAATATCATCAAATTCCTTTTCAAAATCTATAACTTCTTCTTCAAAAGCTTTTAACTCAGTTAATACGGGCACATAATGTTTATGAAAGGCACGTTTAAGTGACTGAATGATTTCAGTCCTACTTTCAGTTTTCTCTTCAATAATTGCAAAGAGGATCCACACCCGAAAACTCTTCAACCTATTATTCTTCCATAAATTCTTTAATGGCACGGAATATTTGGATAAATCAGTTTCTTCACCTTTATACTTTGAAATGGCATCTCTTGTTAGTCCCACCGCATCCAAAAATATCCTGGCAGATACAAAAGTTCCAATTAAAGCATCTACATAGTATATACCAAAAATAGAAAATAGTGCTCCGGTTATTACGGCTAATGATACATATATATGATTTTTAGAATCAACAGACTGGCTTATAATTGTTAAACTTCCAGAGGCCCTTCCCACCATACGTTGATAAAAGAATAAAAATACTGCAGCAGCCAGTGCTACACACTCTACCAATATAACTAATTCAGGTAAGTCAATGGCTGAGGCCGTGCCCAGGAAGGTTGCAATTAATTTAGTAACAGACTCGTAACCCACGCTTAGCGATGCCACAAAAAGCATGGTAATAACCAGGAAGGTTGATATTGTTTCTTTTTTATATTTAATCCCCACCCACACCAGAACTGCGGAGATAGTATCCGAGGCAGCATCTACCCCGTCAGCCAGTATACCCACACTTCCAGTTATAAAACCTGCTGATAGTTTCATAATGGCTAAAATGAAATCTACAAGAACAGTATTAAGTGCAGCAGCAGATGCGTTAAATACACGGTGTTGAACAGTGCTGGCCATTCTTTCAGTATTTTTTTCTTCTTTTTGAGCTAATTTTTCGCCCTTGGGAGTCAAATGATACTTTTCATCTTCCATATATACAAATCCCATTTCAATAAGCTTTTTTAGCTCACTAACAGTATGCATTTCTCCCAATGATTTATCATTCTTCCCACGTTTTTGCAGAAAATATCTCAAACGAGGAATATTCAAAATAAATTTTTCAGTGATATTATCTTGTTCTTCCCACTGCTGATACCATATCCGGCTAATGAATATCATGCTCTGTTCTTCAAGTTCTAATAAACTCAATGGCCCTTCTTTCTGCAATGCCATTAACAGAAACTCATCATAGCCTAGTAATTTGTTGTCCATCCTTCCTCCGACTTTTATATCTTATTTTATTTAATTATATTTCGGTTATATATAAATTCTATAGGTATATTTTTTTATTATTTTTAATAAAATAATAGATATGGTATGGTTTATATTCGCTGGATTAACTGCTCTTTTTGAATCTTTAACTGATGTTGTTAGTAAGAAGAATCTAAAATTTGTAGATGAGTATAAAGTATCATTTTACATCCGATTTATAGCATTTTTGTTCTTAATACCAGTTATAATCTTAATAGGCATTCCTAAGATAGGCCCGGATTTTTGGTTAGCTCTTTTAATAGGAGGATCTTTAAATGTAGTAACAACGGTGCTTTATATGAAGGCACTAAAATATTCTGACCTTTCTATTTCTGTACCAATGCTTACATTCACACCTCTATTTCTTTTAATCACATCGCCACTAATTTTAGGGGAATTTCCAAGTTTTTTAGGTTTAATTGGGATTTTAATGATTATAGTAGGTTCTTATATACTCAATATCCGCCAGTGGAAAGAAGGATACTTAGCACCATTCAAAGCTCTTTTAAAAGAAAAAGGTCCCAAGTTGATGCTAATGGTGGCATTTATATGGAGTATAACCTCCAACTTTGATAAAATTGGACTACTAAACTCATCGCCTATTTTTTGGATTGTGGCAATCAATCTTTTTATAGCAGTTTTCACTTTCCCCCTAATGCTCAGATCTACTAGAGATAAGATTGAAAAGTTGAAAGTAAATAATAAAGAATTAGATAATAGAAATTTGATTTTAATGGGATTATTAAGTACATTTACATCTATATTTCAGATGTATGCCATTAGTTTGACTCTAGTGGCTTATGTTATTGCTATTAAAAGAACAAGCGCGGTTTTAAGTGTTTTTTGGGGAAGATTAATATTTAATGAAAAAGGAGTTAAAGAAAGACTTATAGGGGCTTCAGTCATGGTTTTGGGAGTTTTTATAATTGTTCTATCTCAAGTCTATTAAAATTCAATATTTCTTCGCATACTCCTCAATAGCCTTTTCTAAATCATTTAGTAATTTATCATTACCGGGATGCTGGTATGATTTAAGATTTTCATTATACGATTCAAGATTTTTGAAGAAATTTTCAATGTCTTCTTTTTCAAATTCCTCCAAAAATTTACCATATCCTAATTTATCCAGATAAATAGCATTTACTATTTGTTCAAACTGTTTTTTAATAGGTATGCTGAGAATGGGCTTTTTAAGGTATAATGCTTCACTTATAAGGGTGAAACCACCATTGGTTATCACTGCTTTGCATTGTGATAGATCTTCAAAGAATTGTTTTTCATTAAATTTCTTAAATAGCAGATTTTCCTCTATTTTATCAATGTGAAAACCATAAACAATGAAGTCTTCGTCAATTTCTTTGATTAATTTTAATAATTTTTTATTAGAGTCACTGGTTTGATAGACTAGTATATGTTCTCCTGTTTTAGGTTTCAATTTGAAAATTTCATCCCTGAGTATGGTTGGATACAGTCTAACTTTTTCTGGATTTTTAATTTCTGGATAAAAATAGGTAATAATGAAATACTGTTTAGGTATGATTATAAATGATTTAATTACTCCTTGGGCCCTTATACGATCACTTCGATATTTATTAGGAACATCTATCTCGGTACGGGTTATGATATGCATATTATCCAAACTTAATAGAGGAATACGGGTTAGTTTACTTAAAAGATTGGTATAAAATTCAAAATCAGAAATAATAATATGGGGTTGTAATGACTTAGACATACTGTACATCAATCTAATATTGTCCTTAAGGTCACTGGGTAAGTCTTTAATATTGCTAGTGAATGTTTTGAGGTTATTTACTCGATTATCCTCATATACAGTGTTGAATCCTTCAATGAGATATACGTTGTCGAATTTATCTGCCAGATAATCATAGGCCCGGTCACTGGCAAATATGGTTACATCATATTTCTCTTTAAGATTGTCAATAACCACTTTACTCCTAATAGCATGGCCCATACCTTCGCCACAAACACCATAAAAAATTCTTTTTTGTTCAGTATCATGACCAAATTCGTAATCTAACTGTTCTGCTGTTATTTTTTTCCCGGCAAATTGATAAACAGTACTTTTAATGTATTTAAATGCTAAATTTTTAGTTCCCTCTTTTTCTAGGCGTCTGGTAGATACCAATAATTTAGGTTCTCTTAACACCTTAAAGGAACTAATTTTTGCCACCCTTTCGATATAATCAGTATCTTCACCAAAATCTAATTCTTCATCAAAACCATCAACTTTATAATGAAGCTCTTTACGGGTTAATATCCCATAGCATCCTGCTCCATGTGGTTTTATGCTTTCCACTTTTCTCATGAAGAAATTTGCAAAATCGTGTAAAATATGATCGATCTTTCGGTTGCTTAAAGGAATCATCTGAGTTATGGCAATTCCTAAATCATTATTAATAAACTCTTCCATTGCAGATTTTAGGTAATTATCAGTTAAGACTGCATCAGCATCTAAAAAAAGTAAAAATTCTCCCCTTGCTACGTTGGCTCCGTTATTCCTGCCTTTGGCAGGTAATCCACCATCTACTATTTTACAACCATGGGAATGTGCAATTTCTCTGGTTTTATCTTTAGAACCAGCGTCAGCTACAATAACCTCGTAGTCATTAAAATTTTGCAGTTCAATGCTTTCTAATAATTTTGGGAGGTATTCCTGCTCATTATATGTGGGGATAATTATACTAAGTTTCATTTAACTCATTTATAAAGTTTTAAATAATCTCTATGATTATTTTGGTATCCTATGTTGGTAATAAAGACATTTGTCTTTCCAGGAACATTGGCCACAAATTTTTTGGAGAAGGTCAATATTTTTGAAAGCTGAATTTACTAATTCAAAAATTACATTTGATTTTCCAACCAATCCATCATAGAGTTTAGTTGTATTGATAACAGCTTTATCCATTTCTATTATTTTATTATTGACCATTTGATTGTCTTTACATATTCCTTTTTTATTGTGGGGACATTTACCACATATATCATCACATTCGGATACTACTCTAAGATAGGGGGAGTTATAATTTAATTTGTCTATAAGTTCCCACATGTGCTTTTCAAATTCTATACTGTATCCATGTCCCTGAAAACCCTGAATACACAGTAAATGATGTGCCCTTATTGTGAGGGGATTAGAAAAATTTCCAATTTTTTGATTTGTCAACATCAACCTCCTTATTGAAGGCTTCTTTAGGTGTTACTGCTTTAGCTAGAGAAGCAGCTCCACAAATCTTTACTACATCTCCAATTAAAAATGGAATAACACCCATGGTTAAAAGCATCCATATACTTGGAATTGTACCTTGCACTAGATACATCCAGGCGCCTAACACAATTAATCCTGGAATGTATATCAGTCCAAAGTTTGCCAAGGACATAAGACCTACCATTGATAAAAAACTTCTGGATCTTATATGTCTATCTGTAAAGTAACCTAAAAATAAAGCAGCTAGAATAAATCCAATTAAATATCCGCCACTAGCACCAATTAACGCACCGTAACCTCCAGTCATACCAGCAAACCATGGAACACCAGCTATACCGATTCCAACATATATAACTTGACTCAATCCACCCCAATATCTGCCCAGCAGTACCCCGGCTAAAAGAACCGCAAAGGTCTGGGCAGTAATAGGTACGGGTGTCCAAGGTAAAGGTATAACAATCTGAGCCATAATACCAGTTAATAGGGCCATCCCCATTGCCAAAACCACCTTATTAATGGTAGATTGTTCACAGCGCCATTTAAAAACATCATATCTTTTTTTGTAATAATTATCAATAGTTATTGACATTCAGCTCCTCCTTAGAATGTTTTAAATACTAATTCCTGTTATTAAACCATAAAACTGTTATTTGGTTTAATTTATTGAATAAAAACTTAGATACCTATACTAAAAGTTGCTAGTCTTAAAACCTATGCATTCTTTTATATAGTATGTTAAATGATTATAAATACTTTTTTCAATATTTTCAATAAATAAAAACTACTATTCTAATACGAAATATATCTTTGTTTTCAATGTATTATCCACTATTTAAGGGATATATCTTGAAATAAATTTTAGTATATACTATAGGTTAAGAATAAGTTAATAATATTTCAAATTGGATTCGTTAAGAATATATAAATTATTTATAATTGGAATTATCAAATTATAATTATTAGGGGGTTTCATTTTTGGGAATAATAAAAGGTAGAATGGTGGATTTAAAAGGCAGAGGACTCCCTTGCAATTTGGAATTACTGGTTGTAACTGGAATATGCAATAAAAATACTATTGGACATTTTACGACCGATTCCGGGGGATATTTTGAGATAGATAATCCTTCCGATTATGGGAATATTATTTTCAACTTTTATGATGATAAAGGCTTAATTCGAGTCTTTGAAAAAGAAAAATTAGGGGATGTTATTGATTTTGGAGAAATTAAACCTAGTCAACAGAACATTGCTATTAACGGAAAAGTTATGGATGAGAAGGGAGAACCTATCCCGGGCCTTATGGTTACAGCAGTAGATGTGGATATGGGTCCTGATGATTTTTTAGGATGTGCCTGGACCGATAAAAATGGAGAATATTTTATTTCATACGATCCTTCAAGATATCATTTCCATTTTGATAATGATAGTTTAAAAAAAGTTTCATTAAATCCATTGGAAATTATTAAAAGTTCGGTGAGCATATTAGACCGTAATCCTGATATTTTGATAAAAGTTCATGATAAATTAGGGGTATTTGTAATTAAAGAAACGGAACTATATTCTGATGTAGAACAAGTAGTAAAGAAGATTGATGATGTAGTTATCCCCCGATGTTGGGTGGAGGGTTGGAATGTTACACTTGATCATGAATCTAACCCAAGATTGACCTATGATAACTCTTATGAGCCCTTAATTGATAATGAACGTGCTCTAGAAGAAATAGTTGACTCTATAGAAAATGCTAATTCATATCTTTACCTAACCCAGTTTGAATTTCGTCCAGATTTCTTGGCCAAACCAGAAAAAGAAGGTGAAGCTGGAGTTACTCTTAGTGAAAAACTAATTGAGGCATCAGAGAGGGGAGTGAATATACGAATATTGGTAAACCAAAATCTTTTAGTCCCTGATGACTATGATGAGATTGCTGAACTTTTTAAAGATTCTTCTATTATTGTACGTCCTTTTACAGCCCAAGGACCACATGTTATGCATGCTAAGATACTTTTAGTAGATGGAAAGGAGGCTTTCATAATTGGTTCTCCCTTTACGCAAAGTTATTGGGATACCATCAAACATTATATTTATGATCATAGGAGAGGATCCAAAGAAAAAAAGCCAGTTCACGATGTTTCTATTCATATTAAGGGGGGTAGTGTACCATTTATCGAGGAATACTTTATAGAATTATGGAACTACCTTTCTCGAGAAGAATATGATGGTCTGGACATTTTAAAACCCAAAAAATATTCATATGCTGCTGGAAACCATCCTATCCAGTTGGTACGTTCTATTACCCCGGGGACATTAATTAAAAATGGTGAAAAGGGGATTTTGGAGATGTATAGGCGGGCCATAAGTAATGCGAGGGAATTTATTTACATGGAAAATCAATATTTTACCAATCGTTACATAGTTAAAGCTCTTAAAGCAGCTCTAGATAGTAATGAGGATCTACAAGTAATATTGGTTTTAAATGGAAATCCGGATATACCCACCTACCGTATTTGGCAGCATAGACGTCTTAAAAAGTTAGGTTTAGATTTAAATGGCCCTATTTTAGATCATCCGCAAATTGGTGTTTATAACTTGTGGGGAATTGCCGCAGATAATGGAAAATATGGCCTGCAACCTTTTTATATTCACAGTAAAGTTTCAATGGCTGATGATAGATGGGCCACCATTGGCACTGCTAATTTGGATGGGAGTAGTTTGAGTGGTGCTGAAGAATTTAAACAAGTAACCAATCCGGAAATGAATCTAAATATGGAAATAAACGCCTTGATTTTAGATTCGGATGACCCCGCAAATGGTAATATTAAAAATTTCAGGGAAGAACTTTGGGGTGAACATTTAGGACTTACTAATACGAAAAAACCAGAAGGCGGCTGGTTAGAATTGTGGAAAGATATTGCATTTAAAAATGTGGAACTTCTTAAAAAAGAAAAGCCTTCCATGATAGGAAATGTTTTACCTTATACTCCCGAGAGAACTGCATTAAACAAATTAAAATCTTTAGGAATATTAAATGATAATATAAAGGTGATGGACTAATTGAATTGTAATTATTTTAATTAATTAATCAAATTTTATAAAATAAATTTCATATTATTTCTTAATATTTTCTTAATATCTGCTTATAAAAAATCTTACAAGATTTAAACAATAATTCTATTCTAAAATTCCATTATTCAAATTGAAGTCTGTATCTGAATATTTAGATAGGTTAATATCATCGGTAAATGTTATAATACTGAATTTTTGTTTTAAACTTTTTATAAGTTCCATTACATTCGCACTACTTGATTTAGAGAGTTTAAATGTTGGTTCATCAATTAAAATAAGTTTAGGTTTATTTATTATAGCTCGAGCTATACTTGCTATTAGTTGAAATTCTGTTGATAATTCCTGCGGATAACTGTGTATATCGTCTACTCCTAACTTTTTTAGTGTTTCGATGGCTAAAGTTTGATCTTTTACATTCATGGGTAACATAACATTTTCTAATAAAGTTAAATAATCCAATAAATTAGGATAGGGCGGAACAAAGCCGATTTCATTGCGTATAAAGTATAATCTTTTTTCTTCAGGGATGTTTTTAATGTCAGTCCCATTAAAAATCAATGTACCAGAGGATGGACTTTCCAATAGTCCGATAATTCTCATAAGAGTTGATTTTCCAGAACCTGAAGGACCAACAACTAGTGATAGTTCTTTTTTAATGAATTCAGCACTTATTTTATGGAGTGCTATAATTTTTCCATCACCCTTCCTGTAGATTTTATCCACATCTACTAATTTAATTATTATTTCAGACAGGATTAAAAACCCCCTCAAAGCCGTTTTTTGATGCGATCCAGGCAGGATATAGACTTAAAAGAAAACTTAAACCAGTTGTCACTATAATGGTTAGAAATATTAACCATAATGGTAGTGATAAGGTTAGGTTATTAATGTTAAGAATTTGGGTAAGGAGATACATACCTAAAATACCTAAAATTATGCCCAATAATGAAGATATAAATCCAATTAATGAACCTTCTACAGCAAGACTTAATATGATCTGTTTTTCTGTAAATCCCATTATTTTAAGCAGTCCCACTTCCCTTTTTCTTTCTATTTCATTGAAGAACATGGTTGTGTAAATTCCTAAAACTCCAATTATAAGGATTAGGCTAGCTATTCCATCAATTAAATTTATAATCCAATTAATAATATTTAATATATTATTTGTTAAGGGATTTTGTTCTAATTTGATTCCTAACGTTTGACTAATATATTGGGTCAAGTTTTGGTTGATAGAATACTCATTATTACCTACTGATTGATTATCACTGTTAAAAGACTGGGCACGATCAAGAAAACTGGTAATACCTATACCTGATCCTACTAATATGAGAAGTATTAAAACTCCAGCAGTAACGCTCAGGACGGTAAAAGTATTGCGGATTCGGTTTCTGCGCAGGTTTTTTAGTGCTAAAAGGTAAATTCCCATGTATAGCCTCATAACTTTTTTTAACTTAAAAAAATTATTTAATTTGCTGATTTAATAATCCTAGTTTTTAATGTAAATTTATCCTTCTAATTTTTCAATTTCCTCAATTTCTTCCACATAATTATCAATTTTAAATTTTCTGCGCAAACCATTGGCATTCATGTATCTGACTTTTCCAAAAATCTCTCTTTCCTTCCATGCCCGATCATGTTTTCCAAAACACCAGGCTACCCCAGTATAACCGTTTGCATCGCGACCATCAATTTCATATTTATTATTAAGATAAATAGCTATTTTAAAAGCTTCAGATGGATTTTCAGTCCATTCTAGGATCTTTTTACCCCAGTACATTCTCATATATCCGTGCATTTTACCTCTTACTATCATTTCTTTTTGAGCAGCATTCCAGTAGGGGTCATGTGTTTTGGCATTCTCTAATTCTTCCAAGCTATAGATATATTCTCTTTTATCAGCTTCATGTTCCCTCAGAGTCTTTCTGGGCCATTCAGGCAAGCCTTCCAATGAATCGTAATGGGGATTATAATAGACATAATTCATACTTAACTCCCTTCTAACAATCAATTCTTCCAGAAAACTATCTATGCCAGGGCTATCTGTTTTAATTGCTTCTAAAGCGATGTAAAGTGGTGATATTTGGCCAAAATGAAGATAAGGGCTCATATGAGATAAATAATCTTGGGTGGGATCGTTTCTAAGATCTGGAAACAAATCAATCTTGTTTTTTAGAAATACTTTAAGATGTTTTAATGCTTCACTGGTTCCCCCTTTATAGAAAACAACTTCCGGCACACTCTCATCAACTTTTAAATTTTTAATTAATGAATCAATATCATTCATATCTAATGACTCAAGATCATGCTCTATTCTATTATTTTTAAGTGATCCAGATTTTAGGGGTATTAAAAAATCATCTAATATTTTATTTAGTTTTCTTCTAAGCGTTGCAGCAGAATATTCTTCTTTTTGTGTGACTGTTTCCACCGGTACCACTACATTGCTTTCTACCTGTATTAAGGGGCAATTTACATTTTTAGCAACATAATCTCTCCATGTTCGTTCTATTTTTAAATAACCTCTATCAACTACAATCAAGGATGCATCTGCTCCTAATTTCGAAGCACCTATCTCTGGGGATTCATTTAGAATAACCAAATTAATGCCACGTTTTTTTAGAGTAGATTTTACTTCTTTAAGTCCTTCTATCATAAAATAATAATGGCGACGGTTAGCTTCTGGAAAATCACTGGTTAAACCAAAATAAACTATTAAAGGAAGGTTTAATCTATTTGATAGTTCAATTGAATGTTCTAGGGCATGATTGTACTGTTCTCTTTGGGAAGACTGCATCCAGTAGAGAATAAACTTACCTTCTCTAATTTTCCTTGAATTTAAATTTTTTATTCTTTCCTTCTGTATAAATTTAAACCCCCCTTAATTTGAATTTGGTCTTAAATTAAAATCCTCTGTTATAAATAGTGGTTATAGGCATTAATTCTTCAGGATAAGGCTCAAAAAAGGTTTGTTTTGCTAAATATTCTTCATTAAAACGAACTATCCAGGATTTTAATATATTCAAGTTAACTATAAGAGGTAATATGCCCTCCCGATATTTATTAATTGATTCAAGGAAAAATGATTTTTCCTGATGAGACAACTCTTTAGAGAAATATCCCATAGAATGCATCAATATATTGATATTGGAGGTGTATGCTGGAGCTTTTTCCAATGCTTGGAGTAAATAATTTTCATAATCTCCAATTACTTCTTTTATTGATTTATGTTCATGGTTAGCTACTATTCGGCCCATTTTTTGCGTTAAATTCTGGTTATAGGCCATTAACAAAAGTTTATTAGAAGAATGAAATTCAATTAGATCATTTAATTTATTGGATTTTTTAATTTTACGAAAATCAGATAGCGCGTAAATCTTAGTTAGGAAATTTTCACGTATTTTAAGATTTCTAAGTCGCCCTTCATCCTCCACGGCTAAATATGGATATTTTTTAAAAACCTCTGAAGCAAAAGCTCCCACACCATCAGTACGGGGCCTACCCTCTTTTTGCCCGGGATAGACTCTAACGGCTTTAACACCGCAAGATGGCGATTTATTTTTTAGAATAAAACCGTCAAAGTCTTCTAAAGAATTTAGATAAGTTTTTGCAAATTTTTTCATATTATCAGTTAGGCATCGTCCAGTTGCTGGCTGAAAGAGGTGCACTTCTTTGTTTAAATCAATTAGTCTTATGGGATCACGGGGTATTCCTAGGCCTATTTCTACTTCTGGGCAAACCGGCTGAAATTCAACATAGTCTTTTAATTGTTTTACAATATCGCTGCTGATTATAAGCCCATTGTAGCGGCAAGCTTCAAATTCTATACATTTACTGATAATTAATTTAGGTTTTTCGAATATTCTCAAACTAAATTCCTCCCTTTTAATTTAAAAGGTATATGGAATAATTAAGATACGTTGCAATTGAAACCCAAATCAGATAGGGTATTAGAAGTAATCCTGCAGCCTTTGATATTCGGTAAAAGAGAATTATATTGATTAAAATGACAATCCATAGAATTAATATTTCTATAAGGCCACCTAAAATGGATTTTAAACCAAAAAATATCACTGACCATAAAAGATTTAAAATTAGCTGTAAACCAAAAACAGTAAGGGCAATTTTTACATCATTTCGATTTAGACCCTTCTTCCAAACTAAATAGGCGGATATACCTATAAGTATGTAAAGAGTGGTCCAGATTGGTCCAAATGCCCAGTTTGGAGGAGTCCACCAGGGTTTGTTTAGGGTTATATACCATGTTGTTAAAGAATCAAAAGTAAAAATTGAACCAATAAATCCAGTAATTAAGGTTAATCCAACTGCAGTTATCAATTTTGGTATTTGGTATCCTTTATTTTTCTCCAATTTCACACCACGCCATAGATTTTTTTTTATTTGGATTATTCTATAAATTTTCCAATTACAATTGATGGAATGGGATAAGAAGAATTTATTTATGAATTGTTAATTTTTGGTTACAATATAAACAGATTAAAGTAATTTAGCTTTATCATAAACATTTTTAAGGGTCTGCATATCAACACTGGTATAAATTTGGGTGGTACTTAAATTGGAATGACCTAGAAGCTGTTGTATGGCTCTAATATCTACTCCATTTTTTAAAAGATGTGTCGCAAATGAATGTCTTAATATGTGAGGAGTTACCTTCTTTTTAATTCCAGCACATTGTGCATATTTCTTAATAATCATCTGCACATACCGAGGGGTCAAATGATTACCAAAACGATTTATAAAGAGCGCATCACTATCATCCGTTCTTTTTTTAAGATAATCATCCATTAATATTTTAGTATTCTCGTCAAAAAGGACTATACGATCCTTTTCACCTTTACCCCTTATCCTGATAGTACGTTCCCCTAAATCCACATCATCAGTATGTAAAGAAACCAATTCTGAAACCCTTAACCCAGCCGAATAGAGAAGGGCTAGTATTACCTTGTTTCGAACATTTAAAAGATTTTGTGAAGGATTTTCAGTATATTCTTGATCCATAGCATTTATCAAATTTTTAACTTCAGTTTCATTTAATGATTTAGGAAGAGATTTGGTTCTTTTAGGAGTTTGCACATCGTCTAAAATTTTAAGATCACCAAATTCAAAAAATTTTTTAACAACAACTGTTACTAAATAAATATAATTCTGTGAAACCTGTTTTTCTCTTTTCAAGTATTGTATATACCTTTTAAAAGATCTTAAAACTCTTTTTTCATCATAAAGATCTTTTTCATTTTTTAAAAATTTATAAAAATTAGTTACAATGGATTTGTAGGTTTTTATAGTATTTTTTGAGTAGTTCCTTATTTCCAACTCTACTAAATAATCCTCTATCATCTCAGGAAAATTATAAGCTTCTAAAATATTAATATTAGGCGATAAATCTGATCCAGCGGCTACAGATTTATCTAGTTCAGCCTCTGTTTTTTTATCACTTTTTTTCATTTTGTTATTGGAGTATGGATTCATTTTATCAGATAATAAGCTTTAAATGAATTTTATTTAAACCAATATTTAAATTTAATCCTATAATTTAATTTATACCCATTTATTTAAATTTTTTAGATATAACTTCTATCAACATGGTCATTAGGTGTTTTAGATTTTTTATTATGCATTTGTTGGGAACTGGAATAATCTTTGTTCATGGCATTTTCAAAGGAATCATATCTTTTCAAAATTTGATCTTCAATGGAAATGGATTTTTTCACGGCAAAAGACATGTGTTTAGCATTTATAAATTCAGAACCTTCCATTACAGCAAAATCTCCAGCCATTCTAACTACACCACTTAGATCTCTGAGTCGAAGAGTATATGCATCATTTTGGTCGTCTATGAGTTTTGCTCTTTTTTTAGCATTTTCAATAAGTATTTCTACTGCTTTAAGTGTTGCATGTGGAATTTTACCGTCCATTTCAATTTCTTGTGCTACGAATTGAGCAAGTTTTGCCGCATTCTCTTCATTAGCAGGCATAGTTGTTCTCATTAATATTTCATAACCTTCGCCCTGAATTCTAGAACGCAGAGGAGGCAGTATATATTGCACATCCCGTATATTACATGCTCCCACGAAAATAAAATCGCATGGTACATCAGATACTTTAACTGAGCTTCCTGCACTCTGCGGGTTTCTCCCGACTATGGGAAAAACTTTGTCTTGCATGGCACTTAAAATATAACGCTGTAAGTTCGCTATGTGGACTATTTCATCTATAAATAGAACTCCTTCGTGCGCCTCATGTATTGCACCAGGAACTACTCTTTCATATGGTTGTGTTCCAAGATCGGGGTGTCCCCCATAGGGGTCGTGACGTACATCCCCTAATAGTTCTGTTTCACTAGCTCCCGTAGCTTGAATGAAAACCTTTCTTTCAATAGGTACTATTATATTTCGAGGTTTTTCCTCTACAATTTCTCTTCTCTTTTCCAGTGCATGCTGGTCCAATATTTTAACTTTATCTCCATCTATTCTTTCATAGATTACAACTTCTTCTTTACCATTTAATATTCTAGTTGTAGTTACCCTTTCCTGTGGTATGTTAATTGCCCCGTCATTCATTTCAAACATTCCAAGAAGATCTCCTAGATGTTTTCTACGGGCATTTATATGTGAAAATTTGTCCCCACCACATTCTGGACATATACTTTGATAGGCACTATTATAATTTCCACAATGGGCACATTTAAATCCTAATCTTTCTGCTACTGCTTCAGGCACACTTTTTGGACTAACTATATCTCCTTCTGCTATCTGAATTTCTTTTTGCTCGTTTTTAATTTCATTTATTGTTTTTATTTCTACAAAAGGTCTTTCTGGCCGTTCTGGGTTATGAACCACGGTTATCTCTTCTTTTGCCTGGTTAAGATGAAATGAAATTGCCTGAGCAATTAGTGATTTCCCGATCCCCGGGGGCCCCACTAATAAAAGATTTCTTCTTTGTTTAGCAGCAATTTTTACAAATTTTATAATATCATCGTGCCCAATAACTCGTTCTAATGGGTCTTTAGGTATTAAAATGTCTTTAGTGGATTCAATATCCTTAATAAACTCTTTGTTCATATTTACATACATTATGATACCTCTTTAAGGTTTTTTAATACAAACCTCATTATTGCCCATTTAAAATCAAATAATAAAAAAATTATGAAAATTGTTTTATAATTAAAAATGTATAAATTGTAAACTCATAATATGAGTTACAATTTAACCTTATCTGGTAATTATCTTTATATTGTTAGGTTTTTTAACTACATCACTCATTCTAACTGCTACAATATGTTTAACTCCTTTTTCGTGTGCCATGTCAATTAGGCGCTGGCTAACTACTCCGTCAAACACAACTGCATAAGTACTATTGTTTACAGTCTTGAGTTCATCATAAAGATTTTCAACTTTTACTTCTTTAAGGATATTTAAAGCGTCATCAAGTATTTCTGCATTACCAGAACCTTCCAGTTCACTTAAAATATTTTTAAGGACTTTAATTTTATCTTCACCTTTAGGCTCGACTTTAATACCCATATCATGATACATTTGCTCTATTGGAATTTTATCTCTTAAAGCTACCATTATATCATCTTTAGCTAGATCTTCAACTTCTTTACCTTTCGGTGCCCGGGTGACGTAGTCTATTTCTCCTACTTGCAATAGTTCTTTTAGTATTAATTCTCCGCCGCGATCTCCATCCACAAAAGCAGTCACTGTTTTGTTTTTGGTTAGTTCTGCAACAGTTTTAGGCACACTAACACCTTCTACTGCAATAGCATTTTTAACTCCGTGTTTTAATAAATTTAAAACATCTGCACGCCCTTCAACAACCAGAATAGCATCGGAAGTATGAACATTTGGTCCGGCTGGTAGTTTTTCTTGACCGAATTCTGTTATTTCATGTATCCTCATAGCTTCCTTAACTTCTTCGATCATTTTAATACTCTCTGGAGTTACTTCTTCCATCATTCCAGAGTATATTTCTTTTGCTCTATTTACTACGGTTTTTCGTTTAACCGCTCTAACATCTTCTACTTTGGAGATTTGTATGTATGCTTCACAAGGCCCCACTCGATTTATTGTCTCTAATGAAGCGGCCAAAATAGCTGTTTCAACTCTATCTAGACTGGATGGTATGACAATTTCTCCTTTAGATCTACCACCTCTAGAAGTAATATTAACTTTTATTCGGCCTATCCGGCCAGTTTTTTGAAGTTCTCTTAGATCAAGATCATTACTTAAGAGACCTTCGGTTTGTCCAAAAATAGCTCCGACTACATCGGGTTTTTCAACAATTCCATTAGCATTAATTTGAGCGTGAATGAGATATTTAGTTGTACTTATTTCTTCTTTTCCCATGTTAAGCCTCCCTTTTTATTGGTAAATACTTGGTTATTTGTAGATACTATAGAAGTAATATATCCTATGTTCAATTGCTCCTAAGAGCGTATTTTATAGTATTTTGATTATACACAGCAACCGTAGGGATATACTTCGAGTTCAAGTTGATTAATATGTTTTGGAAGACTTTGAATATCTTTAATGTATCTTCGAATCATTCCCATAATTTTACGCCTTATTTTAAGGTCAGGATGGGAACCTAAACTTTGAATATCTTTAGATAATTTTTTTGCAAGTTGATTACCTTTTTTGTCAAAATCTGTTAATATAACAACTTTAGAAGAGTGTTTAGTAGCAATTTCTGCAATTTCAAATAATTTAAGCCCTGAACCAGAAACTTTAATGAAATTACCATTAATTCCTAGTTCTTTTAGTGCTTGTTCATCTTTTTTACCTTCAATTAAAATTGGTATTCCTTCTTCTACGCAGAATTTGAGTTCTTCTAGTTCTTCTTCAATGCGTAATAATCTTCTAAAACTCATGATAAGCCCGTTATAACTGTAATAGTATCTACGATCATATAATAATCCATCTTAGCCTGATAATTTAAGTAAAATTTTACTACTTATATCCCTAAATATCATACTAAGATAGTGTTATATAATTACACTTTATAATATGCAATTCAACATATAAAAAATAGTATCATTCAAATCTCAAATTTCAGTTTTTTTAATATATAACTCTAAGTGAATTTAATAGATTAAATCCTTTTTTTTATTATAAGACATTATACATATTTATATTACTATAATAAAAATATATAATAGTATGTATTTAATTTTACATTATTTAAAAAAGTTATATAGTTAACAACATTAAAATAATTATTAATCTAAAAATATAATAATTAAAAATTCGTAATAATAATTTTATAATTATATTATAACCATAATCATATTTTTATATATTCAGTGTCCCCCTTAACTTAAAGGGGGTTATAAAATTAATTTGATGGGGGACACTTGTGTCTGAAACTAAGGGGGTGAAAGTTCAGACTTGCGTAATTTTAAAATCTTCACATAAATACTTATTTATTATCTGTATGTTCCAAAATTATTATTAGTATAAATTAAATTTCATGAAAATTTTTTTAAAATACCCATACCTATGGATATTTAATAAGGTTTAATCTCCACAGTCACTTAAGTTAATTTCTCCAATTTGATCATCCAATAATATTTAAGAAATAATTTAATAATGTAAAGACAAATAGATTATTACTAAATTTTTCGGAGGAAATGAAAGTGGCAAAAGGCCTAATTAGAATCGTTTTAGATATATTAAAACCACATGAACCTACTATACCTTATTTTGCTAAATTTATTAGTGAAATAGATAATGTAGATGGTGTCAACGTTACTTTAATGGAAATTGATAAAGAAACTGAAAATATTAAAGTAACAATTCAGGGAAATGATTTAAATTATGATGAAATTACTGAGGCCATAGAACAGTATGGTGGTTCCATTCACAGTGTAGACGAGGTTGTAGCTGGAAAAAAATTAGTCGAAGAAGTTACAACACCTCAGGACTGATTATTGATGAATAAAAATAATAGAATATCTCCAGAAAAATTATTAAAAAGATTCACTACAAAAAGATTTAATATCAACTCTTTGCATCTTATTTCTACCCCTCAGATTTCTGATGCAATGAAAAAGTTAAATCTGGAAAATCACTCCCTTAAATGGATAAAACCTCGTACAGATAATAAACTTTATGGCAGTGCTATTACTGTTAAGACTGATTCTTCAGATTGGGGAACTGTAGTAAAAGCCATAGAGATGGCAGATAAAGGTCAAGTAATTGTAATATATGCAGAAAATGATGATCAAGCTTTATGGGGTGAATTAACTTCTAAAATGGCTCAAATAAAAGGTATAGCAGGTACAGTTGTATTGGGAGCTTCACGTGATCTTTCTGCCATAAAATCTTTAAATTATCCTCTTTTTTCACTTAGAATTGTTCCAAATGCAGGCGAACCTTTAAATGAAGGAGAAATTAATGTTACCATTACATTTGAGGGCATTACTATAGAACCCGGAGATATAATTATTGGTGATGACTGCGGAGTCTTAGTTATACCTAAATCAAAATTTGATGATGTAATGAAACAAACTTTTATTATTAAAAATACTGAAAAAGAAATTTTAAATAAAATAGAAAAAGGTTATTCTCTCTTTGACATATTAGGCTTGTCCTGATATAATTTAAATTATAAAATAGAATTATTTAAATAATCCATGATTCTGACACTGTCAAAAACTTGGTGGTTTTTAATTTTGCGTTTTTGATAAACAATTT
>JBNGDB010000016.1:0-53452 GCA_049975245.1 Methanomicrobiales archaeon
TAATATAAATAAAATTAAAATATTATAAAATTTCAGAGGGAGTTTATATGGCCTGGAATGAAGCCGGTAAAATATGGTTCAATGGTAAGCTAGTAGATTGGAAAGATGCGAATGTTCACGTTTTATCTCACGTTATACACTACGGTTCCAGTGTTTTTGAGGGAATACGTTGTTATCATACCACTAAAGGAGCAGCTATATTTCGTTTACAAGAGCATGTGGAAAGATTGTTAAACTCTGCAAAAATTTATCGTATGGAAGTACCTTATTCGGTAGATTATTTATGTGATGCAATAATTGATACGGTTAAAAGTAATCATTTAACAGAGTGCTACATTAGACCCTTCATATTTAGAGGATACAGTGAATTAGGAGTTAATCCTTTAAATTGCCCATTGGAAGTTATAGTAGCTGCATGGAAATGGGGCAAATACTTGGGAACTGAGGCTTTAGAATACGGAGTAGATGTAGGTGTTTCAAGTTGGAGAAGAATGGCTCCAGACACACTCCCTAACCTGGCTAAAGCAGGTGCAAACTATATGAATTCTCAGTTGGTTAAAATGGAATCATTAATGAATGGCTACGATGAAGGAATAATATTAGATTATCAAGGTCAAGTTAGTGAAGGTAGTGGAGAAAATATTTTTTTAGTAAAAGATAATGTCCTTTATACCACTCCAATTTCTGCTTCAATACTCGAAGGAATAACCAGGAATTCAATTATAAAACTAGCCCAAGAAATTGATATTCAAGTTAAAGAAGAACATATCCCTAGAGAAATGTTATATCTGGCTGATGAAATATTTTTAACTGGAACCGCAGCAGAAGTTACCCCAGTTAGATCTGTAGATAAACTAATGGTGGGTGAAGGTTTCCGTGGAGAAATAACTAAAAAATTACAAGAAAAATTTTTCAGTATTGTTGATGGAAGTCATGACGATAAATATGGATGGTTAACCTTCATCAAATAGTTATATGTTATAAGTTATAACTTCTAACTTATCATTCTAATTTTTCATATAATATCAAATTATAAATGGTGATATGAATGGATATTGTACAAGCATTAATTTTAGGTGTGGTTCAGGGTTTAACGGAATTTTTACCAATAAGTAGTTCCGCTCATCTTGTATTTATGCACGATTTAACTGGCCTAGCACCAAATCTTGCATTTGATACATTACTACATGTCGGAAGTCTTTTAGCTGTATTAGTATATTTCAGAAAAGACGTGCTACATATGATCAAATCATTCTTTTCCAGTTTAGTTGATTTAACTCGCGGCACATTTAAAAAGGGGGTTAAAGAAGATAAATATAAAAAACTAGCCTGGTTAATATTAATTGGTACGATACCAGCAGGATTAGCTGGATTTTTACTAGAAGATTTTTTTGAAAGCTTATTTAGTAATTTAACTGCTGTATCTTTTTTTCTCATAATTACTGGTTTTCTTCTGTGGGGATCAGAAATAGTATCACAAAGGACTCTTAAAAAAACGGGGTTAAAAGAAATGACAGTGAAAAATTCACTAATTATGGGTGTTGCTCAGGCCTGTGCTATAGCTCCAGGTATATCTCGTTCAGGAGCCACTATATCTTCAGGACTATTTTTAGGTTTGGAAAGAGAATTAGCTGCGCGTTTTAGTTTTTTACTATCAATACCTGCGATATTAGGAGCGGCGCTTGTTCAATTAAATGATATAAGTACAGGTTTGGATGCAAATACTGGTGTATATGTGGTTGGTTTCGTAGCAGCTGCCATATCCGGCTATTTAGCTATTAAAATAATGTTAAAATTAATAAAAGAGCGAAATTTATTGATATTTGCATTTTACTGTTGGATCGTCGGAGCTTCTGTTTTAATTTTTACTTTATTGTAGTAAAAACTTTCAATTTCTATTTTTAAATAATATAAAAAAAGTTAATACTATCTAATGGCAATTAAATAATCAAGGAACACTTACTAGTAGATCCCAAAATAAAAATCAAACCAGGCTATATATTGTTTAAATATAATATAGACCCGCCAAGTACTCCAATATACTTCTAAAATTGCCCATAAAAATAAAAATAACGGGTAATAATGCCAAACCTGAAAAAATAGCTATAATAATAAGAGAAAAATTGTTTATAAAAATATTAAATGATTTGAGTCCTAAAAAATTTATAAATTGTTCTGAAAGATAATTTAATATTAGTTTAGAGGGCATTTGAATTATAACTTCTAAATTTCCTAGTAAAAATCCTCCCCTGAAATATGATCGTGCTAATATGGGATCTGATATTGCAAAAATAATTCCAGCCACATAAAATATTGATCCAATTAATAATGAAAATTTAGAAGGTAAAAAGCTGTTTAATATTTTCTTAAGATTATTTTTTTGATTAAATGGGATTTAAACATCCCTTTTGTAAATAAAAATATTTGTTAAGTAATAATTAAAAAATAATTTCACACAGTTCTTCTGTTTTTATCCTAATATCCTCCACTGAAGCTCCGTTAAGAATAGCATGCATCATGGCTCCACCAGCACCCACACCTTCCTTAACCGAACCTGACAAATAATTTTTTAATCCATTGTTATTAGCCTTTTCAAATTCTGGATCAACAGCAAAAACAGTTATATCATCTATCTGTCGGGAAATAAAGTTAATATCGGATGTTTCATCCTCAGCAACAAATATAGTGGTAGAAATACATAATTTACTAAAATCAAAGTCAGGTTCTAAATTTTTTATAAACGCACAAACAGCAGTCATCTGCGTACCTCCAGCAAGAGTTACAGGAACACTGCTTCCCAAGGTTATGCCCGCCACTGCCGGTATCATTGGATCACCAACGATTTCCACCGCCTTAAAAGGATCTGAATTTAAATCTCCTGGCTTGAATCCTGCAGCGTTTAATCCGTCCATAACAACTTTATGTTTAAGTTCATGTGGATTTTTTGGCATGCTGCCACTAACTTTACTTCTAGCTTGATAACCCATGGCGGTTAAAACGCCTAAAGCAGAAGTTGTTCCTGCAGGAGTGCTTTCACCTATAATTAAATTATCTGTTAGCTTGGAAAGAGTATAACCTAATAATCTCCCTTTTTCAAAAATTTCCTTAGGGTTTTCAACAGCCTTACCCGTGCTTATATCCTCTCCAGGAGTATTATTTATATTAATATAGGGTATATTAGGTTTAACCGCCGCTCCCGCATCAACAACCATAAAAGGTAAGTCCGTCAATTCCAAAGCAGCTTTAGTAATCACCGCAGGTGTTGGTGCAGGTTCACCGTCAACAACTGTCTGAGGTATCTCTGGTAAACATTCTGGTTTACCTCGTACTACTAATTCAACGTCAGCTGCCGGAGTAAAATCTGTTAATTGAGGGGTGGCGCCAGCCCCCGTTATTCCTTCTATGTGGGATGTTTTTGTACTTGCAATAACACATAAAAATAATGAATTAGTTCCTTTTAAATTTTTTAAAGCGTTACTTGAACCATAATACTTAATGTTTTTTTCCATTTTTTTACACCTTATAGTTAGATAAAATTTCTATTACAACATCAGAGATAAATGTTAATGGATGGTTTATGTATAAATTATATATAAAGTATAGAACATTAACCAAGAAATTAATGAATCAAACTAATTTGAAAACCATATAAATCGAAATCTAGGAATTATTAAAATAATAGGATATTTAGTATTTTTAGTTGATAAAAATAATAATAAGGGGTAAAATTGATAGTTTTGGGTATTGAAGGAACAGCAGAAAAGACTGGAGTAGGCATTGTAGATTCAGATGGAAATATACTATCATCTGCAGGAAAAGCTTTAATACCGATTAGTGGCGGTATTCACCCTAGAGAAGCTGCTGAGCATCACGCTAATTCAATAATTCCTTTATTAAATAAAGCTTTGGATATTTCGGATCTAGAACTTGAAGAAGTAGATTTGGTTTCTTTTTCACAAGGGCCTGGTTTAGGTCCGGCCTTAAGAACTGTGGCAACCGCGGCCAGAACACTTGCACTATCATTAAATGTTCCAATATTGGGTGTTAATCATTGTATTGGTCATATTGAAATAGGCAGATTAACAACGAAAGCGGTAGATCCCATATCACTCTATGTTAGTGGTGGTAATAGTCAGGTGATTGCCTTTGATTCAGGTAGATATAGAGTTTTTGGAGAAACGCTGGATATTGCCATAGGCAACTGTCTGGATCAGTTCGCACGTTCAGTTGGTATGGGCCATCCTGGAGGGCCGTTAATTGAAAAACTAGCAAAAAAATCACATAATTATATTAGGTTACCATATGCTGTTAAAGGAATGGATTTATCATTTTCAGGTCTTTTAACGGCTGCTATACGTAAATATGAATCTGGTGAAAATTTAGAGGATTTATGTTTTAGTTTGCAAGAGACTGCGTTTTCTATGCTAGTTGAAGTAACTGAAAGGGCACTAGCACATTCACAAAAAAGTGAAGTAATGCTATGTGGAGGAGTAGCAGCTAACTTAAGACTTAGGAATATGCTATCCACTATGGCGGAAGAACATTATGCTGAATTTTTCATGCCGCCGGTTGAATATTGTGGAGATAATGGAGCTATGATTGCTTGGTTAGGATATTTAATGTACAAAAATGGAACTAAACAGTCGATTGAAGAAACCACAGTCCACCAAAGATATCGGACTGATGAAGTAGATGTTCCTTGGATGCGTAGTTCAGAAAAATTTTTAAAACTGCCAGATTCTATTTTAGCTAAAGGTGCTGAAGCAAACATCTATCCTGCGAATTGGATAGGATATGATGCTGTTGTTAAACAAAGGATACCCAAATCTTATAGAATTTCTGAAATAGATTTATATCTAAGAAAATCCAGGACTAAAACAGAAGCTAAACTATTAAACGAAGCCAAAAAATGTGGTGTTTATGCTCCAGTGATATATGATGTTAATAAATCTGATTATTCATTAACTATGGATTTCATCAGGGGTAAAATGGTTAAAAAAATATTTGATACGGATTCTGTTTCTAATATTTTAGCTATTTGCATTAAAATTGGAGAAAATATTGCAAAACTGCATAATTGTGGTTTAATCCATGGCGATTTAACCACTTCCAACATGATTTTAAGTAATGACGAAATATTTTTTATTGATTTTGGTCTCGGAAAATTTTCTAAATTAGTGGAAGATAAGGGAGTAGATATTTTGGTACTTAAAAAAGCCCTGCAGAGCATACACCATACAATTTCTGAAAAGTGTTTTGAGAATATCTTAAAGGGATACATGATGGCGGATGATCATGAAAAGATTATAGTGAAATTGCTTGAAATAGAAAAAAGAGGCCGTTATACAACTAGTGTAGAGTGATGCTTATCCAATTATAAGTAGAAGATTTAAAATAATGTGACCAAATTTTTAAATAAATTATAAAAATTAATTTTTAAGTAAATCAAAATTTATGTTATTACAAAAAAATTTAATGACTAAAATAAAGTCGCCAGAAATAATTAGATTCTGTTTTATAAAATCAGATTAGCTAAAACTTTTGAGATGATATTTATGGATCGGGAAATATGTGGCTTTGTACAATTAACATCAATGATCAGGGATAAAGAGATACGTATAGAAAATTTCACATATCTTGAAGATGAAAAAAATCCGGATAGATGCTATGTAGAAGTAAATTTAATAGATATTGACACTGGAAGTGTTGAAGCTAAAATAGAACTTTATGGTCAAAATAAAGACGATTTAATTAGCCAAGTAGAATATTTAAAACAACAATGGTTGTCAGATGAGGAAATCGTTGAAGACTGGTTATGAAATGCTTTTTGTGACTTTAAACCTTAGAAATCTTTATAATTTACAAGAAATGATCAAAATTTTTTATATGTATGATTTAGGTGAATCTTACCTAAATAAATAAATGAACGTAGTTATAAATTGAGGGACTATGATGAAGATAACATTTATAACTGGTAATAAACACAAAGTTAAAGAAGCCAAACATATCTTTGAAAAATTTGGCATAGAACTTGAACATTTAAATTTGGGGTACGCTGAACTACAAGGAGAAATCAAAGAAGTGGCTTCAAATGGTGCTAAAAATGTTGCAAGTCGTTTAAATAAGCCTGTAATCGTTGAAGACGCGGGTCTTTTTATTAAAGCCTTGAAATGGTTTCCAGGTACATATTCTGCTTATGTTCAAGAAACCATCGGAAATACAGGTATCATAAAACTTATGGAAAGTGTCAATGACAGATACGCCGAATTCAGGTCGGTTGTTGGATTCTGCACCCCCAACGCCGAACCCGAGACTTTTTTAGGCATTGTTAAAGGACATATCTCATATGAAGAAAAAGGAAACTACGGATTTGCTTTTGATCCAATCTTCTATCCTGAAGGATATGATAAAACCTTTGGTGAGCTGAAAATTGGTGAAAAAAATAAATTTTCGCATCGTAGAAAAGCACTTGAAAAATTTGCAATATTTTATAAAGATTATAGAGGTGATTGAATGGCAATCAAGCCAGAATGGATTGAATATTCAAATGAAGAAATAGAAGAATTAATATTAAAACTTAGAAAAGAAGGTAACTCCACAAGTCAAATTGGAATCATATTAAGAGATCAGTATGGGATTCCTGATGTAAAATTAATAACTGGGATGAAAATAACTAAAATTCTTGAAAATCACGGACAAAAATTAGAATATCCTGAAGACTTGATGAATTTAATAAGAAAAGCCGTTAATATCAGGGACCATTTAACAGAAAATCCCAAGGACCTTCATACCAAAAGGGGATTACAAATCATTGAATCAAATATCAGAAGATTAGTAAGATATTATACGAAAGAGGGCGTTTTACCTGAAGGCTGGAGATATGAACCAAAAAAAGCAGCGTTACTTGTTAAATGAAGCTGAAAAAGCTGGAAATCTTCTTAAAGAACATGTTGATCAGGATGATGTTGTGAGAATAATTTCTCACAATGATTCTGATGGGCTTTCCTCGGCTGGAATAATATGTAATGCAATTACTAAGCTTAATGGTAAATTTCATGTTACCATTGTTCCTCGACTGAGAGAGGGTTTTATAAAAAAATTATATAAAGAAAAATATAATTTATTCTTTTTTTGTGATATGGGAAGCGCGGCTTTAGACTCTTTAAAGAAAATTAAAAAAGATGTTATTGTAGCTGACCATCACCAAATTCCTGCAGATAGTGAGGAAGAAATAAAAAATATTACCCATATTAATCCCCATTTGTATGGTATAGATGGTACCAAAGAAATTAGTGCCTCAGGAGTATCCTATTTAACAATTAAAGAAATGGATAATAAAAATCTATCAGGTTTAGCTCTAGTAGGAGCATTTGGAGATATGCAGGGTGTTAATGGATTTGAAGGTATTAATAAGATGATTTTAGACGAGGGTATCGAAGTAGGAGCATTGGAGATCCATGAAGACTTAAAATTAGCTTATAAAAATGAAGAACCTATATACAAATCTTTAGCTTATACTATAAATCCAGTTCTTCCGGGACTGACAGGGGATTTAGAAGGTTCAATGGCATTTTTAGAAAAAATGGGTGTTTCTTATGGAATTAAGTTTAGTGATCTAAGTAACGAAGAGAGAGACATCCTCAAAGAAGAACTAATAAAGATAAACCCCAAAATTTTTGGCCCTGTATACAATATCCCGCGTGAAATTCCTCCTTTAAAAAATATAGAAGATTATGCAACTATTTTAGATGCATGTGGGAAAAACAAGAAGTATGGAATTGGTTTGAGCATTTGTATGGGAGATAACAAGGAATCAGTCGATGATGCAATGAGATTAGTGAAAAAATATAGGGAAAACTTAGTAAAAGGTATCGATTGGATAAAAAAGGAAGGTTCAGTTAAATCAGAATATATTCAACATATTTATACTGAAGATAAGAGAAAAAAAAGTTTAATGGGAACATTAGCAAGTATAGGTATGGAATTAGGATATTTAGACCCTCAAAAACCTGTTATAGCCATTTCTAAAATGGACAATGTAATTAAGATATCGGGCCGTGGAACCGACCAACAAGTTAAAAATGGAGTTAACTTAGGTAAAGCTTTAGATGATGCATCTAAAAGTTTTAATGGTACTGGCGGAGGACATAATATTGCTGCTGGTGCAGTAGTACCGTATAAAGATATGGATAATTTTCTAAATTTACTAAATCAAGTAATAGAAGAACAAATGAAGAATTAAGGAGATTTTAATGTATTTAACACCAGAAGAAGAAAAAATGTATAATGGTGAATACGGAACCACTGTACAAAAAAGTATGGAAATTTTAGTGGCCCTAGGAGACATCTATAATGCAGATGAAATGGTAAATATTAGTTCTGCTCAAATTTCAGGGGTTTCTTATAAAACAATAGGTGATGCTGGTTTAGAATACTTAGAAGACTTGTCAAAAGATGTTAATGCAAAAACTAGCGTAATATCCACGCTTAATCCAGCAGGTGTTGATTTAAACCAATGGAAAGAACTAGGATTCAGTGAAGAATTTACAAAAAGACAATTAAAAATAGTTGAAGCCTATAAAAAAATGGATGTTATGACAACCTGTACATGTACTCCTTATCTAATAGGTAATGTGCCTTTATTAGGTTCTCATATTGCCTGGGCAGAGTCATCAGCAGTAGCATACGCTAATTCTGTATTAGGTGCCAGAACTAACCGTGAAGGAGGTCCTGGAGCCCTATCAGCAGCGATATGTGGAAAAACACCCCTTTATGGTTATCATTTCAATAAAGAAAGGGTTCCTAATCTCATAATAGATTTAGAAACGGAACTTGAAGGAGCCGACTATAGTGCAATTGGATATCTTGTAGGTAAAACTATAGGTGACGGAGTTCCCTATTTTAAATTTAAAAATAATCCAAATCCAAATGATCTAAAAAGTTTAGGGGCAGCATTGGCATCTTCAGGGGCCGTGGCGCTTTACCATGTGGAAGGGATCACCCCAGAATATAAATTTGCCCAAAAAAGTATATATGCGGATGAAATTGAAAAAATACAAGTTGATAGAGCTGAAATTACTGATGTAAGAAATAAATTATCTACTTCAAGTGAAAAAGCTGATTTAATCTGTTTAGGATGTCCTCATTCATCATTGGACGAAATAGGATTAATTGCAAAACAATTAGCCGGTAAAAAATTAAAAAATGAACTATGGGTTTGCACTTCCATAAACATGAAGGAAGCATCTGAACGCATGGGTTACACCAGACAGATAGAAAAAGCTGGTGGAAAAATTGTATGTGATACTTGTATGGTTGTATCACCAATCGAAGAATTAGGTTTTGAAGTAATCGGAGTGGATTCAGCAAAAGCAGCAAATTATATACCTAGTATGTGCGGTATGGATGTTGTTTTTGATGATTTTGAAAATTTGATAGTAAAAAAATAAGCAGATTAATCAAAAATTAAGCTTTTCTCTTAGAAACTAGTCTAAGAACCTTTAATAAGAAATTTAATTTTTCTATAATACTCTTTTTTAAAATAAAAATTATTCATAATAATTAATTTTCTAGAATATTATTTATTTAAATTATTTAATAATATATTACTATGTCTAAATGGATCCAGCATCCCCTAATAAAAGATGAAAAAATCGAAACTCGTCTTTATCAGCAAATTTTAGCAGCAGGTGTACTTAAAAAAGGAAATAGTATGATAGTTGCACCAACTGCCCTTGGTAAAACTATTGTAGCGGTTTTAGTAGCTGCTGAAAGGCTCAAAAATATAAAAAATTCAAAAATTTTAGTTTTAGCTCCTAGCAAACCATTAGTGGTTCAACATGAGGAGAGTTTTCGAGAATTTCTAAGAGTAACTGTAACATCTATAACTGGAGATATAAAACCGGGAGATAGGGAAAAAAGGTGGGATGAATCCCAAGTTATTTGTGCTACTCCACAAACCGTGGAATCAGATCTTATTTCAGGAAAATATACTCTTAAGAATGTTTCTCTAATGGTTTTTGATGAATGTCACCGAGGTGTAGGTTCTTATTCCTATGTTTATTTAGCAAATAAATACAATAAAGAGGGGACTAAACCACTAATTTTAGGACTTACAGCATCTCCTGGATGGGATGAAGATCGAATTAAGAATGTTTGTAATAATCTTTTTATTAAAGACGTGGTTATTAAGAATGAAGAAGACAAAGATGTATCTCCCTATTTTAATCCCGTTGAGGTAAATTGGGTAAAAGTTGAGCTACCAAAAGAGTTAAAAGATATTAAGACTCATATGGAAAAAACCTTAAAATCTCGGTTGATGACCTTAAAAAAAATGGGAGTAATTAATTCCATAGTTAATGTTAGTAAAAAAGATATTCTACGTGCCAAGAGCCTTGCCCAAAATAGAATAGGCAGAAGTCTTCATCCTCCAAAAAAATGTTTCGTGGCTATCTCTTTACTTAGTGCAGTTATTAATATTTTACACGCCATAGAACTTCTAGAAACACAAGGTGTAAGTAATCTAGAAAAATATTTTCAAAGACTTCGAAAAAAGAAAACTAAGGCCGCTAAAGGACTTTTTAACGATAAAGAATTTGGACTTGCAATCTATTTAACACATAAAGCCGTTGATAATAACATTGAACATCCTAAAATCAATAAACTGGTTGAAATTTTAAAGAGGGAATTAAAATTTGATGGCTCCAAAATAATTATCTTCACCCAGTATAGAGATACAGTGGAAAAAATATATCAAAAATGTGTTGATGAAAATATAAATGCTGTAAAATTCTTTGGTCAAGCACCCCGTGATAATGAAAAAGGTTTAACTCAAAAAGAACAGAAAAAAATAATAAAATCTTTTAAAATGGGTGTATATGATGTTTTAATATCAACAAGTGTTGCGGAGGAAGGTATAGATATTCCTGCTGTAGATTTAGTAATTTTATATGAACCAGTCCCTTCTGAGATAAGGATGATACAACGGAGGGGAAGAACTGGTAGAAAAGAAAAAGGACGTATGTTTATACTGATTACTAAAGGAACTCGTGATGAGGCCTATTATTGGTCCAGCGTCAATAAAGAAAAACAAATGCGAAAACAATTAGATAATGGTTATCAACAAGATTTTGAATTTAGTATATTAAATAAGGAAATAGATACCACTAAAGAACGTATAGATCCGGATTTTTGCGATGTAGAAGAGTTTGATCATGATGATAAAGATAAAACACTGAAATCAGCTGAATTAGAAGAAAAAACAAATTATGATGAAATAGAAAATGTCAAATCTGAATTAGAAGAATTTGAAGCCGGATCTGTTATCCCTGTAATATATGCTGATTCAAGAGAAGGTAATTCAAAGGTTTTAAGGGAATTAGATAATCTAAATATTGATATTAAAATCAAAAGTTTGGCTGTGGCAGATTATCAGCTAAGTGAAGATGTAGCCATTGAAAGAAAAACATCTAAAGATTTTATAAGCTCTATAATTGATAAACGTTTATATAAGCAAGCGAAAGAATTGGTTGAAAACTTTAACAAACCATTGATCATATTAGAAAGTGACGATTTATATACGGGTTTTGTTCATCCCAACGCTATTAGAGGTGCTTTAGCATCCATTACCGTAGACTTTGGAATACCAATAATACCTACAAGGTCCGAAGCAGATACTGCTGCTATGATTTATAGAATAGCTCAAAGAGAACAGGTGAACGAAAGACCTGAGATTCAGATAAGGACAGAAAAAAAACCATTAACTATGTGGGAACAACAGTTATTTATTGTGGAATCACTACCCAATGTGGGCCCAGTTACTGCAAAAAAATTATTAAAAAAGTTTGGTAGCATTACTAAAATAATCTGCGCATCTGAAGAAGAACTAAAAAAAGTTGAAGGTATTGGAAACAAAATTGCTAAGCAAATTCGTGACGTTCTTGATTCTAATGTTAAAACTAAGCCTGCTATAGAAAAAAAATTAATTGAAGAAGATTAATTAAAAAATAAATATATGAAAATTTATTGATGAGAAGTGATAAATTGAAAATTTTAATGGACGTTAGAGGGAAAAAATACTTAATAGGTGAGGATAAGGATTTTCATTCTGATTTTGGTTATATAAAGAAAGAGAATATTAAAAACTGTGAAGAAGGTGATTTACTAAAGACACATCTGGATAAAGAATTTAAAGTTTTAAAAAAGGATGTGAATGATTATATTCAACTTATGGAACGTCGCTGTTCAATCATTTTACCTAAAGATATAGGAGTTATTGTTGCTTATACTGGTCTGGGTTCAGGTGCAAGAGTTGTGGAAGGAGGAACAGGAGCAGGTGCAACTGCTCTTCATTTTGGAAATATTGTAGGAGATCAGGGACAAGTTTATAGTTATGAAATTCGTGAAGATTTTGCAAATATAGCTATAAAAAATATTAATGGTTTTTCTAACAATAATATAGAAATTAAATGCAAAGACATTAAAGAGGGGATAGAAGAAAAAGATGTTGACTTAATTTTTCTAGATCTTCCTAAACCATGGGAATTAGTGGAAAAAGTTAAAGATTCACTAAAAATAGGAGGATATTTGGCCACTTACAATCCTTACATTGAACAGTTTAAAATCCTGCATAATGTTTTAAACAAACATGATTTTAAAGAAATTAATACTGTAGAATGTATTTTAAGAGATATGGAGATTAAAACTAAAGGCACTAGGCCAAAAACCCGAATGGTTGGTCATACTGGATATCTTACATTCGCTAGAAAGATGTGAAAAATTAATAATAAGATATTAAATATACTATTAAAATACTTCTAATAATAATAAATTTTTAATCAACAGGTGATTTTATGACCTTCAATCAAAAAAATGTTATTTCAATAAAAGATTTCAGTAAAAAGGATATTGAATACATATTAAGAGTTGCTGAAAAAATGGAACCGATTGCAAGGTCAGAAAAAAGTTCTAGATTACTTTATGGGAAAATTTTGGGAATGTTGTTTTATGAACCTTCGACCAGGACTAAATTATCCTTTGAAACTGCTATGAAAAGATTGGGAGGAAATGTTATTGGATTTACCGAATCTTCCGGTAGTTCTGTGACAAAAGGGGAGAATCTAGCTGATACTGCTCGTATGGTTGGTGAATATGCTGATTCCATCGTTATAAGACATGAAATGGAAGGCACGGCTCGTTATGTTTCGGATTTAGTAGATGTTCCTGTTATTAACGCTGGTGATGGTGCTGGGCAGCATCCTACTCAAACACTTCTGGATCTTTATACAATGAAACGGATTTTTGGTAAAATAGAGGGATTAAAAGTTGCTTTAATTGGTGATTTAAAATATGGGAGAACGGTACATTCATTAGCTTATGCTTTAGCTTTATTTAACGTTAAAATGAGTTTTGTATCGCCTAAAGAACTTAAAATGCCTGTGGAAATAATACACGATCTAAATAAAATGGAAGTTGTTGCTCGGGAAACAGAAAATTTGAATGAAGTATTGGATAAAGTAGATATTTTGTATGTTACCCGTATTCAAAAGGAAAGATTTCCTGATCCTGAAGAATATCTAAAAATTAAAGGTGCCTATTTGATTAACTCCAAATTATTGGAGGGAACTGATTTAATAGTCATGCATCCTCTTCCTAGAGTTGATGAAATTGCTTATGATGTAGATAACACTCCTTACAGTAAATATTTTGAACAAGCTTTCTACGGGGTTCCAGTACGTATGGCCCTTTTAAAATCTATAATAAAATAGGAAAAATAAATTCTAAGTTTTTTAAGAGATTATTATAATAAATAAAGGATTATAATAATATAATATTTTTAAAAGATTTATTTACATTCCCCATATTGCATCTTCTAATATGGAAGTTTCACATTGTAAGTCTATAATATTCGTTCTTCCCTTAGCCCTACCTCTAGAAACTGTGTTTGTAGATATTAGACCTAACATCTCAAGTTCATTTATGAAATCAAAAATTCTTCGATAAGAAACGGTGTCTCCTTTTGAAACATCTTTATATACTTCATAAAGCCTTCCAGAAGTTATTTCTTCCCTTCTTTTTGTTAAAAATAATATTGATTCTAGCACCCTTTGTTGCTGACTGGGTAATGTCATTACAATATCGGTGATTTTGTTGTGTTCTATGAAATCTTTAGCTTCACGTACATATTTACCATGAACTATTTCGGAACCTTTTTCATCGGCAATTTCCCCAGATGTTCTTAAAAGATCCAAGGCGTATCGAGCATCACCCTCTTCTTTAGCAGCTAAAGCAGCACATAAAGGAATAACATCATCACTAAGAGAATTATCGTTGAATGATAATTTTGATCTTTCTTCTAATATGTCAACTAATTGTTGAGCTCCGTAAGGTGGGAATACTATTTCACGGTCCCTGAGACTACTCTTAACCCTTGGTTTAATGAACTTCTTAAAATCCACATAATTACTTATTGAAAGTATAGATACATTATCAGTACGAGTTAAAGTATAAAGAAGACCATCACCATCATTTTTAAGCAAAATATCAATTTCATCCAGAACTACAAGTAAAATTAAATCTTTTCCAAATGCATTTTTTTTGAACAGATTTCTGAAGGTGTGTATAACTTCAGCCTTAGTCCATCCTCTGTAGGGAACATCACGCCCCATTTGCTGACATAATCTAGCAATTACTTGGTATTCAGTAGTATAATCTGTACATCTTATATATTCAGTTTTTATATTCATTGAATTATTTTTAGAAGCTTCTTTAAGCTGCTTCATAGCAAATTTAGCCACAGCAGTTTTTCCCGTACCTGTTTTACCATAAATAGTGATATCTGGAGGGGTCACAGCTTTTAATGCTTCAATCCAATATTTGGCAATTGATTTTATTTGATTTTCTCTATGTGGTAATTTATCTGGTAGAAATCTATGATCAAGAAACTTCTTTTCCGTAAAAACACTATTTTTATCCCCTAATTCATCAAATATATTCATAAAACCACTCGCCAAAATTTTGATAAAGTTATTATAAAGATAATTCAATACAATGAAATTAACTTTTTCGCAGCAGGAAAGGAAAAACGTTACCATAGTGTAATAATTTAATATAGATTTAGTGCGAAAAATTTCGAAATTAATAATAAGTTTTGCGTCCCCAACTACAAAATATTATAATGTACTCAACTTGGTTATATATTTATTGAATGTGAGAGGTACACTTCAAGTGTAAAAATTTCTTAAAAAGTTATATTCACCAAAAATTAAAAAAAAATGAATATTAATAAATAATTTCAAGTGTAAAAGTACATGATAAATCTAAAATTCAAAAGAGAGACATATGTTTCAACTGTAATTGAAAAATTAAAATTGTGATTTTTTAGAGAGAGACATTAATTTCAACTGTATATTCTAAATAATTTTAATGTAATATTTATGAATAGATCATTACTATTCTATTAATTCAAATTCATAGTTTTAAATGCGAAAATACTGTTTTAACATGCTAAAAATAAATGATACTTGTTTAAAATTTGTAATATTATTCAAATCGTTATAATATTCTATTACTATTTAATCTAGTTATAATATATTGCAAATTTATTTTTGATTATTATTTAGATATTTATACTTAATTTTGCGATTTTAATCGTTTAAAATTGTTTAAAACAAAATAAAACAAAATATTATTTATTTAGTCGTACTTAAATAATTCTTCAGTATTTTTATAAATTATAAACTTTTTAAAATCAATTTAAAATTAAATTTTTACAGTTGAAATTCACCTCTCACTTATTTCTCTTATAATAAAATTTTCATGTTACACTTGAAATGTACCTCTCTTTGTAATTTTTCAAGATTCATTTGATAATTTTACATTTGAAATGTATCTCTTTTCACTTTTATTTTATGATCATTTTTAAGTTACACTTGAAATGTACCTCTGTTAGTTACTTTTTTTCATAATTTTGAAAATTTTACACTTGAAATATATCTCTCTTTTTTTCATAAATTAACTATTATTTTTACACTAGTAATTGTTCTTAATATTGTTTATTTTAGCTCATTAATTTCTAGATTTATACGTACATTGTATCTGAGGCGTTTTTCTGATAATTGTCATGAACGCCAAATTCTCGTTGAATTTTCCATACACCTTGGATTTTTGCCCTGAAAATTTGTTTAATTGTTGAAATCAATCTGTCTTTCTTTAAACCATCTTCAAATATTTCACTAGTAACAATGTAATTTTTTAGTATATTGTCAGGGTGATTCATTTGAAAATCTACTCTAAAATTATTCAAACTAAATCTGAAATCCCAAATAAAATCTTCCATTTCCTTATTTGTCATTTTACTCATTTCATTTAAATGTTCAGGACTTACATTAGTAGCACAACCGATTACAACTAAATCATTTTTTCCTTTAGGTTGAATAACATCCATTGTATGGTTTTCAGGGTAATGTATTAAAAAATGGAAGTTACTATTCTCATCTGGAACTTTTTGACGGAATAAACCTTCATCCGACAGCCATTTTTGTATTTTATCCTCTATTTTTTTCATTTTTTACACCTAATTTTCACAACATTAAGTCACTAATCAATATATTTATGAAAGAGATTACTAATGAATTCCATGGAACTTTTATTGGTAATTATGGCAGCTATTGTAATAGATATATTTTTAGGAGAACCACCCTCTAAAATACACCCTGTAGTTTTAATGGGATTAACTATTGACTATTTCAAAAAAAAATTAATTAAATTCAACAATAAACTCTCCGGAGTCTTTTTATCAATACTAACAGTACTTATTTTTATTTTAATCACTTATATAATTCTTGAAATTTCAAAAATAAATATTTTTATTTATTTCATTGTTTCTGCAATTATACTAAGTACCACTTTTTCTATCAGATTATTAATAACTTCTATTCTAAAAGTTAAAACTGATTTAGAAACCAATATAGACCAGGCAAGACTATCAGTTTCTTACCTGGTGAGTAGAAATACTTCTGATTTATCTTCACAACAATTAATTTCAGCTGCAGTAGAAAGTTTAACAGAAAACATTACTGATTCTGTTATATCACCACTATTTTATACTTTTATTTTTGGTATATGGGGTGCTGTTGCTTATCGTGTGATAAACACGCTTGATGCTATGGTTGGTTATAAAGATCTTGAAAATAAAGAAATTGGATGGTTTTCGGCTAAATTTGACGATATTCTAAATTTCATTCCAGCAAGAATAACAGGAGTATTAATCGTTATTTCTGCTTTTATTCTCCAGAAAAACTGGAAGCAAGCATACAAAATCATGATAAGAGATTCATCTAATACTCCCAGTCCAAATTCAGGATATTCTATGGCTGCCGCAGCCGGTGCTTTGGATGTAAAACTTACAAAAAGAGGAACCTATTCTCTTGGCGATGGAGAAAATCCCTTAGAAATTGAAACAATATCAGAAGCAGTTTTATTAACAGAATTTACTATAGCACTATTTATAATTATATCCTCAATATTATACGCAATTTTCATCACTTTTATTTCAAAAACAATTATTTTAATTTAATATAATATAATAAATAAAAAAATTAATCATGTGATCAAATGAATGTAGCTATTTTAGTTGTTAATCTGCCAGGTTATAAATTAGCATTAACTATTTCTGAAAAATTAAAAAACGATCCAACAATTTTTAAAGTCGATATTTTTCAAAAAAAAGTCAAAAATACTTTAAAAAAAATATTTAACGATTATGATATTATAATTGGTATTATGGCATCAGGAATAATGGTTAGAAGTTTATGTGGCTTAATAAAAAACAAATACACGGATCCGGGAATTTTAATTATTGATGATAATAGTAAAAATGTAATAAGTTTACTTTCTGGACATTTAGGAGGGGCCAATCAATTTTCTAAAAAAATAAGTAAATTATTAGGTTCTGAATGTATTATAACTACTTCTACAGATGTAAATAATAAAATTGGAATAGATGAAATAGCTAGACACCATTTTTTTGAAATTAACGATTTTAAAAACATAAAAACGATAAATACTGCTTTGGTGGCAAATAATATTGTGAAATTATATGTCCCTGAACAATTTGGATATCTTAAGGAAAATTCTATCATTAAAAATTCATACGAAATATCTATAGATGACGAAACTACTGTGATTACTGCTTGTGTTGATTCTGAAAGCCTTATATTAAAACCTAAAGAGATGGTTTTAGGTTTAGGATCTAAAAGAGGAGTTTCAACATATCAAGTAACAAATGCAGTTAAAAAGGCACTAAAATTTCTAAATTTACCTATTGAAAGAATAGATAAAATATCCACGGCAGACATTAAAAAAGATGAATTAGGAATTATAAATTTTGCCAATAAATATGATAAACCTATCGAAATAATCTCAATTGATTCTTTAAAAAATTTTAAACGCGTTAAATTAACTAAATCCTCCTTTGTGCAAGAAGTTTTGGGAGTAGATGGTGTTTGTGAGCCATGTGCTTTAATAAGCGCAGGGGATAATTCAAGATTAATACTTAGGAAACTATCGGTTAAAGGTGTCACGGTTTCAGTAGCAATTTCTGAATAATTTTTTTATAAATCTTATAAAATGATATAAAGGTTTTTTAATAGAATTAATTTATTAAGATGGAATAACTTTTAAATTTAAATACGAGTTTTATTGTATGATCTAATATAAATTATTAATAATATAATCAACATACAAAAAGTTTTTAAGTTAGATAGTATAAACCAACATGGATAACAAACTTAATATTTTTATATAATTTATTAATTCTGGAGGTTATAATATGAGTAATGATGCATTTAACCGTGTTTCCGAGATTTTAAAACACATAATGGAAGATACTAGTGTACCTAGAAATATTAGGAGAGCAGCAGAAGAATCTAACGACATACTTATGAATGAGGATGAAGATTCTACTATAAGGGCCAGCACAGTGATTTCACAATTAGATGAAATAAGTAACGATCCCAATATACCAATACACGCTCGGACTTTGATATGGAATGTTTTAAGCGAATTAGAATCTATTAGAGACTAAGTATATAATTAACTAACTGAGTTTTGGCTGTTTCTTCTATAAATTCCACAAGAAGTGCAGCTTCATCCAAATTTTTATCTGCCGCAATCAACCCATGGTTTTTCAGTAAAACAAAATTTTCATTTTCCATCTCTTTTGAAACGTAATTAGCCAAATCATATGAACCTGGCGGATAATAATCTACAACACTTACATATTCTTTTTTAATTTCACCAAAACCCTCTAACCACCTTAATTTTTTTTCTGAAAAGGAAAAACCGGCAGTTATTGGAGAATGAGTATGAATAATACAGTTTAAATCTGGCCTTTTATCATAAATAGCTAAATGCATTTGCAGCTCAGAAGATGGTTTATCATTTCCCAATATTATTTTACCATTTAGATCAGTTATTATAATATTTTCCGTTCCTATAGTCTTAAATGAGGATCCACTAGATGTTATGGCTACCATAAAATTTCCAGCATGATTAAATTTATAACTAACATTACCCGCTTTTCCAGGAACTAATTTTCGCTTGTATAAATAATGACATGTTTCAACTATTTTATTAATTATCTTATCTGTAATACTAACACCACCATAAATTGAAAATAAATTAATAAACTTATTCTAAGCAAATTTAAGAAGTTTAAATGCCCCATTATTTAATATAGGCACTTCTCCACAAGTTGGAACTATATTGTAAATTTTTTGAAATTCTGTCTGGGATTGAAAAGTTCCAGAGTTGATAAGATGAACTCCTTTATATTTCTTATAAGCATTAATATGCACATGACCCGTATGGAAAACATGTGGAATCTCTTCTATAACTAAATGATCCTCTATTTCTGAAGCTAAAGGTGTTCTTTCTCCGTAAATTGGGGCTATATGTCTTTTTTCAAGAATTTCTTTCATTATCAAATCTGAATTCTGATGTGATAATCCTTTTACTGTCATTGCTAGATCATCGAAGCTTCTGCCGTGATATATGAGGGTTTTTAATCCATCTAAACTAACTAATGAGGGATTACTAACGAATTCTACATTTTTTAATTGATAAAGATCTTCTGCATATTTTTGAGGAATTGCTGGTTGGGGTTCAGCTTGTCTTGATGCGTCGTGATTACCTGGAGCTATTATTATTTTAATATCTTGTTTAATTTCTCCTAAAAGTCTGGCAGCTTCACTGTATTGTTCGTAAATATCTTTAATTATAAGTTCTTTTTCTTGGTGGGGGTATATTCCTATCCCATCCACTATATCCCCTGCAATTACTAGGTATTTAACATCATTTGCCAGGTCGAGATGTTCTTCTGTTCCATAATCACCGTTTATCCAATTTAAAAACTTTTTAAATGCATTTTCTAAAAAAGTTGAACTACCAATATGTATATCCGACAAAAAAACAGTATTAAAATCTGTTTTTATTTCATCAACACGAGGAACGCCAGGATGAATAACTTCTGATGCAATCACCATAGTCCCTTTCCGGCTTCCAACCACACCTATTATTTCATCTTTAACGATAATCTCAGATTTTTCAAATAGTTTATGATTTTCATTATGGATTAAAACTACTGTTTCTTCACTTTCATCTGCTAATTCAATGATTTTATGGTTATTTTTTGTATTTCTTATATCATTTACTATTCCAACTATTTTAACCACATCTTGAGATTTATTAATATCTTTTATAGCCATATGATCTTGCATATTTCCTCTTTTTAGAATTAAATCTCTTAATTTATGATATCTACTATTAAAATAGCTTGACAAATCTTTTATTTCTCCTTTAGTATATGATTGTTGACTAGTATCTTGTAAAATAGAAAAATCGAATTTTTTTGATAATTTGGATTCAGCATTACGTTTTAAATTAGTTGAAATCGAACTCTTCTTTAAAATATCTGCATGAGATCCATCTTCTTTAGTTAAATCCTTTGCAGATGCTTCAGAATCATTAAATAAATATTTTTCCAAATCACTCTTTGTAAAAACCATTGAACCCCTTTTACTGTTAATCAGATCCTTAATAATTTCTTCAGTTACTATAACTGGATTTTCATGGTTATTAAGAAGTTCATATGCATTTTCATCTAACAAAAAGCCGGCAGCAGCAAATTTAGTGACAATATTTTCACACATATCTTAACCTTTACAAAAATTATTTTTACTATATATTTATTAACATCAATTATAAGATTGATTCTAACAATATTTTATCTAGAAGATTACTAATTAAATTATTTAATAAAATATGTTATAACAATTATAAACTTATTATCGAAAATCAATTTTGTTTAATTAGAGTTAATTAAAAGGAATTTGTTTGAAAATATAAATATTTTGATTGAAATTAAGAAAAGGTGATTTTGTGTCCAGAATCTTAAAATTCATATTATTTCTTGTATTCTTTCTAGTGTTTTTTGAAGCAGGACTGGTAAGTTCCTATACTATTGTAACTTCTGAACCACCAGATATAGAAAAACTTATAGATTTCCAATTCAACGCTATCAGTTCTTTATTAAACTTTGAAGGTTTAAATTCCACTTTTGCTCCCACACCAGAATCTTTTAACATAACAAATCCTACGGAAGTTGCAGAAGCCTTAAAATCTAGAGGAAAATTAGACGGCATAAATCTGGAGTCTATGTCAGCCACTACCTTTGCTGACACGAATAGTGATAATTTTCAGATTAATATAACTGCCACTGGCTATAAAGAATCAGTAACCGGGGGAAATAAAACAGGCGGAGCAATAGTTATTGCTCCCAACGAGACATATAGTATTAAAGCCACCGCCGTAGCTTCGATGAAAGAAAAAGGGATAGAAATTAATATTAACACAATTCAAATAGTTTCTATTGGCAGACTTTATACTAATAATGTAACAAATGGTTAATTTAGTTATTTATCTAAATTAATTCTATTTTTTATACGAAAATCTTTATTTAATAAGTAATATGGTGATTTATTTGATTAGTGTAATTGGAATAGGCCCTTCCCGTGAAAACATAAGTGTTAAGGCTATTGAGGCTATTAACAAAGCTGATGTTGTCATAGCTTACAAGGGATATATTGAACCTATAAACGATCTCTTGGTTGGAAAAGAAGTAATTAAAAAGGGTATGGGTGATGAAATAAAAAGGGCAGAACTTGCCATTCAAAAATCTTTACAAGGTGAAAAAGTTGCACTGGTTAGTTCTGGTGATCCTGGAATCTTTGGAATGGGTAATGTACTCTTTCAATTAATAGGTAAATACGAAAATTTATCTGTTGAGGTAATTCCTGGTATAAGTGCAGTTAACTTTGCTGCATCACTTTTAGGTGCCCCTTTACATGATTTTGCAGTTATAAGTTTAAGTGATATTTTAACTCCTTTATCTGAAATAAAAAGAAAGGTCTATAATGCATGTAAAGGAGATTTTGTCATAGCATTTTATAATCCTATAAGTAAAACTCGTAAAAAACCTTTTAAAGAAGCTTATAAAATTTTAATTGAGTATAGAAAATTATCAACACCAGTGGGCATTGTTAGAAGTAATGAAAAGGTTTCTAAAGTTACAATAACTGATCTGGAAAATTTAAATGAGGATGATATCAACATGTCCACCACTTTGATAATTGGAAATTCCATGACGTATGTTTCCGAAGGATACATGGTTACTCCACGAGGATACGTTGTTCCATCTAAAATACATCCTCTGGCCGTTGAATTTTATGAAAAATTCTTACAGGGAGATATTATAAACGGACCTAATCGAGAGTGCGAATATTATCCCTGTCATGAACATCCACAAAATTGCACTTTCTGTTATTGTCCATTTTATCCTTGTGGAGATAGTTCTACTGGGGGTAAATGGATAAAAGGTAAAGATGTATGGAGTTGTGTTGATTGTTTATGGATACATCAAGATAAAACAGTTGAATGCATTTTACCAAAATTAAAAAGAATAGTTAAAGAAGTTGACGACTTAAAAAATAAAAAGAAGGAATTATTAAAATTAAGAAGGGAATGTATATACTCTACTAATAATGAATAATTTAAAATAATTTTAAACAAACTTTTTTTTAAATAGTGTGAAATTAATCCAGTTTTATGAATTATTATCAATAAAGCATTTTATTTAATTATATATTTAAGAAAGGTTTTTATCTAAATAAAACTAATATTTATTACTTATGTTTGGAGGATGAAAGGTGTCGAAAAGTGTTAAGGATATCTTGATTGAAATGAAGAACATGTCCGAGCTGATGGTTGATTTAGCTTACTCAGCACTTCTTTTTAACAGTAAAGATGCTGCGGAAGAAGTAATTAAGCTTGAAAACAAGGTAAACAGGCTTAATTATGAGATTAAAAAAGAATCTCTTCTTGCAGCAAGATCGGTTGAAGATGCTGAGAAATTAACTGCATTGTTGGAAGTTGGTGAGGCAGCGGAAAGCATAGCAAACTCTGCAAAAGACATAGCGGACCTAGTTTTAAAAGGTATTAAACCACATCCTGTCTTTAAAATGGTTATGGAAGAGTCAGATGAAATAATAATTAGAGTAACCATTGATGAAGGTTCAGAACTATCAGATAAATCTTTAGGAGAGCTTCTTCTCGCCACCCGGACCGGAATGAGGGTAATTGCAATACGTAGAAATGAATCTTGGATTTATGGACCGGACCGAAATACTATTCTTTCCACTGGTGACACTCTCATAGCCAAGGGAAACGAAGTTGGGGCAGATTTTTTGGAAAAATTAGCAGTAAATAAAATTAAAATGGACGATCTTTAAAATAATTCAGTGGTGCATAAATTATGGTAGTTGGTGATCCAGTTGACGACTCTAGAAAGACTTTTGATGAAGATCAGAGAATTCATGGAAAATATACTAACTATTATAGTCAAAATAGTAATTATCATATCAAAAGGCGTTATTAAATTATTTTATGTCCCATTTAAACTGTTTAACAAGCTTTCAATTTTTTATAAGGATATAAAAAGGGTTTTGGGCGAAAGTTTCATAGCTATTTTTATCAGCATTTTGGGGGGAATTCTCGCAGGATTATTTTTAAGTATGATGACCTCACAACTTGAAGCATTTCCTGGACTATTAGTTTTAATCCCTGGAGCAATAGGGATGAGAGGAAATATATTCGGGGCATTAGGATCTAGATTAAACTCAAATTTGCACATAGGAACTCTTTCACCAGAATTTAAAAAATCAAGCATACTTAATCAAAACATTGCTTCAACTATTATATTGACAATTGTTATGTCAATTTTACTAGCTATTATGGCTAAAGTTTTTAGCATTTTCTTAGGCTTTGAAAGCATGAATATTATGGATTTTACCATTATATCTGTCTTGGGTGGAATATTTTCAGGTATAATTCTTCTGCCGTCCACAGCTTTAATATCCCTCAAAAGCTATGAAAATGGCTGGGATCCGGATAATGTTACAACACCTTTAATAACTACAGCTGGTGATATTTTCACTATTCCTTCACTTTTTTTAGGAGTTCTTATATTATTATTAATAAAAAATACATTTTTAGAAATTGTTCTATTCGTTATTTTCATATTAATAGGGTTGGCAGGTCTTTTTTTAGGTTTCAGGGGCGAAATAGAATTAAAAAAAATTATAAAACAGAGTGTTCCCACTTTAATAATTTGTTCCATTTTAGGTACCAGCGCAGGTACAATATTGAACACCAAAATCTCTGTTATACTAAATAATCCCAGTATTTTAGCTTTAGTACCTCTTTTTTCCGATCAAGGCGGAAATCTTACCAGTATTTTAGGGGCTCGTTTGTCATCTGGATTACACTCCGGGTTTATAGAAGCAACTTTAAGGCCTACTGAAGGAGTTATTCGTAATTTTGGAATCATATTAATATTAGCAATAATATTGTATCCTTTAATAGGACTCATGGCATATATTGCCACACTAGTACTTGGAATAAATTCTTTGGGACTTTCTGAAATGGTAATTATAAGTACTTTAGCTGGATTGCTTTTATCACCCTTAATATTGGTTATGACATTTTATTTGAGTACAATTTCTTATAGAATGGGCCTGGATCCAGACAATATTGTTATACCTATATCCACCAGTTTAACAGATCCTTTAGCTACCAGCAGTCTAGTTTTTATTTTTATAATAATTCTAAACTTAATTTAATAATAAACTCAATTTTTTAGACAGAATTCTCATATGAACTTAAATCCAGACTTTAAAAATAAAATTACATGGAACTGGATATATATAATTAATATTTAGAAGTTCGACATTACTATTTTTAGGTAAACTTACTAAATAGACTTTAGATTGATTTTGGCCTGAATTAAAAAGCACATGTAACCATAAAACAGCTTCTTTATCTTTTCCTAATATTTCTTTTAATTCTTCATTTACTTTAACTGGATTATTATGCAGCACCCCTTCTTTATCTGATAATTTTTCATTACTATCTATTATCCATTTAACTGGTTTATCATTCAAGCCACATGAGTCAAATAGTAAATAAAAATCATAGTTATTTAAATCATTTCCTGATAATTTAAAGTATCGACACACCCAAAATGTATTTTTACTAGTTTTATAGGATTCGTGTTTCATAGAACCATTTAAATCTTTATGGGGACAACTTATACTTTCTAAATTTATATTATCCGGATTTGATGAATTAAGAAGATTTTCAACAGATATTACTATTTTTGAATCTAGTAAATTTACTAAAACATTTCTTTTTATTATTATAACGTCCGAATATTCATCGTACGAGTTATCGTCATGAATTATAATTGGCTTTAATGATGCATCACAAGGATTTATTATAATACTTGAATGTGCAATCTCGGGCAAAATTCTATTATTTATTAGTAAATCGTAATTTTGTTTTAATTTTAATATTTTTTTTAATGATAAAGTATTTGGTATGGTTTCACCATTTATATCGTCGTATACGGCAAGTCCTGGTGTAATAGGATATTCGTTCCCACATTCTTCCCAATTTTTTGGCTTTCCAGGCGTTTTAACTAGAGAATCTGCAGCGTCGACCACTATTCTTTCTAAAGACAATCTAGCTCCACAATCTTGTATTTTATAGATTATTATATCCATTGCATCAGCCGAAAATCCTAATATGACTGTTATTATTATAATACCAAGCAATAAATCTGTAGAAACTACTTGTGCTTTTTTTTCTTTGATTAATTTATTAATTTTCATTTTTTTACATATATTAACTAATAATTTTCTAAACCATATTTAGAACGATGTCCATTATCTAAGTAAATATTAAAACTTTTAATACCATCAAAATGGTATTGGAGACCCCTTCCCTCATAACTTTCGTTAAATATAACATGATCAGATGAACAGGGAGCGAATATTAATTCTTCATTTGAAGTAGAAGGAGGTATGATAAAGGTTTCTATTCCATAATGTTGGCAAACACATTTTCCTTCCAGTCTGCACAAAAAACATGCACCATCATTACTTTCATGATAATATCCGTTTTCTATACAGTTTTTTAACGATAGTAAATTTTGATGTTTATTATACGGAGTGTAAGGACATTTTTTGATAAACAGAGGTGAGGTGGCATTTATATAAATATAAGAATTATTAACAGTCTTTGTGTTTAAGAAGTTAAACAAACATTTGTTGTAGTTAATACGATCTTCACATATTGATGGTTCGCCATATTTTCCACAAATAATGAAGGGAATACAATCTGGAAAACCTTCTACGGATACTTCCTGACTAAAATTTTCATAATGACTATCTTTATTTTTAGAAACATTAATTGAAGAATTAATTTCTATAACGAAGGGATCCTTACCATTATCAATAGAAATAATATTACAAGTAACATCCGCTCCGGAATATTTTTGATAATCATTTGTAATTTTATCAATTTTAGTTTGCAGTCTCTTTTTAAGACTATCTCTACTATTTAAAAGCGGTTTTGTATTTATAACCTCCCAAGTAGTCTCATTGATTACTTCCATAGCAGTTATTGGAATATTCTTTTTTAAGTCATATACTAGGACGTTTACACTTTTAGAATTTATATCATTACAATCATTTTCAAATACATTATTATTAACATCTAAAAGTACAAATACTAATAATATAGCTGGAATTACAAGTAAAAAAGATAATGAACTTATTATATAACCCCTTTCATCCATTTAATATCTCACCCGAAAAATTTATTTAAAATTTATAATACTTTTTACAATTTTTTTATTATTAATACTTTCGGCAACTGAATAATTAAAAATGTATTAATATAATTAAATTTAATAATAATAAAATTATACAACAAATATACAAATTATGTTGGGGAAAATTTTATAAAAAATCATTAACTATTTAACCAAAGAATTTAATTACCATTATCTTCCAAGAATATACTAATTGAATAATTTTATAGGAAAGAAGAAATTATATACTTTTTTAGAGTTGGAAGATTTATTAATCTGTTTTAGGTTGTAAAAACAACAAAGATGTGATTAAATAATTCATGATTCAAAATTACAATAATTATTAATTGGAGGATGAAAATGACAGAAACTGTAAGAGCATGGCGTCACATTCCGCAAAGATATAATCTTATAGGCTCAAAATGTTTACAATGTGGAAAAGTTTTTTTTCCTAAAAGAATATTATGCCCTGAATGCAGGCGAAAAGGAAAATTAGAAGATATTAATCTTTCTGGTAAGGGAAAAATTTTGACTTATTCCGTGATAGAAACCCCAACTGACGAATTTAAGAATATAGCACCCTACGTGGTTGCGATTGTTGAATTAGATGAGGGAGCTAAAATCACAACCCAAATAGTTGATTGTGACATCGAAAAGGTAGAAATCGGTGATGAAGTAGAAATGGTATTTAGAAAAATAAGAGAAGCTGGAGACGACGGAGTGATATCATATGGTTTCAAATTCAGAATTAAAGAAGAATAAAATAGGCGTCCTGCTGGTAGGACATGGTAGTCGATTACCCTACGGTAAAGAGGTTGTTACCAATTTAGCGCAGATGTATAAAGAAAATGAAGAATATGTGGTAGAAGTAGGATTTATGGAGATGACTAAACCCACCATACCCTCAGCACTCAACAAATTGGCTAAAACTGGTGTTGAAAAGATAATTGTGACCCCGGTATTCTTAGCCCACGGAGTTCACACTAAACACGATATTCCACATATATTAGGACTGGATAATGGCCATGAACATTCACACAAACATAGTCATCGTCATGATGATGTAGAAGATGAAGAAATTGAATTTAGTGGTGAAATAATTTATACAGAACCACTAGGGCCTGATCCAAGGATCGTAGATATAATTAAAGATAGAGTGAATAATTCACTCTAATATTACTTTTATTACTTTTAAATAATTGAAGGGTTTATCATGCCCTCTAAAGTTCTTTCTGACTTAGGCGAAAAAAATTTAATTCAAAGGATCCTAAAAAAAACTAAAAATTTAGAATATGATTCTCTTTTTTTAAACAATAAATCCTTAGACAGTTTTGGAGATGATGCCGCTTTAATTAATCTCGGAGAATATTACCTTGTGGCAACAACTGACATGCTGTTTGAATCCAAACATTTCCCTAAAGAGATGACTTTCCAACAGATTGGAAAAAAATTAGTTACGGTTAATGTAAGTGATATAGCTGCCATGGGGGCTAAACCAATCGGAATCTTAGTTTCAATGGGATTAAAAAAAGATATGAAGGTTGAAAATTTTGATTCAATAATTGACGGAATTTTAATGGCCTGTTCAAAGTATAATGCGCCTTTAATAGGTGGAGATACTAACGAATCAGATGAAATTACTCTTTCAGGGACTTGTCTTGGGATCGTAAAAAAAGATAAGGTAATGATGAAGAAAGGGGCTGAAGTTGGGGATGTTGTGGTCGTCACAGGTTCTATTGGTCTGGCATCTGCAGGATTTGAATTTTTATTTAATAAGGATCAACCACAATTAAAAGAAATATCTAACAATTTTAAAGAATTAATAATAAGTAAAGCATTAGAACCAGAATGTCCTCTTAAAAAAGCTATGAAACTATCTGATTCTGGTTATGTAACTTCTGCAACTGATATAACTGATGGATTGATCAGTGAAATCGGTGAAATTGTCAAATATTCGTCTGAAAATGTTGGTATAACACTTTATGAAAAAGAATTACCTATACATTCAGAACTTAATGATTTAGCACGAATTATAGAAAAAGATCCTTTAGAAATGGCTTTATACTATGGGGAGGATTTTGAACTCCTACTAACTGTTAAAAAAGATAAATTTAATGAAATAGCTGATAAAGTCACTTTATATAAAATTGGTGAAGTAAACTCATCTGGCCAAATAAAAATAGTGTATAAGGATGGAAAAACAAATATATTAACACTTAGAGGATATGAACATCTGGGTGGTGTCCATGAAAAAAGAGGCAATACTATATGATAAACTTAACGGCAATGTAAATTGTCATGTATGTGCAAGAACTTGTATAATAGCAAAAGATAAACTCGGATTTTGCCAGACTAGAAAAAATTATGATGGAACACTTAAAACTTTGATATATGCTGCAGTATCTTCTTTGGGAGTTGACCCTATTGAAAAAAAACCATTATTCCACTTTTATCCTGGTACTGAGGTACTATCACTTGGAACAGTAGGATGTAATTTCCGATGCCGTTACTGTCAGAATTGGACTATATCTCAGGCAACAATAGAAGAAAGTAACCTAAGAGAAATTACTCCAGAACAAGCCATAGATCTATGTATAAAATATAACTCAAAATCCATAGCATGGACTTATAATGAACCAACCATCTGGTTAGAATATACACATGATTCTGCTAAACTAGCTAAAAAGGAAGATATTAAAACAGTTTATGTCACCAATGGATATATGACAGAAGATTCTTTAGAAGTAATGGCTCCATATCTTGACGCCGCCAATATCGATCTAAAAGGAATGTCTAATAAATTTTATAAGGATCTATGCAGTGCTCGCCTTGAACCAGTTTTAGATACTATTAAAGGGATGTATGAAAAAAATATCCATATAGAAATAACAAATCTTTTAATACCAGGATATAATGATTCTGAAGAAGATATAAAAAGGTTAGTTAATTTTATAACAGAAGAAGTAGGTATTGAAGTTCCATTACATTTTACTCGATTTTTCCCCCATTATCAAATGCAAGAAGTTCCTCCAACACCAATGAAATCAATGGAACAAGCTTATAAAATTGCCAAGGAAGCAGGGATTCGCTATGTTTACATGGGAAATATCCCGGGGGATACTGGAGGAAATACATACTGCTATGATTGTGGTGAGCTTTTAATTGAAAGAAATGGTTTTCAAGTTAATAAAAATAGTATTAAAGACAATAAGTGTTTAAAATGTGGTGCAGAGATTGATATTTTGATTTAAAAATAAATATTTTATTAATAACTATTTAATTTAATAAAAAATTAAATTCATTCACTTAAACTTACCCTTTCAAACTTATTTTTTTTATCTAATGGCATGGTTGCATCAACTCCTACTTTAGTTGTGGTACCATCAGGCAGTGCACAAGGATCAAGTGATGATCCACGAGCTTTAGGGACAATAACTATGTCATCATCACCCTTGACTCTGGTTGCTATAGCATACTCAACATCTTCTGGATCAAAAATATTAATATCTTCATCAACAACCACCACATGTTTTAAAGACGGATGAGCTGCTAATGCGGCCATAATAACATTTTTACCATCACCTTGAGTTTGCTTCTGGATTGATACGGCCGCATGCAACCAACAGCAACCACCTTCAGTTAAAACCACATTTTTAACTGTGGGTAAGGTATTTAAGACAGCATTGTATATTCTTGGTTCCTGAGGCAGGCCTTGCAATAGCCGATGTTCAAATCCAGCTGGTAAAATAGCATGATATAACGGATTCTTTTTCAAATGCATTTTTTCAAGTTTTATAACAGGTTCGTCTCTAATAACGTCATATGTATCAGTTAAATCAACAAAAGGTCCTTCTTTAGCCCTTTCATTCGGCAGTAAACATCCTTCTAATAAAATTTCACAATCTGGAACTTCCAAGTCCACAGTCTCACATTTAATTAGCTTCATTTTTCCATCATGAAATGTGTTGGCTACCTCCAGCTCATCTGCATTATAGGGAATAGAAGTGGTTGTAGCCAGAAGGGTTGCTGGATGAATTCCAATAGCAATTGCGATCTCTAGGGGTTTATTAAGTTCTTCAACTTTTTTATAGTAAGTATAAAGATGTCTGGGAACAATTCTTACAGTTAACTTATCTTTACCCAGCACCATCATTCGATGAATTGAAGCATTTCTAATACCTGTATCAGGATCTTTAGCTATTATAACCCCTGAAGTTATATATGCTCCACCATCCTTCTGGTAATGGTGCAATATAGGTAATAAATCTAAATTTGCACTTTGAGATATGTGGAAGTTCTCTGCTACAGATTCAATTCGGGATATGGGTATGGGATTTTCCATTGCATCCATAATTTTACCAGTTATCTGTGAAACTTCACAAGATAATGCAAGGGCAATTTTTTCTCTAGTATTACAAATTCCAGATATAATTTCCATATCCACTTCTTTGATCTTACTTAGTGTTACTAGGTCTTTAGGATATTTTCTTAATTCTTTAGCAGCTTCAAATTTAGTAGATAATTCTTTATCTTCGATAATAAAATTAAATTCTTTTTTTAAAGTTTCTATGAATTTTCTCATAACTTCACCTTCTTTTAGAAATTACTGGCAATAAATAGAGTTATTAATATTAAAAAAACGGCAAATAGTAAGTAATTAGCAGAACATTTACATGAATTATTCTGACAGATTTTTTCATTTTCAATAAACTTTTGGTCCCTTTTCCTACCATTATGCATTGTATCGACGCAAATTTCTTTTCTATTTTTTTAAGATTAAATGGATAAAAAGTTTAATCTTCTAATTTCATGTTATATGTTTTTTTAAGTGAAAAATTTTTTCTTTTATAGAGTTTTTATCTAAAGCTAAAATTTCAGCGGCTAGTAATGCTGCGTTTCCACCGTTTCCTATTCCTACAGTTGCAACAGGAACTCCCGGCGGCATATTGATCATTGATAGCAGAGCGTCAGCACCCCCTAATTGTATAGGGCAGGGAACTCCGATAACTGGTTTGTCAGAATGGGCTACTATTGCTCCAGTAACATGGGCCGATAAACCAGAAATAGCAATGAATGCTTTAACATCTTTAACTCTATCTAAATATTTTTCAAATCTATCCGGATACCTTATAGGGGATATAACATTTAAATCATAAGATATGCCTACTTTTTCCAAAAAATTGGTGGTTTTTTTTGCAATTTTCATATCAGAGTAGCTACCGGGAATTACCGCAACTTGAGGATTATCTTCATCTGCAAATATATTTTTAGAATTATTTTCAGCATTAACATGACTTGATTCTACATATTCAATTTTTTCAGCATGGTAATCATTACTGGGGGAATAATATTTGCCTTTTATCTTTTCTAACATTTTTTGCTCGTCATCTTTTACTTTGTCAAAGAAATCTTCTCTCATTTTGGATACATTTTTCTTAATTTTTTCATCATAAGTACCAATTATTTGGGCAGCCAGAATAGCTCCGTTTTCACCACGATCTATACCTACTGTTGCTACCGGCGCGCCAAACGGCATTTGGGCATTGGCAAAAAGAGCATCTAAACCACCTATTTTAACTTCAACCGGTATGCCTACAACTGGTTTGTAGGTATTTGCAGCAATTATTCCAGGTAAATGGGCAGACAATCCGGCTATTCCAATAAAAACCTCAACCCCATTTCTAGTTCCATCAATCACTATCCTTTTTACCTTATCATGTGTTCTATGGGCTGATGCAACTTTAATGTCGTAATTTATCCCAATTTTTTCCAAAACATTTATGGCCTTCTGAGCAATATTAAAATCAGATGAACTTCCAAGTAAAATCATAACTTTTGCATTCATTGTACACCTTCAATAGTTCTAAGTATATTATTATAAAAACTTGGTAAATAATTTTTGAGAAAAAATAATATATCCGTGTAATTTAAGTAATTTAAACGACAATTGAAATAAACTCAGAGGTGCACATATTGTCATGGATTATTTTGATATTTATTATGCTGCTAGTATCAGCAAAAAATAAGAATATTAATAACAAGGTTAGAGTTTCAGTGGTCATACCTGCTTATAATGAGGAAAAAACTGTTGAACACGTGGTAAAAGTAGTTAAATCATTGAACTATATCTTAGAGGTAATAGTAGTTGATGATGGTTCAACCGATAAGACTGCTGAAAATGCTGAAAGAGCGGGAGCCCGGATAATCCGTCATGATAAGAATAGGGGTAAAGGTTCGGCTATTAAAACTGGGTTTGATAATTCAAGTGGAGATATAGTGGCATTTATAGATGCTGATCTTCATAATCTTACATCTAAACAAGTTGATAGCATTATACGTCCAATCATGGAAGGAAAAGCAGATGTTACAAAAACTAAGTTTAAAAGAGAGGCTGGAAGAGTTACAGAATTAACAGCTAAACCTTTATTAAATTTCTTTTTTCCTGAAATAAAATTTGATCAACCTTTAAGCGGACAATTCGCGGCTAAAAGAAATTTTTTGAATAATATAAAATTCGAAAAAGACTATGGGGTTGATGTGGGAATAGTACTAGATGCTGATGTTATGGGTATTAAAATAAAAGAAGTTGACATAGGAAAAATAGATCATAATCTATCTTCTTTAAGAGAATTAAATTTGGTTGCAACAGAAGTGGTTAGAACCATCATGGAAAGAGCTATGGAGTATGGTAGAGTAACTATGATGGATGCTCTTGGTAAATTTATACGCATGGGTATTTTAGGCCTTTCACTTGCTACACTAGGATTATTCTCACTTTTTTTTGTAAGGTTTGTACCTCCCTTATTGGGAATGGCAGTGACAGTTTTAGGACTTGTAATAGCAATATACTATATTTTAAAGCTTATACGCAGGTCATTAATGGTAATATATAGATCCAATGGAAGGGCCCAATCCACAAAATCTTTTATATACATGCATTTTCCTATTTTAGTTTCTGGATTGATTTTAATTTTAATGTTAACTTCCTTTTTGGGGGCAGTTCATGTAGATGAAGGGAAAATCTCCATTGAACCTGCATCACGAAACTTAATAATATGGAAAGAGCCCTCAGAAAACAAAACATTTGATGTTAGAGGACCCTACACTGTTGACAGTGCATTAGAAAATGAATTTAATATTATAAGAATGCCTAAAGGTGCTATTGATACTTTAGGACTTAATTACAATGATTCAATATACATTAAAGATATGAAGTATAACCTTACCCAAACTCGCCCTGGAGAGGATAATATAATACGTGTACCGGCAGACGCCCGATCAGTCCTAGGTATTGCCGCAGGTGACGTTATTCCTGATAGTAATATCCGTAATATTTTCAAGAATCTATATGCTGAAAAAGCATTGAAAGTAGAAGGAAACATTTCTAATAATTTAACAATAAACGAAGGCATCTATTTAAAGACTGATAGTAAAGCTGGTAAGGTAATAACTGTTTATCTAAATGATCAAAAGATTTCTAGCTCTTCTGGGGTCTTTAAAAATGATAGTTATGGTATATATATAAATGGAGACCTTGTAAGAACGGTAAGGATAAATGAAGATGATTCACAAAAAAACTATTACATATACTGGGGATCGAATATTATTCGATTAGAGATAACTGGAAAAATAAATTCAGATATTGATTTTGCTCCATATGGTGAAGGAAGGTTTTTAAATTTTATTTTTAATTAATAATCAATTTATTATATATCAAATTTTGATCATGGAATATTCTAAATTTTATCTGTATACACTTTAACTGCTTCTTTTAAATCATCATATAATCCAAGTGCAGCTAAAGCTCCTATTTTTCCTTGTGAACCAGTAACTTCAATTAACCTAATATTCAAATCATTAGCAACTTTTTCAGCCTCTTCTACTGTAATCATAGATCTTTTTGTGGCCAAAGCATAATTTCTTAATTTTTCAGGTATTTTTATTCCATCAAGAACAGCAATAGAGGTTTTTTCAGAAAGTGTGTTCTTTTTTAGAATTTCAACAGTTTTATCTATTAATTTTTCTTTTTCATCAGGCTTAACTGCAAAAACAAGGGCTATGGCCACACAATTTTGTGTTTTGTTAGGATTGTGAGGGTATAACTGAACTATGATATGATCAAGATATTCGAAACCCATTTGACTTAATTCCATACCTACATTATTGGCCAGGGTCCAAGTAGCTCCTTCTTCCTTGGTATCTGTATCATCTATACCGATGACAACCTTTTCCATATATGGTGTTATAACAGCAGCTTTACCCAATTTTGAACCACCACCAACATCATATAGTTCTACCCTTTTTACTCCTTCGGCCATACCTCTGCACATAGCGGCCCCAACACCGGCTCCAGCTAATCCAGCATGCACAACTTTTACTTCATCTCCTATAATTGAAACTTCTTCTATTCCTGCAGCGGCAAAGCTTGGCTTTAAATTTAGGTCGCTTTTTCCCTTTTTTACTAGAAATACGTGTTTATTACCGTCTCTTTTTGATTTTAATACCAAATCACTGGATCGTTTATATTGATAGACCACCCACTCTGATCCAGCGATACAAGGATGTAATTCCACTATTTCCACTAAGTCGTCATCCACCATAGTAATGACTTTATGATATGCTGCTATCCACGGATCTGTAAATTTTCTTTTCAAGTCATCTGGAGTTAGTATTTCCATTCTATTCACCATCGAAAATTTATTAATAAATATAGACATTATCAATTTATTTTACTTATTTGCCTTACATTTTATATTATTTATCTTGAATTATTCTTTCTAATATATTTTAATAAAATCACAATTAAAACTTTTATTTTGTTATTTAGATTAATTAGATTTGTTTAATTAGAAATAAAAATATTAAAAAAAATTCCTTATATAAAAAAAATAATAAGAGAAAAATAAATTTACAATAATAAAGATAAAAAAATTAAATTATTATTTTAACTTTTCTACCATTTTTACCGCAGCTTCCACGGCACGTTTAGCATATTCAACTCTCTGATGGGCTTCGATTCGGGTCATGCCCGGGCCGGATATTCCTAGTGAAACTGGTTTATCGTATTCGAGGGCCAGATCTGCTATTTTCCTGGAAGCGTGTTGAACTACAATTTCATCGTGGGATGTGGAGCCCTCTATAACCGCTCCAAGAGTGATTACTGCGTCAACATTATTCTCTTCAAGAAGTTTTTTTACTGCTAAAGGCATATCAAATACACCGGGCACAGTTATAACTTCAGTTATTTCTGATTCTAAAAATTTAGCGTGCTCTTTTGCTAATTCTAACATCATGTGTGTTATATCATAGTTGAATTCTGCTACTACAGCCCCTATTCTAACATTTGCCATTTAATTACCTCCAAAAATCATAAAATTAAACAATTAATGCTCCAAGCAAACTTGCAACCATTAAAAATATGATAATTAATGCCACGATTTGATACTTATTCATTATTTAATCTCCAAATGATTTAATTACTTTTTCTAATGTTTCAGCCAATATTTCAATTTCTTCTTTAGTGTTATAATAATGTAACGATGCTCGAACTGTCCCACCAAGTTTGTAAGCTCCAATATGTCTTAGAGTTGGTATTGCGCAGTGATGGCCACTTCTAACACAGATGTTGTTGTATTCGTCTAATATCTTTGCCACATCATGTGAATTTATATCATTAATGTTGAAGGAAACGATACCATAAATATTTTCTGGATCACCATAACAAATTATGTTATCCAAAGCCGAAATTTCGTTATACATTACTTTTGTAAGTTTGGATCCGTGTTTTTTAATTTTAGATATTCCAATTTTGTTTATATATTCAACAGCAGTTCCCAAACCTATTATGCCTGAAATATTCTGGGTTCCTCCTTCAAATTGGCTAGGAGGCGAGTCTAACTTAAAATCTTCTTCTGTTACCTCAGTAACAGTACCGCCTCCTAAATTCATAGGAAATATCTGATCTACACATTCCTTATTAATATATAAGAATCCGGTTCCAACCGGACCTAATAATCCTTTATGGCCAGGAAATGCAATAAAATCAGCATTAATATTATTTAAATTAATTTTCATATGCCCTGCTGACTGAGCAGCGTCAACCATATATAATATATTATTATCTTGAGCTATTTTTCCCAGTTCCTCAATAGGTTGCACCGAACCAATGGAATTGGAAACATGGGTAACAGTTATTAATCGAGTAGAATCATCAACAGCTTTTAACACGTCAGAAGGTTCAATTACTCCATAATCGTCAGCCTTAATTATTTTTACATTTATTCCCTTCTTTTTTAGATTTAACCAAGGAACTAGATTAGAATGGTGTTCTATATTGGGAACAATTACTGAATCACCCTTTTCAAAGCGTATTCCGTTAGCAACTAAGTTTATTGCTTCAGTGGTATTCTTAGTGAAAATGACCTCTTCTTCTTTACAGTCTAAAAACTTAGAAATAATGGTTCTGGATTGGTTATACTTATTTGTAGCTTTAGTAGTTAAATTATAGGCCCCTCTACCTATATTAACATTGTAATTATAAAAATAATCATTCATAGACTCAATTACAGGCAGGGGCGTCGGTGTTGTGCTGGCAGCATCTAAATAGATCACATTTTCTAAAAAAGGAATATCTGCTCTTAAATCACCAGGTTTCATAAAAATCATTTAAACTGTTAATAAAAAGAAAAGATTTAAATTAGTTATAATTCAAGTTTTCTCCTAACTTCCATGGCCATTTGCATAGTGGAAGCGCTACCATCCAAGTCCTGAGTTACTATTTTACCCTCTTTAAGAACTTCAATAAGCGCATTTTCTAGTCTAAGGGCTTCTTCATGTTCTTCTAAATAGTCTAGCATTAAAACTGCTGATAAAATCATGGCTGAAGGATTTGCAGTGCCTTTACCTGCATGGCTGGGTGCTGATCCATGAACTGGTTCAAATAATCCATGAGTATCCCCTATATTTGCTGAAGGTATTAAACCTAAACCGCCGACTAAACCGGCTCCTTCGTCGGATAAAATATCTCCAAAGAGGTTGGTAGTTACTATGACGTCAAACATTTCTGGTTTTGTTATAAAGAACATGGCTGTGGCATCTACATACCTATCATCAGTTTCTAGGTCTGGGTAATTCTTAGAGGTGTCATAGAAAGTATCTCTAAAAAGGCCATCGGTTTTTTTTAGGACATTGGCTTTATGTACTGCGGTAACTTTTCCTCTACCTGTTTTTTTAGCATAATCAAACGCGAATTTGCATATTCTTTCAGATGCCTTTTTAGTTATAACTCTTAATGCAGTGGCTCCGTCCTTTGTATATTCTTCCCGGCCAATATACATTCCTTCAGTATTTTCTCGTACTATTACAAAATCTAGATGTTCATACAAACATTTTGTTCCAGGATAGGATTTTACGGGCCTTAAATTCACATATAAATCTAATTCCTGCCTCATTTTTACAATTACATCTGCTGCAGATTCTCCAGCCGCTCCGAATAAACACGCTTTACTATTTCTAACGATGTCCAAAGTTTCTTGAGGAAGTGGTTCTCCACTAATTTCAGCATATTCGTCACCTGCATCTGCAAAAGTATATTCAAATTCAACATTTATTGCCTCTAAAACATGTAATGTGGCTTCCATTACTTCTTTACCTATCCCATCTCCGGGAATAACCGCGATTTTATACATTATTACACCTATTAAGTTATATCATTCATTTATTTTTTATATTTTAAAGTTAATTTTAATGATTTTTTTTAATCCAATTTTTCTTTTAAGTAGGGTATTAGCCCACCTTTATTTAATATTTCAACCATAAATTCGGGTAAATTGGTAATATTATATTCTTTGGAAGTGGTTAAATTTTTTAAAATACCCTTTTCTGGATCAATTTCAATCTCATCACCAGTTGATACATTTTTGGATATATTTTTAGCTTCAAATAAGGGCAGGCCAACATTTATTGAATTACGATAAAAAATACGGGCAAATGATTCTGCAACTACTGCAGAGATTCCAGCACCTTTAATTGCAATGGGAGCATGTTCTCTGGAGGAACCACATCCGAAATTTTTGCCCCCAACTATAATATCTCCTTTTTGTACTTTATTATAAAATTCAGGGTCAAGACCTTCCATTACGTGACATGCCAGATCTTTTTCATCTCTTAAAACCAAGTATCTCCCCGGTATTATTATATCTGTATCAATGTCATCTCCAAATTTCCAAACCTTTCCTTTCATAGTAATCATCCTTTTAAATTTTATTTGAATTCTCTGGGATTAGTAATTTTTCCTTTAATTGCTGATGAAGCAGCAACTGCAGCTGAACTAAGATATACTTCTGCTTCTGCACTGCCCTGTCTTCCTTTAAAGTTCCTATTGGATGTGGAAAGACTCACTTCTCCTGGGCCGAGAAGACCTATATGTCCTCCTAAACAAGGCCCGCAACAGGGATTACATACAATAGCTCCAGAATCTACAAATGTTCCAATAAGTCCTTCATCTAATGCTTTTCTGTATATTTCTCGGGAAGCAGGGATTACCAGCATTCTCGTGTTTTTAGAAATTTTATTTCCTTTTATTATTTGTGCGGCGTCTCTAAGATCAGATAAACGGCCATTGGTACATGAACCAAGAAATACTTGATCAATTTCATTACCTTCAACATCTGATATGGGTTTCACATTATCCACATTATGTGGACATGCAATTTGGGGTTCAAGATTATTTACATCAATATCCATTGTTTCGAGTGAATAAGCATCAGTTTCGGTTTTCATAATCTGATAGGGCTTATTAGTGCGACTTTTTATGTAGTTTATGGTTTTTTGATCTGGTTCCACGAGGCCAGTTTTCCCACCCATTTCTATGGCCATGTTACAGATTACCATACGGTCCGAAACAGACATATTTTTCACAGTTTCACCGCCAAATTCGCAAGCCATATAAGTTGCTCCATCAGCGCCTATTTTACCGATAATATTTAATATAACATCTTTAGCATAGACTTTATCCGGAAGTTGACCATTAATGTTGAATTTTATAGTTTCGGGTATTTTAAACCATAATTTACCTGTAGAAAAAACCATCGCCATATCTGTTGATCCTATACCGGTTGAAAAGGCCCCTAAGGCTCCATGCGTACATGTATGCGAGTCTGTACCTACTACAACTTCCCCAGGAACAATATGGCCTTTTTCAGGCAATATTTGATGACAAACTCCTTCATTTACATCGTAAAAATTATTAATCTTCTCGTTATTTACAAACTCTCTCATTATCATATGGTTGCTGGCTGCTTCCAGTGAATCTGCTGGGACCTGATGATCAAATATTACTACTATTTTTTCTGGATCCCATACATGAGGAGTTCCAATTTTTTCGAATGATTCCACTGATAATGGCCCGGTTAAGTCGTGGGTCATTGCCACATCAATATTTGCCATTACGATTTCTCCAGCTGTTACATCCTTTCTACCAGCAGCTTTTGCCAGTATTTTTTCTGCCATGGTCATAGACATTGTTGGTTCTCCTATAATATCATTTATTAATTATTTAGTTTTATTTATTAGATAAACTTTTTAAAATTTGCAAGGTATAAATTAATAAATTATTTATACTTTAAAATTGATATTAACTTCAAATATCATTATTTTTGAAAAATTCGAGAGTATAAATCTTTTTATACAAAAATTGATTCATATAATAGTTTAAGTAACACCATATAAATAATTTATCAACTAATATTATACATTGTAATAATAAATTATATATAAGTAATATCAATATTAATTTATAGTATTTTTTAATATGTATTGAAGAGATATTTTTATTGAGGGAAGTAAATGAAAGACGAAATATTGCAGCAATATCAAAAAATAGCCGATAAAATTTCCGAGGAGGATTTTTTGCAAAAAATGGCGGATATGAAAAAGGAATATGAAGATGTGAGCTTTATGAATGAACTTGATTTGGCTCGTATGATTGTAGGGGAATATATTAACGAAAAGAATAAGCCATTATCTGGAGAAAACACATCTTTTAAAATAGCTGATTTAGAAACGGGTAAAAGTAGAATTAGTATTATTGGCCGTGTAATGCATATATCTAATGCCAAAAAATTTACTAAAAGAAATGGAAAAGAGGGAAAGGTTTTAAATTTAATATTGGCTGATGATACTGGAGAAATTAGGACTGTGTTTTGGACCGAAAATATAAAATTAGTTAAAAAAATTAAAGAAGGCGACATTATAAAAATAAACAATGTAGACGTGAAAGATGGTTATAGAAGTAAAGAAGTTCATCTTAATCCCCGTTCAACTATAAAAAAATTGTCAAAAAAAGATTTTAAAGATTTTCCTAAATATGAAGAGGATATTACCAATATTTCTGATATTAAAGAGGATATGCAAGTAAATATTATTGCTAGAATCATTAGAATACCTCGAATCCGAAAATTTGATAGAAATGGGGGGGAAGGAAAAGTTTTATCTCTAGAACTTGAAGATGAAACTGGTAAAATAGCATATACTTTATGGAATAACGATGTGGATTTAGTAGATAGTTTAGAACTGGAAGAAGGCGATTCTGTTAAGATATTAAGTGCTCAAAGTAGAAGTAGAAATGGTGAAATATCTCTTACCCATTACATGATTAGTCGTATTGTTAAAGGAGAATATGATGTACCCGAACATGAAGAAAAGATAATGAAAATAGGGGATGCTCATGAAGAAAGAAATGTAACAGTTATGGGTGTAGTTACAAAAATACAAGATACTATTAATTTCGAACGTAATGATGGAAGTACAGGCGCTGTAAAGTCAATTGAAATTGCTGACGATACTGGTAAAATTAGAATAACTCTTTGGAATGAGGATACTAAACTAAAAATTAGTAAGGGAGATATTATAAAGATCAACGGGGGTAATGTGGAATTTGATGAATATTCTCCTACTGGTTATAGAATTAACACTAATTGGAACACCAGGATTATAGTCAATCCGGAATCTGATGGATCCTTAATTGATTTGCTTAAAGAATATAAAAAACACCTTGAACCTGTGAAAATTGGGGATTTACAAGATATTGATGAAGAAGGCGAAGAATTAGATATAGTTGGCAGAATAATTAGTTTAAATGAGCCTAGGGAATTTAAACGAGATGATGGTACAGTGGGCATGGTAAGATCGGTTGAAATAGCTGATGGAACTGGAGTGGTCAGAACTTCTTTCTGGGATGATAAAGCAAGCACTGGAATGAATATCGGTGATGAAATACGTTTAGAAAATGCTAGAACACGTTTGGGTCTTTATAATGTTGAATTAAGTATTGGAAAGACTTCGAGGGTCATGAAACCTTCAGATGATGAAATTAAAGATATTCCTTCATTAGATGAACTAGAAGAAATGATCTTCACCACTAAAAAAATCCATGAGTTGGAGGAAGATGAAAGAAATACCCGTATTTTGGCTAGGATAATTGATTTATATGAACCAAATGAATTCCAAAGAGATGACGGAACAATGGGAATGGTTAGATCTGCTGAAATAGCAGATGAAAGTGGAATAATTAGAGTTTCATTATGGGATGAAATGGCCAATGTTTCTTTAAACATAGGCGATGCTATAAAAATTGAAAATCCTCGTATTAACTTCAGAAATGATAAACTTGAACTTAGTATAGGCCGAACTTCAAATTTGAATAGACTTAAAGAGTCTGAAACTGAAGATATTCCTTCTTTTAAGGAATTAGAAGAAAAAATATACAAGAACAAAAAAATAGATGAAATAGAAGAAGAAGATCGTAATGTTAAGATTAAAGGAGAGATTAGCGAGGTTTATAGTGATAGGATTCTCTACCCTATGTGTTCTAATTGTAATAAGAGATTGGAATTAGTTGATGAGGCTTATATATGTGATTTCTGTGGCGAAGAAATTGAAGATCCTAACTACCTTATGATAATTCCAACTAAAATTGAAGATGAAACGGCTGAGATCCGCGCTACATTCTTCAGAAAACAAGCAGAAAAATTAATTGGAATTACTTCAGAACAGGCGCAGGAAATTATTAATAAAACTGGTGATGAAGGTTCTATAGCAGAAAAAGCACAAGATTTAATTGGAACTGGAGTAGTAATAGTTGCAGATGCTAATTTCGATGAATATAATGAAGAATTGAGATTGAATGTGAAAAAAATTCTGACTTAATATCACAATCTTATAAATTTACAATAGATAATAGTTATTACATTATTTAAATCAAAATTTAAAATTTAAAGATTTTAAATTAACTTAAACCTATACATATAAATTAAATTAATTTATATTATCTAACAGATTTAATGTGGGTTGTAATTTCAGAAAAAAGAAAAATAAATCCTAATTATTATCAAATTTAAAGGAGATCAAAATGGTTGAACTTGAAGAATTACCAAATGTTGGTGAAAAAACAGCACAAAAGCTTAGGGACGCGGGTTTTGCAGATATGATGAGACTCGCAACTGCGACTGCAAAAGAACTGAGTGTAAAAGCAGAAATTGGAGAGGGAGTTGCTCAGAAGGTTATTGAAGCTGCCAGAAAAGCTGAACAAATTGATTTTGAAACAGCATTTGATGTTATGGAACGTAGAAAAGATGTAGGTAGAATATCTACTGGTAGCAGTGCTTTGGATGAATTAATTGGAGGGGGTATTGAAACACAAGCCATAACTGAAGTATTCGGTGAATTTGGATCAGGTAAAAGTCAAATTTCACATGAATTGGCAGTAACCGTCCAATTACCTGAAGAAAAAGGTGGACTTGATGGAGAATGTGTATTTATTGACACTGAAAATACTTTCAGACCAGAAAGAATTAAACAAATTGCTGATAGTTTTGAACTAGATATAGAGGATGTTTTACAAAAAATTCACATTGCAAGGGCTTTTAACTCCAGTCACCAAATATTAATGGCAGATAAGGTTAATGAATTAATACAAGGAGAGACCAACATCAGACTAGTAATAGTAGATTCTTTAACTGCTCATTTCCGTGCAGAATATGTTGGAAGAGAATCCTTGGCTACAAGACAACAGAAATTGAATCAACATTTACACACCCTTCAGAATATAGCAAATACTTATAATGTGGCAGTTTTTGTTACAAACCAAGTGCAAGCCAGACCTGACGCATTCTTTGGAAGCCCAACTAAAGCTATTGGCGGGCATGTTTTAGGGCATGCAGCCACATATAGAATTTGGTTGAAAAAAGGATTAGCAGGAAAACGTATAGCTCGTTTAGTTGACAGTCCTCATTTACCTGAAGGAGAATGTGTATTTAAAATAGTTACTGAAGGTATTACAGATTAATACTAATTTATTAGCTAAAAATTTTTTTAGGAGTCTCTAAAAATAGATTCCTCTTCTTTTAATTTGATTTTTTTGCATTTTCTTCTATTCACATCTTTATAATTTAGGATTCAGAAATTTAGATAAAATGAACTCTCTAGAAACCATACTAATCATTATCCTATTGATAGGAATTGGCTATTTTTTACGAAAAATAAATGTTTTAAAGTCTGAAGATTCTCTAGTTCTCAATAAAGTTGTAGTGAATCTAAGTATTCCCTCCTTAATATTTTTGGCAATGTATACTGCAGATTTAAATAATATTTATCTTTTAGCACCAATACCTTTTATCTGCATATTTTTAGGTATTATTACAGGATTATTGGGTTATTTATTTGCAAAAGCAAAAAAATACTCCGTGAAAACTCGTTGGAGCATTATAACTACATCAGCAATGGTTAATTCAGGATTTTTAGGATATCCAGTAGTATTAAGTGTTTTCGGTGCAAATGGTCTTGTAAGAGCAATTTTTTATGATATGGGTTCGATTATTCTCTTTATTGGATTCGGAGTCTTATTTCTATTATTATTTGGAGGTAAATATTCAACTATTATCAAAAGAGCGTTTATATTCCCACCGTTATGGGGCATTTTACTGGGAATAGGGTTTAATGTAATGAATATTGAAATAGGTATTTTAGAAAATATTGTTGATTATTTAAGTGGCGCAGCAATACCTCTCATAATGATTTCTCTTGGTTTATCACTTCAAGCAAGAAATATTAAGGGCTATTTCGAAGCAGCTTCTTTTGTAAGTTTTATAAGGTTGATTATAGCTCCCATAATTGCTCTATTATTAGTTTCATTATTTGGATTCGGGGGTCTTGAAAAGTCGGTAATAATAGTTGAAGCAGCCATGCCTTCTGCAATGTTAAGCCTTGTTCTGGCTTTAACTTATGATTTAGATGTTAATGCGACTGCTGCATGTATATTTTTAACCACAATTTTAAGTTTAATAAGTATTCCATTTTTAATTTATTTATTGTAATTTTTTTTTAAAAATAATAAAAATTAAATATTAATATTGATAAAAAGTATTTTATAATATATTTAAAAAAAATGTAATTATTATTTTTTTGAAATAAATTATTATACTATTTAAATATTGTATAAAAAAATAGATAGAAATCTTTATATGTGTTGGTGTTACACCTAACATCACTTAAATGTTAGAATTCATCAACTTGTACAAGGTGATCTAATGGCAGAAAAAAATGAAGAAACTATTGAAGAACCAAAAATAGGAGTATATGTGTGTCACTGCGGTATCAACATCGGTGGTGTGGTTGATATTGATGCAGTAAAGGACTACGCAGCATCTCTACCAAATGTAGCTTTAGCTAAAGAATACAAATACTATTGTTCAGACCCAGGACAAGACGAAATACAAAAAGACATTAAAGAGCAAGGTTTGAACAGGGTGGTTGTAGCAGCATGTTCACCAAGGTTACACGAACCAACATTCAGAAGATGTGTTAAAGAAGCTGGACTTAACCCTTACCTTTTTGAGTTTGCAAACATCAGGGAACACGATTCATGGGTACACATGAACGAACCTGAAGAAGCTACTGAAAAAGCAAAAGACTTAGTCAGAATGGCAGTTGCCAAATCAAGATTATTAGAAGCTCTAGAATCAGAAACTGTAAGTGTGGACAACAAAGCTATGGTCATTGGCGGAGGAGTAGCTGGTATACAAGCAGCACTTGACCTTGCTGATATGGGATTCCAAACCTACATGATTGAAAAGGAACCAACCATAGGTGGACGAATGGCCCAACTGGACAAAACTTTCCCAACACTTGACTGTTCCATGTGTATTCTCGCACCAAAAATGGTGGATGTAGGTAAACATGAAAACATAGAACTCATAACTTACGCTGAAGTAAAAGATGTAGACGGATATATAGGAAACTTCAATGTTAAAGTTGAAAAGAAACCTAGATACATAGATGAAGATTTATGTGTCGGATGCGGCTCATGTGTGGATGTATGTCCAATTGAAATGCCTAACTACTTTGACCAAGGAATTGGTATGGTAAAAGCAGCATATATCCCATTCCCACAAGCAGTTCCATTATGCGCTACAATTGATAAAGACTACTGTATCGAATGTAAACTATGTGATGAGATCTGTGAAAGAGGAGCAGTAAAACACGACCAAGAACCAGAAGAAATAGAACTGGAAGTTGGAACTATAATTGTCGCAACAGGGTACGATCCATACGACCCAACTGAAAAATTAGAATATGGTTATGGTAATCACACTAATGTAGTATCAGCCATGGAATTAGAAAGACAAATTAACGCATCAGGACCAACAGAAGGTAAAGTTCTAAAACCATCAGACGGTGAAAAACCTAAAAGAGTGGCTTTCATCCAATGTGTTGGTTCAAGAGACTTGCAAATTGATAAGCCGTACTGTTCAAGAGTTTGTTGTATGTACGCTATGAAAAATGCCCAACTTATTAAAGATAAAATGCCTGACACAGATGTTGCCATCTACTACATGGATATAAGAGCTTTCGGTAAAGGATTTGAAGAGTTCTACAAACGCTCACAAGAAAAATACGGTATAAAGTTCATTAGAGGACGACCAGCAGAAATAATGGAAAACCCAGATCTAACTTTAACCGTACGTGGAGAAGATACACTGCTTGGAAAAGTTACAGAATACGACTACGACATGGTAGTATTGTCTGTCGGTTTAACCCCACCAGAAGGCTCAGAAGATCTTAGACAAACTATAGGATTATCCAAGAGTGCAGACGGATTCCTAATGGAAGCTCACCCTAAATTAAGACCTGTTGACACTTTAACTGATGGTGTATACTTAGCAGGAGTTTCACAAGGTCCTAAAGATATTCCAGACGCAGTAGCTCAAGCATCAGGTGCAGCAGCCAGAGCAGCCATACCAATGGTTAAAGGTGAAGTGGAAATTGAACCAATTGTCGCGGTAACTGACCTGGATGTATGTGGTGGATGTGAAGTCTGTCTCGAACTATGCCCATTCGGTGCTATAGAAAGAGTAGATGAACAAGCACACGTAAACATTGCATTATGTAAAGGATGCGGTACATGTGTAGCAGCATGCCCATCTGGAGCAATGGACCAACAGCACTTCAGAACTGGACAGATTATGGCCCAGATCGAAGCTGCGTTAGATGAATCTAAATAATTAAGGGTTTAAATCCCTTAAACCTTTTATTTTTTTTAATTAAACTTTATTTTTAATATTCAAATGACTTGATTCTTATTAATTCTACTGAAAATTATTTTTTCAAATTATATATTAGATATAAATAAAGTAACACCATTAAAAGTAAATTCATTGCAGATATTGAATTAAATCAATATAGGGGGCTTTAAATGTATAATCTGTGGGGATCAGAATTAAAAGAGCTTTTAACTTTAGAAAGAGAACCCGTAGCCATAAAATGGTCTACTAGAACACCTAGAAAAATCCCAAAAGAAAAGGGAAAGTCAAGATTTTGTAAAAAACTTGAAAATGCTTCCAATGGCGAAATTTTTTATTCCACTGCTGAGGAAGAAGAGTGTATGGGAGGTGCAAGATATAGTGGTTTGAAAGATATTAAAGATTTCCCTCCAAACATGAGAAGCGGATCCTTCCTAGTTCCCATGGGTGTTTATAAGAATATTCCTGCTGTCCAGAGATCATGGAAAAATAATAAACAGATAGAACCGGGTATTTTTGAAGCTGTTTTATTTTCACCTTTAGTAAAAGCAGAATCTGAACCAGATGTTATTTTTATAATATGCCGAGCAGAACAAGCAATGGAAATTCTTCATGCCAATGCATATGATTCTGGTTCACATGGTTTGGGAGCAGATTCAGGCCCTATATGTAGTTCCATGATTGCTTTGCCTTATTTGACAGGAAAAGTTACTTATGGTTTTGGAGATGTAGGGGCAAGGAATAATACTAATCTCGAACCTGACCATGTTATGGTAAGTATTCCTGCCAATGAATTACATCGCATTATTTCAAATTTAAAAGAAATGCATAGTAAAAGATTATTTAAAAAATAAAGAAATTCAATAATTAATTTAATTTTTCTCTAATTATATTCTTGAAAACTTGAAATATTTATATAAGTAATTTTTATATCATCATTTAGTTTAATTTGATTATTAAAAGTTCAGTTTTTATGAGGAAGTATCATGTTTAAAAATGAAAAATACGCTCAACAAATTGAAAATCTAACTAAAGATCATCATAAATGGATGGAACAGAGTATTAATCTAATTGCCAGTGAAAATATCACCAGCACCAGTGTAAGAGAAGCCTTAGCTTCTGATCTTTCGCATCGTTATGCTGAAGGATTACCTTGTGAGAGACTCTATGAAGGCTGTGAATATATTGATGAAATAGAAAATTTAACTATAGATCTTTCTAAAAAGATATTTGATGCAGAACATGCAAATGTACAACCCACTTCTGGGGTTGTAGCGAATTTGGCTTCCTTTTTTGCTTTATCTGATTATAATGATAAGATTATGGCTCTAGAAGTACCGGTAGGGGGTCATATTAGTCATGCTAACGTAAGTGCTGCTGGTATTAGGGGTCTTAAGGTGATAACCCATCCTTTTGATTCTGATAAAATGAATATTGATGCGGATGCTATGAAGAAGGAAATAAAGGAAAAGGAACCTAAAATTGTCCTCCTTGGTGGTAGTTTGTTCCTATTCCCTCATCCTGTTGCTGAAGCTAGGGAAGCAGCAGATGAGGTTGGTGCAAAGGTAATGTATGACGGAGCACATGTATTAGGACTTATTGCTGGCGGATTTTTCCAGGATCCATTAAAAGAAGGTGCAGATCTTCTGGTTGGAAGTACGCATAAAACTTTTTTCGGGCCTCAGGGCGGAATAATACTTTGTAATAACGAATTAAAAGATAAGATTGACGAAGCAGTATTTCCAGGTGTAGTAAGTAATCATCACTTGCACCATATGGCAGCATTAGGAATTGCAACTGCTGAAATGCTTGAGTTTGGAAAAGATTACTCCAGTCAAATTATAAAAAATTCCAAAGCATTAGCTCAAAACCTTCATGAAATAGGATTTAATGTTTTATGTGAAGATTTGGGTTTCACAGAATCTCATCAAATTGCTCTGGACGTATCTAAGATTGGAAAAGCTTCTATCATGGCTAAAGATTTGGAAAGAAATAATATTATTTTAAATAAAAATTTATTACCTTGGGACGATGTCAATAGATCAGACGACCCCTCCGGTATTAGAATTGGGACTCAAGAAATTACTAGACGAGGTTTAAAAGAATCGCACATGTCCGAAGTCGCCGAGTTCATAAAAAAAGTGGTAATAGATGGATTTGATGCTAAAGAGGAAGTTTCGGAATTTATGAGTCAGTACAATAAAGTACACTATGCCTTTAGGGAAGATGAAGCATATAAATATATAGAATTCTAGAAATGTTCATCTAATTCTATTGATGGATCTTTTTAATAAATTTAATTTAGGGGAATTTAATGAAGATTGCATGGGGAATTACAGGCGCAGGCCATTTACTATTAGAAAGTGTTGAAATTTTAGAGAACCTAGCACAGAAACATGAAGTTACCATATTACTTTCTAAGGCAGGCGAAGAAGTTTTAAAGATGTATGGACTTTTTGAAAGGGTTAAAAAAATATCAGGGGGATATTATCGAGAATTAGCATTAGAAAAAGAACAAGAATCAAGTTTTCCCATCACGGGCAGATTATCCATGGGAAGATATGATCTTCTTATAATTTCCCCTACTACCTCAAATACAATAGCTAAAATTGTTTATGGTATCGCCGATTCATTAATCACTAATGCAGTAGCCCAGGCAGGTAAAGGTAAAGTTAAAACCATTATTATACCAGTGGATATGGAATCTGGAGAGCTTCAAACAGTTTTACCTTCCAAACTTGAACTGGATTTATGTCAGAAATGTCAGATATGCGAAGCTGCAGCGGTATGTCCCAATGACGCAATAAATCCTGGAGTGGAGATAAATTTACTTAAATGTAAGGGCTGTGGGCTTTGTCAACAGGCATGTCCCTTCGGAGCCATATCTGGTGGTAAAATAATAACTATCTACATGAGAGAAATTGACGTTAAAAATACTGGTAAATTAATGGATTTAGACGGTATAGTGGTATTAAAACATCCCTCTAAACTAGTTATTTAAAAAAATCAATATAAATTTTTAATTAAGATTATAATTTTTTGTTGAAATATTTTGAATTCATCTAATTTATTTTATATAATATAATAACAAGTAAATATCTTTAAAAACTTAATATTAATAGAAGTGAAGGGGGATATTAAATTATGGAAGATAAGCATGGAACCGATTTTCTGATTAAACAACTTGAAGATGAAAAATGGTATGTAAGAGAAGATGCAGCTGAACTTCTTGCAGAAGTGGGCGATCCAAAAGCACTAAAGCCATTAATAAATGCTTTAAAAGACGATGATTTCCATGTGCGCGAAGCAGCTGCTCTGGCACTTGGAACATTTGATGATAAAAGTTCTGTAGAACCGCTCATAGATCTTTTAAGTGATAAAAAAGCCAGTGTTCGTTATGCTGCAGCATTAGCCCTTTCAATTGTTGGTGATGAAAGGGCCATGGGGTCATTGGAAAAGAGCGCTGAAGATGAAGATCCGGTTGTTAGGAAAATTTCAAATATGGCTATTAATGAAATTAAAAAAAGATAATCTGCATATTTATTAAAATATTTACTTTAATAAATATTTTTTATTTAATAATCTGTATATTGGAGCCGGTAAATATAAATTAGTAATAGATTAATTAAGAATATTCGCATATATAATCGATTTCATCTCCAATTTCAGTATTGGTTTCTTTAATAATTCCTTTTTTTAATTCAATTATGTATTGGGCTGATTTTTTTGGGGTATAAGTTTCCCAAGGGTCAATTGTTACTAAGTCTACTACTTTTTTTTGGGAGTTTGCAAAAATAATATCTAATGGAAACTTCATAAAGAACATGTGAATGCCGGATGCTCGTCTTCCGCGTTGTTTTGGGAGTTTTAGTATTAAACCATTTTCTAATGTTTTTTTAAACATTAGACCTTTGAACCGTGAGAAGAAACTATCCGCAATTTTTGCATAACCGAGTTTATTTCCCTTACTTTTATTTACTATGAGAACAAAGTTCATAAAGATAATTTAACATGATCACTTAAAAATTATGGAGGTTAATCATCATGAGGAATATCATTGTTAAAGAGCTCGAACAGAGCCCTATTGAAAAAAATGAAGTAGAAATTGTGGAAAGGAAGGGTATAGGACATCCAGATAGTATAAGTGATGGTATAGCCGAATCTGTAAGTTGTGCTTTATGCAAAGCTTATATTGATAAGTTTGGCGGAGTTCTTCACCATAATACTGACGAAGTTCAAATCACAGCGGGAGAATCAGACCCGCAATTTGGCGGTGGAAAAGTTATTAAACCTATTGAAATTCTTTTAACTGGAAGAGGTGTTAAAGAATTTAATGGTGAAAAAATTGGAGTTGATATAATAGCTATTGAAGCGGCTAAGAACTATTTGAATGAAAATATAATTAATTTAGATGTGGAAACCTGTACTGTGGTAGAATGTAAGATAGGACAAGGTTCAGGGGATCTAGTCGATGTCTTCGGAAGAGATGGGGTGGCTAAATCAAACGACACTTCATTTGGGGTGGGTTATGCTCCTTTTTCAGAGACAGAAAATATAGTTTTGGCAGCTGAAAATTTATTAAACTCTAAAAGTTTTAAAAAGAAGTTTCCTCAAGTAGGCGAAGACATAAAAGTTATGGGCTTAAGAGAACATGACTCTATTACCTTAACAGTTGCTTCAGCAATGATTTCAAGTTATGTAGATGATCGAGATACTTATATTAATGTTAAAAATGATTTAAATGATATTATAACTGATTTAGCTCTTAAATATACGGATAGGGATGTTAATACTTTTATAAATACTGCTGATGATCATAGTTGCCTGTCAGAGAAAGGATTTTATTTAACTGTTACTGGAACTTCTGCAGAAATGGGCGACGATGGATCTGTTGGAAGGGGGAACCGTGCAAATGGTCTCATAACTCCAAATAGACCAATGTCTATGGAGGCAACATCAGGTAAAAACCCAATAAATCATGTAGGTAAAATATATAATTTACTGTCTAATGAAATTGCAAGTGATGTTGTTAAAAATGTTGAAGGTATTGAACAAATTCATATAATGCTTTTAAGCCAGATTGGAAAACCTATAGATCAACCAAAAGCAGCAAGTGCTCAGATTATCTTGGAAGATGGTTACAAGATGGATTTAGTAAAGCCAAATGTAGAAAAAGTTATTGATTCATGGCTTGAGGACATATCATCTATTACTGAAAAGCTAGTAAAAGGTAAGTTAGGCACATTCTAATCAAACCGTATTTTAAAATTAGATGTTGGCACTTCATCCTTCAATTTAATCAAAGTCCCCTATAACTATATAGGGGCATTTGATTTTTAAAAAAATATTTTTTTAGACATGAACTTCAAGTGTAAAATTTTTTTTTAATATACCTATCTATAAAAGTGAGCCTATTATAACTTCAAAACTAGATATTAAATTGTAATTTTTCTTTAATTGTTAATATATAATTTTAAATCTTGGTATTTATCATATTAAAATTTTCAATATCTTTTCATCCGATATTAATAAAAAAGGTTATCCTTCTTTAAGAATACAAATTGAAGTAGATTTTGATGTATAATTTCAATTTTAATTAAATTTTAAA
>JBNGDB010000017.1:0-49618 GCA_049975245.1 Methanomicrobiales archaeon
CAAACACACAAAAACCTTTTCCAAAATCAACCACCAAGTTTTTGACAGTGCCTATAACAAGTATTTTAAAAAATATTTATACGGATTTGACTTAAACTATTTATTTAGCTAAAAATTCATCTATGACTTGTAGAAGTCATAGTATTCTTTCAGAAAATTGATAAAACATTTAAGTATATTATTTTCTAAAACACCAATTAGTGATACCAAATGAAAATTTTATTTATAGGAGCTAGACTTTTTGATGATGTGGCTGCTTATGCAACAAAAAAAGGTGTAACAAGTATCTTAACCGAATCAGATCCTTCCTCACCAAATATTAAACTTGCTGATAATTATTATCACGTCTCAAGAGGAATGGAAGAACCTTCAAACATTGCATTAAAAGAGGATGTGGATGCAGTAGTCCCCCTTATTGGTGTTGATAAACCTTTGGTAGAAATAGCCCAGATGAAAGATCATCTCGAAAAAAATTATGGCATACCAGTGGTGGCCTCACCCTTAAATGCAGCAAAAACTTCGGTTAACAAATCTGCAACTAAAAAATTTTTCAGCGACAATAATATAGAAACTCCTATGTTTGAGGAATTATCAATTAAAGATTCTTTAATAAAGAATAATCTGGATAAAATGTTTGATAATCTTGATTTTGAATTTCCATTTGTTTTAAAACCATTTGAAGGGCAGGGTGGCAGTGGATTAAAGATAATTCACTCTAAAAATCATTTTTTTAAATATTTTGAGAATAATAATACTGCTATTGCTGAACAGTTCATCGAGGGTATTGAAATTTCGGTGGAGGTTCTGCGCTGGCAAGAACAGGCCATTCCTTTGGTCCCGGTAAATAAGGGTAAAACCACTATTGAAGGTTTACATCCTTTAGATAAAATAAAAAAAGCACCAGCTTCTATAGAAGGTATGGATAATGATTTAGTATGTGCTCTGGCCCTTGAAGTTACCAATCTTTTAGGGGCGGAAGGCAATACTGATGTGGATATGATATTTGATCCAGAAAAATTTAATTTATATGTTATAGAGATGAATACCCGGCCTAGCGGAACTAGATATATTACTACAGCAAGTTGTGATATTAATCCCATGCATGAATTAGTGGAAATGGCTTTAGGTGAATGGGATAAAAATATTATAAAGGATAGGATGAAAAATTATTATGCAATGGAAGTACCCATTAAAAATTATGATAAGTTTAATAAAATATCCAGTGATTTAATTGGTAATAAAGATTTTTCAAGCGGTAGTTCATGGATTTTACACGGACCTCCCGCATTTAAAAGAATAACTATAAGAGATAAGAATCCTAAAAAGGCTATAGAAACCATGAAAAAACTAGAAGAGGATTTTGAAAAGGGCATAGGAATGGGTTCTTAGAGCTAAAAGGTGATAGTTTTGAGCATTTATAATACAGCGATTTACATATTCATATTAACTTTAGTAGCATCAATATTTTTCACGGCATTTGTACGTAAAGTACTTAAAAATGCAGGTATCACAGATAATCCCATTGTAACTGAACATCAACACAAGGCAGGCACGCCCACCATGGGTGGTATGGCAATACTTTTAAGCATACTGCTTATTTCATGTATATATTTTGGAAATAAAAACCTGATTATTACCTGCATGATGATGTTAACCGCCGGTATTGTGGGAATGATGGATGATTTGATCGGGTTGAAAACCAAAGAAGTTCAAGATATAATCAAAAACATTCACACCGCCCCTATTAAAATAGGTAAATTAACATTGAAAATTGGCGAGGAAGCTAGGGTAGCTACAGAAAAGGCTAAAGAGGATCTTAACAACTTTTTAGCTGAAAAAAAAGTAAAAATTATAGGTAAAGCACCAATTAAAAATGAAGTCGAAGAAAAAGAGAAAATTTTTGCCCAATTCTTAATTGCTCTTTTTTTAATAGTATCTGGAACAGTTAGTTACACTTTAGGAGGAGTTAATTGGGGTATATTCGTAATTCCCCTGGCCATATTCGGCATAATTGGAGCTATAAATGCTGTAAATCTTATTGATGGTATGGATGGTCTAGCCGCGGGAATAATGGCCATAGCATCTGCAGCTTGTGCAATTATATTATTATTAGGTGGAAATATTGCTTTTGCAACTCCATTTATAGCCATCTCTGGAATATGTTGTGGTTTTCTAGTTTTCAACAAATACCCTGCTAGCATATTCATGGGAGATACAGGCTCATTTGCATTAGGAGCAGGTTATGCCACTGCCGCTATTTTAGGAGACATTATTTATTTTGCCGCTATAGCATTAGCAGTGCCCATTATTTCAGTTATTATAAGTCTTCTGCACCGATCCAACATTATAAAATTACCAGTTGAACCATTACATCATACCCTGCACTATAAAGGTTTTTCTGAGAAAAAGATTATTGCAATTTATTGGATTTCTACTTTGATAATATGCATATTTTTGATATTGTTCTACAGATTTTTCTAAGTGAGTGAGAAATGAGAGAATTAAAAGCATCTTCTGTTGCAAAAAATGTTAATGGAAGCTTATATGGTCCTGATAATAATATTACTGGTATCTTTAATTTTTTAAACAGCGCTTCACCTGGTGATGCGGTTATAAGATACTGGATTGACGAAAATGGTATTAAATTGGCGGCTGAAAAGGAAATATCTTGCATTATAACAGAAGAGGCCCATGGAAGATCCATAGAATATTCAGATAAACTTGGTATCTCATTAGTTATTGTAGATAAGATTGAAATGGCCAATGCCTATGCTATAAAATGGGCTATAAATAATTTTGCCAGTGATGCTAAGAAAATAGTAGTCACTGGAACTAATGGAAAATCCACAACAGCCCATTTACTTTTCAATATATTAAATAAGGTTGGATACACAACTTACAGCAATACTGATGCTAAATCAGAGTTCAATACTTTAATAGATCCTATGGTATCTAAGCAAATTGCAGAATTTGGAAAGCCAATTGAATATCTGGTTCTTGAAGTTTCAGAGGTCCAGGGGTTACCTGATCGTTTGATGGAAAATCACGCATACATTATGACAGATGCAATCTGCCCAGATATTGTGGTTGTAACTAATATAGCATTAGATCATGTTAATCTCGTAAATTCTATAAATGAAATGTTTAAAGAAACATCAGGTGCTATTAAAGCATTAAAGAAGGGTTACGCTATTTTAAATTCAACAGATCCTCTGGTATGTAAAATGAAGGATTTTATAAATCCCGATGTTAAGGTGATTCACTTTGGTAAGGGAGAAGTTAACTTCAACTCTGACGGTATTTATTTCAATAGCAATTTAATTATTGAAAAAGAAAAATTACCCTTCAAAAGTAAGCATTTTATTTATAATATAATGGCTGCAGTTGGCGCCGCCAGTGCATTAGAAATACCACAAAATTCTATTAAAAAGGGTATAGAATCCTATAAACCATTGAAGAGAAGATTTTCCATTCTAAATAAACAACCACTGATTATAGATGATTTTGCTCACAATCCAGATGGTATTATGGCCACAATCAAAAATACAATTTCCAATCTACAAGGTAATATTATTATTGTTTCGGCTATTAGAGGTTCCAGAGGTATAGATATAAATAAATTTAATGCAGAAGCTATAGTCAAGGGTTTAAATTGTGAAGAACTATCCAATTTAAAGTATCAATTAATTATCACCAGCAGTAATGATATTGTTGATAATGCTAATATTGTTTTGGATGTAGAAAAAGAAGTTTTTGTTAAAATACTTGAAGATGAAGGTCTTAATTATATTTTTAAGGATAAATTGTATGATGCTATTAAATATTCCTTTTTATCTGCAAAAAAAGATGACACTATATTGTTAATTGGTGCACAGGGTATGGATCCAGCTTCAGAAGTTTTTAAAAAGGTTTTAAGTTCATTAAATCAATAAGGGTAAATCTTAATTAACATTATTGGTATTTGAAACAATAATATCTGATTATATATTAAATTTACAAAAAATTCACAACATTAAAATAATAAAAGATTATATAGATGATGAGAAGAGAATTATAAAATCAAATTAATGAATAAAAGAAGCTTTTGTTGTTAGTGAAAAATTTTCATCTAATATAACATAAATTAAAGGATTTTTAATAGAATATTCATCCATATTTAAATAATAAACTATTAAAGGCTTCTTAATTTTAAATACATAAATATAATCCATAGAAATAAGCTCTCTTGAACTTGGTTTCGTGTTAATAAAGATATTAATAAAATAATTTCAATGTAATAGAAATTTTATCGAAAATTTCAGTTAATTATATTGATTTTTTGATTAAAAAAATAATTGGGAAAAAAATAATATGAAAAAAATATTTACCAACTACAAATTAATAGAAAATATTATAAATATTATTGGTGAAAGATTGATAAAATTTTTAGTAGGTTACTTTTATTGTGATAATAATGATTTACTCAGACTAAATAATTATAAGGAGTATTGTACGGAGGAAAGAGAAAATGCTTCTTGTATCTTCTGAAGATGAAGTAAGAAAGAGAGAAGCTGGTCTTAGAATAATAAGATCAGAAATTTCAAAAAATGGGAGATCAAGTCTTTACGATCTTACAGGTCTGGGAGGAGGATTTCCTATAAAGAAAGAGGATTTAGAAATTCTTGAAACTTATGTAGGCCCTGCCATATTTAAGGAAAGATTAGAAGAGTTAGGTAAACGACACTTGGGAGGTGAAAAGGTATTGGCCTTTAATCGAACCACGGCTGGGATTCTTGCAACTATTCTGGCTTTGGTTAAAAAAGGAGATGAAGTAGTCCATTACCTTCAAAAATCACCTTCTCACCCTGCAACGCCTCGGAGTATAAAATTAGTTGGTGGAACTTATAAAGAATATGATAATATCGACGAATTTGCAATTACTGAAAAAACTTCTCTGGTGATGTTAACTGGTTCAACTATGGACCATGATATTATTAAAAAGGAAGACTTTATTAAAGTTGTTGATATTGCCAAATTAAATAACATACCGGTCTTTGTGGACGATGCATCCGGAGCAAGGTTAAGAACTATTATTTATAAACAGCCCCGTGCATTGGATATGGGTGCGGACATAGTAATTACCAGTACCTATAAATTGATGAATGGCCCGAGAGGGGGCATTATGGCTGGTAAAAAGGATTATATTCATAAAATTAAATCTAAGGCCTATGAATTTGGTCTGGAAGCACAACCTCCCATTATAGCAGGTATGGTACGGGCATTAGAGGATTTCACTCCTGAAAAGATGTTAGAAGGATTTGAAAAGAAAATTGATATTTTTAAATCTTTAAACAAAGAGTTTAATAATATTAAGGAAACTCCTACTGGAATAATGCTCACCGCAGAAGGTTTAATGAATGAATTACGTATAAGAAATATCAAAACTGACATATCTCCTCAGGATGTGGCATGCGTATTTTCCATGCTTCTTTTAAGAGATTATAAAATAGTCACCATAGCGGCTTTAGGAATGCCCGGATGTTCACCAACTATAAGGATAGATCTTGCTTCTAAAGATGCTGAAGGTGTTGATGATGATTACATCATTAACGCATGGACTGATACGTTTTCTAATCTTACAAAAATAATTAACAATGTTGCAGAATGTGAAAAAGTTTTATATGATTAAGTCTGATTAACTTAAGTAATATAAAAAAAATTTCACAAACTATATTTTTAGTTAATAGATAATTTAGAAAAACTAGATTTTTAGCTAATCAAAAATTTAAATAACCATATTTTAAGCTAATAACTATTTAATAACCAATTATAAAAATTATGAGGTTCATAATGAGATGTATTGTTATCGGGGCTGGTAATGCAGGACGTCCAGCTGCTAAAATTTTAAATTACACAGGCACAGATGTGGTTGTAGTTGATCAAAAACCCATAAACGAATTTCCAGAATATGTACAAAAAATTTTATTGGAAATGGAAAAAAATGGAATTAAATTAAGATTGGGTTCTGGTTATGTAGAAGATTTTGCAGATTTTGATTTAGCTTACATTTCACCAACTGTACCAGATAACTCTCCGTTAAGAAAAAATTTAACCAAAAATAATGTTAAATTAGTACAAGATAAAGATATTGGTCAATTAATTAATAATGAAATTAATTTAGATGTAATAGGAATCACTGGTTCAGTAGGCAAAACCAGTACCACCCTTATTTTATCTGAAATGTTCCAATCTGCAGGTTATAATGTGTGGACTTGTTCCTCTCAAATGGCGGATCTGTTAAGTGAAGTGATTATTGATGGAATAATCAAGGGAGATCATCAAAAAAATGATATAGCTATACTAGAACTTCCACATGGAACCTTGCGGTTACTCTCTAAATTAGAGGTTAAGATCGGAGTGATAACCAACATCTACCCAGAACATTTAACCGAATTCGAATGGTCTATGGAAAAATACGTTCAAAGAAAAAGTCTGATATTGGATATGTGTGAGAATTTAGTGGTAAACACACAGTGTCTGGATTTTATGGAACAATTAAATGATTACAACAACATAAACTGGTACTGCACTAAAGATTCTAAAATAAAAGAGAGATGTAATGTCTGTGGTGAATTAGTTGATGGAAAACTCAAAGTAGGATATGAAACTTCTAATTTAAATGGAAATATTAACACTGATTTTAAACTGTTTCTTTATTATGTTGAAAATGCAGTTGCTGCAACTGCAGCAGCATTACTATATGGATTGAGTAAAAACACTATCCAAGAAGCTTTAAGTAAATTTAATGGAGTTCCAGGTCGTATGGAATATTTGGGCAATCACTGTGGACGTGAAGTCTACTTAGATGCGGCCCATTTACCTGAAGTTCTTGAAACAAGTCTGGAATTTTTTAAAGGAAAACCTCTGGTTATTGTAGTGGACAATCCGGATGGAATAACCGTTAGAGATAAAATAACCATTGGTAATATATTAGGTAAGTACAGTAAATCTATAGTTGTCAGTGGTTATAATGAAAGCATTAAAAGATTAGATATGAAAGCTGCTGAGGAAGTATTAAAAGGTGCTAAGAATTCTGATGCAATTAAAGTTGCAGTAGAAGATTTGACGACCGCTGCAGAGTTATCAGTAAAACACTCAGTTCCTGGTGATATAATATTACATGTGGGTCCAGGAGCAATCAGTGCTTATAATGAGGTAAAAAAATCAATGCTCCAAGGAATTAAAGATGGATGTGCTAAACATGGATGAAGTGTTTGGTGTTATTGGAATCTGCGGACCAACAGGTAATTTAACTGCACGGGTTATAATGGATAATGGATTCCAAGTTATAGGAACTGATGTAAAATCTCGTGAAGAATGCGACTATCTATATACGTTAGATGATTATGATATTAAATTGTTCTTGAAGGGACATCCAGATAATTTTTTTGATTCATTAAATTATGTTATACCTCCAATAAGTTTATCTAAAAATTCAAAATTATTGTTGGATATAGAAAAACAAATAGAATACTCAGATAATGCGAATAAAGCTCAAATAATAAGTGTTGAAGATATAATTAAGAGGTTTAAGCCCGAAAAACCAGTTATTTTTGTAACAGGAACCAATGGTAAGACTACAACTGTTTCTTTACTTAAACACCTCTGTAACTTTTCAGGTTTAAAAACTGCGGAGCATAATTTTAAGAATTTACAGGGAAATGCAGAATATATCCCTCCTTTACAGGCGAGGCTAAATGGGGATGTAGCTGTTCTAGAAACTGGGATAATGGGTAAAAAAGGAGATTTAAAGTTTATAATTGATCGTTGTGAACCTAGTGCTGGAATTATAACTAATATAACTCCTGATCATTTGAATGGTGGTGGAGATTTCTTAAGATATGCTAAAGTTAAGGGAGAGTTGATTGAAAACCTTAAAGGCAAACAACTTATCATAAATTCTGATGATCCTACTTTAGTGGGTTTGGTTGATTCTTTAAACTTTAAAGGGGATCTGATAACCTTTGGTATTGATCATGATGTAACCTATGAAAACACCAAGAAATGTTGGTGCGGTCGAGATCTTAAAATTAGTGAAACTATAGCAGGTGTAGGATATTATTCATGTGAATGTGGTTTAAAAAGTGAAAAACCCATGTATACTGCTACCAACATACAAGCAAATAGTTTCACACTATTAACTCCTGATAAACCTATGGATGTTAATCATAGTTTGTTAGGTTTACATAACGTTTATAATGCTGTAGGATCTATTATAGCTGCTCGTGAATTCTTCAAAATATCCGATAACGATATTTTAAATTCTATAAAGGATTTTAAAGGTGTTCCGGGGCGTTTAGAATATGTTTCAAAGTTTCAAGGGAAAGATATAATTATTGATTATGGACATAATCCATATGGAGTACAAACAGTACTAACTGAATTAAAAAAGATTTATCCTGATAAAAAAATTGCAGCAGTTATAACCATTGCATCTGAGTCTGGAAAGTCAGGTGACATGGATATACTAACAAGATCTTTAAAACTTGCTGATTATGTAATTCCAGCTTCTTTTTGTTGTAGAAAAGCAGCATTGAAGATAGCAGACTCTCCAAAAATAATTTTAACCGATACAGCTCCGTCTGACTTTAGGAAAGGTCTTTTAGGTGCAACCTCAGAACAAGTGGTTGAAGGATTTAAAAAGTCCATGGAAACTGATGCTGATGTTGTTTTATGTTTGGGAGAAGCTGCATTTAAATCAAAAAATTCAATTAAATCTTGTTTAAATTAAAATTAAATTTTTATATTAAAATCTTTTAATATTTTAGAAAGATTATATCCAATTTATAAATTAAATTTTTATACTTGATTAGAGAAATTTACATTGAAATGGTGTAAGAAATGTTTATCAAAATAAGAAGAGATACACTAATTATCCTTTTACTAGCATTCATGCTAATAGTTTCAGGAAGATTGATGACCTACGTAGCTTTTGCTTCAACTACTGAAACTCCAGAGGGTGTTCCCATTGCAGGAGTGATAGTTAAGGGTAATGATATTGTTCCTACAGATTCTATAAGGGCTAATGTAGCTGCTTCTGGATTTAGACCCGGAAGTTATATTGTAGGAGATACGTTAGTCACTTCAAAACGAAGTTTACCATTAAATGAGGCAATTACTTCAGCTGAAGAGTTTGCTATGAAAACTACAATTTCAGGTACCAGGATAGCTCCAATTGTGGCGGCAGACGTAAAAGTTGATGAAAATACTGGTATAGTAACCATTAATGTTATCGAAGATTTTTCCACGGTAGAAGTTAAGGGGGGAGGCTATTGAAGAAATTTTTAGTGTTAATAGTCACCCTAATAATGTTCATGGGCACATCTGCAGCTACTATGAACTGTATTATAATAACTGACCCAACAGGTCAGGATCCTAATGGTGCGGCTGCTGGGAGTATGTCATTCGCGCCAAACATGTTTTCAGTAACTTTTTTAGAGTCAAAAGAAAATCATTTCGCTGTATTATCTGGGGGTGAAGGTAATACTACTCCTAGATTGAAGGCCATAGTTGAAACTTTAAGAAGACTGGAATCTAATTCGACTATTGCTGAAGGAGCTAATGCTGCTAATTCATTCCCAGGAATTCGTATTATGACTGGTTCCCCAACAGGAGGCGCAGCTGTAGGCGGATCATTTGATGTTTATGTAGTGGAGGTATCTGATGATGGAGTAATTACTGTAACTCCACGTTCGGGAGGATTAGCTGTTTTAGAACCGGGAAAGAAAGGAGCAATTTTACATTTGAGAAATACTCATGGAAATCCCCTTTATGGAACAGCTACTAAAGTACGTCGAGATACAGCGGTCATGATAGGTAAAATGATAAGGGATGGATACCCTGCAACCGAAATTATGAGCGAAGTATTTGGAAAGGTAGCTATAGAATCTGGTGAAAAGTATGGTGGTGGTGCTGTCAACCTGGTCTCTAGTGTTGGTACTGGGGATATGTTTACCCCTCAACAAGTAAATCAGACTGGATTTCCTATGGACGAACCTTACCGTAAAGTTTGTCCAGTTGATGGATGGGGTATTGGTTTTCCCTCCGCAGACAACTACATGACCTGCCCAATTGATGGAACGCCCCTAAAAACTGTTTATGCTTACGAAGCACTAGGAGATGCTATTACGGTCACTCCTGAATCTGTACTAGTATCAGTTTATGGTACAGATGAATCTGGAGTTGTTCAAACCACAAGCGAAATTGTAAAAGCATCGGTGAAAAAGGATGGATACAATGCAAATGAAATAGCAATTGATATTAACCGGGGCATTGATAACGGTCTTTTAGTTGGAGTTAACTATGTTGAACCTAAAGATATCAATGTAAGGGAAAGTTATCGTGCTGTAGGAGTTTATTACGAGCCATTACCTGATGGTCGTACTTCCCCTCCTTGGAACCTTCCTATAAATTCCAGTATTCTGGACATAGTGGGAAATATGCAAACTGCTATAGGATTTGTATTGGTGTTATTGGTTCTCTTTAGAAGCACCTTAATCACCTCATTTCTAAAATAGAGGTAAAAAAATGGCTTTAATATTAATAAGAGCTTTGAGTAAATCAAAGCTCTTAAATTCTATTTCTGATATAGAAAGACATGCACAATTAAAAATTTTAGGAAAACCAAAAAATGTTGATTCCAAAAAATCTGATGAAATTGCTGAAAAAATATTAAAACAAAAAATTAGAACTAATTCTAGAAATTCAGCTCTTTTAAAGGTTAAAGAAGATACAACCAAAAGTATTCTTAATATTAAAAAAATTCATCCCCCTGGCCATTTAACGGTCATAAGTGAGGAGTATGAAAACTTTAACGAATTATATAATCTATTTAATGAATCACCATCATTAGATGGATATTACTCTCCCAAATCAAAGAAATCTAAAAAAAGATAAAATATTTATTATACTTTTTATTTTCTAATTTTCATTTATTTTTTGGATTTCATCTTTTTTTAATTCTTGCTATATCCCCTATGGTAGATCCTCGGATATTTGAGGCTTTGATTTCTTCGCTTTGAGTGTCTTCAACATTTTCTAGTATTGAAATTTTTAAAGTATTTTCAAATTTTTTAGCCAATTTAATATCTGGTATCATTTTTCCAGATTCAATTCTGTTGATTACTGAAACTTTTTCATATATTTTTTCTGCTAAATCTTCTCTTGACCATCCTTTTTTTTCTCTAGCTTCTCTAATAATATTATTATAATCTTCATGCACCTCATAACTAGGTTCTGTTCTTCGGGGCATTCTTCGACTAGTTTTAGGTTTTCTTGGTTTTGCTGGTTCTCTTTGAATTTTACCAAATTTTGCGCATTCATTACAAGTGTACATAACTGATCCTTCAATTTTAGTACGCATTGGTTTTCCTATTATATTTTTTCCACATATCTCGCATCTCATGACGATCCCTTAAAAATTTCTCATTATATAATCTATACCTCAATATTTAAATATTATCAAAAACAAGATAGTAACGATAAAATTTAAATAGGAGTGATCTAGGATCATGGATAACACCTCCACTACTGCATTAAAAAAGATAGAAGATTTAAAAAAAGAAATAAGGATACTTAAAGATGAAAATACTAAAACTAAGCGTAATTTAATGTGGAAGTTACGGAAACTTGAAAAAGATAAAGTTTTAATCGAAAATGAGAAAATAAGATTGGATAGAGAAGTTAAATCGCTTAGAGGAGAAGTAGAACGATTTAGATCTCCACCATTAGTAATTGCTACGATAACAGAAGTTTTGGAAGATGGAAGGATAGCTGTTAAGAGTAGTACTGGTCCACATTTTGTTATTGGATATTCACGTTTCTTAGATGAAGATTTATTAGAACCTGGTGCACGAGTTGCATTAAACCAACAGACATTCAGTATAGTTGATGTCTTACCATCAGAGAAGGATCCTATTGTTACTGGAATGGAAGTTGAAGAAAAACCTGATGTTTCATATGAACAGATAGGAGGATTAACTGAACAAGTAATAGAAGTAAAAGAGACAGTTGAACTGCCTTTAAAGAAACCAGAATTATTTGAAAATATAGGAATTGAACCTCCAAAAGGGGTACTTTTATACGGTCCTCCAGGAACAGGTAAAACATTACTTGGAAAGGCAGTAGCCCATGAAACCAATGCTACCTTTATTAAAATTGTTGCATCGGAATTTGTTAAAAAATACATAGGAGAAGGGGCAAGGCTAGTTAGAGGAGTATTTGAACTGGCAAAAGAAAAAGCACCCAGCATAATATTCATAGATGAAATTGATGCTATCGCTGCTAAGAGACTAAAAAGCTCAACCAGTGGTGATAGGGAAGTACAAAGAACTTTAATGCAATTATTAGCTGAAATGGACGGATTTGAGGCAAGAGGAGATGTAGGAATAGTTGCGGCTACAAACCGGCCCGATATACTTGACCCCGCATTACTCCGCCCTGGCAGATTTGACCGTTTCATAGAGGTGCCTATACCTAACCAGGAAGGCAGACTAGAAATCTTGAAAATCCATACTAAAAGCATGTCTTTAGAGGATGATGTAGATAAGGAACTTATTGCATCCATAACTGAAGGAGCATCTGGTGCAGACGTCAAAGCTATTTGTACCGAAGCCGGTATGTTTGCCATAAGAGAAGAACGTAACATTGTCACCATGAACGATTTCATGGATGCTGTTGATAAAATAGTAGGTATGGAAAATGAAGAAGATTTCAAAAAAGAATCTGGTGTAATGTTCGGATAGTTATCTCTAATTATCTGAAACTTTCCAAATTTAATGTGACAGCAACCCTGTCACCCTAATTTTTTAATTTTTTTGAGCCAATGATGAACCCTATGAGCTCTGATATGTGATGAATGATGGGCGATCTGAGGCTATTATATATAAATTTTTTTAAATTTATTTTTCTAGGTTAAATAAGTTGTTATCTGATTATAAAATTTTATTTTCATATTAAATCAAAAAAATCTCCTAAAACTACCTTTTTATCAGTTTTAATTAGTTTTGGTACTTTCCCTAAAGTACCTGCTGATTCTCCCACAACTACTATTAATCCCCTCATATATTCTTGTTTATTATCTGCAAAATCTAGACATCTTTGTACTACATCTTGATCTAGTTCTCCTACTGCTTCATTAGCTATGGAAGTGGCCAGTGCATCTGCTATACTTGACTCGTCAGCAAAAACAGTGATAGAATCTGCCCTTCCAAAACTTATAGAATGACCCACCGTTCCTGAAGAAGTACAGATACCCATAGGGGTCTGATTTGATTTTACGTTGAATCCAATTTTTCCCGATAGGGGGGATGAACCTGCAAAAAGACCAACTACAGTATCTTTATTCGTTTTGAGAGATATATCTCCACCATTGTCTACAATAACATATTTGGAACCCTTATTAATAAGAAAATTCATGCTTAACTGGGAAATAGATCCAGCAACTGCGGCCATTGGACCGGTTCCAGCTATTTTAGCAGATTTTAACATTATATTTGCAATCAAAGGTTTTTCAACAATATTTAATGGTTCTAAGCTAGTTAAAAAAATGGGATTTCTTCGAATATAATTTATAAGCATAATCCTTATTTTAGAGATGTAATCAGTCAATCCTATAGGTTGGACATCAGTTTTTAACTGAATTTTTGTTTCCTGTATTTCGATCTTCTTATAAATCATTATATTCATTTAGTCTGTTCTACATAAAATATTTAGATTAGGACTAAAAAACTGATATATGATTAATATGATTAACAGAGACAAAACAGAATATCACACCCGAGAAAAAGTTTTATTTGAAACTAAACCAAATTTTTTCATAGAAACCAAATCAGCTCTGATAAAGGTTATACTTATTGTAATAATACTCTATTTTTTTAGAACCATACTGGATTTTGCATTCAGAGTACAAAATTACATAATAAACACAATCCAAATCCCACTGGTAGAATGGGTTACACTGATAATATACTTTATTATCCTCCTCCTGGTTCTATGGATAATATGGGATCTTTTATCATGGAATTATAGTATTTACAAATTAACCAATCAGAGAGTAGTTGTAAAAAAGGGATTACTACGTAAGACTAAGGCATTTATTCATTATGAAAAAATTCAAGACATTACTATATCTCAAAGTATTATGGAAAAAATTTTTTCAAGCGGTGATATTGAAATATTCGGAGGACACGAACAGACCAGAATAATACTTGAAAATATTCCAAATCCAGATAAAGTGGAATATATGATAAATGATCTAATTGAAGGAGATTACTATGGTTTTGAAGATGAAATTCAAGAACAACAACCTGAAGAACCTCCTGAAAAAATAGAATCAAAACCTAAATCAGAAAAACCAATAATGGAGCGTCATTCACAGAAATTTAAGAAATAATCTGTTAAGTAATTAATATTACCATTAACAACTTTTAATATCTTAAATTTTTATTTATCTGAATTACTATTTTTGTTTAACTTAAAAAATATATTTATATCCTTTAAAGTTTAAGTAAAACATATCATATTTTAGAATGGATAGATATCATGACAAGTAATAATGGGGATTATGACATAGTAATAGTTGGTGGGGGGCCAGTAGGTTCTACATTGGGAAGATATTTGGCTGAAAATAAATACAATGTGGCTATTTTAGAAAAAAAGAACAAAATCGGAGTTCCACTACAATGCGCAGGTTTGCTGGCCAGAAAAGTCGAGGAAGTAAACATATTGCCTAAAGATGTGATTATAAATAGGGTATATGGCGCATACATACATTCTCCTTCAAATAACACTCTTAAAGTATCCAAAAAAGAACCAGCAGCTTATGTTTTAGACAGGGTTGCTTACGATAAATTTTTGTCACAATCTGCAGTTGATAAGGGTTGTAAACTTTTCTTAGGACATAAAGTTGTCGATGTTGATATTGAAAAAGGAGAGTTAAAAGTAAAATATAAAAATAAAATAAAAAATTTTAAAGCTAAAATAATAGTGGGGGCGGGTGGACATAGTTCAATTATTTCCCGTAAATTAAATCAATCCCTTCCCACCATGGAGGCAGTTCAATATTTAGTGGATATGGGTCAACCAAATTTGAATTCAGATTGTGTTCATGTTTATGTAGATTCAAAGATTTCCCCTGGTTTTATATGGATAATTCCCTTAAGTGATTCCTTGGCTAGAATTGGTTTATTCTCTAAATATAATTATCATCAAATGAATCATATTTTAAAGGAATTTATGGAAAAGAATTCTAAATTTGAAAGTGCAAAGATTTTAAAGAAATATCAGGGACACATCCCCCTTTATGATTCTGAAAAAAAAATTGTTAAAGATAGAGCAATCCTCTTAGGAGATGCTGCATCTCAAGTAAAACCTACCTCGGGCGGAGGTTTAATTATTGGATTTGAATGTGCAAGAATAGCCTCAGAAATTGCCATGAAAGCTCTGGACCAGGATAACATCAAACTTTTAAAGGAATATGAGAAAAATTATAAAAAGAAATTTGGTTCTGAACTTAAAATACAGCTGCAAATACAAAAAACTTTTGAGCGTATGACTAATAATGAACTGGATTCCATGTTTATAAAACTTAAAAAGGAAGGAGCAGAGCAAATAATCTCAAAATATGGTGATATGGACAACCAATCTCCTTTATTAAAAGAGATGATTAAAAGTAGGATAATCTTCTCGGTTCTTCCTAAAGTCTTTTTTAGGAGGATTAGTAAATTATGGAAATCTACCTAATTTTATCCCGTGAAAATATTACTTTACCCCGATCTGAGGTATTAGCTGTTCTTGAATCTGAAAAGATTAATTATCAAATAAAAAATGAGTTTTCTGGTATATTGCATCTCGCAATTCCGGATGATGAAAATTGTATTCAGATACTTGAAAAAAGACTGGGATATGTACACGAAATAGTGGAAATGCTTTTTGATGCTGATATGGGAAATTTATACAATAAATTTGAATCAGTTCACTGGTCTGATTATATAAAAGACACTTATGTTGTAAGAGTTAAAAAAATTAACTCTAAACATGTAATTAACTCTCCAGAAGTAGAAAAGGATTTAGGAACAATCATTAAAAATTCTTTAAAAGAAGAAGCTGTGGTAAATCTGGAAAATCCCGAAACTTTCATAAGAGTAACATTTGTAGATGATGCCATTCTGGTGGGCTTAAGACGGGCATTAATAGATAAAAAACACTTCTTTAATTTAAAACCGCATAAGAGACCTTTCTTTTATCCGGGTTCAATGAGTCCTAAATTAGCCCGTTGTATGGTTAATTTATCTCGTGTTAAAAAAGGAGACACGGTTTTTGATCCTTTCTGCGGTACAGGCGGAATATTAATTGAAGCAGGTATTATAGGGGCTCGGATCTTAGGTTCGGATATAGACGAGAAAATGGTAAAGGGAACAATTGAAAATTTACAACATTGCGGAATTAAAGATTTTAATATTATTCAAGGAGATGCACGTAGAATTAAATTAGATAGAAGGGTTGATTCAATAGTAACTGACCCTCCTTATGGTATTTCTGCTTCTACAGCTGGTGAAGAAAGTAAAAAATTATATAAGGAATCAATACAAAACATGCAAGAATTAATTAAAAAAGAGGGCTATGTTTGTTTAGCAACACCACATTACGTGGATGTTACTGAATTGATATCAAATACAAAATTTAAAATAATAGAAAGACATGAAATAAGAATGCATAAAAGTTTAACTAGAGTGATTACAGTTTTAAAAAATGCATAATAAATACGAGTTGAATTTAAATAGTTTTTTGAATAGTTTATTGCGTTAAGGTTTAATCATATTCATTAAAACTGCGAATAATGCGTTAACTGAAATAATTAAACTATAAATAAAAATTTTAAAATGTGAGGGGAATTTTGTGGCAGTAAAAATTTTTGATACAACCTTAAGAGATGGAGAACAAACTCCTGGAGTTTCATTAACTCCTGATGAAAAGCTAAGAATAGCCATAAAATTGGATGAGTTGGGCGTTAATGTTATCGAAGCAGGTTCTGCAATCACATCAGAAGGCGAAAGAGAAGGAATTAAGAAGATAGTAAAAGAAGGATTAAATTCTGAAATTTGTAGTTTTACCCGAGCAGTGAAAGTTGATATTGATGCTGCCCTAGAATGTGACGTTGATAGCATTCACCTGGTAGTTCCAACATCTGACCTACATATCGAACATAAATTAAATAAAACTCGAGATCAAGTTAAACAATTTGCCATTGACTGTACAGAATATGCAGTTGATCATGGGTTACTGGTTGAATTATCAGCCGAAGATTCTACTAGAAGTGACATGAAATATCTCACTCAAATATTCAAGGAAGGAATAGATGCCGGAGCACATAGAATATGTGCTTGCGATACTGTGGGGATGCTTACCCCCGAAACAGCTACCAAATTCTATGGCCGACTCAGTAAGTTAGGAGTACCTTTAAGTGTACACTGCCACAACGACTTTGGATTGGCAGTTGCTAATACATTATCAGGATTAAGGGCCGGCGCAACACAGGCACACGTCACTGTTAATGGAATAGGAGAACGAGCAGGAAATGCCTCCTTAGAAGAACTGGTCGTTGCATTGTATTCTCTTTATGATGAAAAAACAGATATTAATATAAAAATGTTATACGACACCTCTAAAATGGTGGCCCGTATGACTGGGGTTTATCTACAACCAAACAAGGCAATAGTAGGTGAAAATGCTTTTGCACATGAATCAGGAATACATGCAGATGGTGTAATCAAAAAAGCAGAAACATATGAACCTATAACACCAGAACTAGTAGGCCATAAACGCAGATTTGTCATGGGTAAACACATAGGCACTCATGTCCTTAAAAAAAGACTTCAAGAAGCAGGATTACGTGTAAACGATGAAATGTTGAATAAAATTTTCCAGCGAGTAAAAACATTAGGTGACAAAGGAAAATGTGTTACTGATGTGGACTTGCAAGCTATTGCGGAAGATGTGATGGGAATACTGCCGGAAAAGGCTGTTGAACTTGAAGAACTAACCATAGTATCTGGTAATAAAGTGACACCTACTGCATCAGTTAAACTCAATATAGATAATAACGAGTTAGTGGAAGCAGGCATAGGTTTAGGTCCAGTTGATGCAGCTATTGTAGCTATAAGGAAAGGTATAAAAGATGTTGCTGACATTAAACTGGAAGAATACCACGTAGATGCTATAACTGGCGGTACAGATGCTTTAATTGACGTAATAGTAAAACTTAGGCTGGGAGATAAGGTGGTAAGTGCACGCAGTACCCAACCAGATATTATCATGGCCAGTGTAGAGGCTTTTATTAGTGGAATAAACCGGATATTGATAGAAGAAGAATTAAGAAAATCAAATAAATAGTTCTTTTTAAAGAGTCTATATCTTTTTTTTATTTTATAATTTATATATTCAGGTGTTTTAATGGAAAATAATATTCTAATAACGGGTTATAAAGTGAAAGTGGATGATTTAGAAAATTTATTATCTATAACTAATCATCTAAAAGCTAATAACGCATTGAATCTTAACACATGTACTTTACAACTTTTAAATGCTGAGGCTATAGCTGGAAAAAATCACATATTAAACGCTACTAAACAAGCAATAATCGCATTTAAAAGAGGAGAAAATATAGCTAAAGATTTGGGTTTGGAAATTTGTTTAAGAACTACAGCACAACGCCAGATTTCTAAAGCATTAGATATTGTTGGTTTAAAAAAGGGAAAAATGAATATATGTGTTGTAGCTGTTAACTGCCGGGAAAAAATATTGATAGAGTTAGAAAAAATCTGGGGTAAAAATGATGATACTGTTTTAAAACCAGATTTAACAAATTTAAAAAAAATCTATGGACTTAATGACTCTGAACTAAAAATTTATGGTTCTATAGAAAAATTGATGATAGAAAAAACTGCAATGTTAACATTAGAACTTTAATAAAAATTTTTACTTAAAATAAATTATTATAATTAAGTTAATAATGAATGTTGTTATTATTTTATATTTTTTAGTTGATACATTCATTAATATTTAAAATAATTTCATCAATTATTTCATTTTTAAAGCAATTTACATCTAAATTTTTAAGTTCTATACATACCGCCGGGGAAAGAGTCCTATTATAATCTGGACATACGGTAATAATTCTACGATTTTCTGCTTTAATGGCATTTCGTAATTTGTAACCTGTTTTTTTAGGATTGTCAACCAATAATGCTACCACGATCCCTCTCTTATCTGCATGGATCACGTTTTCCAGTTCCTGTTTTATTTTTTGAGAAGCATGGATGGTTTCACTTAAAATGTATGGCGCATGGTCTATTTCTTCATAAATACCTGCTGCCGTTATACTATCTGCTTGGACAGATTTTAAAATTGTCTTTGAATCTTTAAGTATTTTTTTATTCGATGTGGATACAAAACCTCCATTGCCCACATTTACTATTTTAGGAGAACCAGTAGATGCTATTATCACATGGGAATGTTCTCCATTGGCTAACCTTTTAGTAGGATCACCCAAGGCTCCTGAAGCATCCTCCACTAAGGTAACATTATTAGCATCACATACCTCATATAAATCTTTCATTGGTTGTTCTGCAATATATCCGGCAAAACTAGTTATAAATAATGCATCTGGCTGGTGCATATTAATAAATTGATTTAGAGTATCTGGATCTATAATACCTAGATTAGTTGGTATTGTAACTACTTTTAAGCCCATTATTTCGGCTAAATTTTTGAATCCTATCCATCCTCCTTCATCTGGAACTAAGATCTTATTTTTGAAGGAGTTCATCACTGCCATAATCCCTGAATTTCCACTGTTAACTAATTTAACATAATCATGTTTAGTAAAATGAGTAATTTTTTCTTCAGTTTTCTGGATCTGTTCATATGATCTTTGACTTGTTCTTAATTTTTCTAATGCTTTATACATAGCTTGAACTGTTTCATTTGATGGTTTTTTGTAGGATAATTGCAATTATATCACTTAAGTTGGTTTTTCTATAAAATTTTTAATTAATTCTTTTTAATTTAACTACAATTATTTGTGGTCTTGCAAAAAATCTCACTGGAAGTATAACGGTTCCCAAGCCATTACTTATTATTAAGGTAGTGTTGTTGTATTTTTTAACTCCAGTTAAATATTTCTGTCCATAATCCGATCTGGGAATTGGAGCCCAGAGCCCAAACAAAGTAACCTGACCGCCATGAGTATGTCCAGTAAGAACCAGATCCACCATTGACTGGTCTATTTCAGGGAAATAATCAGGATTATGAGTCAAAAATATTACAAAATCTTCTTTTTTTGCATCACCCAGCGCAGTTTTAGGATATTGATAGCCATTATTATAGTCTCCAACACCACATATTCTTATCTTTGATCCATTAATTTCAATCCATTCGCCTTTATTTCCGATATATGTTATGGGAGATTCATTAAATCTTTTAAGTGTAAAGTATTGCGGATCGTTATTTCCTAAAACACCATAAACTCCTAATGGGGCATTTAAGTTTTCTAAGGAATCAAAAACCGGGTCAATATATATATCTTCCCTATCAACATAATCTCCGCCCATTAAGATCAAATCAGGGTTCATTTTGTTGACCTGTTTTACCAGATTATCTATACGTTCTGTACTATAAAAGGGTCCTGCATGAATATCGGCAAGGTAAACTATTTTTTTTCCATCAAATTCAGGAGGAATTTGATCTGATTCTATCACCACTTCTTTTGTTTCTACTAAGTAAGGTTCGATGAACATATATCCTACAATTAACACTACTAATATTATGGTGAAGAATAAAATTTTTCTTATTTTCATTTAAATCTCTCATAAATCTGCTATTAACTGTTTTTCTCAAATAAAAGGAGTAATAACAAATTCATAAATTTTTTTTGCATGGAGTAAGTAAAGATTATATTATTTTTTCATGAATTATATAATGAATGGGGTTTTATTCACATTCCCTCTTAAGAACTTATGTAAAAATTTTTATAAATTATAATCTAAATGTTTTAATATTAAAAGCCTATATTATAATGGAGTTATCAGATGATAAATCTAATCATTGCAATATTCGGAATGTTTTTGATTATTATAGGGGTTTATGCAATGAGTTTTGGTTTTGATACTCCCCCAAATTTTTTATTTTTCTTTTTAGGTCTAATTGCCGCAGTATTTGGATTTATTATATTAATAATTTCCAAGTCCAAAGTTAAATTTTCTTCAAGTTCTAAAAGGTTATCATTAAGTAGGGAAGATGATTATTATCAGCCACCTCAACAATTATCTTTAAGAAAAAGGGAATATTATGATTCTAAACCTAAAAAAAGACCAATTAAGGGCATAATAACTATATTCCTGTTAATTATTATTATCGGGGTAGGATTTTTTGGCTTAAATTTTAACAGTGAATCTAATTCCACTGGTTTAGTTGGAGAACATAAAATTCTGGTTTTATCTGCAGATCCATCTGAGAAAAGACCGGGGATGGGCGCAGTGGATATGGCATTTATTTTCACGGTTAAAGATGGTGAATTTACTAATATAACATCTATTTACCCCCATAAAATGGCCCACCCTACAGAACCTGCACCATTAGAGGTTCAGAAACAGGGAGTTGCTAAAATGTTATTGCATGATTCCTTGTGGTACAATGACACTGAACAAGGATCAAAATTTGCTCAAGAGATTGTAGAATACAATACTGGCATCAAAACTGATATAGTGGTTATTTTCAATGTGGAGTCTATTGATGCTATAGTAAATAGTATAGGTCCTCTTTACGTAGAGGGCGTTGGTTATGTGAATGGCAGTACACTTGATTTTTTAAGAGAAGAACAGGATGATTATAATTATACCCGGGGTCAGGCTGTTAAATCTTTAATGAGTTCAATATCAAATTCAACTAAACAAGATAAAACTAAATATTTAACATTAATAGAGACAGTTTCTGATCAATACAAAAAAGGCAATATAGCAGTTTATCCATCAGATGCATTTCCTAAATTAATAATGATGGCAGAATCCCATGATTTCTCAGGATTTCTGTTTTAATTTAATAATAACTTAATAGATTCTACACATTAAAATTAATAAACTTAAAAATTATTATTTTTTATCTAATTTATCGAGTATCTCTTTTAAATCAGTTTTAATATCTTCAGCCGCTTTTTCACGTTCTATGTTCATTTTTTCAGAGGTTTTGATGAAAATTTCTCTATCTTTATCCTTTTCTTCTCTAAACTTATCTATTAGCATGCTGGCCACTGATGCGGTAGCATATCCTGTGAATGCAACCCCAGTCACCATCATAATAACTCCTAGTATTCTACCAATGAGTGTTATAGGTACAATGTCACCGTAGCCAGTGGTGGTCATAGTAGTCACAGTATACCATGCTGAATCTTCGTAGGTTTTAACTTCGGGATTCACGTTATTTTCAGCAATTAAAAATGCAGTAGAAGATAGTAAAAATATAACAGTTAAAATACCAATACCATAATTTAAACCAGTTTTCTTAGAGAATTTGACAAAGTTTGATCCTATCTTGCCAATTGTTTTAATCAATGCTATTATATGGATTATTCTTAATATTGACAAAGGTATGGACAAGTTAAATCCCAATAATCCAAGGAAAATAAAATCAAAAGGAATAATGGCCAAAATGCTTATCCAATTAGTTTTAATAAATTGTATCCTATCTTTTTTAGGTATTAATGTTACCAGTATGCTGAAAAATAACAATAAACATACAATTAAGTCAAAATTATAAATACTAATCACATTAGCAGGTTTTAATACAAAAAAGGTTAGTATTATTAGTAGAGTTACATCAACCACCATTAATGAAATTACAATGGTGAGATAAACTTGCAAAATTCTTTCCAGCAATTTTTTTAGTTTTTCATTCATAGGATAACCTTTAATTGTGATATGAATTATTAAACCCTAAAGATAATATAATATTCTAAATCAATATATATAATATTTATTCGGTTTTTAAATGCATTATAATATACTAAAATACATTATTAAAAATTAAACTTGTTTATACTTAAAAAATCCGTCCAAGGTGGTTTGTCTTGATCGGATAAGTTCTTGCATTAGATCACTTTGAATTATAAATTTTTTTATAGGAAGTTTTAATTTAGTGGATACGTAATCTAATGCAGGTTTAAGGTCTTCAAATTCTTTATAATTCTCTTTTAGAGCGCTTCTAACATTTTCTCTCACATTAAAAACACCTAATGGAACATATCCATTGTAGGCTTCTCTTAGAACTATTGCACCTGCCTGTTTTTTTATTTTTTCTAACTTTTCAAGAACAGCCATTTTACAAGTGTAGTAACATCCTCCAACACTTGAATATCCTTTTTTCCCGCTATTGGTTTCATAGTCAGAAAAAATAACTTCTTCATTACCTAAAACATGTAAAAAGGCTTCCATCCATTCATACTGCCATTCTGAAGGAATTAATATAACTGCATAGTAATTATTTAAACTGCTAAACTCATAAACTCTATGAGTTTCCATCATATCATAATATCTAACCTTTCTGAGCAAATTATCTGCTATAGTGGTATCGCAAGCTGTTATTGACCATCGAGTAGGAACTAATCTGCGATTTTTTTCAATTCCCATAGTACCTACTGAAAATGCTTTTTGAATAGATGAAAATGGAATTCCTTCACTATGCAAATCCATAACAGCGTCTGCTGCTTTCAAGTCGCTGTCATAGAATGCCCTCTCCAGGGAGTGTTCCCATCGCACACTGTCAATATCAAATCTTTCCAGTAAACCACTAGGTCCATGTGGGGTGTGTTCATCACTAAATGATCTTCCTACTGGTTTTTTTAAGAACTGGGCTTCGCTATCAATAGATTTTTTTGCCAGTGATATCTCTTGAAGTTTTCCAACAAAAAGATCGTCTAAATCCTTAATTCCCACCCTATGTTTACCTCTAACCAGATTTAATCGGTAACCGATAATTTTCTCCTGACTAGTCTGGGTGGGGATCCATGATTCTGGCAGGTCCATTATGGAAGTGTCTCCTTGTTGGGGAACGATCATAGGCCCGGCATATACCTTGGGATAGTTCCAGCTACCAATAAAAACAGAAGGAGGAGTGCTACCATCCAATTCTTTACCCACATCTACAGATTTAATCTGCATTTTTGATGTTAGCTTTTTAAGATAGGCAGTCTTTCCACTTATCATGTATTTATCTATAAACTTAATTTAATAAAAACCTAGTGAGAGCATTTGAATAATAATTAGAAATTTTATATTTTTTACAAATTAAAAAAAAATTTTTTTATTCATATATTAACTATTTAGACAAATTCTATTGTGCTGGGTGGTTTGTCACTAACCGATAGTGCAACATGAGTTACTTCACTAATCTCTGCCGTAATCCTTTTAGATATTGTTTTAACCATTTTCCAAGGTAATTCTGGGACATCTGCAGTCATAGCATCCATAGATTCGACCATTCGTAGAACAACTAAGTATCCATAGTCTCTTATATCTCCTTTAACCCCAGTAACTTTGGTATTAGTTAAAACTGCAAAATACTGCCACAAAGTTGAATCTAAACCCTCTTTTAAAACTTCTTCTTCTACAATGGCATTTGCTTTTCTGCATATTTCAATTTTTGCAGGTGTTAGTTTTCCAACTACTCTAACGGCCAGTCCCGGCCCAGGGTAAGGTTGTCTATTTACCATTTCATCTGGTAGTCCTAAATTGGATCCCACTATTCTAACTTCGTCCTTGTAAAGTTCTCTTATAGGTTCCACTATTTCTAATACTAGGCCGTGGGGTAAAGCTACATTGTGATGTGATTTAATATCTCCGTGACTTTCTATCCAGTCGGGAGCTATAGTTCCCTGAACCAAGAATTCAGCATTTTCTTCTTCTGCAACTCTTTCAAAAACCTTTATAAAAACTTCTCCAATGATTTTACGCTTTTCTTCAGGATCTTCAACACCCTCTAATCTTTCAAGAAACTCATCTTTAGCATTGATAAACCTAAAATTTAATCTTTTTTCAAATGTATTCTTTACATATTCAGCTTCGCCTTCCCTTAAAAGGCCGTGATCTACAAAAACTGCCACAAGCTTATCTCCCAATGCTCTTTGTGTGAGAACTGAAGCAACAGAACTATCAACTCCTCCTGAGAGAGCAATAATTGCTTTACCATTACCAACAATTTTTTTAATTTCTGCAATGGATTCTATAATAAAATCATCCGGATTCATCATTTTATCACCTTTAAAACATTATTTTATCATTTATTTTATTTGTAATTTGGTTATAAACTTTCCAAGTGAATTTTATTTTGAGAATAATTTAATTTAATAAATTTATTATAAATATATGATAAGTCTATTATAATTCTTTTAATCTAAATTACTTAGATTTTAAAAATATAGTAATTTTACAGGAATATATAGAAATAGAATTTATTACTATTTTACCGGCTTTAAATTAGTTAATTCTCATTATTATTTTTTTTACAGACTTTGTAGAAATTTTCAAAGATTTTAGCACCATTTTCAGTATGGTGAACTTCTGGATGAAACTGTATCCCGTATATTGGTTTACTTTCATGGGACATGGCTTCTATTTCGCAAATAGAAGAACTTGCAAGCTTTTTAAATCCTGGTGGAAGTTTAGACACTTCATCCTTGTGTGATGCCCATACATTCATGGATTCTCCTAATCCTTGGAATATATCATTTTCATCCTCAATATTTATCTCAATTTTAGCATAACTTTCAATCCCTGCCGGTTTAACTTCCCCGCCATAAGATTGGGCAATTATTTGATGACCTAAACATATACCTAAAATTGGATAATCTAGTTCTTTAACATATTTTTCACAATTTCCAGATCTTTCAAGACTAGGGCCACCACCTAAAATAATACCAAGCGGATCTTTTTCAATGATATGTTTGGTGGATAAAGAATTGGATATTAGTTCTGATGGAATTTTTAGATAATGAAGAGAACGATAAATTCTATGGTTATATTGTCCATGATTATTTACAACCAGTATTTTCATTTATTATCTCCTAAACAGTTTAATCAGCTTAAATAACATTTAAAGGCATTTTATGAAAACATTTTTATATAGAAAGTTATAATTGTTTATTATGGAATTCCAAGATTTAATTTACATATTAATTGCCATAGTTTTGGCGGTAATTTTCTTCTACCTATTCATATGGCTGCTTCCAATTATAATAATATTGATAATTGCCTATGTCATATATATATTTTTGAAGGCAAATAATCGGTAAATTATTATCAAATACTCTTTTTATTTTTTGATAAACGAAATCATAGCTTAAATTTGAATTAATATTTGATTTATTTAAAATAAATCATTATATAAAATTATATTTATTGGAGGTCATTGTATGCGGAAATAGCTGCTACAGCTCCTTCAGCAGCAGCAACCACCATTTGCTTAACTCCTCCAGTTATATCCCCCGCTGCATATACATGAGGAATGTTAGTGCGCTGATTTTTATCAGTTAAAATATATCCATTTTTATTAAGTTCTAAACCCATATCTTTAGCAAGTTGATTATTAGGTACTTCTCCTATGGCTAAGAATACTCCATCTACTTTCATTTCCTTCTCTTCATCTTTTTCTTTATTGTATAATAAAATACTTCTAACTACAACATCCCCTCTGATCTCCCTAACCACGGAATTCCAAATAATGGGTATTTTCGCCTTTTTAAGCCTATCCTGCTCATGTTTAGAAGCTCTCAGTTCATCCCGACGATGGATTAAAGTCACATCACAACCAACGTCATGTAAGTGAAGTGCATGTTCAACTGCAGAGTTTCCTCCACCTACAACAACAACTTTTCGGTTCTTAAAAAGTAATGCATCACATATAGAACAAAAAGATATACCTTTCCCTACGAATTCATCCTCTCCTTTAACACCTAACTTCCTATAAGTGGTACCGGTACAGAATATAACTGACTTAGTAAAATATTTATCTTTATTAGTTTTTAGAATGAAACTATCTTCTTTTAATGATATTTTTTCCACTTCTTCCAGCTCATTAATATTAATATAATTTGATGCTTGATCTATCATTTTTTTAGACAGATTAGCCCCGGTAATGGTTTTAAATCCTGGAAAATTACCAACGATAGGAGCTATATTTTGCATACCTCCTGCAGAACCTTTTTCAAGAATTAACGCTCGAATATCTTCTCTACCCGCATATATACCGGCGGTTAACCCTCCAGGACCCGCACCGATAATTATAACGTCATATTCTTCCATTTTATTCCCCCATTTAATTTACAAATTTTTACAATATTGGTTATGATAACAAATCATTTGTTTTAATGTTTTTCTATACTTTCCCTCAAAAGCCTGTTAATCAATTTACCATCAGCTTTACCTTTCAATTTTTTCATAGCAATACCCATTAATGGTCCCATAGCACCCATACCTCTTTCTTTTATAATGGAATCATTATCTTCTAAAATCTCTTCAATTATTTCAGCCACCTCTTCTTCAGATAACATAATAAGTCCCTTATTTTGGGCAGCGGTTAAAGGTGAACAATTATCGATACAAACATACTTTAAAATCTCAGATATAGCTTCTTTTGAGATTTTACCTTCTTTAAGTAGATTAAATGTTCCTGTTAATACGTCTAAATTAATAATTTCAATGTCGCATCCCTCTCTTTTCAATTCTTTTAAGGTGTAAGCTAATGTAGATGCTACAATGTTAGCGTCAACTCTTGCATCATTTATAACCTTTTCAAAATCAGCAACCTTATCTTTTTTAACTAATTGTCCTGCCAGATCTTCACTTAAATTGTATTCATCCATAATTCTTAATTTCTTTTCTTCTGGTAGTTCAGGCAAATTAGCTTTTACTTCGTCTATTAAATCTTTATCTATGCTAATGGCAGGAATATCTGTTTCTACGTACATTCTACTAGCAGTAGGTAATGGTCTTAAATATTCAGTATTACCATCCTGCAGAGCTTTACGAGTTTCTTCAGGAATTTCTTTTAAGGTCAATTTAGCCCTTCTTATAACCTCAATTAGGGCATTTTCAGTTTTTTCTTTTTCGTCTGCAACAATAATGATTGCGTCATTTTCATTAGCATTCATAAATTTACGTAGTATTTCTACTTCCTCAGCAGTAATGCCATATGCAGGAAGTTCATCGGTATGGAAAAGTCCTGATACTCCCATTTTCTTAGCATATCCTGCTAACTCTGTCCCGAACCTACGGCCTGGTTGAATTTCTCTTCCAATTAAATTTGAAAATCCTTTTAACTTAATGGCCATAACATGTTTACTTTTTTCTATAATTTTGCATTTGGTGTTTAGAAAAACCTTTTTTATATCATATATTTTATCTTCAACACTTGCATTACGATTAAGAAGTTCTTTTTTTAATTCTAACAAACTTACTTGTCTTTTAACTTCATTTTCAACCATTATTGGCATTAAATCCAAGTCTTGAACTCCTTTAATCTCTACCCTAGCTCCTTCCTTAATTGAAATATTTAAGTCCTGACGGATAGTTCCTAAACCCCTTTTTACTTTAGTGCTTCGAAGTACTTGTCCAATCTGATAAGCTACCTCTTTTACTTGCTGGGGATGTTTTATTGATGGATCAGTAGTTATTTCTAATAATGGAATTCCAAGCCTATCTAATCGAAAAATTACATTTCCTTTCTTCTGACCCATTCTTCTGGCAGCGTCCTCTTCTAGACAAAGATTTTCTATAGTGACTTTTCCATATTCAGTTTCTAAATATCCATCGGTAGCTGCTAAACCAGTTCGCTGAAATCCTCCAGTGTTACTTCCATCAATAACCTGTTTTCTCATAGTATGGAATTCATCCACAATCTGCATGTTAAGTAGGGTAGCTATTATCATGGCAATTTCCAAAGCTTCCATGTTAAGGGGGTGTGGTGGCTCATCATCTGTTTCTACTAGACAGGTTTCATGTTCATATGCTTCATAAATAAATTTTAATCTTCTGCGGGCCTCTTCAAAGGCAGCCCGATCGATTTTTCCAAGTTCACTCTGGGTTGGACGAAGATTTCTCAAAATTTTATACTCCGCTTTTTTATCTGTAAGACTACATTCACAACTACAAAACAATTTTTTCTCAGTATCCAGTTGTTGATGTATTTCTAAACCCATTTTAAGCCCTAATTTTTCATAATCCATCTAAATCACCATTATATCAGGAAATGTTTTAATGAGGATTTTTCCATTATCTCTCCAGCTATGTTAGTATGCATAATCTTTTTTACTTCATTCAAATTGTCAGTCTGACCCAACGTCCAGATCAATTTAACATAAGCAGTTTCAGGAAGCATATCTAAAGCCGAAATAGCACCAGCATTAATTAACTTCCTACCAGTACTGTAAACATTCATATTAACCTTTCCATACATGCATTGGGAGGTCATAAATACAGGTATAGAACTATCAGCTGCCCTTTCTATGGAGGGTATTATATCTTCTGGTATGTGGCCTAAACCAGTTCCTTCGATTACCATTCCTTTATAGCCTTTATCAATATAATAATCAATAAATTCAGTTTTTATACCTGGATAACTTTTAATCAAAACTACATCCTGTTCAATAGAGTCTTGAATTTTAACATCATATTCATTTCGTTTTCTGTAAATCCAATTTTTGTCCAATAAGTTGATTTTTTGATCTTTCACATCAGCAATAGGTAGAGCATTTATACTTCTAAAGGTGTCTCTACGGGAAGTATGCATTTTTCTTACCTTGGTTCCTCGGTGAAGAAGGCAATGAGAATCATTTTCAGTTGCATGCATACATACCATTACTTCTGCAATATCTGATTTGGCGGCAGCAACTGAACTTATAAGATTTAGAAAGGCATCAGAAGATGGTCGGTCAGAACTTCTTTGTGCTCCAGTTAAAACTATAGGAACCGGAGTTTCAAGCATAAAACTAAGGGCAGCAGAGGTATAATGCATGGTGTCGGTTCCATGAGCTACCACTACTCCGTCTGATCCATCATTTATTTCATCCACAATAGCTCTAGCGGATTTTATCCAATATTCAGGTTTCATATTCTCACTTAATATGTTGAGAATGGCTTTTCCTTTGATATTGGCATAGTTTAAGAGTTCAGGTGTAGCTCGTATTAAATCATCAGCGGAAAAAGCTGGATGTACAGCTCCAGTTTTATAATCAATAACAGAAGCTACGGTACCGCCGGTAGATATAATTGATATATCCATTTTATTATCATCTTTTTCTATTTTAACCGGAGGTAATTCTATTTTTGGTCTTTCACCTTTTTTTAAAAGCTTAATTTCGGCTTCTTTTATGTTTATTCCTATGTTATATCCATTATCGAGCTTTATGACCAAATGTTCATCATCAGCATCTTCTGCCCGATCTAAAATCATACCAATGTATGAAATATCTTTTTTAATTAATTTTACAGTATCTCCAATTTCAACATCCTTTTTTTCCAAGAATTTCTTTGCAGATCCTCTATAACTCATAAGATCCCTCATATTTAACTAATAATAATTAAATTTTACAATAAAAACCATAAAGAATATTCTAATATGAATTTTTCTTATGGATAAATATTTACAAAATTTAATATAAAAATCGTCATAAACTAAAGAATAATAGTTTTTGATTAAATCCACAAAGAATTAACTTAAAAAAATAAGGTATTATCTAAAAATAAATAAAAAAAATCAGGGCTATAATAGGTTTTCTCTAGCCCAAGTTGCGCCTGCTTCCAGGATTTCTATATTAATGGGTATTAATTTAGGTTTTCGATTAAAGGTATGTTTGATGGCTTCTTTAAACACATTTCTATTTAATCCAGTATAATCCATTTCCATTATAACACCTAACATAACTGTGTTTACAGCTCTTTTAACTCCCATACCTTTAGCAATTTTCATGGCCGGTACAGATATGGGTTTAATATCTGTAGGAATGTTTACATCTTTAACAGCAGAGTCATATAGAACAATTCCATCCTTTTTGACTTTATTCATAAATTTTTCCAGGGATGGTTTATTCAATGCCACTAGAACGTCAGGTGCAGGGATTACTGGAGACCCAATAACTTCACCAGAAATAACTACATCACAGTTAGATGTTCCTCCTCTTTGTTCTGGACCATAAGAGGGATACCATGATACATGACGCCGGTCTTTACAGGCAGCTTCGGCGAGTGTTAAACCTAGGCTTAAAACTCCCTGACCACCAAATCCAGCGATTTTAACGTTCTTTGGTTTGAAATTAACATCATCAAATGGGTCTTGACTAGTTTCATCTCCAATTTCGAAAATCTTATCCAAGCTTTCCTTATTAAAATCACTATAATCTCTTAAAAGAGGTTCAATTTGGTTACTATTATCTCTGAAATTCTTTATAGGAAATTCTTTTTCCATTTCATCATTTATAAATATTTCAGCTCCTTTAGCATCCTGTTTAAGATTGGTGGGGCAGGGTGATAAAACTTCTACAAAGGCATAGCCTTTTCCTTCTTTTTGAATTTGAAGAGCTTTTTTGATGGCCTTCCTTGCTTTTCGTATATGTTTATTATCTGAAAGGGATACCCTTTCAATGAATACAGGTGCGTCTAAATTATTCAATAATTCGCACATATGTAAGGGATATCCTGTAAACCGGGGGTCACGGCCTTCTGGGCAGGTTACTGTAACTTCACCAATAAGGGTGGTTGGGGCCATTTGACCTCCAGTCATACCATATACCGTGTTATTTACAAAGAAAACTGCCAGTTTTTCTCCACGGTTTGCTGCTTGAATAGTTTCATTTAAACCAATTGACGCCAAATCACCATCACCTTGATAAAGCATCACAATAGCGTTATCCTCAGCTCTTGAAATACCTGTTCCAACTGCAGGTGCTCTCCCATGAGCTACTTGGACGTTTCCACAGTCAAAGTAGTAGTAGGCAAAAACAGCACAGCCCACAGGACTAATTAAAACTGATCGGTCCTGAATTTCTAGTTTATCTATAGCTTCACCCATGAGTTTATGTAGAATTCCATGACCACAGCCTGGACAGTAATGTGTTGCTGTCGGCGCACTTCCACCTTTTCTGGGATATGTATCTAAAATAGATTCTGGTTTTTTTATAACCTTCTCTTCCATTTTTTCTTTCATTTAGTGCCTCCAGCAACTGTTCTGATCTTGTTCATAATATCTTCAATATCTATTAGGTTTCCACCCATCCTATTTACCAGTCCCACATTTTTACATTGAATTGATTGTTTAATATCTTCTCGCATCTGCCCATTACTCATTTCAACTGAAATAAACTTTTTATTTCTATCTGAAAGTGTTTGAAGTCTGTTTTTAGGGAAGGGGAATAGGCTTATGGGTCTAAATAGGCCAACTTTAATATTTTCCTTACGTGCTAAATCAACTGCAGATCTAGCTATTCTACTGCTAATCCCATATGAAACTAAAACTATGTCTGCATCTTCCACCTTATATTCTTCATATTCTACTTCATTTTCTTCGATTTCTTCATACTTTTCTTGTATTTTAAAATTAAACTCTTCAAGTTGATCAAAGTCAAGAAATATAGAAGTTACCAAGTTATCTTTGGTTTCCTTGTTTCCACAAACAGCCCAGGAATTGTCGATTACGGGTTGAGCTGCTTCTTCGGGGAAATGTAATGGTTCGATCATTTGTCCTAAAACTGCGTCTGCTATAATAATTACAGGACCTCTATATTTATCAGCCAAATCAAATGCTTTAATAGTCAAATCGCACATTTCTTGTACACTACTAGGTGCAAGTACAATATTTTTATAATTGCCATGCCCCCCACCTTTAATAAGCTGATTGTAATCACCTTGTTCTGGACCGATGTTACCCAGTCCCGGGCCCGCTCTCATGATATCCACTATTACACAGGGAAGTTCTGCTCCAGCTAGAAATGATATGCCCTCTTGTTTCAAACTAATACCCGGACCTGATGATGCGGTCATCACTCTATGACCCGCTGAAGCTCCTCCATAGACCATATTAATAGCTGCTTCCTCTGATTCTGCTTGTACGAATTTTCTTCCAACCAGAGGGAAGTGTTTTGAAGCTTCATGAAGAATTTCACTGGCCGGGGTTATGGGGTAACCAAAATAACAGTCACAACCAGCATACATAGCGCCAATTATAACTGCGGTGTTTCCTCTGATAAGTTTAGTGGCCATATTAGTCCTCCGATTGATTTTTTCTTGATTTTTTAGTTAGGGGGATGTGAACTTCTATTGCTAATGGTTCAGGGCATGTGTAATAACAATTTCCACAGCCACTGCAACCTTCTCCTTCATATATAACGTAATGATATCCACGTTCATTAATTTCATCACTCATTTTAAGAACTTCTTGGGGGCAGGTCAGAATACATCTTTCACATGCCTTACATTCTATCTTATTAATAACGGGATAAGCCTGCTTTTTTAAAACGTTTCCTGACATAATACCATCTTTTAATCAAATATCTTATAATAAATTATTTTATAAATTGTAAAGAAATAAATTTGTTTATCACTTTTGATCTTTACTTCGAATTTCTATACGCCTAATTTTTCCACTTATTGTTTTTGGTAATTCTTCAACAAATTCAATAATCCTAGGATATTTATAAGGTGCAGTTACCTTTTTAACATGATTTTGGATTTCTTTGACCAGATCATCAGATGGATTGTAATCTTTGGTTAATACAATGGTTGCTTTGACAACTTGGCCACGTACAGGGTCTGGAAATCCAGTTATTGCACATTCTAAAACTGAGGGATGGGAAATAACTGCACTCTCCACTTCGAAAGGACCAATACGATATCCAGAACTTTTTATCATATCATCAGTTCTACCTACAAACCATAGATAACCATCTTCATCCATCCAAGCGGTGTCTCCTGTATGATAATATCCATCATGCCATACTTCTTTTGTTTTTACTGAATCAAGATAATATCCATTAAATAGGCCAATAGGTTTATTTTCACTGGTTTTGATAACCAGTTCTCCTTCTTCTCCCACATCACAAATTTTTCCACTTTTATCCATTAACTGAATGTTGTAACCTGGTGAAGGTTTCCCCATTGATCCGGGGCGTGGTTTCATCCAGGGGAAATTAGCAATACAAACCACACACTCGGTTTGTCCAAATCCTTCCATTAACCTCAAACCTGTGAACTCATAAAACTTATTATAAACTTCAGGATTAAGAGGTTCGCCTGCAGTCACAGCATATTTGAGGGTTGAAAAATCATATTTCGATAGATCTTCTTTAATTAAAAATCTATAAATTGTTGGAGGAGCACAATAAGTTGTCACCCCGTGTTTAGATGCTTTTTCTAACATATTTCCAGCATCAAATCGATCATAATCATACACAAATACAGCACTTCCTGCTATCCACTGACCATAAATTTGTCCCCACATTGCTTTAGCCCAACCAGTATCAGCTACAGTGTAGTGAAGACCATCATCTATAGCATTCTGCCAATATTTAGCAGTTATAATATGGCCCAATGGATAGGTATAATCATGTTCTATCATTTTAGGCAGCCCTGTAGTTCCTGATGAAAAATAAACTAGTGATACATCATGTTTAGTAGTTTTATAATCAAGATTCTCCCTATTAAATTCATCGCTTATGTTTTCAATTTTATTATTGAAATTAAGCCAGCCTGATCGGTTCTCACCTACAATTACCTTTATTATTTTTTGTTTTTTTAATTCTTTTTCAGCTTTATCAAATTCAGTGGGAACTCCATCTTCCCCAATACATACTACCATCTTTATATTGGCACTTTCTATTCGGTAGACTATGTCTTTAGACTTGAGCATATGGGTGGCGGGTATGGTTATGGCGCCAATTTTATGCAGTGCTAAAATGCAGAACCAGAATTGGTATCTACTTTTAAGGGTGAGCATTACTGCGTCACCTTTCCTAATACCGCATTCTAAGAAGAAGTTTGCTGTTTTATCTGAGTATTTTTTGAGATCTTTAAAAGTGAAAATTTTTTCATCTTCATCATCATTGCACCATACCAGTGCAATTTTATCTGGATATTTTTTTGCATAAGCATCTACCACGTCGTATGCAAAATTGAAATTTTCAGGTACTATAATTTTGAATTTTTCTTGGAAATCTTGGTAGGATTCAAATTCTGTCTGTGAAACAAATTTTTCTAGTAATGATGACATGAAATCACCTTTTTACATTATAACTGCCAGAAATTTAGCCGGTTTGTTATCCAATGCTTCCATTGCATGTTCATAGGATGAATCAAAGAAGATTGAATCGCCCTTTTTAAGTGTAAGTTCATTATTATGAATGTAAATTTTCAGTTTTCCTTCAAGTAAGTAATTAAATTCCTGGCCGGGATGAGAATTAGTAGAAGGTTTTTTACCATTATTATTTGGTTCTACAGTGACAATAAATGTTTCTGCTTTCTTGTGAATAAATTTTTCAGCAAGATTTTCGTATTTGTATTGTTTTCTACGTTCTACTTCCACTCCTTTATCTTTACGTGTAACTGTAAATATATGCATTCTGGTATCTTCACCAGTTAACAATAACCCCATATCAACATTAAATTTATGGGCTATTTCGTATAAAACACTGGCCGGTATGTCTTTTTCACCGGATTCATATTTTCTGTAATCATCAACTTTTAAATTTAAATATTTAGCCATATCTTCTTGACTAATATTAGAAAGTTCTCTTAACTCTGAAACCCGAGCTGCAATTTCTTTTATCTTTTCTTTCATGTTCACACCTTTTTAATGGTTTAAAATGTAAATATTACATAAACTATTTTAAATTGAAAAAATCTCTATATAGAGATGTATGAATCCTATTTTAAATGTTTAATGAAATTTCAAGAATCAATAGTTAAGACAAACTATGATGATTAATCATGACTATTAATTTTTTATTTGAAAATTCTTCTATATATATTAATCGTTCCAAATTCATAGTTCAAAATTTTAAAATTAATAACAACTCTTTTTATACAAGATAAAAATAATATAAACCGTCCAGCAAAAGTTTAACAAACCATACTGAGCTTAATCAAATAATATTAAGTTTTAATTATCCAAAAAGTATATTAAATTCAGAAATTACAATTATTTTTTTTAATAATTTCACGTTACCTCCTTTTTTTATTAGAAACGGTTGAAATTAAAAATTAGAAATATAACTGATTTAGATTAATATCAGTTTTTCATGCAAGAATATAATAAAATACTTATACATATCTTATCCATATTATCTATTATGAGTGAAGATTTTCCTGATCCATGGGAACCGGGAGGAATAGATACATCGTCCTCTTCGTCAAGCACAGTTTCTGATTCTTCCACAATTTATATAAAATGTCCTGATTGCCGTGAAGATGGTCTTCTTATAGAAAGACAAGGACAGTATTTTTGTGCAAATTGCATGTATAATTACACGGAATTGAAGGATGATCCATATAAATTAGATGAAGTTTTAATCGAAAATATGAAACTGGGTGGCTTTGGAATCATATGTGCTCAAGCTTTATATGAAAGAGTGGCACTAGTTTCCCCCAGAGAAGCCAGTGAATATATTAAAAAATTAGCCATAGACAATAATATAAAGTTACCTAAAGGCGGTTTATTGAGCATTATTCCATTAACTTTGATTATTGTAATCATTATTATGAGTATAGTGCTGATTATTATTATAATTGCTGCTTTCTATGGATTTTAGTTAACTAGCCTGTTATGCGCAAGTTTAAAAATAATTAATTTATTTTAATCATTTATTTGTATCTAAGTTAATTTTTGCATAAATAAGGTTCAGGGGGATATTTTGTGGACGTAAAAATAAGCACGGTTAAATTAGAGGCACCTGAAGATTGTAACTTAATATTAGGTCAGAGTCATTTTATAAAAACTGTTGAAGATCTATACGAGGCGATAATTAATACAGTACCACAAGCAGAATTTGGTTTAGCTTTTGGAGAAGCATCAGGCCATTGTCTTGTACGCAAGGCAGGTAATAATAATGAATTAACCGATCTAGCTGCTGATAAAATTCTGGAAATGGGTTGTGGCCATTCTTTTTTAATTTTCTTGAAAAATGCTTTTCCCATAAACGTAACCCAAAGAATTAAAAGTGTACCAGAAGTGGTTAACTTATTTTGTGCAACTGCAAACTTAGTTGAAGTATTAATTGTGGAGTCAGATCAGGGTAAAGGAATAATAGGGGTTATTGATGGTTCAAAACCACATTCAATTGAAGAAGAAAAAGATGTAGAGTATAGAAAGAATTTTATTAGGGATATAGGCTATAAATTCTAGATTATTCCTTTTTGCTACAATTAAACAATCTTTCTGTGAAATTTAAAAAAATGATGCAAATAATTTTATACTTTTTTAAACAGATATAAACAGGTAAAAAAGTCAGGGGGTTTTAGGTATGGTTAAAGATGAAACTATAGTTTTTAAAAAAACAGGTGTAACGAATGAAGATAATTTAATTGTGGACGAAAAATACGTTAAGTTTAAGACTATACGCTCAGGAGCAAATTCGATTAATTTCTCCGCACCTAATGAAATAATAAATGATATACACCAATTTTTTGAAGGTTTTACAGATCTTGAACCGTTAAATATGAATATTGAGGATTCTGGAGAAGTTGAATATTATTTCAGGGGATTAACTGATATTAGAAAAGAAAAAGATGAAAATGGTACTGAAATATTGACATTTACTGTAACTCTTCAGGAACGTCAATAATTTACAATTTAATATTTTTTTTTTATTTTCTATATTTTCTATTTAGAACTATTTCTGGGAATGTTTTTCAAATATTGCTTCAATTTCTTCTGGTTCTTCAAATACGAAAGTATTATCCATTTTTTTCAAACGTTCAACATGCTCTGCATCTTCTTTAGTAATTGTTAATTCTAAATCTTTACCGTTAGGTAGTTTAGTGGTTACAGTTCCTTCCCGTGGATCTGTTGGCATTATATAAATGGGTGTTGAAGTTTTCTGGCCCATTATTGCCGCATTGGTTAGTAATGTATCGGCAATTCTAAGTGATATTTTTGCAACAGTATTGGATGTGGCTGGGGCAATTAATAGAAATTCATAGTTTCCCAGCTGTATTTGCCCTGCTAAAAATGGGGCATTAGCATTTATTTCTCTCCATGATTTATCAAAAGTAGTTTCTAGTTCGTTAGATAGGTTGTAATATTTTAAAACCTGATCACCAGCCTTCGATATGAATACTCTGATATCAAAATCTTTTTTATATTTTTCTCTTAAATCTGACATTAATTCAACAGTATCGGTCAGTTTTTCCCCGCTTCCTGTAATTCCCCACGCAATTTTTCGTTTTTTAACTTTCATAAGATTTTATTTATAATTTATAATTTATTTATTTTTCCTTTCTCCATAATGGATTAAATCAAATCAAATAATTATTATATAAAATAGAAAAAATTGATGGAGTTTTATATAATTACTATTTAAAATCAATAGAAAAAATAGAATAAATTTTTTAATTATAATTTTTTAACCATAATAAAACTTCTCGTGCTATATCCTCCGAGATATCTTCGATCCAATCTTGTTCGCTCCATTTGCAAATGTCTTTTTCTCTAATATCTCCCACAAAGTCTTCTACTTGGTCTTCATCGCTCCAGGTCCCCATGTCTGATTCGCAGAAACTGAAATTGTAGTCATGATTTTCTTTTAAAATCTCCCATGTTTGACTATCTCTAAGTTCCCAATACCAATAATATGTTCTAATTACTTCTTCACCGGATTTTTTCGCTTCAAATGGTTCTTCTAGTTTATAACCTACTATTACGACTTTATTATTTTCTAAATAAATATTTTTTTCCCAAGTATCTAATGTTCCCGGAATCTTCTCCAGTTTAGTTTTTTCTATTTTTTCAACTAGATTGTCTCTATCTATCATTATTAAACCTCCTTGGAAGATGAAAAATCAATTTATAATTATAATAATATTTGTTTAGGATTTTACTTATTAGTTGTGTATGTAAAATAATTTCAAATTTTTTATTTTATTTATTTAAATATAATTTTAAGGTCATTAAAGCAGTTTTTAGATTTATATAATAAAAAAAACAAATATTATACTGTGAAGATAACGGAGGTTTTTTAATGAAAGAAGAAGTTTTTTATGGTAAGGGAATGGTACATGTTAAAGACGACTACTCCGATATATATGAAGCGGTAATAAAGTTAAATGAGGTAGCTTATACAGGTAAAGTACTGGATTACCGAACTCAGAAACTAGTAGCATTAGCTATTACTGCAGCAGCTTCAGATGATCGGGCAATGAAAAAGCAGATGATAAGTGCCATGGAAGAGTTTGACATTACCAAGGACGAGATCGTGGATGTTCTAAGAGTAGTTCTTTTAACTTCTGGTAACCCCCCATTTATCAAGGCCATGAGGATACTCTACGAAATAACTGATTAGACATCACAACTTATTTTTTTAATTAAACTAACATAATGCTTTAATTGTTATGTCTAGAGATTTTTGCTTAGATGATATTCCCTGGCCTTGCAGCAGATTTTAAAGAAAATCAGTAATTTGATTCTTGTTTGGGGAATGTAAGTTCTGGGATTTTATATAAAAGTATTGGATCAAATCAGATATTAGGTTATAATAATTCATAGTGAGACTTTAAAATTGAGATATTTGAAAAAAATATTTCAATAATTAATTTCAGATGAAAATTTTTTTAAAAAATCCTCTATATTATATATAAGGTAATCCTTAAATGATCAATATTAATTAAATACGTGTTAAAAATGAATGCGGGTTATATTGGTGCATTTTTAGGTGTTACTTTTGGATTTATTGGTGGCTTGATTGGAAGCTATTACAGTATAAAGAATACTAAAGGTCCATTAGAAAAGGCCTTTATGAAAAAAGTAGTTGTATTATTTTGGATAATAGGTGTTACCTATTTAGTATTTTTATTATATTTACCTATACCTTACAATTTCCTGCTTTTAACACTATTTTTATCCATTTTACCATTTTTTATTCGACATGTGAACGCCAAGTTAATGGATTTACAAAAACAAGAGGAAGTTAACTAGCGGAATACTTTCATTTTTTTATCAAATGAAAGAATTATAAATCCTATTAAACTTGATTAACATACTATTCCCTATGATAAAATATAGGGATATGGTTCATCAAAACCTTTTTATGTAGTAGTGATCAATATTGATCACCGCCAATTCTGGCGATTAAAAAACAACTTTTTTTGGGACAAGATCCCATGGATGTGGCGCAAGCTGAACAAAGAGGTGTTTAAATGTATAAATATGTTAGAAAAGCATGGAAAAATCCAGATGAATCCTTCGTTAAGGAGTTAATGCAACAGAGAGCTCCTGAATGGCGAAGAGAAAGCGTAATTCAAAGAATTGATAGGCCTACCCGTATTGACCGGGCAAGATCCTTAGGATACAAAGCAAAAAAAGGATATATTGTAGTAAGGACTCGAATCAGACGTGGTGGTAGGCGAAAATCAAGATTTACAGCAGGAAGAAAACCTAAAAGAATGGGTGTTACTAAAATAACCCCTAAGAAGTCCCTTAAAAGGATAGCAGAAGAGAGAGTAGCAAGGAAATACCCTAACATGGAAGTATTGAACTCCTATTGGGTGTGGGAAGACGGTAAATTCAAATTCTATGAAGTTATACTGGTAGACCCAAACAATCCCTCCATTAAAAACGATCCATCTATTAACTGGATCTGCGAAAAACAACATACTGGCCGTGCATTCCGAGGACTAACCAGCGAAGGTAAAAAGACCAGAGGACTTCGAAACAAAGGAAAAGGCGCAGAAAAACTAAGATAAATTAAATTATCTTAAAAATCTTTTTTTTAATTAAATTAAGGAAAGGAATCATGATCCATAACATCTCCTACCGAGTTTTTGTTTATGGAACAGAAAATGAGGAAAAGGTTAGGGAAGCAATTAATACTCTTTTTCCCAATTCCCTACCTGAAAAAGACATAATTGAAGGTTATTACAAAAATAAAGTGTTAATTTTTTATGATAAAATTGATAAAAAAAGAGACATTAAAGATTTTATTAAAAAAATTGAAAATTTACCTATAAATATTAAAAATAACCTTATGAATGAACTTGATGATAAAATTGATTATAGGGGTAACTTTTTTTTAAGATTTGACAAACAAGAAGCTTATAAAGGCAATTTGGTTGTGGTAAATCATGGAGATGCTATCCATGTAAAAGTTAAAATTGCCGCCTATCCAGCCAAGAAAAATATAGCTATTAACATAGCAAAAGAGATGATTGGTGGAAATGATGTACTTTGACTTCCATTTAAGGTCAAATAAAAATATAAAAGAGGTTTTAACTGAATCTAAAAGATTGGGATATTATGGAGTTGCCGTCATACAACCATCAGATATTTTTGATTATAATTTAATCAAGGATTTAAGTGAAATTCAATCAAATCTTAATCTAAAATTGTATAATGGGGTTGAAATTACCGCTAAAAATGGTAATGATCTTAAAAAAAAGATTTCCAGATTTAGGAATAAAGTTGACGTTTTATTGGTCCGGGGGGGAAAAATTAAGATAAATCGGGCGGCATGTGAGGATCCGCGGGTAGACATAGTAACATATACCCATTATAAAAGACGTGACTGTGGTTTAAACCATGTTATTGCTAAAGAGGCAGCTAGAAATGAAGTTGCTGTTGAGATAAATCTTAATTCTATTCTTAAAGCTAGATATTCTTCACGAGCAAAGCTCTTAAGCCAATATAGAGATATTCTTAAGTTGTACAGAAAATATCGTTTTCCACTTATTATTTCCAGCGGAGCTACATCTATCTTTGATTTAAGAAAACCTTTAGATATTATAAGTTTAAATCAGTGTTTTGGAATTACAAAAGATGAATCTATCAAGGGGATGTCTATAACCCCATCCAATATTATCAAAAGGAATGAAAAAAGACAGGATTTAGTTGTGGCTGGAGTAAGAAATTTAGGATTTATTGATTAGCATATCTTAACCAAATTTATAGGCGGATTTGATGAAGTTAAAAATATTACCCTCTTCTATACGAGATAAAAAAAGGTATATAGCCTTTGAAGCTGTTTCTCAGTCTAATCTGAATCGTGAGGATGTAATTGGATTGATCTGGGAAAATTCTCTAAATTTGTATGGTGAATGCGGAACCAGTAAATTTGGTTTATGGATAATGAAGTTATGGGATCAAAGTTCTAAAAAATATGAAAATGATTATTATGTTAAGGGAATCATACAGTGTAATCGTAATGAAGTTGATAAAGTAAGGGCAGCAATGTCCGTAATTACAAAAATTAAAGGTAAAAGAGTGGTTTTCCATACTCTGGGAGTGGCAGGCACCATTAAATCAGCAACTCTTAAATTTATTTCTCAATAATTAGATTTTTAGAGAAAATATATTAATATATTGTGAAAATTTTAAAAATTAATGATTTAATGAATTATTTTATAATCCCTTCTTCCTCTTTAGCATGGTGTTATCAATCATATTTTTATATAATGGTACTCTATTAATACTAGGAAGTACCATTTATTTTATTTCCATGCATAAAAGTATTGATTTAAATAAATTCTTAAAAACTTTAAGTGCTAATAATATTATATTGATGTAGATTTAAACCTATTATGGAACTAAATAGACAATAGATAAATAAATTATAAAATTAAAAAATATATGTAATAATTTATTAATTTCCAATTTAAATTAATTTAGATTAAAAAATAGTAAGAGAGGTATACAATATGCAACCACTTCAGAGTGCAGGATACGATAGGGCTATAACAGTATTTAGTCCGGATGGAAGACTATTTCAGGTTGAATATGCGAGGGAAGCTGTAAAAAGAGGTACAACTTCTTTAGGCGTTAAATCAAAAGATGGAATTGTTCTGGTTGTGGATAAGAGACCCACAAGTAAATTAGTTGAACCTAAATCAATTGAAAAAATATTCCAAATTGATGAACATATTGGTGCTGCCACTTCAGGACTTGTAGCAGATGCTAGAGCCTTAATTGAGAAAGCAAGAATAGAAGCCCAAGTTAATAAAATAACCTATAATGAACCAATCCGGGTGGAAAGTTTAGCAAAGAAAATTTGTGACATGAAACAAATGTATACTCAGCATGGTGGTGTAAGGCCTTTTGGCTCTGCATTGATTATTGGAGGAGTCACTAATGGTGGCTGCAGATTATTTGAAACTGATCCCAGCGGAGCTTTAATTGAATACAAGGCTACAGCCATTGGAGCTGGTAGAACAATTGCCATGGATGTATTTGAAAAGAATTATAATGATGATATTAACATAGTTGAATCAATTGAATTAGCATTAGACGCTGTCTATGAAGCAACTGAAGGTAAAACTACACCTGAAAGTGTTGAGATTTCAGTTATTGAAACTAAGGATAGGCAGTACAGAAAATTATCTGAAGAAGAAATTAAAGATCATGTAGAAGAACTCCTACTCAGAAAAAAGAAGGAGGAAGAGGAGTAAAAAATGGTTACTCTTGAAGAAGCGGTCATAGCTCGTTTGGAATATTTTGGGGAGCGTTTTGAGATCTTAGTAGATCCCAATCTTGCAGCCGATTTTAAAAGAGGTAAAGAAGTCAATATTGAAGAAATACTTGCAGTTGAAGAAGTATTTAAAGATGCAAAAAAGGGTGATAAAGCATCTGAGGAAGCTATGAATAAAGCTTTTAATACAACAGATCCTTTAGATGTTTCGCAGGCCATATTGAAAAAGGGCCAAATACAGCTTACTGCTCAGCAGAGAAGAGATATGCAAGAGGAAAAGAGAAATAAAATAATCGCGAAAATTGCTAGAGAAGCGATAAATCCTCAGAATAAACTTCCTCACCCTTCTCGAAGAATTGAAAAGGCCATGGAAGAGGCTAAAGTTCATGTTGATCCGTTTAAAACTGTTGATGAACAAATTCCTATTGTTCTCAAAGCCATTCGTGTCAAAATTCCTATAAGGTTTGAAAGAGTTAAGATGGCAATAAGAATTCCGGGAGAATTTTCTGGAAGGGCCTATAGTACAATTTCCGATTTTGGCAAGATTAGAAAAGAAGAATGGCAGAATGACGGCTCATGGATAGCTGTGGTTGAATTACCTGGTGGGTTACAAGAAGGTTTTCATCGAAAACTAAGTGAACTTACCGGAGGAATGGTTGAAACCAAGCTATTAAAATAACTTCTTCTTTTAATGTGTATGGCCTTCCCTAATATAGGAGGCAAAGTGTGATAAATGTAAAAGATAAAGATCTAGTAGTCCCTGGTGAAATTTTAGCAGATGAAGAATATAATTCTGGCAGGGGAACTTTTAGAGATGAAAATAAGATATGTTCGTCTGTTGTTGGACTGGTGGCTCTTAGAAATAAAAAAATAAGTGTTATTCCCTTGCAGAGTAAATATATACCAAAACGAGGGGATGTAGTTATTGGTGAAATAACTGATATAAGATTCTCTATGTGGGGATTAGATATAAATTCACCATATTCTGGACTTTTACCAGCATCAGAAGTTTTTGGAAAAGACAAAAGAGAATTAGAAAGAGCATTTAATATAGGTGATGTTCTGTTTCTCAGAGTTGTTGATGTTGATGAAGTAAAAAAGGTTAAATTAGGCCTTAAAGGAAGAGGGCTTGGTAAATTCCGTGGAGGAATCCTCATCAATATTACTCCAACTAAAGTGCCCAGATTAATTGGAAAGAAAGGTTCAATGATTAATATGATCAAGGATCAGACCAAATGTGAAATTGTGGTTGGCCAAAATGGAGTGGTATGGGTAAAAGGTGACCCATCAATGGAAAGAATTACTGAGAAAGTAATAAATATGATAGAAGATCAAGCTCACACTTCTGGATTAACTGATCGAGTTAGAGATATGCTCTCTGAACTTGTAAATGGAGAAACTGAGGAATCAGAAGCAGATGAAGAAAATATAGTTGAAGATGACAATAGTCAGAAAAATAATGATTAAAAGAGGTGATTACTATTATCACATTAGGAAAAAATGAAGGGTCTGTAAAAAGAGCTGATGGAAGAGCTTTTGATGAATTAAGACCTATAAAAATTGAAGCCGGAGTATTAGAAAGAGCTGATGGATCAGCTTACTTAGAATTTGGTGGTAACAAAATTTTGGTCGCAGTATACGGGCCACGGGAATTTCACATAAGAAGATTGCAAAAACCCGACCAGGCCGTAGTAAGGTGCAGGTATAACATGGCACCTTTCTCAGTGGATGATAGAAAAAGACCAGGACCAGATAGAAGATCTGTAGAAATATCCAAAATAACCTCCGAAGCATTAACTCCTGCGGTATTTTTGGAAAAATATCCAAGATCAACCATAGATGTATTTATAGAAGTTTTAGAGGCTGAAGGCGGAACTCGGTGTGCTGGAATAACTGCAGCATCTGTGGCTATGGCTGACGCTGGTATACCCATGAGGGATATGGTGGTGGCCTGCGCTGCTGGTAAAGCAGATGATAATGTTATATTGGATTTATCTGAAACTGAAGATAAAGAGGGCCAAGCCGATCTTCCAGTGGCCATAATGCCAAGAACTGGGGAAATAACTCTTATTCAGATGGATGGTAATTTATCTTCTGAAGAATTTGAGAAAGCACTTGATCTAGCCTTTGAAGGTTGTAAAAAGATTAGTGAGATTCAGAAAGAGTCTTTAAAGACCAGGTATGGTGAATAATATGACTGAAATAATTCCTGAAATAACCAAAAAAAGCATAACTGATCTTATAAATAATGGGGAAAGGGCTGATAACCGCCCATTGGACGAATACCGTGAAGTTTCACTGGAAACTGGAGTTATTACTAAGGCTGAAGGATCTGCCCGTGTAAAAATTGGAAATACCCAGTTAATGATCGGTGCAAAATCACAAATTGCAGAACCATTCCCTGACACACCTAATAAAGGTGTTTTAATGACTAATTCCGAACTTTTACCTATGGCATCTCCAACTTTTGAACCTGGACCTCCTGATGAAAGGTCTGTTGAATTATCTAGAGTTGTAGATAGATGTATTCGGGAAGGCGGAGTAATTGACCTGGAAAAACTTTGCATAGTGCCTGGAGATAAAGTTTGGATGATCTTTTTAGATATCCATGTCTTGGACTATGATGGGAATTTGCTGGATGCAGCTGCCCTTGGATGTTTAGCAGCTCTTCTTGATACCAGTATACCCACTGCAACTTGTGAAGATGACGAAATACTCATTGATTATGAAAAAATGGTGGATTTGCCCATTAATGAAAAGGCTCTTCTATGTACATTTGCAAAAATTGGTAATGAATTAGTCCTTGACCCCTCACTTGAAGAAGAACAGGTTATGGGAGCAAGAATATCTGTTGGAGTAATTGAAGATGGTTCAGTATGTGCCATGCAAAAAGGTGGAGAAGAACCCTTATCCAAAGAAGAGATATTGAAGGCAATTAACATAACTAGAGAAAAAACTAATGATCTTAGGAAGTATTTGAAATAAATCAGTTTGTTTCATACTTTAAAAAATTGTAATTACCTTTTTAACCAGGTTTAAATTAGAAATATAAGAGGTATTTTATATTATTAACAAACATTTTATAAAATAAGGAATAAATATTAGATTTAAAGTTTAGACTAAATTATTTAATATAGTTTTTACATATAATACTAAAAATTGTTTCATATTTTTGTTAATAAATTTTTTAAATTTTATGAAATTAAATATAAATTTTTGAATTAGGAGTGATTTTTATGGCTAGGACAAAGAAAGTAGGCGTTACTGGAAGATTTGGCGCCAGATACGGTAGAAAAGCAAAGCGAACTGTTAAAAAGATTGAAGATAATATGAAAAAAAAGCACCTTTGTCCACAATGTGACCGGGTTGCTGTAAAAAGAGTGAGCAGCGGTATATGGAAATGCAGAAAATGTGATGCAGTATTTACAGGAGGAGCTTATGTACCTGCAACACCTATGGCTAAAACAGCTGCAAGAAATATTAAGAGGATAGTCGGAGGTTTATAAATTGTATAAATGCGCAGTATGTGGCACATTAATTGATCCTAAAGATTATATGGAAAATAAATGTCCTCGATGCCGATACAGAATCCTTTTTAAAGAGATTCCTGAAGTAAAAAGAACTATTAAAGCCAGATAATTCCCTTTTTTAGTGATTATCTTAAACTTTAAGAAATTTTTTTTACGTAATTTCAGTTTTTATAGGTACTTATGTTAATAACAACCTCAAGAAAGCCTTCAAATCGAACAAGATCTTTTTCTCAGAGTTTGAGCAGGGCTTTAAATTCAATTTATATTAATCGGGGTAAAATGAGCATGAGGAACCTCCTTTTAAAAAACAGTGAATTAGAATCTAACTCCCTTCTCATAATATCTGAAAAAAAGGGAAATCCCAATCAATTAACATTCTATAATGAAAAAGGCGAATCTTTATTAACTTTAGATGTTTCAGTAGCACTTAAACCAGTAAGAACCAACATTAAACCAGAAAAACAATCTATAATCTGCCAGATTGAAGAATTAGAGGATATAATTCCAATTTTCGGGTTACCAGAGGAAAAAGGCGATAAAAAGTCTAATTTGGTAATCATTAGGGAGAATAAAAAGACAAAAGCAGTCATTGAATTCATAGACGATAAAGGACATCAAACTAATCCTCTTATATACATCCATGATTGGAGAAGATTAAGTGAAGTCACTTAAAAGAGTGGAAACCGAAATTGAAATTGAATTCGATAATTTCAATGATGCAGACATAGTACTAAAATCAATCAAACCCGAAATCATATCTGCCCCAGCAGATAGATCTAAAATTAATGCGATTATTAAAGGTAATAAAACGTTAAAAATTGAGATTGATGCTCAAGATACACCTTCATTAAGAGCATCTTTAAATTCATATTTAAGATGGATAATTTTATCCTGTGAGATTTTAAAACTTAAAAAATAGAAAATTATTATTTGACTTATTCCAAATTAAGAGGTGAAAAAATGGAACTTCCACAAAATATTCAACATCAAATTGCCCAGTTCCAGCAGTTACAACAGCAGGCACAGGCAATTTCTATGCAAAAACAGAATCTTGAACTTCAACTAAAAGAAACGCAAAAAGCTATGGATGAATTGAAAAAGGCAGAAGAAGATTCTGAAATATACAAAACAGCTGGTAATTTATTGGTTAAAGTTACTAAAGAAGAAATAAGTAAAGAATTAGACGATAAAGTAGAAACTCTGGAGCTTCGTGATAAAACTATAAAAAGACAAGAAGAGCGGATCATGAAACGATTACAAGAAATGCAAACCACTATCCAGGAAGCTATGCAGAGTGCTGGATTACAACCGGAGCAAGGTACTTGAATAAATTAAAAGAACTTTCAAAGGAAGATCTTGCCAAGATATCAGATTTCGCGGTTTTAACCGCTGAAAATTTTATTTTTTCCCGAGTTTCTAAAAAAGAGATTGTAGATATTGATATCAACACACATCTCAGCTATGAAGATGAATTAGATGTTGATATACAAATCAATTTAATATTAGATGAACTCTGCCCTGCAGATGAAGGTATTGCTGATGCTGCAATAGAACATACTCTTAAAGAACTTGATAAATTTTTAGATGATAATTATCGGGATTAAATATCTTAAGCCTTCTAATTTTATCTATAATATCTTTTTTTTTGAATTGAAATTAAATTAATCCAACTTTTCCGGTTAAGTATAACCATTTAATCCGCCCCCTTTTTTACAAATTTATCACAGTATTACAGAGATTTAATAATTTAATCATTTAGTAATACTTTTTAATAAAAAAGTATTTATAGTATTGCTTCCTTTACTATATTTGTCAAGTATAATTCTAGCCATAGTTCCTTGCAAAAAAATTGGAATATACATTGACTTTTAATTGTCTGTAGGGCATCATAATCTTAGCTCAAATGTATCATTAAAGATGCCCTATATGAACCTATTTTGTTTTCAGGCGATAAAATGGTAAACAATTCTAATATGGAAATGAGCTACGTAATAGATAAACTAAAAAATTTAGACAATCATTTGGACATCCACAAAAATAGTAGTATAGCATGGGTAACATTTCCATACAGTCCAGAAAATTTAGATAATGTAAAAAAATCTTTAATAATTTTAAATTGGTCTAAAAATGATTATAATCTCAACTTTGACGAGAATTTAATCTTCATAGAAAAAGATATTTATGATAAATAATTCCTTTTAACTGATTATTTAATATTAATAACACTAATCATTTTGTTTAATTATTAATAACAAGAATCCTTAAATGATTATTTAATATTAAATAACAGTAATCATTTTTTAAATTCTCTTGAAAAAGAAAATTATTATTAATTAGTTTCCATATATAA
>JBNGDB010000018.1:0-5000 GCA_049975245.1 Methanomicrobiales archaeon
GAAATATTTATTTAATTTTAAGTAAATATATTATAAAAGTAGAACCTGGAATTTGGTTATTTAGGTTGATAATTATGAAAATGGAAGAGCATATCCAAGAATGTCAAGAAGCCTTTAAACATCTTATTGGGAAAAAAGTTAGCGATATTAAATTTAAAAGACATAATAATGACTGTTGGAGAGTTTTCATAATTACTAATAAAGGAACTGTGGTCATGACCTACTGTAAGGATTGGATTTGTCCTGAGGTAGAGCACAGGCTTCCTAGATAATAATTATTTAATAATTTTTTTTTTAACTATAAACGAAATGAGTTGATTTTTTGAGTAAATCTAAATATCTTTTTTCAAATTTAGATGAATTAAAAACTTTTAGAGATGATATTGACACTGCAATAGTAACTGATATTGATGGTACCATAAGTAAAATTGCTCCAACTCCAGATTCAGCATTTGTGGATCCTTTAATCAGAAAATTTTTGTTCAAATTGGTAGGCAAGTTTAAATTAGTGGCAGCAGTTAGCGGCAGATGTGTTGAAGATGCCCGGCAAATGTTGGCTATAGATGGAATTTTATATGTGGGGAACCATGGTCTGGAATATTTAAAAGATGGTGAAAGATATATAGAACCAGAAGTAGTTGAAATTCTACCTTACTTGAATGAAGTTGCCCAAAAGATACAACAAGAAGAACTATCTGAAATACCGGGAATAATCTTTGAAGAAAAGGGGGTATGTTTTTCAATTCATTACCGCCAATGTAAAGATAGTGAAAAAACTAAAAAGATGATCTTAGACTGTTTAAAAAATCTAGAATCTAAAGATATGAAGGTTACGCAAGGACGTAGATTAGTTGAAATTAGACCTCCAGTTGCCTATAATAAAGGTTCTATCTTAGAAAAGATAATAGTCGATAACAATCTAAAAAAAGTCATATATTTGGGTGATGATATAACTGACGTAGATGCATTTGACAAAATAAAAGAAATGGTTTCATTAAATAAAATTAAAGGTGCATCCATAGCAGTGGAATCAGAAGAAGTGCCTGAATATGTGATGGACCGTGCTGATTATTTGGTCAATAATGTGGATCAAGTTGGAAGATTTTTCCAGTGGCTTACAGAAAATTAAAAAAATGATTTAAAAGAAAATATAGTGTGAATTTCACCCTAATTATTTGAGAACATTAATTATTATTCTCCAACCTCTTTTTTTCTTAGAAAGTTTCGCCTCTAAAGGTATAAAGTGAGAATCAATTATAAATCTTAAAAAAGTTGCATGTACTCCGGGCAATCTTAGTGGACTTTTAATTTTACGGTCAGCTGTTTTAATCTCACAACATAATATTCCATTTTTATCAACATAGATCAGGGCATTCATCCCCTCTTCTAAGCTGTCCAGTTCAAAACTTCTAAGATGTAGACCTCCTTCAATTAAATAAGGCGGTTTTTGATCTATTCGGTTACCTTTCCGAAATTTTTTATGAGCGTCAGAAGACTTAATTCCCTGGGAAACATTATAAGCCACGTACCAAGCCCTCTCAATTACTTGTTCTATGGTCTGGTCCGGAGGGATGATGCCATTTTTTTCATATTTCTTTAATATTTCCAATACCTCTAGACGAGTGACCTTCTCCTCCACAGCACTTAAAGCTAGACGAGTTAAAACAGGACCATAACCAGCCATCCGAAGGGAACTCCACACCTGACTTTCTTTCCCATATCTCCTACCTTTGATGATGACATCAACAGCATCTGCATTTAAATGTGCAATTTTTAGCAATTTAGAGCGTGAATAATTATTTAAACGTCTCATGAGAACATCGGTGTTACGTTTTCCCGGAACATTACCCTTTTCAATTTCATCTTCAAGAATTTCTATGGAGGAGTGGGGCAGCAATTTTTTTACCTCATCTGGTATTATAAAATTGTTTGAAATAATCTTTTTCCTGATCTCTCTCCCGGAAATTTTTCCATCAACTTTAGCTTCCGGAATTATATGAAACTTCATTTTCCTTTGGTATCTTCCTTTGAGAAATTCATTAACTGCAAACCATCTTATTACATTACGATTAGGAAGACTTCGAGGTATTCCACTGAAAATTCCTTTACTGGCGAAAGATGATGCATATTTCTGGATCTTGGAGGTTGAAACATCGGCAGCATCCACATAATCTTCCACACCATCTTCAATCATCATAGCTATTCTTATAGGAACAGTATAAGCAAGTGTAAGTCTATAATGTAACCCTTCAATAGGAACAATTCTATCAGCCCCGGCATCAAGAGCCATTTTAGAACGTGCTTCGTAATTCACAAAAAAAGGGGCGTGATTGGCACTGTAATCTTTGTTAAGATATATTACCACTTCTTCTCCATTTTTATCAGCTATTTCTCTTCCTTTTTCTATTAATTTCACATGACCATTGTGCACTGGGTCAAAATCTGCGCTTATTCCTATCAAGTAAAACTCACCTTTTTAAGCTTTTATATAGTATTTCCCGAAATAAACATGTTTTTTAGCCATTTAAATATAATATTATTAAATAAAAAATTTATATAAATAAAAAGCAAATAATATTTTCTAAATCTGTATAAAACTACTTTGACATAATCTTTTATTGCATTTATTTATAATATTTGGTTCAATTTGATAATATTTTTTTGGTGATTATATTGCATTAAAGATTCTATTATCAAACCAGTAAACATTCAAAACATCTAATTGGGTTTTTTAATTATTTTAAATTATTTGAAGAATAATAGGCCTTTCATGTTCTTTTTAAACCGAAAAATTATAAAAAATAATTCAGGAGAATTTAAGAACTTATAATAATATAATTTTATTAAGGTTGTGGCCATGGCGAATTTTGAGCCTTTTGAAAATTATTCACGAAAATACGATGAATGGTTTGATAAAAATGAATATATTTACGAATCAGAACTTCAGGCAGTTAAAGAGTTATTACCTAAAAGTAAGAATGGTGTCGAGGTTGGTGTGGGAAGCGGACGTTTTGCAGCGCCTCTTGGTATTAAATTAGGACTTGATCCATCCCATAAGATGGGGAAAATCGCCCAAAAAAGAGGTATAAAAGTAATTGAAGGATTTGCCGAATCACTTCCGTTTCCCGATTCCCATTTTGATTTTATTTTAATGGTTACCACCCTATGTTTTTTAGATGATGTAAAAAAAGCTTTTGATGAAGCTTATCGGGTTTTAAAATTTAAAGGCTACTTAATAATTGGTTTTATAGATGCTGAGAGTATTTTAGGTAAGTTTTATGAAGATATCAAATCTGATAGTGATTTTTATAAATATGCTAGATTTTATTCGGTAAAAGAAGTTATATCTCTTATGAATGATGCTAATTTTGAAAATTTGTGTTTTAGACAGACCCTATTTCAACCATTGGATAAAATCAGAGATGTTGAAAAAGTGAAGAAAGGATATGGAGAAGGTTCATTCATTGTAGTTAAGGGAACCAAAACTAATTAAGAAAGTATTAAAAGAATTCATCACCGAATTCGCTGGTTTTAATCTTAATCTTTACTAGAAATGGTTTTATTTCATTTACAATATCAATAAGTTCATTTCGATTGGTGTTGGGGGTTTCCTTTAATTTTTCATCTAGAACTACACGATTTCTAAACTGTTGGATGGTGTATAGATCACAAGATATTTCCTGTGCAATCTGCTTCATATCATCTTTGTCCATTAAAAGGGGAACATAAGTAGTTCTACACTCTAGGAAACATTCTGAATTATAACTAATTTTCATGCTTTTCTCCACATAATCCCCAACATCTGCACCGATAATTTTTTCATACTTATCAAAGGGAGCTTTAACGTCCAATGCAACATAATCTACTAATTTTATAATCTTTTTAAGTTTTCCAGGATAGCATCCATTGGTATCAAGTTTGGTTTTCAAATTAAAGTTACGGCACATTTTTAAAAGCTTCTTTGTATCACTAGTTTGGAGTAGAGGTTCGCCACCAGTAATAACCACTGCGTCTATAAAATCACTTGAGTCTTTAATTAGGGAGTATAAATTTTCTAATGGTACCGTTTTTCCACCATCCATGGGGATGAGTTCTGGGTTATGACAATAGGGACATTTTAAATTACATCCAGATGTGAATATAACTATCGACATGTGTTCTGGATATTCCAAGGTTGATGTTATGTGGTTTCCAATTCGCATTTTTTCAGATCTAAATTTTTATCTAAATAATGGGCAGTTAAAAAATAACCAACCCTAATTGATAATTAGTTATGGATATATATTCATAATATAATTTTCCTTGATATTAAAAAGAATTGAATGGATACATCAGTTTAAATTTTTTGCTAAAGAAGGTATTATAACTATATCTAATATTATAAGGAAAATATTATATAAGGAGTTATTATGGCAAGAGATTTTGGGGAATCTATAGAAAAAAAATATGCTGAGAAAGCTTTAGATAGGAAAGCAAAAGCTACAGTTCAATCCAATATTTATGATTGTTCCGTTAAATCTGCCAAATTTAGATTAAAAAAAGAGTCTACAATAAAAAAAGTTAAGTGCAAAAAATGTGGAAAAATCTTTAAAACCAATAAAGATACGGAATATTGTTTTAAATGTAGTAAAACATTAAATAAAAAATAGATAAATTAAATAAAAATAAATTAGTAAAAAAATATTATAAAAATCGATTTTAAATTTATAATAATATTTAGATTACCTGATTAGTTTTTCATTATGAAATAAATAAAAATGATAAATTTTCATAGATTTGTAGTTGATCTGGTAACATTGGAAAATTCAACATCAGCAACCCATTTACTTTTACATTCACATTCAAATTCTTCGGGAATGATTTGTTTGAGGTTAGAATCTATTATAATCTTTTTTAACTTAGAATTACACTTTTTACAATTGAATGGCCCTCTTTGTGTCCCAAAACCAGACGTGTCCATTATTACTGGAATTTTCACCGATTTTCTAACTCTTTTTATT
>JBNGDB010000018.1:12980-46948 GCA_049975245.1 Methanomicrobiales archaeon
TTTTGGCACCCGCATCCCCCCTTTATCAGGTTTGGGGATATTATTTTCACCCCCCTTTTATTGTGGGTGCTGAGTTTTTTGGCACCCGCATCCCCCCTTTATCAGGTTTGGGGATATTATTTTCACCCCCCCTTTTTATCTGCTTCATTAGTATCACCACTAAAATTAATTCTAACATAAAACGATCAATACCACATTAATCCTTTTACAGATAAAAAGGGGGGACAATTTACTTTAATTAAGAAGAATAAAACGCATCCTTTATTTAAATCATAATATTAACGATAATTTTTTTATTTAATCCTAATTAATCAATAACTTAAAACCTAAAAAAAACAAATATATTATTGTCATATCATTATTGACTAATGCCTACGGTCCTTCTATGAGTTTGGTTATACCGTCAATGATTAGGAGAAACCCAGCATTAGACAGACTGCCTGCTTCGAGGGTTGCTCGGGGAGGAAAGGGTTATCTACCTATGAACCAGTGAGTTAGTATGCAGGCAATATTCATTTTAATTAATTACTTTTAATTTTTAAAATCAATAGTAAATCAATAGGATTAATTATTTTAATCCAAAAAAAATTTGAGAAAAAAAATTAATCATTCAATTTCTAAATTATTTATAATAATCAGATATCAGAATGCACATTTAATTCTTTTAATAATCTTCGACGTTCTTCTTTAAGCATTTCTAGTAATTTTTCGTCATAATCACAGTTTTTTTCTAAATAAGCAATTGTAGTGGTTATTGCAGCTAATTCAGTTTCTAATTGATTTATGGGCATATTGAAACTCCTTTTTTTGATGGATTTATTTAATTTTTGTATTTAATTTTCTCGTTTAAAATTTTTCAAGTATTTTACCATATATACTTTTTATTTTACCATCAGATTTATTATAGATCATTCTTAATATGAGTTCAGGCGTACTCTTTGCCAGATAATTCATTTTAGGTGTTCTATCTACTATTAAATTATAATTTTCGTCCAAACCTTTAGCTTCTATTCCATCCACTCTAACTTGGGTATGTTTCATTATTTCACGAGCCATATGGGTTACTATTACTGCATATGAGTCTGAATCTTTTATAAAATCTATAAAACTGGCAATGATTTTAACCGCCGCTTCTAATTCCGTTATGGCCTCTAATTCATCTAATAATATTAATTTATTAGTATTTTTAGTGACAATAGGTATAAAAGTGTTAAGGAATGATTCAAATGCACCTGCATCAAGTGAACGTTTTTTGGAGAAAAAATATATTTCTTCAACTGGTTTGATCATTGCTTCATTTGCACATACCGGCAGTCCCATCTGAGCCATAATAGTTATTTGAGCTAAAGTTTCCAGTAGGGTTGTTTTCCCTCCGCTATTTGCTCCTGTAAGAAGCACCACATTTTCAGGATATTCTATCATATAGTCAATTCTCTGAATAGAAATACTATTTTTCAAAGCTAAATTAAGATGTAATGCTTCTTTTAACATAAATCTATCCCCAATCTTAGGAGGATGAAGTTGATAATAATAAGCAAAACATCCCAGTGCAAATTCATAATCAAATTCTAAAATCTCTCTTATTTCCTTTTCCACAATTTCTTTATAAGTTGAAAGATAGGATGCTGCTTCTACTTTTTTTTCAAATTCACTTACATTTTTTTTAGCAATTTCATTTCGTTTTACCCTTTCAAGTTCATGATAATCTATTTCTACCGGATATTTTAGAATGAAGGGATCAAATGTGCAACCCGTCTCTTCTTTAATATCTATTTTCACTTGATTTATCACATTATCAAATATGGTTTGGATCTTCTCTGGCAGACCTTCGTTCATTAAAGAAAGTACTTCTTCACCGCTTAGATCAATCTTTTTAATGCTCTTCTCCAGCATTCTGTCAGCTTTAGATTTAGCATCCTCCACAGCTTTGTCAAAAATGTTTTCATCTATACTATCTACTTCAACAGAATCTAAAATTTTTAGTACTTCAGAGAGGATAGAATCGTAGCCTAAAATTTTTTTAATCTTCAATATATTCTTTAAAAGTTCATAGTTCTCATAAAAATAAGATAAAATTACTTCCGGAACGATTTCAAAGTCTTTTGAATCACTACTTACCATAGTGATGTGTTGGATATCATCAAATTCTAATAACCCTTCAGAGTAGACGTATAATATAAATTCATATGCATCCAAGTTTTCCAGCTCTTCAGCAGTGATTATGGGGTTGTAAACATTTAAATTCATATCTATTAACTGTTCATAATCTTTCTGAGATTCCACTAATAAAGCTCTTGATGAATCATAATTTATTTTTTCTTTATTAGGAGTGTGAATTAATTTAAGTAATCTTTTAATATCTGTTATAGGGAGTTTTGACACCTTTTTTTTAGCATTCATTACAAAATTAAGGTTTTGATTTATTTTTTCCTTATCCTTTATAGGATTAATTAGTAATATCCTATTTTTACCATACTGGGTACTGGCAAATTCACTAATTCTCCCCAATATATCATCATATATTTGATAGGTCTGACTGGTTTTTAAAAATTCTTGAACTGGATTTCCAAGGGCGGTATTAATGATTTCAACTGCTTTTTGTTGACTAACTCCATCAATACTTGTCAATCTATCAACTTCATAATTCTGGATAACTTTAAGAAGTTCTTCTTCGCCCCCAAGATTATTTACTATTTTTTGCGCTAATCTATCCCCAATACCCTTAATTTTTGTTAAATCCAACCTATCACCACAAATTTATCTATTAAAATATTATGAGCAATGATTTTTCACATATAATATTCTGTTTTACAATATTATTCCCAACTTTTATGTTAATAATTTATCTATCTATTATTTTCTTTATATCTAAAGATTATTATGAATTAAATTTATTTAATCTCCTGAATGGTGAGTTTTTGCCCATTTCCTGTCTTTTCTTAGAATTAATTTAATAAAAGCTATAATAAAAAGTGGTATTAAATATAAACAGTAAGCCCAGTATTCAATTGATCGATATAAGGTGACATGAATCTTTTTTGTGTCACGATAAATTCCAAGCATTACCGCTGGAAAAAAAGCCACTGTAGACAGAATACCTATAATAGCTGGAAATTTATAGTTGAATATCAATAAATCAGCAAGGTATAAAATGGCAACAATATAACCTAGCATAACAAATGCAAGAAACAAAAGGGATGATAAATATTGAATAACGTCCAGTCTCCGGTAAATTGGTATATTTCCAGTTCCCAAAATCTGTTTAATATAAACAAAAAATGTCTCCAAATTTCCCATGGCCCACCTAACCCTCTGTCTAAAGAAAGGTCTCCATTGGGTTACTGCTTCTTGATAAACAGAAGCATCTCCACAATATCTTATTTTATACCCTTCAACCATCATTTTAATACTCATATTTAAATCTTCAGTAACTGCAAAACCATCCCATCCTCCCAATTTTTCTATAACATTTTTATATGTAATCTGACCATTACCCCCAAGAAATGCACCCCCACCTATACGATCACGAGCCCTTAAGATTACATTGCCAAAAATAGCAAATTCAGTGTTTTGCATGGTGGTTAAAACATTTTTTTCTTTATTATACATTTTAACTTTCACCTGAACTCCAGCAACACTTTCATCATCCAGGTAAGGCATGACTTTTTCAAGAAAATCAGGTTTAATACGTGCATCTGCATCAAAAACAGCCACAACATCTCCCCTGCACAATTTTAATCCATCATTTAAAACATAACCCTTACCCTTCCCGGCTCTAGGGGGTTTTCTAGTAATAATTTTTAAAAAATTAAATTCTTCTACCAGTTTTGATAATATTCCACCAGTGTTATCAGTAGAACCGTCATTAATAACAATAACTTCATAATTTCTATCATTACCCTTAAAATAATCAAGATTAGAGATGGTTCTAACACATTTCTCGATGGTGTTCTCTTCGTTATGAGCAGGTATTAAAATGCTGACAAAATGTTTTTTGTAAGGAAGGTCTGGAATTTTCTGGGGTAGAAAACTAATAATAGTTAACATAAGAGTATAATAAGCAGGTATAAACAAAAGCCAAGACAACCAGTCTAAATTTCTACTAATAAAACTATGTAAAATCAGTATGGCTACTCCAATTGTAATCAGTGTAACTCCCAACTTCTCTATTTTTAATTCTCTTTTTTTGGATTTTATTGTTTCTTCAGCATCCTTTGAACTTCTTTCTTCTTTTTTGTGTTTTTGGATGGCCATTTCTATGTTGGTTTGTAGTTCTTTTTCGTTGTATGGTTTGATTATGTAGCTGTAGGCTGGTTTGTTTTTTATTCTTTGTATGGTTTGTTGGTCTGAGTATGCGGTTAGGTATATTACGGGTATGTTGAGGTTTTGGATTTTTTCTGCGGCTTCTATTCCGTCTATTTTTCCTTTGAGCACGATGTCCATTAGTACGAGGTCGGGGTGCAGTTGTGCGGCTGTTTTGATTGCTTGTTCTCCGCTGGATTTTATGGCTGGTACGTGGTATCCTAGATTTTCTAGTTTTTCTTTTAAATCCAGGGCAGTAATGCTCTCATCTTCAACAACCAGAATTTTGTGTGGCTTAATATTTTCTATTTCATTAATAACTCTTTCTTTATGTTCTTTTTCTATAAGTTCTTGTTCAAAGGTTTCAATAATACTTTCTTCTTTTTTGTGTTTTTGGATGGCCATTTCTATGTTGGTTTGTAGTTCTTTTTCGTTGTATGGTTTGATTATGTAGCTGTAGGCTGGTTTGTTTTTTATTCTTTGTATGGTTTGTTGGTCTGAGTATGCGGTTAGGTATATTACGGGTATGTTGAGGTTTTGGATTTTTTCTGCGGCTTCTATTCCGTCTATTTTTCCTTTGAGCACGATGTCCATTAGTACGAGGTCGGGGTGCAGTTGTGCGGCTGTTTTGATTGCTTGTTCTCCGCTGGATTTTATGGCTGGTACGTGGTATCCTAGATTTTCTAGTTTTTCTTTTAAATCAAGGGCAGTAATGCTCTCATCTTCAACCACTAAAATCTCCATTTTCTTCATTCACAACCACCTAAATAAAAATAATGACCTTATCAAATTATTACTTTCCATTGATATCTTTAAAGTTGCCAAATAATTACAAAAACTTTTAAATTTTTTAGACAGACTTAAAAAAACTTTTAAATATTCTTATTTTTTATAAAAGAGATTAAATCCCTAAATCATTCTAAATCAGTTTCATATTTATCTTTCTTAATTTTTTCAATAGCCTGATCAACTGGTGATTCATTTCCCCGTGTTCCGCACTTAATATAATCACTGGAAATCAAATCTACAAAATATTTGAAATGTGATCTAGCATAGGGGTTTATATTAAAGATAATATAATTTAAATCGATATTATCCCTATTATAAGTACCAAGTCTATTTAAAGCAGAGAAATAACTCAATTCTGCTTCTCTAATTTTACCGGATTCATATAAGATTACTCCTAAATTAATCCAAGCATCAGTATATCCAGAATTCATGTCAATAATTCTATTGAATAAACTGGCAGATTCATTGGACCTTCCCAGTTTATAAAGAGCCAAGGCTTTCCAGTTTAAGGCATCTAAATTGTTCAAATCTACTTTTAATACCTCATCATAGTATGATAATGATTCTTGTAGAATATCCATATCATAAAACAGTTTTCCAAGATTTAAACTTTTAATGTTGCTGTCTTTTGATGATTTTTCAAGATTGTTAGAAAAATCTAATTCCATTTCCTTAATAAGTTGATGGGGATTATTTAATCTATTTTGGAATTCCTGTATTTTTACCTGTTTTTCAGTGTTTTTTATTTCTTTTTTCAGGTTTTGGTCGGGTTTTAGGAGGTTTTTTTCTTTTAATAGTTTTTGCAGGTGTTTTGTGTGTTTTTGGTGGTTGTGGGGGTAGTTTTTTAGCAGGTTTTTGATGTGTTGTTGTAGGGTTTTTGGTCTATTTTTTTCTATTTTAGTTTTGAAATTGAGGTATTCTTGTTTTTTTATTTCTTCTTTTATTAGCCAGTTCATTTCCTTTTTATCCAGTTCAATTCCCTTTGAAGAGTATAAATCTATTAAATTATCCAGTTCACCAATTTTATAATTTATAAATGTTTTTTTTACAAAATTTTCCAAATATTTATAATTACCATTTAAAACGAGCATATCTCTTTTTTCTTTCAAATCTTTAATTTTAAATTGAATAAGGATATGGGGCTTACCATTCTCAGACATTTTAGTTTCTTTTTCAGAATGTTTAAGGCTTTTTTGGAATTCCTGTATTTTTACCTGTTTTTCAGTGTTTTTTATTTCTTTTTTCAGGTTTTGGTCGGGTTTTAGGAGGTTTTTTTCTTTTAATAGTTTTTGCAGGTGTTTTGTGTGTTTTTGGTGGTTGTGGGGGTAGTTTTTTAGCAGGTTTTTGATGTGTTGTTGTAGGGTTTTTGGTCTATTTTTTTCTATTTTAGTTTTGAAATTGAGGTATTCTTGTTTTTTTATTTCTTCTTTTATTAGCCAGTTCATTTCCTTTTTATCCAGTTCAATTCCCTTTGAAGAGTATAAATCTATTAAATTATCCAATTCGTCAGTATTAATACAGTAATTAATCTTTTCCACAAAATTTTCAAGACAGTTATAGCGTGATCTAAGTACAAAACCTTCAATATATTTATAATAACCTTCTGAAATTATTAAATCCAATTTTTCATATGATAAAATCGTCTCATCTTTTTTATAAGTTTTTTTAGAAACAGTGATAGTATCATCTAGTTCTATTTCTAAATCATCTGATTCAACATCTTTTATTTCTTTCAGGGAGGATTTTTTTTCTGCAACTTTGATAGAAGGTTTAACATCTTTATTAACTTTTTGCAATGCTTCAGGCAGTTTTAAATCAATTTCCCCGGTTAAATCAGCATCGGCGATATTTTTCATGGAATTTAGAGCGTGTTTCCTGATATCTTCATTTTCACTATTAAGCTGAGTTAAATATGGGTTTAATGTAATCATTCCCAGGGAAGCAAGGACTTTTTGTCGAATTAACCCATTTTCAGTATCTATAAGATTTTCAGTATCTACAAGTTTACTAAGAGGTTCTAATGCTTTTGAATCTCCAATATGGCCCAGCGCTGTAATTGCATCTGCCTGAATAATTTCATTTTTATTACTTAGTTCTTTAATTAAGTATGGAACTGATTCAGGATCTTTAATTTTTCCAAGAGAAAGGATTGATTCTTCTATAATTTGATCATCCCCATCTTCCAGGGCATTAATCAGAGGATGAACTGCACGACGATCTCCAATTTCCCCGAGAGATCTGGCAATTTTTAATCTCAATTCCTTATTTTTATCTTTAAAATTAATAAGTAATGGTTCAACCGCTTTAGGATCCCTAATTCTTCCCAATGCATTAACAGCTTCAATCCTTACACTATCATTTTCGTCATATAATGCATCAATCAACCCATCAACATCTTTTTTTTCTTCTAATCTTTCAATCCGGGTTTTAAGAAAATTAGAAATTCCCATTTTTTTCACCCCTCTACTTAGAAAATGATATTTAAATTTTCAATTAGTGCTTAGCTGGTTAATTGAAAATGTAATATCCATAAATTAATTTATATTATACATTTTTATATATTAAACCATAATAATTAGGGGCTTATGATGAAAATTTAGTTTAGACCATTTAATTAATCTAGTAAATTTTTCCCATATCATATGTTTAAGTATATAATATGAATTTAAAATGGCAAATAATCATTAATTTACATCTCTTAAAAAATTACCCTTAGTAATCCCTCCAGAGGCAATTGATTTTATTTTTTTCTTTTCTTTTTGAATATGGTCTTGTGATAATTCATTTTGAGCTGCTTTTTTCAGAGAATTATCATATATTTTCAAAATATTACCTACATAATCAGCACTTCTATTACGGGCATCTATAACTAATCCATCAACATTTAAATTGTTAAATAGTGGGATATAATCAAATAAACAAAGTTCCATAGAATTCAATATATGAATCCTACATTCTAAATCAGGGTAGAATGGAAAAACCTGTTTTTTACTATCTTTTAAACCCCAGAAGTTAATTTCAGGATCCTTTAATAAATCGCTACTTTTACTATTTAAAGCAGCCCAGGGCAGACGATCTTCAGTGATAATCGATTCCATATTTCCTTGTACTGGTAATTCCTTTTTAATATCAGTTTTCCAACTATTTGACGGTATTTCACCTTTAAATAAACTAATAATATCTTTTTTTGATAATTCTGGACTTAATGTAACTGTACTTAAGATGTTAGATAGGTTATATATTGACCAATTATTCCAAATATTTAACTCCATCGCTGCAGATAGTCTGATATCTGGTTTTAATCTGGATATTAAATGTGCTGATCCCAAGTCACCTATCATTATTTCGTTTAGTTTATTACTAGAAATAGAATCTAAAATTATGCCTCCGATTTCTAAAAAGTTTCTTCTCGCGATACTGGGCCATTTCCATATTAATTCAACATCATTATCCTCACAAAAATATTTCAATTTAAGATAGATATCCATAAATTTATTTAAAGCTTCTTTAAGATGATCAAAATTATCATAGCATAAATTATTTCTATTATTAAGCAATTCCAACCCATTTGCCTCCAAATATATTCGTTTAGAACCATTTTTTACTGCATCTTCTACTGAATTGGGGTTGTTTAAATAAATAGCCAGGTAAGTGGAATTATCTGGTTGGAGCTTGTTTTTAGATTTATACATTTTATTGGGTACATTATATTGATTATTTTGTATAATTTGCAATTTCTTGGAGCTTTTAATAATATTTTTATTAGAAGGTAGGTAACTTTGAAGTAAACATTCTTCTCCTTTCTGGATAAAATCTCTTCTTATCTGATTTAATTTACTTATAGATAAAAATAAATCTCCTGGATAATTAATTTTTAAATTTCTAATATTAAAAGCGGTTGAACCCATTTTTTCAATTTGTTTCTTGATTTTATCCTTGGTTAAGGGTGTTTTAATTGCTTTTTCCATTTTGAAATTTGATTTCATTTCAAAATAAATATCTGAATTGGTTTTTTTATGAATTAGGCCCGTTAGCACAGGAACCATTTCTTCGGTCCAGTTAACATCTACATCTATGGGTACAAACGAATCATTACCAGATATTATGGATTTTGCTTCATCCATTAAAGATTTTTTGTAGTTTAAATAGGTTTTAGAACCTTTTAGGATAGAATTATCTACTTTAAGTTCTAAAAGATTATTTTTCTTGATAGGGGTTTGGAAGAGTTTCATCCCACTCATTTTACCATATTCCGGGGAGACAAAAACTATTCCATCCCCTTTTTCAGGAATAATGCCACTTTCTGCGGTAATTTGCACTTTTTTATATTTTTTACTGTAATCAATTACCTCTCCGATATATATACCCCTTTTTCCAGGCATATTCCGGCCCATTATTCTTTTATGATTTCTTTCCAAGAAATATCCAGTTGTAAACATTCGATTAAATGCTAATTGTAATTTAATGTAATCTGTGCTGCTAAATTTCCAATCATTATTTTTAATTTTATCCAGGGCTTGTCGATAGATGTTTACCACAATGGCAACATATTCTGGTGAACGCATCCGACCTTCTATTTTAATAGAATCAATAGGCGATTGGCTTATAATATCTAATTTAGGGTATAGTGCAAGATCTCTGGTTGATAATAAATATTTATCCTTCAAATTTATACTTTGAAGATTATCTGGTCTTCCATATTTATCTTGTTGCCCCATTACCATTTTATAGGGTTTCCTGCAGGGTTGGGCGCACATTCCCCTATTACCACTTCTTCCCCCGATAAATGAAGACAAGAGGCATCGGCCAGAGTAAGAATAACACAAGGCGCCGTGACCAAAGATTTCCAATTCAATCTTTTTTTTAATTTTTTGGCCAATATCATCTATTTCAGAAAGAGTCATTTCACGAGCCAAAACTACCCTTTTGAAACCAAATTCCGCGGCCCATTCTACTCCCGGCAAATTATGAATAGCCATTTGAGTAGAAGCATGTAAATTAAATTCAGGGGTAATTTCATTGATTAATGAAGCTAAACCTAAATCTTGAACAATAACTGCATCGACTCCGATTTTATAAAGCCACAAAATATATTCTGAAACTTCGGGGATCTCTTTATTTTTTATTAAGGTGTTTACGGTGACATATACTTTCACATCTCTTAGATGTGCATAATCTACCGCATTTTTCAGCTGAGATTTGCTAAAATTAGCTGCATATTGACGGGCCCCAAATTTTTTTCCACTTAAATAAACAGCATCTGCACCGGCGTTAACCCCGGCTTTTAGTGCTTCAAATGAACCTGCAGGGGCTAAAAGTTCGGTTATATTCCTATCTAACATTTTTATCCCTTAAACATCTTAAAAAATTATAAAAATAGTATTATTAAAAAGAATTAAAAATTTTAGATTATTCGATAACGTCCTCAAGACCATAATCGTTAATAATAACATCTTCAAGACCATAATCATTAATTTGATCTAAATCATGGTTTATTAATCTCTTTTAATACTTCGGAGACGATTTTAAGAAATTTTTCAATTATTCTACGATTTTTTTCTTCACTTTCCCGTAATTTATCCTCGGATTGTTTCCTGATTAATGCAACGGCGTATAAATCTGCCAATCTTTCCACGACCATCAGATCTTCAGAGTTGTAATTTTCATTGGAGTTTGCAAGAGCAATATTTCCCACTAATTTATCGTCGGCTATGGCTGGAGCTGATATGAAATTTTCTATTTTAATGTGTCCTTCTGGAGTTCCAGTTGATCTTTCATCATTTTGAGGATCATTGGTGAGTAAAGATTTTTTATTATTCAAAACCCATCCCCACAGTCCAGCGAAATTTTCGAAAACTGCCTTTTTATCGGGGATATGACATTTATCCCAAATATCCCGGGTCATGGTGGAAGTGTTCAGATAACCAGTTTCAGAGTCAATGTAACCAACAAAACCATAATTACTTCCAGTAATGTTTTTTGCATATTCTAAAACTAAATAGGCCATTTCATCAATTGATATGGGATTAATGAGCTTTTGGGACAAATCAAACATCGCATTATTAATTGCTGCTTCATGAGCCAATTCTTTTTGGATTATCTTCAGATCAGTAATATCTCTTACAACTCCTAAAACGCCCAATATATCTCCTTTAGTATCTTTAAGGGGGGATAATGAGCTTTGAAGAAACCATTTACCTGTTGATGTAGTGGAGGTCCAATCGTAAATAACTGTTTCACCATTCAAAGCTTTGGTGAATGCTTTATCATGAATTTGACCTTCTTTTTCTCCGTATGTCTCTATTGCAGTTTTTCCAATAAATTTATCTTTATCTACTCCATACCTTTCCAGTTTTGATTCTGAGATTGATGTGCATCTTTTATCATGGTCTAAAGTGAAAATTATATCATTCATGGAAGTTACTATGGCTTTATAGCGAGCTTCACTTTCTCGGAGCTTAAGATCCATTTCATGTTTGTAAAGACCAACTTCAATTACACTGTGTAACTCCCGATCTTCAAAGGGTTTAATAATATAACCAAATGGCCCGGTCTGTTTAGCCCTCTTAAGGGTTTTTTCATCAGAATATGCTGTTAAATATACAACTGGAATGGAATATCTTTTATAAATTTCTTGAGCAGCTTCTATTCCATCAATTTTCCCTTTTAAGACAATATCCATCAATATAATATCTGGTTTATCTTCTCCTGCTTTTTCAATTGCTTTCTCTCCAGAAGAAACTATACTGGTTACATTGTAACCTAAAGTCTCCAATCTTTGACCAATATCTATTGCCACAACACTTTCATCTTCCACAACCATTACCTTAATTTTGGACATAATTTACTCCCTCTGGTTAATTAAGCATTAATTAATCTTTAAGCGTGCTAAAATTTTTTCTGCATCAAATATGGTTTATAAATAAAAATTAATTTAAGATTATTTTAATTTTCAGACACAGTCTATGTCATGAATTTTAATGTTTAATTTTCTATTTCTCGTTATATTAATTTCCTTTTCCTATAATTTATAAGATTTGACGCAAGATTATTTAATTAATTTTTTTGAATAAAATTTATTTTAAATAATATAAAATTTTTATAAGCCCAATATTTTATTCAATCCTTTATTTTAACCTTTTTTAAATAAAAGTTACTGTCTGGTCTGATTTATACTGGTATTAGACTAAAAGATTTATAAGTCACCTTCTCTTATTAAAATAATATGTATATATGTATTGAAGGTATTGATGGATCAGGAAAATCAACCCAAACTGTTATTCTTGAAAAATGGCTCCAAAGTGCAGGTTTTAAAGTTTTAAGAGTTTTTGAACCAACTCAATCTGGTGTTGGAAAGATAATCCGAAAAATGCTCCAGGATTCCCAGGCAACAGATAAAAATTTTCAACGAACTTTAGGTCTTCTTTTTGCTGCAGATAGAATGATATTAATGAACAAAATCAAGGAAGCAGAAGCAGAAGGCATTATAATTATTACTGATCGCAGCTTTTACTCCAGTTTAGTTTATCAAAATGAAGAAGAATGGGTAAAAGAGATTAATAAACACGTAATTAAACCAGATATTGTAATATTACTTGATCTTGAACCAAAAACTGCAATAAAAAGATGCGATGGTAAAGATCATTTTGAAAATCAGAAATTCCTAGAGAAGATTCGTGAAAAATACATTAATCTAGCTGCGGAAGAAGAATTTTATGTAATAAATGCTAATAATGGTTTAAATAAAGTGCATGAAGATATAAAAAGAGTAATAGCCCCTAAATTGGGCATGTGTATTTAGTATTAATTATTTTTTACGATTTTCCAATTGTTTTATACGTTCATTTAGGTCTTTAACAATTAGGTCTTTTGCTTTTTCAAGATCTTCTTTTTCTCCGTAAAGAACTGGACCGAAATCAGTTTGTTTTAACTCCAAATCAAATTTATCTATAACCGTAGCGACAATCCTTTCAGTTACTCCAGGAGGTAGTTGCATTTCATATTTCATTTTATCACCTGAATTCTTTTTAATATATGATAATTAATTTTTACATATTTCAATTACATTATTCTAAATTTAGAATTTTCTTATTTGTATATTAATTTAATTAATTCTACTTTGAAGATAGTTTCTTACCGGCTTTAAGTATTGAATAATATATTTGGATACAGCATTTTTAAGATCAAGGGGATGCAAATTCCCTTCTGCGTAAAGTTTTATCAACTCAGAATAAGTTAAATCAAGATTTCCTCCGAATTTTTCAGGCCTTTCAATTAGAAGGGTTTCTTGGTCACTGTAAATATAGTGTTGGGCAATTTCAATTATGGGATTTCCTTCAACCTGGCCTGCGGGACAAAAACTTTTTCTAATTTTTTCTTCAATAACTGGGGGTTCATCATCAATGGCAATATAATTCTCCTTACTTGAAGACATTTTTTCGTCACCATCCAATCCATGTAAAAGGGGAGTATGTATACATACAGGTGCATTAAACCCTATTTTGGGCAGGTTTTCACGTGCTAACATGTGAATCTTTCGTTGTTCCATTCCCCCTAAAGCCAGATCAACATTTAAAAATAGCATGTCTATAACCTGCATTATGGGGTATATCACTTCAGCCACTTTATGATCCTTACTTTCACGGGTTATTTGAGCCATACTCCTTTTGGCCCTGGTTAGCGTAGTTGAAAGTGCAACTTCAAATATTTTAGATGTGTACTGGGGGCTTGTCTGGAAAGTAGAACCAGATATGAATTCTGTTTCTGCACTTAATCCAAGGGCCATGAAACATTTTTTATTATATTCTGAAATTTTTTCTATCTCTTCCAAGCTACCCTTCCCATTTAGAAATGCATGATAATCAGCTAATAAAATTTTAATCTTAAAACCTGCTTTTTGCAGGTCTATCATCTTTTTAACAGTTATAGCGTGTCCCAAATGAATTTTTCCAGATGGTTCATATCCAATATAAGCAACAGGTTTTTCCTTACCTAAAATTTCTTTCAACTGTTCTTCAGTAATTATTTCAAGTGTACCTTGCTTAATTAAACTTATTTTATCATCTAGATTCATTTAATCACCATAAATTTGTATATTATAATATTATTTAATTTATTAAAATAATTTTTAAATCTATTATTATACTTTCATTTAGAATTAGAAACAATATATATTATTTCATTGATTTTTATAACTGGAACCTCTTCTCCAATGCTGATGTCTTGGTTTTCTGGAGTTTTATCAATTTCTACTGGTTGATAATCATCGGGATCTAATATTTGTATAGATTCTGGAGTTTTAGCAGTTAGAGTGGTCTTTTTTATATCTTCTTTTTTGGCGGAAAATTCTATTTTTTCATAATCTCTCCAACTCACTGAAGTTGGTTCTCCGGTTTTCAAGTCTTTAAATTGTATTTTCCTTCCATCAATAGCTATTAACTGGCCTAAATTTCCACCAGATTTTATGAAGTCTCCTTTTTTGAAGCGGGGGAGCCTGAGCGAAATCCATATTCGGTAAAGTTCCTTACCGGTTGATTTGTCCTTCCCCATTAATCGGGGAGATTCAATAACAACGCCTCCAAATACATCTCTTATGGCATTAACTAACTTTTTAGCCACTTTATACGACCCTATATAATAATCAATACCTTCTCTCAATTCAATTCGATCAGTTACATATGCCATTTTATTATGTTTTGATATCTTGTTTATATTTTTAGATAGAAGCTGGTCTACTTTTTTAATTTCGTCCTTAGTGGGAAATCTTTCATGAGCTCTTATTTGAATAACTGCTTCATAATATCCGGAAGCACGTTTACTGCATTCTGGACACACATCCCTTTTGAGTTTGATATTAAGATTGTATTCTTGTTCAATAACTTCCCCTAAAACATTACCTTTGGCGTGAACCAGACATTCTATATTGGAACCTTTTACTAGGAGTTCTTCCACCCATATTTCTATATTTTCAACGTATTCATTTACCTGTATATGACCCAGTATAGATTCATATAATATTTCTTCTTCAGTTAATCCCTGATCTTTCCATTTTCCTTCGTTCAATGTAGATCCGCAGTGCGCACATATAACAACTTCTATTTCATTAGGGATTTCTATTATTGATAGCTCCTCAATAAAACAAGACTTACAAAGACCTTCTATAAGATCTTCATGGGATTTACCACATTTTGGACAGAACATAAATACCTTAAAGTGTTTTTAAAGGTGCTTTAGCACCGCAAGCTTCGCATTTAAGTAAAAATATACGATCTTCTCTAATAATTTTAGTATCTGGACGATTACATTCGTGACACATAACAAATTTTTTCACATAATCATCTATACGGTCATTTATAAGAAAATGATTAAATTTACCTTGCATAATAGCTCTTCCACCTTCTAAATTTCCAGCGGTTCCTAACTCTCTTAGTAAAAATTTAAGCAGATGCTGGGGGTCACGATTTAATGCCGCTGCAATTTCTCCAAAATTTTGGACTATTGTACGGTTTCCCTGTATCATGGAATAAGCTCGGGGGACTTTAAATCTTTTAGTTTCAAAAACCTTTTTAGGTAGTTGATCTATTGCTCTATCCAATAATTTATCATAATCGGTCATAATATTACCTCCACGGTCTTTAATTATTTAATTAAAAAAATGTAATTTAAGTATATAATTTTAGATTAATTAATATTTAATTAATCATATTAATAATTAAATAAAAATTAAAATACACACCTCAGTATGTATTTATATTAAACTATTTTTAAATATCCTCTTTCTGGTTCAAATACCATTCCTTTATGTTTTAAAATTCTGATTACTTCTTCAACCTTTTCTTCACTTACATTATATCTATCTTCCATCTCAGATATAAGTATATTTATAGGTGCTTTACCACCATATTCTTCTTCAAATTCCCTGATAAGTTCTACCAGCAACCTGAATTTATCTCGATCAGATTTAGGTGCTCTACCTTCTACTTTATCTATATCTATCTTACCAGTTTCCGGATCTAGACCCACCTGTTTTAAACATGCTTTTTGTAATTTAATAGCTTTCTGTGCGTCTTCTGCCTCTACTTCATCTTTAAGTCTTATTCTAGCACTAGCTTCCGAGAGACGTATAAGGGCTTCCAATTGTCGGGCAGTTATAGGTACCGGAGAATCTTCATCCGCACCACTACCCCTCATACCTACGTAGAACTCTTCTAATACGTTAATGGCTTCTTCGGTGAGTTTAGGATGTACTTCTCGCCGGGCGTATGCTACATATTTTCTTAAAAGTTCGGGGTCAATTTCAAAGGGTATAGAATCCTCTTTGTGAATATTAAGGATATGTCTAGCCAGCTTTTTGTCTCTTTCACTGTCAGGTTTATCTTCGATGACAAATATTAAATCAAATCTAGATAGTATTGTTGATGGCAAGTCAATTTGTTCGGCAATTGATTTATAACTATCAAATCTTCCAAATTTAGGGTTTGCCGCTGCTAAAACAGAGCACCTGGAATTTAAAGTGGCCATGATTCCTGCTTTAGCAATACTTATGGTTTGCTGTTCCAGTGCTTCGTGTATGGCTGAACGGTCTTCAGGACGCATTTTATCTAGTTCGTCAACGCAAACATTACCTCCATCACCAAGTACTAATGCTCCTGCTTCCAGTGACCATCCTCCTAGCTCATCCCTGACTGCTGCTGCAGTTAGTCCCACACCACTGGTTCCTTTACCGCTGGTGTAAATTCCACGGGGTGCAAGTTTTGATACATATTTTAGCATCTGTGATTTTCCAATACCCGGGTCACCTACAATTAAAATGTGAACGTCACCACGAAGGCGTGTTTTATCTTCAAGTTCTTTACGCGCTCCTCCAAATAGTTGGAGTGCAATTGCTTCTTTTACTTCCCGGTAACCCTGTATAGACGGTGCTGTTGATTTTATTATTTTTTCATAAATGTGGGGATCAGCAGCTAACTCTCGGATCATTTCTTCGTCTTCCGGGATTAGTTGGAGTTCTTCAAATTCTTGTTCTAGTTGTTCAATGTAATTTCCATAAATAAAATTATTAAAACGCCTGGTTCTTTCATCTCTAACCGTTCTTAACGTACCAGTAATTCTTACAATATCTCCAGGAGTTAAGGTATCAACCAGGTCATCTTCCAATACTATTAATATCTGGCGGGGTTGCTCCCCTCCCGATAGATTTTCTAATGGTTCTTGCAGTTTAACCGTTTGAGTATCTAAAAATTCTGATTCTTCTTGTAGTAAACGAAAAGATCTTCCTCCGCAGTCCTGACATAGTGAGGGTTCTGTGATCATGTTACTGCTTTGAGTAACTTCGTGTATGCGCATACACCCTCTGCATTCAAATACGGCTTTCACTATTCTGGGCCTTATTTCATCGGTTTTTCTCACAATTCCATCTACAGAAACAAATTTACCAATGAATTTACTTCTTAAAAATCGTAATGGAATGTTATTACTAACATTCTCCATTCTAATGTTTAAATCTGCATTTTTCCGCAGGGGGTCAATGTTTTTAATGGCATTTTGAGATGCTTTGATTACTTCCTCTGGCTTTTCTATTAATAAATCTGCCAAGTCCGGATCGAACATTTCTAGCTCTAAATAGTCTACAACTACAGATCTTCGATCTGGATACTTTTCCAGGGCTTCAAAAACAGTGTCCTTATATTTGGTGCTGAAAAATTCCTCAAATTTAGTTAATGATGTTTTTGTTTTATCACTTGAAGTTGTCATTATAAAAATATTAATCAATCGTCTATAAAATTATTTCCATATCTCAAATTTTCAGACCCAAATAATATTTAGAAAAAAGGTTAAGAATAACATAGTATATTAATAATAGTTATAAAAAAATATTAGCACATTTAATAAAATGATATTATACTAAACTTATTGGAACGTACTATAAATTATTGTAAGTTTCATAAACAGAGTCTAACAGTGATAAAATGAAAAGATCAAGATTAAATTTATTCAGAGCTACTTCAATGACTATTTCCATTCTAGGAGTAATCATGATTATCGCCACTGCAGGCATATTCATATATATTGGTATTGAAGCATTATCCTCAGGAGTATCATCCAATGTAGATACTGCGTCTGCATATGATGAACTTGCTGTGTTAAAATCTGATTATTCGAGCTTAAAATTGCAATTTGATGGTTTAAAAAGTGATGTGGATAGCAGCAGCGACGAAAATTTAAAGAAAAAATATATCGAAACAGAACTTCAAATTACAAAAGCAGGATCTGCCATAACAGACCTAGAAAGTGCTTTAGCTTCAGATAAATCTCCTGAAATAATTGAAAGCAGATTAAATATAGCTAAAAATGAATTGCAATCAGCAAAAACAAGTTTAACTAACTTTAAAGCTTTACTCTAAACATTTTTCTCTTTTTATTATTAAACTTAGGTGTCCTATTCTAAACTATTAGTTTTTATCTGAACCCCCGGGCAATTATATACATTTCTGAACTCTTACGTTTAGAAGACTGAGGTTTAGTAGTTTTTACTTTTTTGAACCTTTTTTTAATCTGTTGGAGCAATTTATTGAACTCTTCTCCCTGAAAAACCTTTATAATAATATTTCCCCCCGGTTTTAAAATTTCATCTGAAAGATCTAAAACATTTTCAGCCAGTTCAATAGACAATAAACGATCTATATCCTTTATTCCAGATAATTTAGGTGAAGCATCAGATATTATGACATCAGCATAATTTTGGAGAGTATCATAAATTTTTTGGATGGTTTCTTTCTTGGTAAAGTCCCCCACAATGGATGCAAAGTTATCATTTTCAAATCTTTTAATTCGTTGAAGATCCACACCTATTACTAATCCTTCTTCCCCCACTAAATCTAATGCAACTTGCGACCATCCACCAGGTGCTGCACCCAAGTCCAATACTTTATCTCCCTTTTTAATAATTCTAAATTTCTTATTCAATTGTAAAAGTTTATATGAGGCCCTGGAACGGTAACTTTCTTTTTTCGCCATTTTATAGTAAGGATCTTTGTTTTTTTTATTCATATTTTACTCCTTATTAAGGAAATTCAGAGCTTTGCACACTGGACTTCCAATTTTCTTAATTTCAGCATTTAATTGGCCATCCTCTATATTTATTAACATAACTGAAGGATCAGATAATCGGGGAACAGTAGGGCTGCCTGGATTTAAAAGAATCACATCTTCAAGTTCTTCAATAAATGCCCAGTGGGTATGTCCACTAATCAATACATCAACACCTAACTCCATTGCAATATATTTTAACTGCTGGGTATCTCCTCTAGGATAAACTTCTCCATGGTTTAAACCAATTTTAATTGCGTCTACTTGAATTATCTTATTTTCTGGAAGTTTTAAACCATATGATCTATCCATATTACCCCTAACACATTCAGTTGGAGCTATTTTATTTAATTCATCTAATATTTGGGGGCTGGTAAGATCACCTGCATGTAAGATCATATCCACCTCTGCGAAAACTTCGTATATGGCATCAGGCAATTTGCTGGCCCGGTCGGGTATGTGGGTATCTGATATAATTCCGATTAACATTTTTATCTCCACAAAAGATAGTTAAATTTATATTTTTCTAAGATTTTTATCTATTCTAGATGAATATACTTTATAAAAATTAATCTAAAAATTTATTTTAAAAAAATTTGAATTCCAAAAAATTTAAATTTAAACATTTTAATAATCATTTTTTGCGAAAATTCGAGTGAATTTATAAGTAATGGTTAATTATTATATTTTAAAGATTTCTATATAATTTTATCATATTTTAAAGGTTTAAATCTAAGTTTGAAAACAGTGTGGGGTTTCTTCTTCAGGGTTAATTCACCTTCTAATTGTTTTACTAGGGAGTTAATCAATCCCAAACCTAACGTTTTAGCACTTTTTATGTCTATATCTTCAGGAAAACCTATCCCTTCATCTTTTACTATCAATTCATATTCACTATTGGAGGTATATAGACCAATTTCAATAATACCTGTCCTTTTATGGGGAAAGGCATGTTTAATACAGTTGGTAACCATTTCATTAATTATCAGGCCTAATGGTATGGCGGTGTTAATATTGAGCTTTATATTTTCTACATCAATTTTAAGTTTGATAACATTAGTGTCCACCAGATAAGAGGCAAATATTTCAGAAGTTAAACTTTGAATGTATTCCTTCAAATCAATCTTGGAAAAGTCTTGAGATTGATACAATTTTTCATGAACAATGGCCATGGATTTAACCCTATTGGTACTTTCATTAAATATTTCACAATTAGGGCCATCACAGTATCCAGCTTGAAGGTTTAATAAGCTGGAAATTATCTGCATATTATTTTTCACCCGGTGATGAATCTCTTTTAATAGAATATCTTTCTCATTTAAAGATTTCATGATTTGGTTTTCATAATCTTTTCGTTTGGTAATATCTCTAAAAACTGTCTGAACGGCCCTTTCACCATTGTAAATGAATCCGGTCCCAATAGCTTCCACATCCACTGATGTTCCATCTGCATTTAAAAACTTTTCTTCAATTAAAGGAACAATCTCATTTTTGTTGTGAACTTTGTTAATCCTTTCTTTAACTAGGTTGTGATAATCTGGATGTATAAAATCCATTAAGGGTCTTCCTATAATGTCCTCTTTATTTGAACCTAATATATTGGCTCCTGCATCATTAATAGATATAATCATTCCCTGACTATGTATTAAAACGGCTTCAAATGATTGTTTTAATAAGCGCCTGTAGGTTTCTTCGCTTTCTTTAAGTGCCACTTCTGCCTGTTTTTGAGGAGTAATATCTTCCAGGGTTTCCAATGCACCAATAACTTTACCATTTAGATCTTTTATCGGTGCTGCAGTAAAATAAAGCCATTTACCCTCTTCATTTAGTTGAGGGAAAAAATCGGTTGATTCGTAAGCATCGTCCACAAGTTTCGATTTGGAACAACTACCTTCATACCACTTAGAAAGACCATGAAGATCTCCATCAACTAACAGATCAGCCATTACCGGTCTTTTTTTGTTGTAAAATGCAGACCATTGCTTATCAGTACCTATGATTTCTTCTGCTTTAATTTTAGTATATTTTTCCAATGCTTTGTTCCAGTGTATCACTTTATGATTATTATCAATAACAAATGCTGGTATGGGCGAACTCTTTAGAATTGCATTTAATTGTCTTTCACTTTCATGCATTGCTTCTTCTGCTTTCTTTTTTTCATTAATATCAGTAAACATTGCAAAAGAACCATTAAAATTTCCTTCACTGTCTTTCAAAGCAGTGGCAGACACTATCATCCACACTGGATTGCCATTATTATGGAGAAATTTATTCTCATACTCTTGAGAAACTCCCTCACGGCGAAGGTGCATACGTTCCTCATGCTCTTTAAGGTCTTTTTTAAAAAAGAAATGGTCAACCGGCTTTCCTAGCATTTCATCTACACTATAACCCAGCATATCTGCCATTTTTTTATTAACAAAGGTAGTTATGTACTCTTTGTCCATGGCCCATATGCCTTCATTGGCAGTCTCCACTATACATCTATATTTTTCTTCACTCTTTTTAAGATTATTTTTCATCTCATCCTTGGCTAACTTAGTTCTTATTGAGTTAATACCATATACAATATCGCCAGCAAGCTCATTAAGGAGTGCAACTTCTTCTGAATCAAATTTATTAGTTTGAGACGAGCAGATGTTTAAGGAACCAATAACAGCATTCTCTAAAATTAGGGGAATGCTTATTAAAGATTTATAACCATTTTCCAGGGCATGGATTACCCATTCTTCATTAAAGGATTCTTTGGATATATCTTGACAGATAACTGTTTGACTGTTTTTGATATTAGATACTACGGGATAGTTTTCATGTGAAGTTTCAGAAATTTTTAAGTGATTGAATTCAGGGTATACCTTGATGTTGGGATATTTGGCCATGGTGGATAATTTTTTAAAATTATTATTTTCAACATAATTTATCCAGGTAGCAAGGTATTTTCCTCGGGTGACAATAATTTCACAAACTTTACTAAGAAGTTCATATTCGTCATCTGTTCGGATTATTTCTTGATTACAATCACTTAAAACTCTTAGAGATTGGTTAAGTTTTTTTAATTTTTTTTCGGTGTCATGTTTGTATAAGGCCATTTCCATTGAAAATTTTAGGTCCTTATCATCAATTGGTTTTAGAATGTAACCATATGGAGCGGTATCTTTGGCTCTTTCCAATGTTTTTTCGTCAGAATGAGCAGTAATATAAATAATGGGAATATCTAAAGTTTGATTAATTATTTCGGAGGCTTCAATACCATCCATATCTCCTTTTAAAACAATATCCATTAAAATTAGATCCGGGTTTAGTTTTAATGCTATTTCTATAGCCTCTTTACCATAACTTACTGGTTCTGGAGTTTCATATCCCCAAATAATTAGTTTTCTCTTTAATTCTAAGGCGGTAATGCTTTCGTCTTCCACAATTAAAACTTTTTTTGACATTTTATCCACATTAACCTTTCAAATTAACATTATTACTAATATTTCGAAATTATATACTATTAATATATAGTTCAAACAAGTTTGAAATTCAAGATAATCTTAACTAAATTCAAAATGATCTTAACTATTTTTTAGTTTCACCAGTTCTATTTCTACCTGGGGATTCCCATCAAAAATCATGGGATGTTGTGAATCTCCAAAAAAGTCGCAGTTTTTAATAGTTAACGGGCGGGCGTAAATAAATGCTTCTTCTATAGATATCCAACCATCCTGGTCCCTATCTGCTTCTGGTTTGGTGAAGGCTTCCAATAGGAAATAGGTAAAAACTCCCCCTCCTAACTCTTCATCACCAACTGATGATTCATTTTCTTCACATGAAGCTAATATAACATATCTATTAGAAAAAGTGTTGTTAGCTGTTAAATCTTCAATCATTCCTCCGCTGTTACAGGAGTCAAATATGAAAACTAAATTCTTTGCATTGATATTTTTTACCAGAGATTGAAATTCCTTACCTGAAAGTGAATTTGCATGGTCAGATGTTTCGTCGTAGGGACAGAGGATATACTGATATTCAGATTTTCCATTTTCAGAAGTTTTTATCCGGTCACCATGTCCACTGTAATAAATCATTAAAAGGTCATTCGGAGAAACAGCTTTAGAATAACTTTTTAAATCATTTTTTATCTGAGCATTTTTTGCTTCAGAATCTACTAATAAACGGGTGTTATTCGTTTTAAATTTGGCAGATTCAACAAGGAAAGATTTAATCTTAACCGCATCTTTTGAACCTAATGTAAATCCTTGATAATCATCTTGATATTGTGAAATTCCTATTATATAGACATATTTTTGGGAAGGTGCTGATAGTTTAACGTAGATATCATTATGGATATTTTCGGATATTAAAATCCCAACTAATCCAATAATAATTATCAAAATCGTCAAAATAATTATTATTTTCAGGGTTCTGGACAATATCACACCTTAAATTATTTTTATTTACTGCAATTCTTTGATATATTAATATCTATACTATCTATGTAAAATCTACATTATAATTATTTTCTTTAAATAATAAAACTGATAATAACTATTAAAAATAAATAAAAAGCTGTTTTGGTAGTTTATTTCAACATTATATTAATTTAGGAACTTATTAATCATAGCGGGTTTTCTTGGTTTGGAATGATCAGGTTATTTAGTAAAAAATTATGAGTTAAAAATGGAAGCCATTTTTTTATAATTTATAATTAGATTAAGTGCAGTATGTGATGGCCATAATTTATGTATAGTTAAAAACTTATATCTCAAAAAATAAAATTAATATAAAGTTTTTAGGGGAGTGATTAATTGGAAAAAGAAGATCTTATTCTGCCGGCTATATTAATACTGGTATTTCTGATTTTAATTGTCGCCATTTTTTCGTTTTCAGGAAATAATACATTCCAAACCGGAAATGTTTATTTTGAATATCCAAATAATTGGGCACAGGATCATGTAGTTGGAAATTTCAGTAACAGTTCTATTTATTCGGAAGTTACACTAACTGCCAGTTTCAATGACGATGCTGGTCAAACACAAACAGCTTATATAATATTTATAATGCAAAAAAGGACCGAAGGTTTGATTAACATACCAAGCACTAATTCAATCCTGATGAATACCACCAATTCCAGCGTATCCTCCGTAAGTGTGGGAAACTTCCAAGCAAGTCAAATAGGTAATATAGGCAATGATATTGCCCAAAAACTTACAATAATACAGACCAGTAGCCACTACTATGTTGTAGAATATATAACTCCATCATTCGCATTTAACCAGACAGAAAATGCATATAACCAGATTTTAGAAACTATTAGGATCTCCTGATCCTATTTTTTTTATTAAATTCTTAAGTTCATTTAATATCTAACAAGAGCAACAGGTAATATGTCTGTGAATGAGAGTTCTGCAACCCTAATTTTTCCCAATCAATTATTTAAAAGTCACCCCGGATTTTATAAGACTAATAACGTATTTCTTATAGAAGAACAGCTATTTTTTGGCGATTATAAGTATTATATAAAATTTCATAAGAAAAAATTGGTTCTGCACCGGGCCTCCATGAGAGCCTTTTTTGATTATTTAGAATCAGAAAATTTTCAAGTAGAATACATTGAACATGCTAAAGATTCTAAGATGAAATATTTATTTGATAAATTAAAGGAAAAATCCATAAAACGGATCTATTATGCCGATTTAGTGGATTATGCTCTGGAGCATAGAATTAAGAAAATTGCTAAATCTCACCAAATAGAAATTGTAGAAATGGACAGCCCCGGATTTTTAAATTCCAAAATATCCATATTAGAATATTTTAAAGATAAAAAACGATATTTCATGACCTCATTTTATATCAAACAGCGAAAAAAGAGGGATATACTGGTAGAGGACAGCAAACCTATGGGTGGAAAGTGGAGTTTTGACCCGGCAAATCGAAAAAAACTCCCAAAAGGTATAAAAATACCGTTAATTAAGAAAATCCCCGAAAATAAGTATATTAATGAGGCTCAAAAGTATGTAGAAAAAAATTTTCCGGATAACCCGGGAAATGTTAAATTTTTTTATCCAGTAACCCATGATGAAACCGTGTTCTGGTTTGATGATTTCCTTAAAAATCGTTTCCATAATTTTGGTGATTATGAAGATGCAATTAGTGAGGATGAACCATTTCTATTTCACTCAATCATATCCCCTCTCCTTAATATAGGCTTAATTACTCCTCAAGAGATAATAGAAAAGATTTTAAAAACCCATCATATTAATTTAAATTCAAAAGAAGGATATATCCGGCAGATCATAGGTTGGAGAGAATTTATGAGGGCCATCTATTTATTGGAAGGTCCTAGGCAGAGGACAACTAATTATCTTAACCATGAAAGGGCCATTAATTCCAATCTATATTGGGGCAAGACAGGACTACATCCCTACGATAAGGTGGTTCAAAGAGTTATAAAACTGGGTTACGCCCATCATATTGAGAGATTGATGATACTGGGAAATCTGATGCTTTTAATGGATATTCTTCCAGATCATGTTTATAAATGGTTCATGGAGATGTTTATAGATTCTTATGACTGGGTAATGGTCCCCAATGTGTATGGTATGAGTCAGTATTCCGACGGTGGTCTTATTACCACTAAACCCTATTTTAGTTCTTCTAATTATATTAAAAAAATGAGTAACTTCAAACACGGAGATTGGGAAGAAGTATGGGACGGATTATTTTGGCGTTTTGTTTATAAGAATCAGGAAATTTTAAAAAATAATCCCAGATTGAGAGTTATTCTGAAAGGACTGGAAAAAAAGGAAAAAATAGAGCATCACCTCCAGGTTGCTTCGGACTTTCTGGAAAAATTTTAATTAATTTATTTAAACTATATTCACATCTTTTTCTAGTAATCTAAAAAATGAAATCCAATGCATTACATATCTTATACCTGGAATTAAAATTTTAATCATGATTACTCTTTAGAGATAGGTTTAAATATGAGTTGTAACTACACTAAATTACTTCATTTATTAGAAAATTCATTATAATATTACTTTATTAATAATTTTTATTTAAATTAAAAATTTTATAACCAACAAAATTAAAAGGATTTACATGAAAAACGTTATAAAACTACTTATTTTACTGGTATTCATAGTATTAACCCAGGCAAGTCCTGCAACAGCATGGTCGGTAACTACTCACCACGATATTGCTCGTGAAATTTATTATTCACTTCCCGCTGATGCTCAGAAAAATCTGAGCTTGGATAGGATGATAGATGGTTCTGATGATCCAGATCTTAAATTTATGGATTTTAAATATCATCACTACCCTGCAACAACTATTAAGGCTGATGAATGGTTAGATAAAGGAGAAAAACATTATAAAAATGGGGAATATGATGAAGCCAGTTATTGTTTTGGGGTGGCATCTCACTACATTTCTGACAGCTTCTGCGCCCCTCACTGTGTTAAGGATGAAGATGATGTATTAAAAATTAATCATCAAATTTATGAATTAAGGGCTATGCTATTAGATCCAGAAGTATCTTACATGGAAGGAAATATTGTGGACAGAATGCATAAAGGGAAATCTTCTGGTGAAGATAATTGGGATGAATGGAATAAATCTGGTAATAATATATTAATTCAAACCGATTTGAACCATGCAGCCAGTGCAGCTTATTCTGAGGTATTTAAAAGGATCAACTAATCTTTTATTTTTTTTATTGTTCATTTAAATTTTCATAATTAAAATCTAATTTTTAAAGTTTTTTAACACCCCTAAATTTTTCATAAGAAATATATTAATTAAAAACATAATTTAATCATACATACTTAAACTATGGGGGAATAAAATGACTAAATATCCGTATTCAAAAGCAGATGGGAAGATTAAATGGGTTTCTACTGAGTGGCTAGATGAGAATATAAATGAAGATCTGATGATTATAGATACACAGCCCAATGTTCATGATTATATAAAGGAACATATTCAAGGAGCTCTATATCTAAATGAAGGTCTTTTTAGGGAAACTTTAGGAAATGCTCCTGCTATGTACATCCCAGCTGAAGCAGTTCAGTCCATTTTCAGCAGGCAGGGAATCCGCAAAGATGTGCCCACAGTAGTTTATACTGGGGTTGGACCAGTCAAAGGATGGGGAGATGGACTGGAACAGACAATGGTAGCATATTCATTAGTAAGATTTGGCCATGATAATGTCTACGTCCTGGATGGAGGAATAGAGAAGTGGAAAAATGAAGGAAGAGATTTAACTCAAGTATTTCCCACAGCTCAGGAATCAAGCTTCAAATCAGAAGTAAGGGACGATTATTACATAGAATATGGTGAATTTAAAACTATTAAAGATGACGACAACGTAGTGGTTCTTGATGCCCGGCCAGGGCCAGTATATGAAGGGCAGGGTCCATGGATTAAACCAGGACATATTCCGGGAGCAGTGAATTTACCCTGGGCTAGTCTCATGAACAAAGATAACACAAGACTTCTCAAAGACCAAGAAGAAATTAAATCAATAGTAGAAGATAAGGGTGCAACTCCAGATAAGACAATTATCTGTTCGTGTGGAACAGGAAGGGAGGCTACAAACGAATTTATATTGTTTAAATGGTTTTTAGGATATCCTAAAGTCCGGATTTACGAGGGATCATTTACAGAATGGACTCAAAGAGACGATAATCCTACGGTTACCGGTCCTAATCCCTATTAATAATTATTATTTTCAGGGATTCTTTTTCTATTTTTTTTTTATTGCTATAGAAATTTTATAAAAAAAAAAAATTACTGATTTTAAGATATTGATCTTTGCACTAATTTATATATTAAATTGAACTTAACTTACACATTATTTTAATATTATAATAGGAGTTGATACTTTGAGTAATTTAAAGGTTAGTATGGGAATTTTCACAAAAGAAGGAGTTATGGTAGAGAATCCAGAACTTTTTAATGAAAAAGAATTCGTTGTTGTTTTATCTGGTGACAGTTTCCTGGAATATCTTGAAAAGACGCAAGAAGATTTCACAATTAAAGATAATGTATTAGAATCTAAAGAATTTACAGATGCTGAACATTATTAAATAATAAAGTTAATTTAACTAACTATTTTTTTCTTTAAATCTTTTTTTAATCAAGTAATTTTTTTATATTCTTTCTTTGTATTCTAATTCTTCAAAGGTTATGTGAAAACTGGTTTGGTCCTTTTCTATGTGAATATCACCGTCAATCTGGTCAACTAGGCTGTTTACTAACTTCAAACCTAACGTTTTTGTTTCTTTAATATCAAAATCATCAGGTAATCCTATTCCCTCATCACTAATAATCAGTTCATATTTTCCATTAATTCTTCTAAAAACCACGGATAAATTTCCAGTTTTATCACCAGGAAAAGCGTATTTAAGAGTATTCGATACAAGCTCATTTATAATAAGTCCACATGGAATGGCAGTTTCAATTCCAAGAATAATATCTTCTGCAATTATAACTGGTTTTATTTTACTAGATTTAACTGCATAGGAATAATATAAATCTGAGACTAAACTCCGGATATACTCTCCAAAATTAATCTGGGAAAAGTCCCGGGTTAAATACAACTTTTCATGGATCATGGCCATGGACTTTACCCTGTTTTGACTCTCTTTTAGGACATTAATAGCTTCTTTATCATCTAAGTATTGTGTTTGGAGATTTAAGAGACTGGAAATAATTTGCATGTTATTTTTAACACGGTGATGTATCTCCTGGAGAAGAATTTTCTTTTCAGCAAGCGATTCTTTAATTTTTTCCTCGGCACGATGTCTCTGGATTGCCAGTGCAAAAAATTCTGCTAACCTTTTAACAGCGTCTAATTTATTTGTACTATAATTTTCTGATGAATTGGCCAGGCTGATCTGACCTACCAACTGGTTTTTTAATATAACCGGCACAGATAAGAATTTTTCAATTTCAAAATGTGATGGAGGAGTTCCTTCAGCTGCATGATGTTCATGGGCTTGATTAGTAAAAAATCCACGCTTAGTGTTAAGAGAATAACCCCATAATCCATCATAGGAACCATCTTCCCCTGCAGAAAATATTAACTTATCATTTACCTGCCTATCCATGATCTGGTCAATAGAATGTAATATCATGTCTTGATTGTTGGGATCAATTTCAGCCACATATCCAAAGGGACTTTTAGTCAATACTTTTGCTTCTTTTAGGATAGTGGAAGAAATCTTTTCTATGGAAGAAACCGGGGAAATAATCGGCGAATAAATATTAGCTAAGGACTGATTCACTTTTAACTCCCATTTCAACTTCCCCCGGGAACGGTTACGTTCTGTAATATCTACAAGGGAGGCTAAACTTTTATTAGTATTGGGGATCATAGCAATAGTTGCTAATATATCCCTAACTGTTCCATATTTATCAATAAACTGGAATTCATAGTTTCTGGGAGCATTATCTGGATCAATTCTTCTGAGCCGGTGATATTCTTTCATCTTTTTTAAATCCTTTTTAGAAACAAATTTCTTCCAAGACAATTTTCCTTCTATCTCCTTTTTTGTATATCCAAACAATTTTTCAGATTCACTATTAACCAGGGAGATGGTGGAATCTTTTTCAATGATTATGGAAGCTGTACCCGTATTTTCAAATATGGTACGGTAATAATTTTCAGATTCTCTTAAAGCATTTTCCGCTTTTTTAAGTTCGGTAATATCTACAGCAGCGGCAATGTAAGATAAAAAATTATTTTTCTCATCCCGTATGGGAGTAACTGAAAGATCTACCCATATAACTTTACAGTCTTTGCGTATGTAACGTTTTTCAATCCGATAGGAATCAATTTTTCCAGATATTAAATCCTTCAAGTGTTGTTCAGTTGTATTCAAGTCATCCGGATGGGTCACATCTTTATAAGTGAATTTTTTTAACTCTTCATCAGTATAACCTAACATTTCATGGAAATATCTGTTGGTTTCAATCATTCGTCCGTCAGCATCACTTAAACCCATAGCAATCCCCGCAAGGTCGAATATAGCACTTAAACGCGATTCTCGTTCTTTAAGAATTTTTTTAGTAGTTTTTTCTTCGGTAAGGTCGGTGCACATGGCAAATGACCCAGCAAAATTTCCACGGGAATCTTGTAGCGGAGTAGCAGAAACTATTAACCAACGAATACTACCATCTTTATGATAAAATTTACGTTCATATTGCTCTCTTATCCCTAAAACACGATTTTTAAGACGTAATTCGTTATCTGCTAGTTCCTCTTCAAGCATAAAATCAGTAATACGCCTATTTACCATTTCATGAGTGATATAACCTAACATTTCTGCCATTTTCCGGTTAACGTAGATTGTTATAAAATCTTTATCCATTACCCATATCCCTTCATTAGCAGTATCAACTATGGTCCGGTAACTTTCTTCGCTTTTTTTCAGTTTATTTTCTACCTTTTTACGCTTTTCAATATCGCGTAAACTAAATATATATCCATTAAATTCGTTTTTATAATATATTGGGCTGAAAACTGCCTCTATCCATTTGTAGTTTCCTTTTGAAGTTTTATTTCTATATTCAATTGATATGGAATGTTTTTTATTCTTTAATTTCGGAAATATTTTCTTAATCATCTCTTTTTCCTGTTTATGTACCAGTTCCATAAATTCAAAAATAGTTTTTCCTTTAAAATCTTCTACATTATATCCTAAAATTTTTTTTATAGAGGGACTTATGTACTCTATTTTCCATGATGGACTGATTTGCCCAATAATATCGGCCATATTATCCGTTAGTAAGCTTAATTGTTTTTCACGATCCTTTAAAATATTTCTAGATCTCTTTTTTTCAGTAATGTCCAAAACTGATAATAATGTTTTTTTGGTGCCAGGAATGATGGTGGCGGTGATTAAAACGTCTTTAAAGTTTCCTTTTTTATCTACTACTTTTACTTCATAGTTTTGAGGAGCTCTTTCTGGATGGGAGAGTCTTAATTTATGATATTTTATTAATTTATCTTTTTCCTCATTGAAAATTAGTTTCAGACCACTTTTACCTAATATTTCTTCTTTAGAATATCCGGTTATTTTTTCAAATTCAGAATTTACCAGTGAAAATTTAGTATCTTCTTCAACTATTGCCATTGCCATTCCAGTATTCTCAAATATGGTTTTATAATAATTCTCTGATTCTTCTAGGGAATTTACTAATTTTTTTCTCGACAGGATTTTAGAATAAGTTAGTATAACTCCTTCCAGGTAAGGAGAAGCATTAACATTAAATAATACATTATTATCTTTTTTTTCTAAAAATTCCAAAGTAACATTTTTTTCTACTACTTCTACTAATTTATTAAATATTTCATATTTTGAGTTATTATCATTATTTTCAATGTAATTAGAACCTACTATGCTTTTATTTAAACCTAATAAACTTTCAGCTGCATCATTAACTAAATCATATTTAAAATCAATAATTTTAGAGTCCCTATCCAATATAGGTTTAAGATATATTATACCGGCAGATGTAGAATTCAAAATACTGACAAGAGAAGAATTTGATTTTTTCATTTATTTCATCTTCATTAATGTTAACTTAATAAATTCTAATTTTATACTTTATATTGGTATATTATAATATTTTTTATTTTTTTGCTGTTATAAAGGTTTAAATCAATAAATAAATCTGTTTATTCCTGATTAAAATGGTTTATTGTTGTTTTAGTAAATATAACGAAATGAGTTTATGTGAAAATAGTCACAATCTACCATAAGTTTATTATATAGTTTTCACATATGATTGCTTAGTTAAAAAAGAATAATACTTTTTTTAACAAGTCTATAAGCATGTTAAAAATTAAGGGGAGGTGAAAAACTGAAAAGAAACATGCAAAAAAAGTTAGCATTAATCACATTCGCACTTATATTCGCAACAGTTACAATGGGTGTTGTGGCAGCAGAATCGCCAGATGATGCAATCACAAATAACACTACAGATCCTGTAGCCCAAAACATTACCAACAACACAACTAACAATACCACCTTACCCGACCCTCAAGTTTGGAGAGGTGGCACGTTAATCTATAGTTCAACAACCATACAAGATGCACTGGACCATTCCATAAGTGGAGATACCATCCTTCTTGAAGATGGCCAAACTTTTTATGAAAATTTGGTTATTGATAAGGACCTAACATTCAATGTTATGAGTGGAGGAACCGCAACCATAGATGGTAGTGGAACTGGTAGGATAATCCATATTCTGCCGGGTGTGACAGTTTCGTTTACTAACATAATTTTCCAGAACGGCCATGCACCCGACGGATCTTTCTTATCTCCTGACGGCGACAATGGTGGTGCTATCTGGAACCAGGGTACCCTTTACTTAATAAATTGTGTTTTAAGAAATAATCAAGCCGGAGACGGTGGTTTCATTTACGGTGGTATCGGAGGTTCTGGTGGTGCAATTTACAGCACCGGAAACCTTTACTTAACTGATACTCAAGTTTATGATAATCGTGCCGGAAATGGAAGTAATGGGGTAGTTACTTTACACTCTAACGGTTTTGACGGTGGACACGGTGGTGCAATTTACAGCACTGGACTATTAAATCTAGAAAGCTGTGAATTCTACAATAACCGTGCTGGAAACGGTGGTAATGGAGTAACGCTAGGTGAAGGTGGTAATGGTGGTAACGGTGGTGCTATATGCACAACTGGAACATTAACCATGAGTGATACCCAAATTCACCATAACTACGCTGGAAATGCAGGTACTGGTGGTACTGAAATAGTAATCGGCGGAACCGGAGGTTCTGGTGGTAATGGGGGAGCTATCTACAACAGTGGAAGCACTGATGTTGAAGGTTCTGATATCTATTCCAATACTGCAGGTAACGGAGGAACTGGAGCTTCTGCAGCTGATGGCAATTTGGCTCATCGAACAGGTTACGATGGACATACTGGAGGTCCCGGTGGAAACGGTGGAGCCATATACAACCAAGGAAACCTTTCACTAATTGAAACAGACATATACTCTAATTCTGCTGGAAACGGTGGAATTGGGGGTTCTGGAGGAGATGGACGTGACAGAGATTTCTTGGGTGCTGGTGGTGCCGGAGGTATTGGCGGTACCGGTGGTGCTGCTGGTAATGGTGGTGCTATATACAACACAGGAACAGGCACTTTCACTATTACAGACTCTTCCATCAACCAAAACATTGCCGGAAACGGTGGTCAAGGTGGTGCTGGTGGTCAAGGTGGAGATGCTAAAAGCAACTGGCCAAACAGAGGTTCAGCCTATAGAGGTGGTGCTGGAGGTCTAGGTGGTGCTGGTGGTAATGGTGGAGCAATCTACTATAACAACGGAGCTACTGGATCCATAACTGATTCAAACCTAAACCAAAACCAAGCCGGAGACGGTGGTCAAGGTGGTGAAGGTGGTCAGGGTGGAGCTAGTGCCGATTCATACAGTAACGGCAGTGGTGGTGCTGGTGGTAACGGTGGCATCGGTGGAAACGCTGGAGCCATTTATTACAACAGCGGAAATTTAACTGTTAATTCTAATAATCTTATTGATAACGCAGCCGGTGACGGTGGACGCGGAGGGCCAGGTGGCCTCCCAGGCCCAGGAACTGGAAGCGGTACCATAGGAGCAGGTGGTCTTAACGGTTCATCTGGAACTGTTGGAGCATTCTATGCAGCAAGCAACACATCACTTCACTTTAACCGTATACTTAATAATGGAATAATAGACGTAGCAGCAGCCGGGGGTGTAACAGTTCAAGCTGAAAACAACTGGTGGGGTTC
>JBNGDB010000019.1:0-44103 GCA_049975245.1 Methanomicrobiales archaeon
AGCTTCAATTTTGCTCATCCCAAAATTTTTGGAAAGAAAAAGGTATATTAGAAAATTAATTGCTTCAACTTTTAAATCAGATAATTCAATTCATTCAACGTATACAGTCAGAAAAAATTTAGAAAATATCTCTTTAAAACGAAATTTATATAATATTTTACGATTAGGAACATATTTGGCGGGTTTTAGAGGTTACAGTAATATGATTAAATCTAAATTATCTATTCCATCGCTCAATGTTTTCAAACAATTTTTGGTTGCAGCTGATAAAACCGGAGATAGAATTGCTGAAATAATTGTTAGAGGAGATAACAATATTGATTTAACTGAGTTTAATAGGTATCTGGAAAATATAAATCAAAAAAGTAAATTGAACAAATATAAGGATTTAAAAGCTGCGGCCACCATAGCTAACGATATGGGCGGTATCTTTAACAATGTAAATCGATTATTAAAAGATGAAAGTAAAAATCTGAGTAATTTTAAACTACATAAACCATCAAATCCGCTTAAACAAATCATTAAAGCAAATTTTAATCTTGAAAATATGTACATGCGCCATACTATCCGTTTTACAATTGCCATGACAATTGGTCTTGCGTTGGTACATATCACTAAAAGTAGAGCTGCTTTATGGATAATTATGGGTATTTTAATTGTTCTTAAACCGGATATTACCAGTACAATTAATAATATGCTTTTAAGGGTATCATTTAATTTATTGGGAGTAATCTTAGCAGTTATTTTAGGTTTTCTATTTCCACATTTTTTATTAGTATGGTTGGCCTTTATAATGATATTTTTATTTAGAGCATTTTTACCTTACTATATAGGACCTTCAGTCATGGCCATGACCATATTCATAGTACTTTTATGGCCTCACGGAACCATAATTGATAATGGAATAGCCAGATTAATAGATATTACATTAGGGGCCCTAATAGCACTAATTTTAGCTTATATTATATTTCCAAACCGCATTACAGTGGATTTACCTCTACAACTAGCTAAAACTTTTATGGCTAATAGTAAATATGGAAAAAATGTATTTGTTTCATCATTTAGTAATTATGATCATAATAGGGCCGTTTCAGGATTCAATAATCTAATTTTAGAATATAATAATCTTCAATCAGGCATTAAAAAGCTTCAGGATAGTTTTATTGATGTTTCAGAGGATGTAAAATTCTATAATAATATTAGTACACTAAACTATCAGCTATCGGGCAATATTTCCATTATAGCCACAAAACTAGAATTAAAAGAATATGAAGGACCAGAACTATCACTTCTTTCTAATTTTTTACAAGATACAATGCAAAACATGGCTAAAGCGATAAAAGGAAATTTAAAACTGAAAATAATAGACGAAAATAAACAAAACCTTATAAAAGATAAATTAATTAACTATGAAGACAATAATTCTCAGTATATGAAGCAATACATACATTGGATAATAGAAGATGTTAATTTTTTACACCAAATTGTAAAAGAGGGAATAGAATCTGGACTATTCAATAAATATAAAAAATTATATTAACCGATCTATTGATGAGGATATGGTATGATGAGATGGTACGAACAACTTTTTTCAAATTATGCAGAAAAATATGATAATGAAATATTCACGGAAGGCACAATGGGGGAAGTGGATTTCATAGAAAAAGAGATAAATTACAATAAAAATTTAAAAATACTGGATATTGGTTGTGGTACAGGCCGACATACAATTGAACTGACTAAAAGAGGATATAAAATCACTGGAATTGACTTATCAGAATCAATGATAGCAAAAGCAAGGGAAAAAGCACAAATTTCAGGATTAAACATTGATTTCCATATTGCCGATGCTAGAAACCTCCCTTTTGAAGATCAGTTTGATATTGTAATCATGTTGTGTGAAGGAGCATTTCCATTAATGGAAACTGATGAAATGAATTTTCAGATTCTTAAAAACGCCGCCAAAGCATTGAAACCAAATGGTAAATTAATTTTCACTACTTTAAATGGTTTATATCCCCTATTCCATTCAGTTAAAGATTTTATTAACTCAAAATCCACCACCCAGATTAACCGTGCAAATAATTTTAATCTCATGACCCTTCGTGATGAATATGAGCTAGAAATAGAGGATGATAAAGGCAATAAAATGATTTTAAATTGTAATGAACGATATTACATGCCTTCTGAAATCAATTGGCTTCTGAAATCTTTAAATTTCCAAAAAATAGATATATTGGGCTGTAAATTGGGAAATTTCAGTAGAAAAGATAAACTTACTACTGAAGATTATGAAATGCTGGTAATAGCCGAATTCTAATTAAATTCTAAATACCATCAAATCACTAAAATTTTATTAATTTCAGTTTATTTGGGAATATTATTCATGATTTTCCATGATTTAAAGATTAAAAATCATAAATAGGAATAAGGACCTTTTATATAAATAATATTACTATAATTTTCTAAATATTAATTAAGGTGTTAGAATGAATAAAATAGGGTTTATAGGCTATGGAAATATGGGAAAAATGATTATTGATGGAATTTTATCTAAAGAAATTATTAAATCTGATGAAATGATCATTTCAACTCGAAGCATGGAGAAATTGGATGAATTAAAAATTAATAACCCTAAAATTAGTATAACATATGACAAAAAGGTTTTAGCTAGAAAATGCGATAAAATCTTTCTAATGGTTAATACCAATCAATTAAAAGATGTTTTAGAAGAAATCACTCCATATTTATCACCTGATGCACATATTATCTATATTTCTGCAGGGATCAATATAAAAGATTTGGAATGTATTTTCCCAGGTAAAATTACCCATGTTATACCCAGCATTACTTCTAAAGTTAGAAAAGGCATTACACTTATAGCTCACAATGATAAAGTAAGTGAAACGGATTTAAATTACGTAAATTTCGTTTTCAATGGATTGGGTGAAACAAAAATAATATCAGAAGATAATATGGCTATGGCTACTGTTTTAACAAGCTGTTTCCCTGCTTTTATTTCTCTTATCTGCAAAAAGTATTCAGAACAAGCAGCAATAAAAGGCAGTTTGTCTGAAAGTCAAGTGGAAGATCTCGTAAAAGTAACATTAGATGGTACCTCAACCTTACTTTTAGAAATGGATTTTGATGAATTAATTTCAGGGGTCGCTACCAGGGGTGGCATAACTGAATCTGGTTTAAAAATACTAGATAAAGAATTACCCATTTTATTTTCAGATCTATTTAAAGCAGTATTATGATTTATGTCTAAAGATGAAAAAAAATCATATAATCTATGGATATTGATGTTTTAAATTGTAAAACCATTTTTTTCTTCCGGAATTTTTTAAGATAATAATTTTTTAAGATAATAAGACAAATTTTCATATTGTTATTTATCCAGAAAAACTGTTTTAAATAATGTAAATATTACAACCAAATATCCTAAACTTCTGAGTATTAATAAGGTTACTGCTGAGCTATCTGCACCAATAAGGACTGCAAAATGGGATAATCCGAATAATCCAAAACTTAGACCAATATAAAGGGCCATTAAGTTCTTCTTTTTGGTGTAACCCCACGTTCCGAGTAAAACAATTATAATGCAGAAAACAAGATTTAGAGCGGATATCGGATCCCAAGCATTTACCATAATTATCACCTAATCTACTATTTAGGGTTTTTATTTAAATATTCATTTAAATATATTTCCATGTAGTCTAAAATAGATATTATTAATGCCATTTTTGGAAAAATTGGTAATTGAAAATGGGATTTATAAAATAATGTAAATTATTAGAAAAAACTATTCTCCGTAAAGTTTAAATATCAACAATACGTAACTATAAATACTATGCCAAGGTAGCTTAGAGGCGAAGCGGTGGACTGCAGATCCATTACACGTGAGTTCAAATCTCACCCTTGGCTTTTTAAATAGTTTTTAAAGCTTTAATCACAAAAAGCTACTATATGCAATAGTTCTAGGGGTCATAGTGTAACCAGGCTATCATCTGGGACTCCAGTTGTCTTTGAAGAAAATGCGCGCTCTGAGGACAGTATGATGACCAATTGGAGTACTGAGACAAGAGAAATCCTAGGATCTGGGTTCAAATCCCGGTGACCCCACTATAATTTTTTTTGAAGAATAAATAAACTTAAAAGTAAATTAAATTTCTTATTATAGTTTTATGTTAGGCATCTGTACATAAAGAAATAATTAAATAAAAAAATAAATCATATTCATTCATTATAATATTTATTAAGGTGTAATTTTGGAAAAAATAAATGATATTTTGGTAATTGAGGGTGTAGGGTTTGATTCAAATATTTATATATTTGATGATATAATGGTTGATACTGGTACTGGCGATAATGAACAATATATAATGAATTCACTTGAACAGTCAGATCTTTCTCTAGAGGATATATCATTAATTGTTAATACGCATTGTCACTACGACCACGCCGGTGGAGACCACTTATACTCTCAAAAAATAGCAATACATCAAACAGATGCTCCGGCCGTGGAAACGGGTGATGAAATAGCTACCGTATCATACATGTTTGGAAGGTCTTTTACTCCTGTAAATGTGGATTATTACCTTAAGGAAGGGGATAAAATCCATGATTTTGAAGTAATCCATACGCCGGGCCATACTCCTGGAGGAATATGTTTATACGATGGAAAAACCCTTATTTCTGGAGATACGGTTTTTGCCAATGGTGGATTTGGAAGATTAGATGTTGGCGGCAATATTAATGACATGAAACGATCCATAGAAAAATTAAATGATTTAAAAGTAGAATATTTATTACCCGGCCACGGCCCATGGGTTGATAACGGCTCAAAACATATTGAGCTAGCATTACAATTTTTTAGAGGAATTTAATTTTTATCAAAATTTCACTTATGGTAATTGAGTTATAACTATTTTATATACACAGTTAAATTGTTTCTAGTTGAATAAGAACCTATAAAATCGTAATATGTTAATTTCCACTGATTATTTTCATATTGAGCATCTACACATGTATAGAAGGCTTGCCATCTGAATTCTTTTACTTCAATCAATTGATCGGCCTGGTTTACAGCAGATACAGCGGATTGGTAGCTTCCATTTTTAATAGTTAATGTTTGGAAGTTTCCATTAAAACTATTATTTCCATTAATGCCGTTGTATTCATATAATTTATAATATTGTTTTTCAGGATCAATAAGCACTACTTGCCATAAAAACATATCCGAAGTTGGATATGCTTCTATCTGAGTGAAATTATCATTCATCTCCATTTTAAGAGAATTTATAGCGTCATTCTTTTCATATATTCTAATTCCTCCAAAGGAGATTAGCATTACCATGAAAATTATCATAACCGCTTTTTTATATTTTACATCAATTTTGAAGTATATAGTGGCTAGAACCACTAAAGCAGCTAATGTGGTAACCGGATCAATATAACTGTAAATTTCAGCACTGAATCGGGTGATTGAAATTGGATAAAAAAGAGGTATACCTCCCGTAGTAAGAAAATCCAGTAACAAATGAATTAAAACTCCAAAATAAGCTAATAAAATAGTTTTTTTGGTGAATTTAAGATTAAGATCTCTTCTTATTAGTCTCCCTATTAAATTTTGAATTGGATTACGGGTAATTATAAATAGAAAGATTAATGCGCTGATAAAACCGAAGATAAAGGAATGGGTTATGCCTCGGTGCGTGAAAATAAAAAGTTGAGGAAATAATATTCCCACAAATACGATAAACGTATCAAAATCAATTGAAATTCCCCCTAAAGCACCTTCTAATTTGTATTTGCTTTTTGCAAAAAACAGAATAATATAGGGAACTATAAAATGAGTAATTAAATCCATAATTGCCTGTATATAATAAAATTATTTTTCTGAAGATTATTATTTAGTGAATAATTTAGTGATCTTTTTCACACTTTTGGTTTTAACTAGAACAGAAACTTTATTTCCTTTTTCTAGAGTCATATCTGAATTGGGTATAATAATTTCCCCATTATTATATAGTGCGACAATAATGTAATCGTCAGTGGGACTTATTTCTCCAATAGTTTTTCCAATAACATTTTTGTTTTCCACTGGTATATCCAATATTTCTGCATCTCCTTTTCCTATTACAATTAGATCAGCCACTTTGGGACGGGTAATAAGTTTTTCAAGGTATCCGGCTGCAGTGAGTTCCGGGCTGATTACATCGTCAATACCTACTTTACGGAAGGCTTCTTCATGATCAGGGTTGCTAACCCGGGCAATGATTTTGGGTATATCGTATTCTCTTACCAAAATACAAGATAAGAGGTTTGTTTCGTCATTACCGGTAGCAGCTACGAAAACATCAGCATCTTTTATATTTGCTTCTTCTAATGTTTTTGTGTCAGTACCATTTCCGCATATGACTAGCGCATCTAATTCTACTGCTGCATTTCCACATAAACTGTCATCATTTTCTATAAGAGTTACGTCATGTCCATCTGATACTAAAAATGCTGCCAAGTTAAGTCCGACTCGGCCGCCGCCCATAATAACTACATACATGTCCACACCTTTTAATTAAAAGCATATTTTCTGAAAGATTTTTTAAATTATCATATGATAGGTTTATAAAATCATTGTTCGTCAAGATTTTAAAATGTCTAGCATATAAATTTTCAATTATACTCTTAAAAATTTATCTATATGCGATTAAATATATCTAAAAAACTTTTTAATATAACCATTATTGGAATTATTTCTAATCTTCCTATCCACATATTCCCTATCATAGCTAATTGAGCCACATCCGGCATATTTGGAGACACTATTCCCATGGAAAGTCCAACATTACCTTGGGCAGAGAATACTTCAAAAAGAGAATTTAATCCATCGTATCCTTGGCTAACAAGGATAGTCCAGCTTATAAAAATAAAAATTAAATATAAGAAAACATATGATCCTGCTTCTCTGATTTCCACATCACTTACAGATTTACCGGATATCTTGCGGGGTATAACAGTTCCCGCCGGAGACAAAATACGTAATAATTCCCAATAAACTCCTTTTAGTACAGTAACTATTCTTATTAATTTTATAGCACCAGTAGTGGAACCTGCAGCACAACCAATCATCATAAGGGCTATTATCAATACTTTAGCGTATTGAGGCCAATTAATCATCACATTAGTTGGCTGTATACTGGATCCAGTACATGTTAGGGCTGAAACAACATTAAAAACAGAATTCATAATACCGAGATCAGTATTCCAAATCATAAGGATAGAAAATAGTGTTAATATGATTATCATGGCCTGAAATTGTATGTCCTTAATAACATCAATTACTTTACCTTTTATAGCTTTATAATGCACTAAAAAGCTGGTACCTCCAATTATCATTAACACCATGGTTATAACATATATTAAATTGTTATTATAGGCTCCGATGTTATTATTATTAATAGACATTCCACCAGTGGAAAGATTGGTCAATGTATTATTAATTGCATCAAAAAGGGGCATTCCTGCCAATATATATAGGATTATTCCCAATGCAGTGTAGAATAAATATATCCACCATATTGTTTTAACAGTGTTTACTATACTGGGTCTTATTCTCTCTTCTCTAGCTTCTGATTTGTATAATCGAGCTGCAGCTGTTCCTGGCCTTATTAATATCCCAATAACTACAATTACTATTCCTATACCCCCAATCCACTGTTCTATGCTTCGTAAAAATAAAATAGATTTGGGTAATACTTCCACGTTAGTGAAAATGGAAAGACCACTTCCAGTCCAGGCAGACATGCTCTCAAAAAATGCATTTAAAAAATCAATATTAATAGCTAACATCAAAATGAAACTACCGATAAGTGCAGCCCATAACCACGCTAGACCAGCTACAATCATACCATGTTTAAGTTTAATTATTCCTTTGCCGGATAAAAATTTTCGAAGTACTGTTCCAATTAGGATAGATGCTGCTGAAGGTATAATGAATGCAATATAATTATTTTCAGCATACACCAAGGCCACTATTAGCGGGATCAGAACTGCAACTCCCACTCCTTGAAAAAGTATGCCTAAATGTTCGAATATTATTTTAATATCTGTTCTATTTAAATGACCTATCATTAATACCGTATTAAAGATAATCAGCACAGCATATAAATTTAGTCCTTATCTAATTTCAGTTATATGTAAAAAGTAGATTTATAAAATTAAAAGAAATTATATCGGCATCTTATCTTCAGATAATAAAAAATAAGTTTCCATTAGAACTATAAATGAATATATTATATTATAATCTATAATAATGAGGTATTAATATTTAATTTAAGTTTAAAAGCAATATTTTTAATTAAATTTCAAAAAATAAATAATTCATGAAAATCAAATAAATCAATTTTCAAGAACCTTAATTTAATATTTAATAATATATTTAATTTATTCGACTATTTCTGCAAAAGCGAATTTTCTTCGGGCAGAGTTTATTCTAATTTTGACTTCATCGCCGACTTTAGCTCCTGATACAAATACCACAAAGCCTTCTACTCTGGCAATTCCGTCGCCATCTCTACCTTCATCTTCAATTTTAACATCATATTCTTCTCCCACGTTTACAGGAGTTGAATAGTTTTGTTGTTTATTGTAACTACTTTCAAACAATTCATCACTTCCTAATAAAGCCAAAATTTGGCTTACATTTAATCTTTAATTATTGATATATAAAGTTTACTAATTCAATTAAAATATTAGAATAATTTATTCTTTATTCCAAAAATAATCATGCAATTATTTTTTAAAATTTTATGTGAAAATATAGATTATACCCATCACTGGTTGAGTATAACTCCAATTAATACTATTTATTATAATCTAAAGCCAATATTAACTATCATGATTGGAATAATAGCTGACACCCATGATAATTTATACGCCATAAACAAAGCAGTGGATATTTTGAATAAGAAAAAAGTTGATTTGGTAATACACGCCGGTGATTTAATATCTCCATTCACAGTAAAAGAGTTTTCAAGGCTTAAACCAAAATTTTTAGCAGTATTTGGAAACAATGACGGGGAAAGAAATGGACTTAAAAAAGCATATGAAAAATTATGCTTTTTAGAAGATTTTAAAGAATTTAATATTGAAAATAAAAGATTTTGCTTACTTCACGGAACTAATGAAGCGATAGTGGATGCATTAAAAAAGAGTAAAAACTATGATGTGATTATACGTGGACATACACATAGATTAAATATCCAAGAGGAGGATACACTTGTTATTAATCCTGGTGAAGTATGTGGATATGTAACTGGTGAAAAAACATTGGTTTTACTGGATCCTAAAACATTTAATTATGATGTAATCCAATTGTAATAAGTAATATTTCTTATATCGATATTAAATTATTTAGATATTCAATTTATATTTCTATTTAATTTCAAGAGGACCATATGAAACATAAAGTTTTACTTTTAATGGCTATAGGAATAGGCGTACTTATAGCAATGATAATGTTCATAGGCCCCGGCCAGATTGAGAGCGCAATTCGAATGGCGAATATTTGGTACATTATCTTGGCAATAATAATTCAAATTTTCACATATTTTTTATGGACACTTAGATGGTCCATTACAACTGATGCAGTTGGAATTTCTATAAAAAAATGGCACCTGTTACCAATGCTCATGGTGGGTATGGCTATAAACAATATAACCCCTAGTGCAAGGGGTGGTGGAGAACCGGTAAGGGCTTATATTCTCAGCAAATACTCTCAAACCCCTTTTGAAAATTCTTTTGCAACCGTTATTGCAGACAGAGGTCTTGATACATTTCCATTCATAGTTTTATCTATTTTAACAATTATTTCAATGGTATTATTTTTTAAATTACCACAATGGATAGTTTTAGCCTTAATAATAGCCCTAATAATAATTGTAGTCGTATTTTTCGTGGCAATTTTTATTTCAGTAGATAAAAATATTGCTAAAAGATTTACTTTGTGGTTAGTGCGAATTATTAAAAAAATTTCAAAAAAAAGATCCCAAAAAATTGAAGAAAAAGCTCTGGAAGCTATTCATGGATTTCAGGATAGTATAAGGATAATGATTAAAGATAAACAAGTACTATACTACGGACTTCCTCTATCATTTTTCATCTGGTTTATGGAAATAATTAGGGTCTACATAGTCTTTTCCGCATTCAATGCTGACATCTCACTAATTATAATAGCAGAAGTTTTTGTCATAGCCAGCCTAATTGGATTAATTCCATTTTTACCCGGAGGATTGGGGGCAATAGACGGAATAATGATAGTTTTATACTCCTATGCAGGAGTTCCCCCATCAATTAGTGCTGCAGCAACAGTAGTTGAAAGATTGATATCTTTTTGGATGACATCCATAATTGGAATAGCAGTTATTCCTTACTTTGGAAGTACAGTTATCGAGAGAATATCCCGGAAATTATAACCTTTTAATTGTTGGATATCGATTTAAATAAAAATTCAAAATTTCAGAGAAAATTAAAATCTCTAATTAAATTTTTAGCAATAATCAAAAAGTACTTTATTAAATTATTATGGAAAAATTAAGCTAATTTAAACCAAAATTAACTATTAAAACCATTAAGTAGATTAATGGCAAGTTTTAATAGTTTAAATCTATTTTTTTGAACAAAAATTAAATGGAAAAATATATAACTTCTCTTCATATACCACTCTCATATACTAAAAGGTGATAATCATGGAAATAAACGGAGTGGAAATAGAAGATACTTTTGCAGAAGCATTTGGTATACAAGTATCAAGATTACTTGTTACCGCAGCAACAAAAAAACTAGCTAAGATAGCAGCAACAGAAGCCACAGGTTATGGAACTTCAGTCATAGGATGCCCAGCAGAAGCAGGCATAGATTGTTATGTTCCTCCAGAGGAAACACCTGACGGCCGACCAGGGTATGTAATAATGATCTGTAATATGAACAAAGATAAACTAGATCATGAATTATTAGAACGTGTTGGAATGTGTATTCTAACTGCTGCAACAACTGCAGTATTTGACAATATGGATGATGCTGATGAAAAATTAAAAACCGGATTAAAATTGAAGTATTTCGGTGATGGTTATGAGAAAAAACTAGAATTAGCTGGGAGAACTATCTATTCCATACCCCTAATGTCTGGCGATTTCTTAGTTGAAGGTGAATTAGGAATAAAAGCCGGAGTTGCCGGTGGGAACTTTTTTATACTCGCTGAAAATCAAGCTGCAGGACTATTAGCTGCAGAAGCAGCAGTAGATGCAATTGCCAGTGTGGCTGGAACTATTACACCTTTCCCTGGAGGAGTGGTTGCTTCAGGTTCTAAAGTAGGATCCAACAAGTACAAATTTTTAGGAGCTTCAACCAATGAAAAGATGTGTGTAACCCTCAAAGACGAAGTTGAAGATACTGAAATTCCTGATGATGTAAATGGAGTTTATGAAATAGTAATTGACGGTTTAGATGAAGAATCTGTAAAATCAGCAATGAAAGCAGGTATTGAAGCTGCAGTAACAGTCCCTGGTGTTTTAAAAATTAGTGCTGGAAACTTCGGTGGAAATTTAGGTGCTTTCAAGTTTAATCTACATGAACTATTTTAATAATAGTTCATAAATATTTTTTTTAGTTAAAAAATATATATTTCTTATTCAATACAGAATTTGTCTGCATTTTCTTTTTCAACAATATTCCATATTTCTTTTTCAGGCAAATCAACGCCTAATAACAATTTTTCTTTCTTAAGTGCAGATATTATGTTTTTTATAGTTTTTACGTCAGCAGCAGATACAGTATGTGAATGAATATTTCTTGATATATTGTAGAGTGCTTCTAGGGATCTTCTTGCATCTAGGTTATCAAGTTCTTTTTCACAATTTTTCACATCTTCCATATTTCTAATATAAAGTTTCCGGGTTATAACTTGCCTTACTCCGGGGAAATAATGTTTAGAATCCAGTATGTGGCCACCTTCTTTAACTATTATTTTTTTGTCATCTAATTCTCCTACGCGATGTTTTAATAAAAGTTCTACAGTAGTACCATATTTATCAATTGCACCTTTAATTTCTTCCTTGGAAAGATTTACTCCCACTAAAAACCCTTTATTATCCAGCTCTTTTTCCACTTTTCCTAAACTTTTCGTGTCTGGTCCACTTACTCTGTGGGAATGTATTCCTCCTCCAGAAAGAGAATATAGGCGATCAAGATTTTCCATTTTATTTTTATCAGGCTCTAATTTATCCATGAACCTTTCCATTTCCTCAAGTTCGGATAAACCGATTTTTCTATGAAGAGGTTCTCTAAAACCAGGAAGATAGTATTCAATGTCTTCCAGTACGCAGCCATGTTTCAATATTATTTCTGCCTCTTCTCTTATATCGTGTACATCATGGTTTTCAGTAATTTTCATCTCAGGTTTTATAACTACTTCCACTAGGCGGCCATGTTTCCTAGCTTCTTCTTTAATTTGATCTTCATCAAGATCAACACCTAAAAGAATTCCTTCTTTTTCTATTTCATCCACTACCTTTTTCAAGGTTTCTTTGTCTGGTCCAGATATCCAGTGGGAATGTATCCCACTTACTGACTCATAAACACGTTCTAGAGAATTTTTACGCGCAGGATCCCGTTCTAAACTTTCTAAAAATCCATTTAATTCTTCTAGTTTGGATATTCCTATTTTTCTAGCTAAAGGTCTTCTAAATTCAGGTAAATGATATTCAATATCTTCTAAAGTACATCCATGTTTAATAATAATTTCAGATTCCTTTCTTATATCTTCAACATCGTGCATTACAGTAATTTTCATCATGGTAGGTTCTATTGCAGCGAAGTATATATCTTCTCCTCCACTGGTTTCTGGCGATATAACACGGTTAGCTCCTGAACGATAGAGCCTCCGAATATTTTCACTTTTACTTGCCCTGGAGACTATCCATATATCCGGAGTTAATTCTCTAGCAGTAAGAGTTATGAATAAATTGTCCACATCATCACCTGTGGTTATTATAACCCCCCTTGCTCTCTTTATACCTGCATCTTTCATAACACTTTCATCTGTGGCATCTCCAGGCATTGCCAGAACATTAGGGTCTTCCCACAACTCCTTCTCCACAACGTTCCTGTTTTTTTCAATTATTATAGTTTTTTGATTTCTTTTTTTCAATTCTTTGAATACGGCCGCACCAACTCTCCCATATCCACATAAAACAAAATGATTTTTAGTCTCAGACATTAATCTTCTTAATTTTGCGCCCGAAGTAATTTCTTCCACTGCCATAGTCACCACCGTTATTGTTAAAGTAAAAACATATGCTATTAATCCTACTCCGCCCAAAACCAGCGTTATTGCAAAAATTTTCTGTATTGGTGTAACAGGTGAAATGTCACCATATCCTACAGTTGCAACGGTTATTATGGTATAATAGACTGCATTAACTGGATCCAATCCCATAATTAATGTTGATCCAATAAAACCATAAATTATTAATCCTATAAGGGCCAATAATGCATAAATAAGCATATGGCCGGGTATTATGGGTATGTTATCCGGAGTGTTAAAGTAGGGGTTAGGCAAAGGATCACCATGAATCGTAAATGAATTAATGATCTTTTTTAATACTATAAAATTAAATATAATTTGTTTTATAATCTATAAATAGTGATACCATGACTCCCAAGGATATGATGGTAATAGATACTAATGCAGAAGAGTTAGGCGTATCTAAATCTTCATTAATGGAAAATGCAGGTAAATCTGTGGCTGATTATATAAAAAATACTAACAAACCATGCAAGGTAGCAATATTTGCTGGAAGTGGAGGTAATGGGGGGGATGGTTTTGTAGCTGCCAGACATTTGCTGAATCATGGTTTTCAAGTTGAAATATTTCTTTTAACTCACCCCGATCTTATTAAATCTAAAGAATCTAGGGAAAAATGGGATATACTCCAAAATATGAATCCATCCATAAGTCAATTAAAAATTAATTTAATAAATGATTCTTCTCTCCTAAAAACTATTAATGCAAATATAGTGATTGATTCCATACTGGGAACGGGAATTCAAGGTAAACTCAAGGAACCAATTTCAACTGCTGTAGATTTAATTAATGAAAATAATGAATTAAAAATATCAGTGGATGTTCCCACTGGTTTAGATCCTTTAAATGGCACAGTAATTGATAAAGCAGTATACGCAGATGTTACTATTACTTTTCATAAAGCTAAAAGAGGCCTTAATTATGCTGATAAATATGTTGGTAAATTAATTGTTAATGATATAGGAATTCCTAAAGAGGCGGAAATTTTCACGGGCAAAGGAGATCTTTTAAGATTAAAAAAAAGAACTAAGCATTCACATAAAGGTAATAATGGCAAAGTACTAGTAATTGGGGGTAGTAAATATTATTCAGGTGCTCCGGCTCTAGCAGCTTTATCTGCACTGAAATCAGGAGTGGATCTGGTTTATGTTGCTTCACCAGATGTTGTTGCATCAAATATAAGATCATATTCTCCAGATCTTATTGTAAGGAGTTTTTCAGAAGATGTTATAACCATGAATGATGCAAATTCCATTTTAGAATTATCAAATAAAGTTGATTCTGTTCTCATTGGGTGTGGTTTGGGAAGAGACGAAAAAACTGTAATATCTGTAAGATATATACTTTCTAAGGTTACTAAACCAGTGGTAATTGATGCAGATGCATTGCACATGTTGGATGAAGAAATTTTAAATAATATTAAAAAAACAGAAAAAAAAGTGGTTCTTACTCCTCATTCCGGGGAATTCAAAGCCATATTTGGAGCTAAAATCTCAGAAAAATTAGATAATAATATTAAAACTGTGAAAAATAGTGCTTACAAATCTAAAACTATTATACTACTTAAAGGCGTTGTTGATATAATTACCGATGGAAAAAATATTAAACTTAATCAAACTGGAAATTCAGGGATGACTGTTGGAGGAACAGGAGACTGTTTGGCTGGTTTGGTGGCAGGACTTTTATCTCAAGGCCATGATACATTTGAATCGGCTTATTTAGCCGCTTATATAAATGGTAAGGCTGGAGATCTGGCTCTTAAAAAACATGGTTTTAATTTTACGGCCAGTGAACAAATAAAATTAATATCTAAGGTTTTCATGCCACCTATTGATTAATACCTTTGTTATTTTAAAAATATCTATATAAATCCATTTTTAAAAAATATTTTTATGCCCTTTTTTAGAATAATCCAATTAGTTGTAAAATTACTAGTAAAATAACTCCAATTACCCCTCCGAATCCGGCAATTAATATAGTTAATATGTTAATGGGTATATTAATAAAGGGAAGTAAATTAACCAGGAATAATAAGATCCAACCAATAATCATGTGCAAAACTATTTTTATACCTAGTTTAAGGGCTTTTACCAATATTCCAAAACCTAAGATTACTAGTATTAGGATTACAGTTCCTAATACTATTAAACTAATTGGCGACGTTTTAAACCCTCTTTAATCTTTTAATTACTTTTTACAGATTTTATTGTAACTTGCGGCTTGTATGCCATAATGTTTAACCATACCTGCTATTTCTCGTTGATCAAGAGCTTTATCATCAAATGATACAATATCTTCTTGATATAGGCTGTATGGGGACTTTCTACCTATAACACGTAAACTTCCTTTATGTAATTTTAAATTAACATGTCCAGTAACTCTTTTTTGCATCGAATTAAAGAGACTATCTAGATCCTCTCTAAGGGGCTCGTGCCATAGTCCATTATAAATTAGCTCCGAATAAGTGTTACTGGCGGTTTCAATAAATTTCAACTCTTCTCTAGTCAAAACTAACTGTTCTAAAGCTTTATGAGCAGTTATAAGAAGTATAGCGCCGGGTGTTTCGTATATTTCTCTAGATTTCAGTCCAATAATTCGATCTTCGATGATGTCTATTCTTCCAATGCCATGCATTCCTGCAATTTCATTACTTTTAGTGATAATGTCCAATGGAAACATTTTTTCGTTATTTATAGCTATTGGGACACCATTTTTAAATTCTATAGACAAATTTTCAGCTTTATCTGGTGCTTTTTCTGTGGAACTAGTCCAACTGAATGCTTCTTCTGGTGGTTCTACTATTGGATCTTCTAAAATATCACCTTCAATGGCTCGACCCCACAAGTTTTCATCTATACTGTAATGTTTATCCTCTGGTAATGGTATTCCACAAGATTTTGCATAATCCATTTCTTCTGTCCTTGTAAGATTTAAATCTCTGATAGGTGCTATTACTTTACATTCAGACATCGATCTTATAATTGATTCAAATCGGAATTGATCATTGCCTTTTCCAGTACATCCATGGGCAATTGCAGTAGCACCTTCTTTTTTAGCTAATTCTACAATTTTCATGGCTATTAATGGTCTGGCAAATGCCGTACTTAAAGCATATCCTTCGTAAAGCGCGTTTGCTTTAATTGCATTGAATATAAAATCTTCGGCAAATTCTTCTCTGGCGTCAATTGTGTAATGTTTTATGCTTCCTACTTCATTAGCTACAGAAGCAGGCCTATCTATTTCTTCTCGAGGTTGTCCTACATCTACACAAGCTGTTATTACCTCCATGTCATATTTTTCTTGAAGTAACTTAATGCATACTGAAGTATCTAATCCACCACTGAATGCTAGAACCACTTTTTCCATTTAATCACCATTAAATCTAATAGTATAATATTGTATTTTCATGTTATGTTTATATAAAATCGTATCTAAGAATTAATTAAGTAATTTAGATAATATATATTAATAAATATTTTCCAGTATGATTATTGTGGTGTGAATGATGGTTTTTAGTAATTTGAGAGATATAAGTATCGATATCAGTATAATCTCTCATGAAACTGGGGGAAAAATTCAAAAAAATAAATTTTTAATGGAAAATATTCCAAAAACTGATTTAATTTCTACTATAATCAAAAAATCGATTCAAGGTACTCCTTTGGTTAAAATTGGAGTGAGAAGACCTAAAATAATTATAACATCCGGAATACATGGAAATGAATTGCCCCCACAGCTTGCTTCTATAAAACTAATTAATAATTTACTAAATATGAATTTAAAAGGCACAATATATATTGTTCCATTCACTATACCTTTCGCTACAATGGAAAATTCTAGGAGGTTTAAAGGAATAGATATCAATCGAGCTGCTTCAAAAAATGGTTGTATATCTAACACTCTACTTAAAACCATAAAAATGCTTAATATAGATGCTGTTGCAGATTTCCATTCAACTAAACTTAGAAGTAATCCCGGAAGACAGAGTGTATTTTGTTCCAAGAAACCATGCATAAAAAGTTATAAAATTGCGCAGCACATAAGCAAAAATACACCATCGGAACTAATATCATATGGAGAAGCTGGTTTATATTATAAAGGAGCTTTTGAAGATGAATGTAACCTGGCAGGAATTCCGGCTGTAACCTGCGAAGTCGTATCTGAAAATGGTGTTATTGACCCTGGATCTTCTGAAAAATCTTATAATCAAATGATAACATTTTTAAATTATTTTAAAATGATAAAATAAAAATTTAAGGTGTTTGTGTGTCTTCATATAAGAAACATGTATTTTTTTCTCTTTTATTCACTATCCCTTTTTTTCAGGATGTATTTTTACTTGCGCTAGCAGTGGTTGGAACATCTATTATAGATATTGACCACAAAATTAAAAGAAAAAACCGTAATATAATATTAATAGTAGGTTTGCTCCTATCATTGGTATTATACATGTTAAAATTACCCTTTTTAATAGGGATTTTGTTAGTTTTAATTGTATTAATATTGTATTTTTCCAAACATCGAGGTTTTACACATTCATTGTTTGGAATTTTTATTTTATCAATTTTATTGACGGGATTTGTAATAGGGGCTTATTTTTTATTAAAAGATTTTAATGTGGCCGATAAAATTTCTTTAATGGTTATTGCAGTATTTATTGGAGTATTAAGTCTAAATGTTAGGATAATGCCAATATACATTGTTTTAGTAATTTTAGGAATATATTTCTTGCCTGCTGCTCCTATAACGTTGTATGGAACATTTTTAGCTCTATTTTTGGGTTTTATAAGTCATTTAACTTTAGATCTTTTAACACCAAAAGGTTTGGAACTATTTAGACCATTATCCTCTAAAAAATGTAAAAAAAAATATGGGGTATTATTCCTGTTTATATGGGGAGTTTTTGTTTTTATAAGGTTTTATATGTACCTTAAATTAGTTATATGGGGATAAATCTAAAATTTGGTTTATTCAATATATAAATTCAATTTAATTCATATTTATAACTATTATATTCCTAATTATGATAGTTTAATAATCATTCCATATTTTTCAAGCTATAAATTATTCCTTAAATACATTAGATTAAATTTAAATATTCTTAGTTAGAGAACTAATTCTATAAAAATTTTAGGAGGAGATGTTAATGGTCAAATGGGGGCCAGTTATTGTAGGTTTTATTCTGGCAATAATATTGGCTAATCTCGGTGTTTATATTAATCCTTATTGGGGGGCTAACCTGGGCCTCTTTATAGCGGGATTAATAGTTGGATATTGGGTGCATGAAGGCCTTTTAGGCGGTTTATGGAATGCTACTGTTGCCGGAGCATTCGGAGCTATTGTATTGGCAATTTTGCTTATTATAGGAGGAACGATTTTTGGTGGTTTAGCTGGATTTGCGGCTTCTTTTGTTACAGGTATTGGAATAGTAATCGCTGCACTAATTCTCAATGTTGTATTCATGGGTGTTGGTGGAGCTATAGGTGGTTTACTTAGTGGAAGTGACTAGTTAAATCCCTTTTTTATTATTTTGTTGCTAAAAACGGTTTCTTATTTAAATATATAAGAGTTTACAAAATTTTTTGAATTTAAATATAATTCATTGATAATTGTTAGCGTTAATAAATGAAAATTTTTTAGTTATCTTTATATATATCATGTTTTATAATGATGAATTGTAACTATCATGGTAAAAACAAATAGCTTTAAAAATCTTTAATATATTCTAAAAGCATTTAAGTTGGGCCAAGTTCATGTTTAATATTTATATTCATATTGAATCGAAAAAAGGAGTTTAATTCCTATGTTTATAACAAGAATATTCTATGGTATTGTTTATTTCATTGTTCTAATATTTGAAATCTTAAAAGCAACAATAGATGTAGCTTCTAGAACTCTAACAGGAAAAGTTGAACCGGTTGTAGTAGAAATCAAAACAGAATTAAAAAGACCTGTTTCTCAGACTATTCTTGCAAATAGTATTACTTTAACACCGGGAACACTATCCATTGATTTGGATTCTGAAAAGCAAATATTAAAAGTTGCAACTATCATTCCAAAAGAAAAAGGTGATGTTATCCCCTTTGAACCATATATAAAGGGAATGTTAGAATAAATAATCGAATTGATAAATAAACTTCTTAAAAAAATAACGGTAAATATTAAGATTGAGGGATTTAAATGGATTTACTATTATTATCAGAATATATTCTTCTTGCATCGCTCACTATATTCGCAATCGCAACCATAAGAATTGCTACAAGAAAGACCATTGCTATGGGATTGGTGGGAGTGACTGGATTAAGCATAGCTGTTGCCACAATTTTGATTTTAGTGCAAAATATGTATGGCATTAGCTTCTGTAAAGAAATAGCCTACGCCCTGGTAATTTTGGGGCCTGTGGGAACTATAGCATTTTCAAAAGTTTTACGAGGATGATTACAGTGACAGATATCTTAACCTTAATTAAATCTACAATATTAATAATTTCATCTGTTTTAGTCTTGCTGTCAGCTATAGGAATAATAAGATACAAAGATGATCTGGAAAGAGTGTTGTATGCTAGAGTCCACATTTTAGGTATAGCTGATGTGGGTTGTATTATTGCACTTTTGGCTTTAGGTCAGCCACTATTGGCTGCTACTTACTTTATTCTTGCTCCATTTGCTAACCACGCAATAGCTAATGCATACTATTACGGGGAGGAAACAAAATGATTGAATACATTCTTATGATATTAACTATTGCTGGGGCAATACTTGCCCTAATACAACGAGATCTCCTAAAAGCAGCCATATTAACAGGTATTCCCGGCGCATCTATTGCATTTTTATATCAATATTTGCTTGCTCCTGATGTAGCATTAACTCAAGCCATAGTTGGAACAGCTATTATACCAGTATTTTTTGCATTAGCAGTGTATAAAACCCGTAGGATGGAGGAATAAAATGATCATAGATACACAATTAGCATCATTATTTACTGCTGCTTCACTTATAATAATCGGAATTTTTGCTGCAGGATTTTTAGATAATCTTATAAAAAAGGTAATAGGATTAGCATTCATTGGAGATGGAGTAAATCTATTCTTAGTTAGTCTTGGATATAAACCCGGAGGCATAGTTTATATATACCTTCCCAACATGACAGTTGATTGGTTTGCTCAAAATGCGTCTTATCCACTGCCTTTTGCATTAGTACTTACCAGTATTGTTATTGGTGCCAGTACACTTGCAGTCATGTTAGGTATAATAATAGTATTATACAAGAAGCACGGAACTATTAGTGCTTCTAAGGTACTGGGAGATAATGGAGAGTAAAAAAATGCATATAGACTCAATTAACACAACTATAAAGCCTCAAAACAATATTATATATATTTTGAAGGTTTATATGGGGGCAATATTATGAATCCATTAATTCCATTAATAGTCATACTTCCAATTGCATGTGCTTTGTTACTAAATTTACTTCACAAAAAGGATAGAACAATCAAAATATTAGCGATATTAGTTGCATTAGCAATACCTATAATACCACTAATAGCAAGTTATGGTACTTATTTCTTTGGAGGATACGCTCCAATAGCTGAAAATCCGACTATTGCTCAAAATTTACCAGCATTCATAACAAATTCGGCTTTAAACGTATTCCACCCTGCAATAACCTATAATTTTGATAGTGCACAGAAAATCTTGGTATTTATATTAGGTTTAATTGCGCTTTTGGCAATTTTCACATCTTTAAATGAAACCAAAAAACCATCAGGGGTTTATGCGTTTTTAATGTTTATGGGAACTGCCGCAGTAAGTGCCATTTTACTGACTGATGATATATTTAATCTATATGTTTTCTTTGAAATTGCAGCCATTACTCAAGTGGGAATTATTGTAGCCTCTAAAGTAAAGAATAATTATGAAACTGCATTAAAATACATGATTTTTGGTAGTATAGCAGCGCCATTATTACTTTTAGGAGTAGGTCTGCTTTTAGGGTTAACTGGAAATGTTAATATTTCAGACATTATTTATTCAATAAAAAATGGGGTTGTAGATCCCCAAAATCCAGTATTATTAATGTCATGTGGTTTGATAGTATTCGGATGGTTATATGGGTCTGGTCTTCCCCCATTCCACTCAATTAAATCGGCTGTTTACAGCAAAGCTCTACCTCATGGTGCAGCTTTACTTCAAGCATTTTCAGTTTTCACATTTGTAGCACTTGGAGTTATTATACTTAGAATATTCTCTTACCTACCATTTGCACAGATTGTAATAATTGTTATATCATTATTGGCCATGATTCTTGGTATAACCATGGCATTGATGCAGAACGACTTTAAGAGAATAATTGGTTATTTAGCAGTTGGAGAGTTGGGATATATTGGAATTGGCCTAGGACTTGGAACAGCTTTTGGAATTACTGCAGGTTTATTCCAAGCTATAAACGAAGCAGTTATAACAGCTTTCTTGTTCATTGGGTTTGGAACTGTTTTGTACAAGACCGGTATCAGTGATACCAGAAAACTTGGTGGTTTAATGATTGATAATCCTAAAGCAGCTTTTCTAGTTTTATTAGCAGGTTTTGCAATGGCTGGAGTTCCACCTTTAAATGCTTTCCAGAGCAAATTACAATTAATTCAAGCCTCAATTAGTGCAGGTTTACCTGAATTGGGGATAATAATGATACTCATAAGTATCGTAACATTTATGACCTTTATGAAGGCTTTTTACACTATATTTATGCGACCTAAACCCGCAGCACTCGAAATTAAAGAGATTAAGATACCTAAAGCCACAATAATATCTATGTTGGTTTTATTAGCAGTATGTATCATTTTAGGTCTTTTCCCGCAAATTGCTACGGGTTATCTGCAAGGGTTAGCAAATAGTCTGGTGATATGAAGAGGGATTCTATGAACATTTATGACGTTATATTAAAAAGAATTAGGGAAATTCAAACAAAAACAGAAGAACAGGAGCCTTTAACTAATATTTCTGCCTCTTCAACTTTGGCGGCAGAAATTACTCTAATATCATCATTTTTAGTTGCTCTGGTTATGTTGCGTTTAGTGAATACTATACTTATGATAGTAATAGTTGTGGCAGTATTTGTCATAGCTTTAACAGCTATGCCTATAATGCCGCGTCTTAAGCGAGAACAGAACGATTCATTTAATGGTATGATATTCTATGTTATAGTGGCTCTCGGAATAATTATTACCCTTTTCTACTGGGGGAATTTAAATGTCTGATGGATTAAGAAATTTAATAGCAGGTATAGCTCTTGCTCTATTTGGTATAACATTGTTTCAAGCAATATATGGATTTAAACCATTAATTTACCCGGGGATAAGTTATTTATATAATTATGTTGGTACGAATATTGCTCCCAATATGGTAACGGTTGTTGTATTTGATTGGAGAGCATACGATACTTTAGGTGAAGCTTTAATACTTGTAACAGCAGTTGTAGTTACTTTACTGGTATTTGGCAGAGGAAAAGTTGAGCTGGGAGGAAAATAAATGAGTACTATTCTTAAAATATTCGTATTTCCTGCTGCAATGTTAATAATGTGTTTGGGAATTTTAACTATACTTGGAGGTCACATAACTCCTGGTGGAGGATTTCAGGGTGGCGCTATGATAGCAGGAGCCTTCATATTTTGTGCAGTAGTATATGGGTTGCGTGAAAATCCTTTTAAATTTTCACACAATTTTTTAGCTGGAATGGAAAGTGTAGGTGCTTTAGGATTTATACTACTGGGAATTGCAGGTTTGGTTTTCACTGGATTTTTCCTTTATAATGTAGGTGTAGATCTTTATGGTATAGTACCCCCATTCATAATGAACTTATTTAATTACCCCGATCCCATCCACGCAGGAATAATACCCTATCTCAACATAGTAGTTGGAATAAAAGTTTTGGTAGGTTTAAGTGCAGTGGTAATAGCATTTTTGGAGAGTTAAAATATGTTTTATATTGGTCCAACCCTTTTCGGTTTCTTACTAGGATTCATACTTGGAAGTAGAATTAAATCGGAACCAGATAGCAAGATAAAATTCACTATTGGATCATTCATAGTGGTATTGATTGTAGCAATAGTAATGGCATATGAATTAGGTACATTCCCATTTTATAATGACGTACCACTTGCTGCGGGTTTTGTTGCAGCATTTATTGGAATTTTAGCAGGAAAAATAGTTTTAGGGAGATAAAATACTAAAAATAATAATACTTAAATTTATAAAAAAAAATTAATTAGATGGAAGGCAAGTATAATGTTTTTATCAACAAAAAAATGTGAGGGCATTGGAGAATGCGTTAAAGAATGTCCTACTGAAGCAATTAGAATCGTAGAGGGCAAAGCTTTCAGTTGCATCACTTGTGGTGCATGTGCCGAAGCATGTCCTAACAGAGCCATTTTTAAAAATAAATACGGCGGGTATGTAGTAGACCGTGCAAAATGTAATGCTTGCGGTGTATGTGAACTTACCTGTCCAGTTAACAGTATAAAAATTGAAGATGGCGTTGTTAAAGGAATTTGTGCCAGATGCGGTATATGTACTGAGGCTTGCCCAATAAATGCTAGAATTGATGCTTATGATATTATTGAAGATCGACAAATTCAGTTCTTGGAATCATTAAATCTTACTATTCCTCCTCGTGAAAGATTAAAAAAAGAGGAGGAAAAAGTAGAAAGAGTAAATGTAGTATCGGATACTGACAAATGTACACTGTGTAAGCGTTGTGAATATTACTGTCCAACCGAGGCAATTCAAGTTGATGTCAATTTAGAAGGCAAATGTACCGAATGTAGAGTTTGTGAAGATGTTTGTCCAGCTGATGCAATAACAGATACAACTATTGATCCTGAAAAATGTACTTTATGTCTTAAATGTTTGAAAGAATGTCCGAATAATGCAATATATGTTGATGATTTTGAGGTTAAGATAAGAAAACCAGATCCATCAGAAGAAATTGAAGGAACTATTATTTCATGTCTAAATTGCGGTCTATGTGCTGAAGCATGTGGAAAAGGAGCACTTAAAATGGTTGATGGTAAGTTGAGATATGATCCAACTCTTTGTGAAGACTGTGAGTCCATGGAGTGTCTGGACGTCTGTCCAGTGGGTACGCTTAAATTATCTGAAGATCCCAACCAAAAAATTAAAGGATTTTGTGTCTCCTGTGGTAAGTGTGTTAAAGCATGTGATATAAATGAAGCAAGAAGCTTTAAGAATGTCACTTGGGATGGTTCTGTATCAGAAGATTGCATATCCTGTGGAATATGTGCAGAATTATGTCCTAAAGATGCCATTACTCTTAAAAGAGGAACAATCGATGTAGATCCTGGAAAATGTATACTATGTGAAAAATGTGCTATCCACTGCCCAGTTGATGCAATTCCTAAAACTACCATGCGTAAAAAGTCAATAAAAGATGGATTTACCTTAATTGAAGATAAATTATGTATGAGATGTAAATTATGTGAAAAAATATGTCCAGAAGAAGCTATTTCAGAGACTGAAGATGGAAGATTGGTAGTGGATGACTCTAAATGTATATACTGCGGAGCTTGTTCCAATGCATGTCCGGCTAGAGCAGTTTTATTAGAACGGGAGTTTGAGGTATCATCATGAAAGATTTAATTAGAATAATGTTAGAAGGTGCTTATAGTAACCTTAAACGTATAATTTTTGCTTCTGACCGAGTAACTGACATGGAACTTAGAAACAAAATATTAAATGGCCAAATAGTACCAACAGACAAGGTTGCTGAAGTATCCTGTATTGGTTGTTCTGGATGCGCAAATGTGTGTCCTACCGGTGCAATTACCATGGAAAAACTTGAAGAACCAGTTGTATTAATGGAGGGTTTAGTCAAGGACCAAATACCGGTTTTAGACAGCTTAAAATGTGTGACATGTTATTATTGCCATGATTTTTGTCCTTTATACGCTTTGTTTGGAGAAGCAGGAACTATACATCCGAATGACGTGGGCAAAGTTGAATCGGATATAACTGAACTTTTAGAAAAACCAATTAAAATATCTGAAGATAAAATTGCCTTTATATCACAATATCTTGCAGATACTAGCATATTAAAGAAAAAAAAGTATTAAAATCCATAATTAGAAATTGAAGATCAATAAAAATAAATTAATCAACTAATCTAAAATTTAAGAGGGATTAAATGAGCTTAAAATCATATTCAAGGGCCCGAGCTGTGCATGTGATGCTGGTGTATACTGGCGGATGTAATGGTTGTGATATAGAAATAGTTAACTGTATATTTTCACCAAAATTTGATGCAGAACAGTATAAAGTGTTTTTAACTTGGAACCCTAGAGAAGCAGATGTACTGGTGGTAACAGGACCTGTTACTAAACATACAGAAGAGCCTTTAAAAGAAATTTATAATGCCATACCAGAACCTAAGGCAGTTGTGGCTGCAGGAGCTTGTGCTCTGATGGGAGGGGTATATAAAAATATAAATGGAGATATTCCTTCTGAAGAAATAGCAGGGCCGGTTGAAGAAGTGATACCTGTTGACGCAAAAGTTCCAGGTTGCGCCGTGAGACCCGAAGATGTTTTATCTGGAGTGGTATCTGCTTTACCTTTACTATTAAACGCAAAATAATAATATTAACCGTCAGGTGTTTTTATGAATGAAGATAACAAAATAACCAATAACTCAACAAAAGAGACCATAATCGAGACAGAGGTTGCAATGGGTACAGTTCACTCAGCGGCCATAGAACCATACCGTGTTCGGCTATTTGTTGAAGATGAAATAGTTAAAGACGCTGAAATAACTATTGGAGTTAATCATAGAGGAATAGAGCGTATCATGGAAGGTTTACCTGTTGAAAAGGCTAACGCACTTACTGAAAAGGTATGCGGTATCTGTTCCAACAGCCACATTTGGAATTCGGTCATGGTTGCTGAAAAAGGATTGTCCATAGATGTTCCTGATAGAGCACAATACATTAGAGTGATAATGGGAGAATTAGAAAGAATTCACAGTCACATGCTATATTTAGCCCATGGAAACGAAGTACTGGGCCATGAAACATTTTCAATGAGGCTTTTCTACATAAGAGAGACAGTTATGGAACTTTTAAGAATGATCGGAGGGAATCGTGTGCAGTATGGAGCCCCGATTATTGGAGGTGTCAGGCCCCGTTGTGAACTGGATGAAATGCGCTTACAAAAACTAAAAGAAGGTATGGACTTTGTAGAAGAAAAGGTTCTAAATTTTGCGGATAGGTTTGTTTCTGATCCCATGGTTATGTCTCGTATAACTGGTGTGGGAGTTATTTCCCAAGAAGATGCCATTAGACTTGATACTAGTGGGCCTACTTTAAGAGCTACCGGTGTTGCAAGTGATTTAAGAACAGATATGGAATGCTATGACCCATTTGAATTTGATATTATTACTCAAGAAGATGGTGATGTTAAATCAAATTTACTCGTAAGAGTATTTGAGGTTTTAGAATCTGTAAAGATAATAAAACAAGCAATAAAGGATTTACCTAAAGGTAAAATAACTAATAGAAGCTGGGAGATGGAAGATACGCCCATTATTAAAAGTCGCATTGAAGTACCCAGAGGAACACTTTATCATTCTTACTTGATTGAAGATGGGAGAGCGAGGAATGTTATAATTCGTACCCCCTCTATTGCAAATATTGGAGCAATGCAACACGCTTGTATTGGATATCACATAACAGATGCTCAATTAGCTATTGTTCAATGTGATCCTTGCTTTACATGCACTGATCGTGCAATTAAAATTATCAAGATATAGGAGACGTGATGAAATGTCAGTTTCAACAATTTTAACTTCAGCTTTGGCAGTTATTGGAACATTAATCGTTGCTTTTTTTGTAAGTTTATGGTTACCGGGAATTGAAAGAAAATTCGTGCACGCAAGAATTCAGCAAAGAGTTGGACCTCCATTATCCAGCCCGGGTTTTATGGCTCCTATTAAATTTTTCTTTAAGGAAGCAATTACTCCAAACTCCCCCATGCCTAGACTTTACAATGCACTTCCAATAATAAGTTTACTTTCTATATTCTTCATATTACTATTTATAATACCTCAAATGTATTTTTTAGGTGCTTTAACATCGGTTATAGCTATTGTAGGTCTTTTAAAGATAGAAGAAGTAGTTTACATGTTTATGGGGGTACTTTCAAAATCAATTTTATCTATAAGAATGCCCTTCCCAGATGTAGTGAAAGGAGCAAAACATCCTAATACAACTAGAACATTCCTTGAAGAATTAAGTAGTCTGAGAGCTTTCAGATTAATCGCATTCGGATCTTTTCCATTGTACATTACACTTTTTATACCAGTAGCAATGGCCAAAAGTTTATATATAAGTGAAATTGTCGCTTATCAACAACTAAACGGCCCAATACTCTTTACAGTAGCAGGTATCATTGGTACGATAGTTTATTTTATAGGATCTATGATACTCCTAAACGAGTATCCGTTTGCTATCTTAAAAACAAAGGCTGATGTTATAGAAGGACCTTTAATGGAATATGCTGCTAAATCTAGAGCTTACGTATATATTACCCGAGGATTTTTAATATTTGTACTGGCAAGCCTATATGTGACCTTGTTTTTAGGCATTGCACCTAACATATTAAATCCATTTTTCCTTATCACCATAGGTACAGCTATAATATTCCCGATTTTAATGGCAATTCTAAGTGCTTTCTCACCCATATTTACATTTAAACAATTCTACCCAGTGGTAGCAGGCACTTCAATATTAGGAATATTGGGGATAATCGCTGCATTCTTATAAAAATATATTATGAGGAGATCGAGTTAATAAAATAAATTAATAAAATTTAATAACCTTTAAAGAGTGATTTTATGAAATTTGTAGTAAGACCTATGCATATAATTAGTGTAGGTGGATACATTGTTGAAGTTACCTTCCCTTATAGAAATGTAATTGTAGTTAATCCAACTAATGAGCCAATAAAAATAGAAATTCCTATATATTCTGAAGATTGGCTGGATGAGCACAGAAAATTAGGTTTGGAAGTTATTCCAATTACGTACGAAGAATCTTTTTTAAGAACCTTCAAAAAAGCAAAAGCTAAGCTTGATAAATTGAAGATGGAAAATTCTCAAAATTAAAATTATTATAATTATTTTGGATTTCCTTCTTTTTAATATTTTATTCTTTTTAAATATTAATTTTTAAATTTGTTTATATTTTAAATATAAAAAATGATATGAGTCATAATTAATTTATAAAATAATTAAGAATAAAAAAGATTTCAATATTTCAATTTAATAATTCAATTATAATTTAATTAAAATGAAATGGTCAAGTTATGAATATGATTCTAAATATAATTTAAATAAGATAATATTTCAAATTTGATTTAACTATCTAAAATTTTTTATATTCTTTATATTAAATATCTACAAATAATTTTATAATTTTTAAATGAATCTTAGAAGAAATAATTAATAATCTTGTGATCTAAATGAAAAAAATAGCGATAACCATCAAATCTATAAATAAACCTGGTGTATTGCGAGATATCACTGATATGATGGCCGAATGCGGCATAAATATTAGTTATACACATTTATTCATCGAACGAGATGAATCGGCTTCCATATATCTAGAATTAGAGAATGTAGAGGATATTGATACATTTTTAAATAATTTAAAAAGTTTTAAAGTTGTTAAAGATGTGGAACTTCACCCGTCATTGGATGAAATTTACGGAAAAAGAATAATAATTATAGGGGGAGGAGCTCAAGTTGCTATGGTGGCCCAAGGTGCTATTACTGAGGCAGATAGACATAATATTAGAGGAGAGAGAATAAGTGTAGATACTATTCCCTTAGTTGGTGAAAAAGAACTTTCTGAAGCAGTTTCTGCTGTGGGAAGACTTCCTAGGGTGGGAGCATTAGTTTTGGCCGGTTCTTTGATGGGTGGTAAGATTACTGAAGCTGTAGATAAAGTGAAAAGAGAACATGATGTAATAATAATTAGTTTAAGCATGCCCGGCGGTGTAACCAAAAAAGCTGACTTGGTAATCACTGATCCTATACAGGCTGGTGTAGTTGCTGTAATGGCGGTTGCTGATACAGCAATATTTGATATAAAAAAAATTAAAGGAAAAAAATTTTAAAAAATTAACTCATTTCTATTGCCCTTATAAGAATACTAGCAGCGTTCTTGAGTTCAGGATCCTTTATGTCTCCGCTTTCTCTAATTTTAAGTGCTAATCCAAGAACTTTGGGCACATCGCTTGGAGAAAGATTTTCCGCCATTTCTAGATATGTTTGTTCTTTTTCTTCAACTTCTACCTTTTTTTGTTCCATCATTTCTAAAAGTACTTTGCATGATCCCATTACACTAGGATCTTCTAGCCCTTCACATTTTTTCATCAGATCTTCATTAGCCATTTTTTCACCAAAAAATTCTGTAATTAAATAATTCTATAATTAGTTTATGTAGGTTTAATGATTAAAAATTTTACTATTAAATTGTACTTTTTATTGATTTATGGAATATAAAAAAAGGTGTAAAAAATTTCATCTATTCTTAATTCTTAAGGTGAAGGTTTGTGGAAATATTCACAATAATCTGAATAATCACATATTTGACATTTATTAAAATTTAAATCTAATTCTGGGACAATATTCTCATAAAACATTCCATTCATTTCTTTTATTGTATTAAAAAGTTTTTTTCTTAGTTTAGAATTTAAAACTACAGGTCTTCTCTCTTTTATATTTAAATATTCTACAAAACCGACTAAAACTTCTGTATCAAATTCTTTTTCTATTAAAACACCGTAAGCTGCTATTTGAAGTTTATCAGATTCCCAAACTCCCTTAATAGGAGCTTTACCAGATTTAAATTCCACAGGGTAGTATATCCCTTCAAATACTTCAATTTTATCAATTATTCCCCTAATACCAATATCGCGATCTTCTATTTTATATTCCATTATTGTGGGTGGAAAAATTTGTTCCATAATTTGATTTGCATCTTTTTCATTAACATCCATATAATTTTTAATTTTAAGTGCCATAAAACAGGATTCAACTTTTAGTTGATTTATAAGTTTTTTAAATATATTTTGAATATCTGATTTTTCTAAATGTTCTAAATCCGGATAATTTTTAAGGCTTCTCTCTAAAAGAGGAAATATATTATTGTATATAATATTAAAAATTTCCTTTATTTCCATTTCCTTTTTTATTAGCCAAAAATCTCTTTTTATAAGTTCCTGAAATTCTTGTTTTATATCATGATTAATTTTTCCACCGATCATCTGCTTAGTTTTAGGTGCTTCTTCCAAACTATGCCTTAGATATAATTTCATGGGACAATAAATATATTCTGAAATGGAAGAAACTGAAATTATCTTTAACACCTCTATTTTATTCATTTAAAACTCTTATAAAGATTGTTTCACCTTTCACCACATCTAATTCTTCAATTTCTGCCATGGCACTAGCAACATTCTTTTCAAGGGCTTCATGAGTTAGCATATAAATAGGAACTTTCTCATCGCTACTGTTTTGTTTTTGGCTAACAGATTCTATACTTATATTATGATTGCTTAATATGCCTGAAATACTGTGTAAAACGCCTGGTCTGTCAATGGTTGTTAATCTAATATAATATTTAGATATCACTTCTTCAATACTCTTTAATTTCTGAACATTGCTTATCCCTGGGCCGTACTGAACTGGTTTTTCCATATTATTAATTATTTCAATACAATCTCCTATTACTGCACTGGCAGTGGGCATCATACCCGCTCCCTGACCGTACATCATTACAGGTCCAACAGCATCACCAACTGCGTAAATCCCATTATACACGCCATTTACAGCAGCCAAAAGATGTTCTTTCGGTATTAATGTGGGATGCACTCTTACCTCCAGATTTCCGTTGTTAATTTTAGATATGGCTAGAAGTTTAATAATGCAATTAAGTTCTTTTGATATAAATTCAATGTCATGGCCAGTTATCTTGCTAATACCTTCGACATGAAATTTTTCCTGCTTTACATAAACTCCAAAACCTAAAATAGTTAAAATAATTAATTTTTGCGCAGTATCATATCCTTCAATGTCAAAAGTTGGGTCTTGTTCTGCATAACCTTTTTTTTGAGCATCCCTTAGCACATCTTCAAAATCAAGACTCTCTTCAGTCATTTTAGTCAATATATAGTTTGCAGTACCGTTAATAATTTCGTAAATCGCTTTTATATTATTGGCCGCAAGACTTTCATTTAATGGTTGTAAAATTGGGATTCCTCCCCCGACACTGGCTTCAAAACATATTCTTACCTTATTATCTTGCGCGGTTTTAATTAGTTCATCCCAATCTTTAGCAAGCAAGGCTTTGTTAGCAGTTACAACATGTTTACCATTTTTTAATGCAGTTAAAATAAAGCTTTTTGCTGGTTCGTAACCACCAATTAGTTCGATTACAATATTAATTTCTGGATCTTCAAGGATGTCATTTACGTTAGTTGATAATCTATCTGAATCTATTTTAACATTTCTAGGAGTTTCAATATCTAAATCCACTACTTTTTTTAGTTTTACTTTTAATCCAACTTTTTTTTCTATTAAACTACTATTATCATTGAATATAGCTACCACACCCGAGCCTATGGTCCCAAAACCAATGAGTCCAACATTAACTACATTATCCCCATCCATAATTTTATCTCCGTAATACTTTTTATTGAATATTTATTATTTATATATTTTTCGCAATTTCACATATTCATTTATTGATTCCCTGGTGGTTCCCACAACAACTCGATAACTTACATTGTTACCAATAACTTTTTCTAGCTTACCTCGGACTATAATCTCTTCCCCCTCTCGTGCTTGACCTGCATACGTATGAGTAAATGATGCAACTTCTGAAATATCAACAACAGGACCTTCTAATATCTCAACATTTTCTACTTTATATGTTGCTGGATTATCAAATGAAGCTAAAGAATCAGTAACTTTGCAGGTTATTTTAGAAATTCCTTGAGGTTCATATTTTATTTCACCATATTTCCCACTAATTTCATCCCACTTACGAGTAGCTAAAATATCAAAAAGAGTTCCATCAATTATTCCCCTATTATTTTTACGTTTTTCATACCATTTGAATTCTTCCATACTTAAACTCGAATCTTTTATCCTTTTTTCATATAATCTTTCCCAATACTCTTCGCCTATACTGTTAAAAATTCTTTTATCTTTCAATTTTCCAAAGACATTCATAGCTGTTCGATGGTTTTCTAAGCCGTAAATCACAAAATCAATATCAGAATTTTCCTTATCATACAAACCGGGCAAAATAGATCCTGAAATACCCATATCTGCATAAGAAATGCTTCCGTATTCATGAAAGGTGTCAGCAATTTTAACCACTTTTTCAAGGAGTTCAACATCTATTTCACTATTCATTATTTCATGAAGACGTTTTTGGGGCCTAATAATTTCTTTAATATCATGGCAAGGCACACCCATCATTATTACCCCTGTATTTTCACAATCAAAGATATAATCTGGAAATTCTTTTTTTAAGAATTCGTAGGCTTGTTTTGAATCAACTTTGCTATATTTACGATTATTTTTGCTTCTTTCCCCATTAGGGTCTGGAATATACCTTAAAAAAGATAAAATTCTATCTTTTGGATGAAGATATGCGGTGGTGGCAAAATAAAGATCATCTTTGGTATGTATAAAGTCGCGAGTTCGGGCTATCATAAATAAATGTAATGTAAATAACATTATTAAATATGATAGCTTCCAGACTGGGTCCTGGCCAGGACCTTAAGTTAGAACTTGTAAAAATTGTAAAAACTCGTCAATTAGAATCAGGTGTAATAATCTCTATAGTTGGAAGTTTGAATAATGCCATCCTGAGAATGGCAGATGGGAATACCAAAATATTTAATGGGCCATTTGAGATAGTTTCTGCTGAAGGAACACTTTCTAAAGACGGAGTTCATGTACACGTAGCCATTGCAGATGAGAATGGATTGGTTTCTGGGGGTCATTTAAAAAATGGCTGTGAAGTCAATACCACCGTTGAATTATGCATTTTAAGAACTAAACACAGTTTTTCTAGAGTTTTTGATCCAAAAACTGGTTACAAAGAATTAATTGTGGATGAAAAAAATGAATTTTTTTAAATCCTTAAATTTATATTAAATCAGTTTTTATACTTTAAAGGACAATTAACATATGAAATTTGTTTTTTTATAGGTGAACAAATGATTCATATTAATTTAGAAGATTCAATTCTTTATGATGGCAGCCAGATTCAACCGTTATGGGCTTTTAAAACATGTGAAATTAAGGAATCAAGCATAATTACTTGGATTGGCCCAATGAATATTGATTCTTCCTTAGTTATGGATTGTGAGGATGTTGGTCTGGAGATAAAATCTGATGAAATGATTCATTTCATAATAGAACACTTCGATTGCCAGCCTACAGACATGAGAATGGCTTATCATCGCCAAAGAATCTTCGTAATGATAGTAAAAGAGGTTTTATCTGAACTAAATATTTCTACTAAAAGATCTGGGGATGATTTATTTATTAATAAACATAAACTTACAGTTTCAATTGCAACGTGTTCCCAGAGCAGTATTAAGATTCATTTTGGAATTAATATGACCAGCAAGGGAACTCCTGATGATGTTAAAGCTATTGGTGTATTGGAAGCCAGCGAGGATATAGAAAAAGTAGACATTAAAAAACTCATAAGTGAAATTTGCACAAAATATATTAATGAAATATCTTCAATTGATAAAGATATAGCCAAAACTAGAGTTTTTTAATATCTAATCAGACCATAATCGAAATCAAACATTTTTTAAAATTTTTTAAATTTAGTATAAATTATTCTTATCAAAAAAAAAAATAGTTGTTAAAAAATAGATTTTATAGTCTAATAGTTAATTTAAGTGATTTTAGAAGGTATTTAAATGAAAATTGTTATTAATGGAATCCATGCAAATTTAAGATTTTCTGCAGCGCACATGATACCTAAACACGAATTCTGTGGTGGAATTCACGGACATTCATATCATGTGGATGTTGTAGTTGAAGGAGAAAGGTCCGGTGAATTCGGTTTTGTTGTTGATTTTAAAAAAGTTAAAGAAATTTTGAGAGATATCTGTTCAAAATTGGATCATAAAGTTTTAATCCCACTTAAAAGTCCTTATATTCAGTTTTCTTCGGATGATATAACAAAGGAAAAATCAATTAAATTTAGAATAGATAATAAGGGATATGTAATTCCTAGAGAAGATTGTTGTCTTTTACCACTTAAATCAACTTCAGCAGAGGATTTGGCCGAATACTTCGCTGAAAATGTATTTTCATTATTGAATGAGGAAAACAAAGGATTATCAAGTGTTCAAATATGTGTTAACGAGGGAATAGGTCAAGGAGCATATTACACTAAAAATAAATAATATTAGGTTCATAGTAAACAATGGACTTAATATTTATATGGCGGTCCTTAAATGAAAGCTCGTATAAATGAGATATTCTCTAGTATCCAGGGCGAAGGATTGTTATTAGGACGAAGACAAGTCTTTGTTCGCTTTTCTGGATGCAATCTTGATTGTAATTACTGTGATACTCCTCTAAGTAGAAATCCTACTTTAGGGAATGAATATTCGGTAGATGAGCTTTATGATTCTGTAAATAAATTAGTAACTCCCGATTTTCATTCTGTTTCATTAACTGGAGGGGAACCCCTTCTACAAGCGGATTTTTTAAGAAAATTTTTAAATGAATATGATTTTAGTTGTTTATTAGAAACTAATGGTTCATTACCCAGTGAATTATCAAAAATTTCTAAATTAATTGAATATGCTTCTGTTGATATAAAATTACCCGAACATTCTTCAGTAGATAATTGGAATACTCTTTTTGAGAAAGAAATTAAATCCCTAAATATATTAATAGATGAGGGTGCAAATACATATTGTAAAATAGTTATATTTCCCACTACCAAAGTGGACAGTGTAGGACTTATAGCTTCAAAGATAAGTGAAGAAGTTTCAGATACTTCCAAGGTCCCATTAGTAATCCAACCACTTAGTCCATTAAACAAGTGGGAGAATATAGAAAAAAATTTATTAAAGATATCGGAAAACGCAGGGAAATATATGGATGTATTAACGATTCCTCAAGTTCATAAGATTTTAAAGGTGAGATAGGAGGTTTAAGAATGGAAATGGAAACTAAAGTAACAGTACACGACGCAATGACTTCAAATGTATTTACCATAGATCCCAAGATTAGCGTTGAAGAGGCTGCTCAAATAATGACTAAAATGGGTTTAGGAAGCCTTATAGTTAAAAGCAACGCCAAACCAGAAGGATTAATAACAGAAAGTGATATTATACGGAAAGTTGTTTCGAAGGATATTCATGCTAGTGAAATAACAATAGGGGAAATAATGACTAAAAACCTCATTAATATCGATCCCGGTGCAGAATTAAATGAAGCGGCTCGTTTGATGGCAAAAAATAGTATTAGAAGATTACCTGTTGTTGATGATAATAAATTAGTCGGCATATTAACTTCATCTGATGTTATGGCAGTATCACCAGAGTTAACAGAAATTTTAGTTATTAATGCCAGATTAGAAAATACTGCTACATATTCATCAACTGAAAGACCAGTACCAGGTGCCTGTGAAATTTGCGGTAATTTTATGGAATATCTGGAGCAGATTGATGGAAAATACGTCTGTGAAGAATGTAAAGAAGATCTGGAGGAAGAATAAATGTCTTTAGTTGAAGAGATAATGACATCAGATCCGGTAACTGTCTCTGTTGATACTTATGCAACCACAGTAAGATCTATTTTAAGAAATAATGGATTTAGGTGTGTTCCAGTTGTCTCAAATAAACGTTTAGAAGGTATAATAACCAGAGGCGATATTCTAAACATTTCATCAAATAAGTCTAATGTTGATGCTAGGGGTTTAATGGAAAAACCTAAAATTATTGCTACCCCTGAAATGGATGTAAATGAAATTGCCAAAAAATTAGTTACTGCAGATGAAGTTCAAGCTCCAGTAGTGGCATCTTCTGAAGACATGACTCTGTTGGGAATAATAAGCGTGGTGGATATACTCAACTGGCTTTTAGAAAAGTCATATAAACCCAATAAAAAGATAGCAGAGGAAATTTATACTTCTAGTGTAGTAACCTGTAATAATGATGATTCAATTTCTTATGTATGGAATAAAATGGATGATACCGGCTTTTCAGGACTTCCTGTGATTAAAAATAAAAAAATGATTGGAATTATAACTAGAAAAGACATCATTAATTCGGGACATGTAAGAATCGTTAAAGAATCTGATGAAATTAAAAGATCCATTAAAGTTGAAAAGATAATGAAAACTCCACCAATCGTCGCCACCTCAGAAATGAAGATAGAGGAAATTGCTAAATTATTGGTTAAATGTGATATTGGAAGATTACCAGTGGTAGAAAACCCAGTATTCATCAAAAAAATGGCTAATAGTGCAAGAGAATCTGATCTGATTGGAATAATTTCAAGGGAAGACGTTTTGGAGTCGTATTTAAATTGATTTTTGAAAAAAATGTAATTTTGGCTATAATAAATATTTCAATAGTCAAATTTATTCTAAAACTTCAATATAGTGCTATTAATCGCTTTTATGTTAATTATAGTATTAAAAGAGATATTTTTATAAAAAACCATAATGAATGGTTATTCTATCTAAAAAGAGGTGTATAAATGAGAAGAAGAAATACCATAAACATTGTAAAATCTATGGATAGAGGCCCTATAGAATTTGAATCACATGCTTCAGAGCATGAAGGAGAAATTATGAGCCTGGCAAAGAAGGATGTAGTTACAATACCTCAAACCACTACAATAATGGAAGCAGCAGAAACCATGGTAAAAAATAAGTTCAGAAGACTTCCAATTACAGACCCCGGCACTGGAAAAATTCTAGGAATAGTAACATCAATGGATATTCTCGATTTTTTAGGCGGCGGGGAAAAATACAAAATTTTACATGAAAAATATGAAGATAACTTTTTAGCTGCAGTAAATGAATCAGTTAAAAAAATCATGACTCGTAATATTGAAGTTATAAATCATAAAAGCTCATTAAATGATGCAGTTAGGAAAATAAAAGAAAAAGGTGTGGGAGCACTACCCGTAATTGATTCTGAAGATAAAATAGTGGGAATTGTATCTGAAAGAGATTTTGCCGTTCTCCTTTCAGGAGTACTTACTGAAGAACTTGTAGATGATTACATGACCAAAGATGTTATAAAAACCACGCCGGGAACTCCAATAGAAAGTGCATCAAAGATAATGGTTAGAAATAGATTAAGGAGAATACCTGTTGTTGGAGAAGAAAGAAAAACTCCTCATCCTGAAAATGAAAAAATTGTCGGAATTATTACTTCAACTGATATTTTAGAGTTCTTAGGAGCAAGCAAGGCCTTTGATAACATGGTCTCTAATAATGCTGAAGAAATATTAAACTCCAAAATAACTGAAATCATGGAAAATAATGTTATCACCACCACCCCATTGACTAGGCTAGGTGATGTATGTGAAATTATGGAAAAAGAAGGTATTGGTGGATTGCCCGTAGTAAAAAATGATGAAGTTGTGGGTATGATAACCGAAAGTGATATTTTAAAAGTGATAAACAGCTAAGATCAGGTGAATGACAATGGAAGTTAAAGAAATAATGATTGAAGACGTAGTAGTTATCCAAGACACAGATCAAATAGCCTACGCTAGAAATTTAATGCTAAAACACGGTTTCAGCAGATTAGTTGTAATCGATTCAAAAGGGATTCCAGTTGGTATTGTCACTGAAAAAGATATTGCTCGTAAATTAAGAGGTAATGGAGCTGCTTGGAGAAAAAGACCTATTGATAAAATATCAATACGTAGAGTGATGCATAATGATTTAATTACTGTAAAACCCGACACACTGGTCAAGTATGCTGTTGATAGCATGTTAAAAAATGATATCAGTTCTCTACCTGTTATTGATGGAGAAGAATTAGTGGGAATAATTACAAAATCAGATCTGATGAAATTTTACATGGATAAATTTCAATCTAAATGGAAGGTTTCAGAATTGATGTCCTCAGAAGTTATTACTGTTAATGAAAATCATGCTATTACCCACGTTATAAACATTATGGAAGATAACAACATCGGTAGAATAGTGGTTATGAGAGATAGTGAACCTATTGGTATTATAACCTCGGAAAACATTTCATTTGCAGATATTGAAGATCCTGAAACAGGAGTAAGTGTTGAAAAGGTTTATTTTGTCAGACAAACTGAGGGAAAAGATAAGAAAAATGTTAAAATGGTTTCAATGCTGACTGCAGGGGACATAATGACTAATGATCTGCTTAAAATATCTAAAGATGATGATGCATCCTTAGCAGCTAAAATGATGATAGAAAATGACGTAAGCGGAATTCCAGTTGTTGAAAATGACGAATTGGCCGGAATTATTACTAAAACCGACATTATTGAGGGAATACAGTAGATAAATTATCAAATAATTTATGCAAATTAAATAATTGTGAGGAATCTAAATGCATATTAAAGATATAATGACACCTGAAGCAGTTTCTGTAGATAAAGATCAAAATATTTGTGATGCTTTAAAAAAAATGAAAAAAAACAAAATTTCTAGGCTCCTAGTAGTAAATACTAATGAAAAAAACGTAAAAGAGCTTGTTGGAGTGATAACAGAAAAAGATATAGCTTTAAAATTAGGTTCATCCAAATATGGTAATCTGGCACCTTCTCATTTCCACGTTTCCACAGTAATGTACACAGATCTTTTAAATGCAGAAAGCAACCAATACGTAGGTACAGTAGCTAAAATAATGTTGGATAATGGTATTGGTGGCTTACCAGTATTGGAACAAGGACAAATAGATGGAATTGTCACTAAAACGGATTTTATAGGAATTTGTAAAGGAAAACCATACAATGATATTCTAGTAAAAGATGTCATGTCCAATGAATTAACCACAGTTGCTCCTCATGAACGTATAGTGCATGCCAGAAGGATAATACTGGATGAAGATTTAGGGAGACTTCCAGTAATTGAAGACCATGAAATTGCAGGTATGATAACTGCAAAAGATATTGCTAAATCAATGATCTCCTTTAGAAAAATTGTACCAGATAAATATAAGGCTGCCCGTATTAGGAATTTACTTGTGGAAGATGTAATGACTCAAAACGTAGAAACAATCAGTGAAGATGATACTGTGGAAAAAACTGCGGAGATAATGTTGGATAATGGTTTCAGTGGTTTGCCAGTAGTTAATAAAGATGGCAGAATCTGTGGAATTATCACCAAAACTGATCTTTTAAAATTAATAGTGGAAGTGGAGGGGGTTCGCTGAATTTTTCTTAGAATAACCTGTCCTAAGTGTAAATCACCGATGGAAATTGACTGGAGAAGAAATAATTCTTTAACCACCTTTTTTTATAATTGCGAGTCATGTGATTTGAGTTCAGAAGTATCTATAGAGGATTTTATAGATAAAAAACTCCAAAAAATTTTGAATGTGAAGGCTGATAAGTTAAATAAGGCCCTTAAAAATGGAAATATAAAATTTTACAAATCACAAGGTTTTCCTGCTTTACAATTCCGAAAAGATGTGGGAAGTTTAGAATCTGGAACGGTTGTTTATTTTGGTAATAGAATTGAAGTTATAAGAGGTTTTCCTAAAATTAGAAGGACTTTAATGCTGTATCCTACCATAGAAAATCATTTTAAGGAAAAAATAGCACTTGAAGAGAAGATGAATGGATATAATGTTCGTATAGCAACTGTTAATAATGAAATTTTTGCATTTACACGGGGAGGTTATTTATGCCCCTTCACCACCAAAAAAGCCAATGAAATTCTGGATTTAGAACCATTTTTTAAGGATAATCCGGATCTTGTTATATGTGGGGAGATGGTAGGCACAAAAAATCCTTATGTTTCCCACTATTATCCTGAAATTGGTGATCTGGGGTTTAAAATTTTTGATATTCGTGAAAAAATATCTAATAATCCCCTTAACATTGAAAAGAAATACGAATTACTTAAAAAATATGAACTTCCTGGAGTAACACTTTTTGGAGTATATTATCCTGATCAGGCCGTAAAAGAAGTTGAAAAAATAATTAAAATATTAGGTGAAGAAGGTCGGGAAGGCATTGTCATGAAAGACATAAAAATGGAAATTACCCCCCTTAAATATACAGCCTCTCAAGCCCATGATAGAGAGATAAAATATGCATTTACTTATCCTTTTGATTTTGGGAGAGCATTTTTTTTCTCAAGAGTAATAAGAGAAGGATTTCAATCCTATGAAATAGATGAATCTCACCATGAAATTAAAGAGAGAGCTCAAAGGCTTGGGGAATCAATATTATATCCCATGATTGAAATGATTAAACATGTTTCTGAAGATAATCCTGCGTCTGAAGATTTAGTTATTGAAGTTGACTCTTATGAAGAAGCTGAAAAATTTGTTAGATTTATTCATGATATGGGAGTAAATGCGATTTTGCTTGAATTTGAAGATGGAAAAGCAGTTATTAGAAGGATACATCAAGCAACAACCGATAAAATAACTAATTATTTGAATGGTGGTTTATACTGAATAAAATATTACAATTTTTGATTCATAAATTAAGATTTTAGTAAAAATATTATCTATTAAATTCATTATTATTGAGAGAGTGATATGCACATAAATTCCAGCAAATCAAATATTCAGGAAATAAAATTACCCACACATAATAATGTTAAAATAGGATTTTTAGGCCCTTTAGGCACATTTACTGAGGAAGCAGCTTCTAAATTAAATGGAAAACTAATAGCTTATGAATCTATTTTAGCAGTTCTTGATGCAGTGGAAACTGAAAAGATAGATTGGGGTGTAGTACCTATAGAAAATTCTATAGAGGGGTCTGTTGGAGTAACACTTGATCTTCTAGCTCATGATTATAATTTAAAAATAAATAAAGAGATAATACTACCTATATCTCATAATTTATTGGTTAATAAGGGAACTACCTTAAAGGACATAGATATTGTATATTCACATGTTCAGGCCCTTTCCCAGTGCCGTAAGTTTATTGAGAAAAATGGTTTCAAGACTCATTCTACTTCTAGCACAGCTGGAGCAGCAAATTTAATTGTTAATAATAAAAATTCTGCTGCCATAGGAACAACCAGGGCAGCTGAAATTTATGGATTAGAGGTATTAAAAAAAGATATTCAAGATTATAAATCTAATGTCACCCGTTTTATCGTTTTAGGTGCTCATGATCACCCTAAAACTGGAAATGATAAAACATCAATTGTATTTACATTATCTGAAGATAAACCTGGAGGTTTATATGAAGTACTGGGAGTTTTTGCCAGTAAAAATGTTAATTTAACCAAAATTGAATCTCGACCTTCCAAGGAAAAATTAGGAAGTTACATATTTTTCATAGATTTTGAGGGACATCGGAAAGACAAAGATATTGGGAATATTTTAAATATTATCAAGTCCAAAACACCATACATTAAAATGTTAGGATCATATCCGATTTAAGGAGATGATGAAGATAACTTTAGATAAAGATAAAATTTACAAAAGCCTGAATGACCTTGAAAAAGACTTTAACCAAGGTAAAATTTCAAAAAAGGAATATAATAATCTTAAAAATGATTATAATTCACAATTGGATACTTTAGAGGCCGCAGATAGAATAAAAAGGCTTCAAGGTAGGGGTGCAGTTGAAAAACCTCTGGATCATTGGACCAATCAAAAGAAAGAAGTGGATGATGCCCGAGAAAAAGATGAACTGGTAAAAAAATATGTTACCCCTTCCGGTTATAAAACCAAAAAACAAACTCAAAGCAGTGATAAATCAAAATTGCCAATCATGGCACTAGCAATCATCGCTGTGGCATTTATTGTTGGAATAGGTTTAGGATCATACTTTTTAAGTGCTCCTAACGAATCTTCTCAGATTTCAGTCGCAGTAAATGAGAGCGCATTTCCAGATTTTGACAACAGTACCAATACTACCAATCAGACTAAAGTCACAACCCAAAAAACTACTAATAATCAAGATAATAACAATACACCTGCGCCGGAGCCAGAACCAGAGCCAGAACCAAAACCTGAACCAGAACCAAAACCAACACCAGAAACAAATACAGATACATAATAACTAGATTAAGGGAATAAAATCCCTTTTTTATTTTTTAAAATTTACCAGACTAGTTTAAACTTTAGAGGATGATATTTTGAAGAAATACATACTTGCAATGGCATTATTATCTTTAATTGTATTTATATCAGGGTGTACAGGGGATTCAACCCAAGAAAATGATACTAAAACTTACTCTCAAAATGGTATTAGTTTTAATTATCCGGCTACATGGAGCTTGGCTAATAATGTTGCACCAAATACTACAGTGTCAGTTGCAGATCCAAATTCTGTAAATTCCCAAACTGGTTATGCTAACACAGTTTTGACTATTCAAAAAATAAATATTACCAGCGGTTCAAATTTAAATAGCATATATAACGAGAATTACGCGGTATTATTTAATAATACTAGTTATCAAAGAATTTTCGAGGGAAACACAACGATTAATGGCGAAACATTTTACGAAAATCGCTATTATGTTAATGAAAACGGAGTTCAAAAGGAACAAAGAGCTTTATGGCTACAAAGGGATGATAACATTTATGTGATTCTAATGAGTGCATTAGCCGAAGATTTTGAAAAAGAAAAACCAAAATTTGACTTAATTTTAAATAGTCTTAGTATTACAGGTTAATTTTTTCAATTGAACAGATTAATCCCTAATTTTTCATTATTTTTTAATTTTCCATAAATAATAGAATGTTTTCATTTTCTAATGAAAAATATTAAAATAAAAAAAAGAAGAAAATTTATTCAATTTTGAAACTATTTACCACAGTTTCAAAGTTTGCTGATTCTTTAGCATATTCACTGGCTTTCGCTGTAAATGTTAGGAAATAAGCAACATCATCTTTAAACAGTATTACTTGTCTTTGTTGGATACTTTCTCCTTCTGATGTACTTCTAAATACTATTTCTATTCCTTTAACACCGTTCACTGTTACAGTATTTGCAGAAACTCTTTCAAAACCTTCAAATTGCGAACTGTATTGACTTTCCAGTTGAGTAATAAAAGTTTCTAGTTCCTCGTCTGTAGGTTGTGTGGTTGGAAGAGTACTTACAATTAGATTAGTACCAGTACTTTCATCTCTAAAACCTACCGCATCACCAGTTATATTTGTAGACATCTTTTGCCAGTTTTCCGGATAATCAAATGAGTATCCAGCAGTAGCATTAGAATAATTTTTAGTTGCTATGTCAGAAGTCTGGTTTGTGGTTTGATTTCCACCGTCTAAACAGCCAGATGCAAAAACGACTGCTGATAGAAGTGCAATCAATATAAGATACTTTTTCATTTTTTACCTCCAAATCTTATATTATGATTATATATTGTCAATCAATTTAAAATACTTTCCACTAAATTTAAAAAAAATCATGAATAATTATTTAGATAACAGAGTGTCTGATTTAGTGTGAAAATTTATGAGTTATTAGGGTTCAAATTC
>JBNGDB010000020.1:0-42885 GCA_049975245.1 Methanomicrobiales archaeon
AAGCATTAAAAATAACTATACATGTTTATCCTACTCTAATATTTTTAAAGCATTATCTTTACATGCTTCTACACAAGCAGGTATTAAGTTATCCGAATCCAAGCACAGATTACATTTATGAGCACATAATCCTTTTAAATGAACCGCTTTAGTAGGACAAACTTCAATGCATAGATTACAACCTACACAACTTTCTCCATTTAGTACGGGAATGTTTCCCTCTTTTTCTACGGCTTTAACTCCACATATAATAGCACAAGGAGCATCATCACATTGATTACAGAATATTAATGAATTTCCTTCTTTTTTTATTCTACTTTCTCCATGTACCCGTTCACATGCTTTTATACATTCACCACAGTTGGTACATTCCAGATAACTAAATACAATTTTTGGATTCATACAACCACATTAAAGCAGATAATTATAATTATTAATCATTATATATTATTATTAATCTTACTTATATATTTATTGTTCCAGCATAGATCTTTATAATTGGATTAAACAGAATTAAGTAAAAATGTGCAAATGATTAAAAATAGATAAATAAAATTCTAAAATAGTTAAATAAGATTTTTCAATGATTAAAAAAGTATAAAAGCTAAAATAATTAACATGTTTGTTTAATAATATCTAAAAATTGTTTTTTAGTAATATTAAAAATTTTAATAGTTTTAAGCTTAGTTTTGTGTCCTGAAACAATTTCAACAGGTCTTTTGGTTAGATTAGAAAAAGACTTAATAATATCCTTATTAGCTTTGCCTTTGTGAGGTATGGACTGAATTCTCACCTCAAATCTTTCCCGCCACTGGTTATAACCAGTTATTTCAAACATATTGGAACCAGGTGAAACATCAATATCCACTGTGATTCCATCACTTAATTGTGAAATACCTTTCATTAGTATACTTCCTAATTTTAAATAATTAATTAACAGTTAAAAAAATTTTGGAAAAACATTTGGGGTGACTATCTTTTCTAAATTAAAATATTTCTAAATGATAATAAAAAAGATACTACAAAAACATTTAAATACTGAAACTTAGAAAGAATGGTATACTCTAATTCTTAAGTATATACTACTTTAGCAGGGGTGGTCGAGCGGTCAAAGGCGCTAGGTTGAGGGCCTAGTGGGTGAGTCCCTTCGCGGGTTCGAATCCCGTCCCCTGCACTTAAAAGTTTTAAAAAGTAATGTATAGATCATTTAAAAATATAAAATATTATTTTTCTAAAAATAACATATAAAATGTAAGAAAAATTTAATATATTAACTTTCTACTATAATCTTCACCTTTAATGACTTTTGATTTTTCAGATCATTGATTAATAGTGGGTCTAAATCTACTGCAGCTTTATCAGATTTAATCATTAAAGTTCGGCTACAAACATAATCACTTTTACGACAAACAATATCAGTTGGATGATCAAGAGTTAAAAGATGATGACCTCTACCTTCTATCATATCAACTGCATTTTCTGTTTCTAGAACTATCTTTATTACTGTAGCATCATTAGCTATGGCGTCTTTAATACTTTTAGGGATATCTTTTACTGATACATTAGAGGCTACTCCGATTATACAATCTGCATTTCTCCCTATATCTTTATCCATTGTGACCTCAAAGGTAGTTCTATGAGTTGAACTTACATTAAGATGTCCCTTTGCTTTGAAAACATATTCCATATATATCACTAGTAGATTTATCTCTTAAAAAATAGTACGAATAATCTTTTATTTGATTTAAAATTAAATTATTTATTAATAATATTTCCACAGGGCCTAAAAATATTCATATATAGTTTCAACACACTTTTATTCTAAATTAAAGTTAATTCCTTAAAAAGGAATGAATTAACTTTTAATTTAATCTGATACTTGTGTACCGCCCCAAATGGCAACAATACCCACGATTATTTTAAGTGCTACATGCCAAATTGGTTCAGCTGGTGTAAAGGCTATAGGCCAGTTGACTGCGCCTAATATTCCCATCAATATCAATATAATACCTATAATATATAGTAGCCATTTAACCATAATCTCACCCCCGAATCAATTTTGACCCTGCAGAAACTAATTATATTTATAAAAGTAATTAAATATAAATTTTACCCTAAAAAGGTATAAATAAAGTGGATTAGACTTGATACTCACCATATTAAAAAAAAAAAAAAAATTAGAATTTATACACATATCATTCAATAACAAAATATTATGTTAAATAAAAAATTGAAAATTAATAATATAAACAAGAACATGGTTTCTAAAACAAAAAAAAGCGGCACATACTGCCTTATAATACAATTAACCAAAAATTCCAATATAAAAGTGGGAAAACTTGGTATTTTAGAATTAAAAGCAGGTTATTATGTATATATAGGATCTGCACTTAACTCTCTAAAAAGTAGGGTAAATAGACATTTATCAAGAGAAAAAAAACTTTTCTGGCATGTGGACTATCTTTTAAATTCGGGAAACGCATATTTAAAAGATGTAATATATGTAGAAAGTGAGGAAAAATTGGAATGCATTGTAGCATCTAAAATTGGAATTTTAGGCACTCTAATTAACAAATTTGGATGTTCCGACTGTAAATGCAAATCCCATCTAATCTATTTTAAAGAATTTCAAGAAGCTAAGGATATATGTTCAAACACCTTTAAAACCCTTAATTTAAATCCTAAAGAATTATCGGAATTTTTAGCATCATAAAAATAATATAAAAAATAATTTAAGTAAATATTGGTTTTTATTAACTAAAAAATGCAATTCTACCTTTTAATTAACTTATAACCAGCAAATATAAGTATAAGACCTAAGATAATTTTTAATCCTGCATGCCAGGCGGGTTCACTTCCTAATGGAATACCAGGAATTAATCCCAGAATACCCATGATCAAAAATATGAAGCCCACCGTAAAACATATTATTTACTGAAATTGCCTGAAAAAAATTTCAAATTCATCTACATCCATTGGTTTTGGTAACTGGAAAACATCATTATTATAGATTGAATTTGCCAGATCATTATAAAATCTAGCTTGTTTGGAGTTAGGAAATTTTTCAACAACAGTCTGAGCTAAATATTCACTTTTTTGTACTAATTCACTTCTGGGAATTACTCCAACAACTTTAGTACCAACTCTTCTGGCGAATTCCTTCACAATTTCCACTTCATTTTCAATTCCCTTACAGTTACATATTATTCCGCCAAAATTGCTTTTTAATTTTTTTATACCTTTACAAATGTTATTTGCAGCGTAAAGGGCCATGTACTCACCAGATGTGACTATATAAACTTCATCGGCAAAATCTTCTCTTAAAGGTACGGCGAATCCCCCACAAACCACATCACCTAAAACATCGTAGATAATTAAATCCAAATCCTGGTCAAATGTTCCTAGATTATCTAAAAAATTCATCGCCACTATAACCCCTCTACCAGCACATCCTACTCCTGGTTCAGGGCCTCCGCTTTCCACGCATTGAACATTATTATAACCTTCTATAATAACATTATCCTTTGTTGCGTCCTTTTTTTCTCTTACCACATCCAGAATAGTAGGTATTCTCCTTCCAACTAGAGTACGTGTTGTATCAGCCTTGGGATCGCATCCTATTACCAACACATTATGATCTGCTGAGTATGCTGCAGCAATATTAGACACTATGGTAGATTTACCTATACCACCCTTTCCATAAATCGCTATGCGCTTAGTTTTACTCATTAAACTTCACCATAGCCCCTATAATATCGCCTCTAGTAACAATACCCATCAATTTACCATTATCGTCCACAACAGGGAGTCTGTTAATATCTTTAGAATCCATAATTTCAGCAGCATCAGAAATATTAGAATCACCATGTATGGTAATAACATTTTTGGTCATAATTTCATCAACATTGGTAGCTGCAACTTTTTTAAGTCCTTCAGCAATTTCATCGTATTCATGTTTCATTCTAAGGGGAAGTTCGATAAGATCTAGAGGGGATGGAAGGATAAGATTAATTTCTGGAGAATGTACTTCAAGCAGTCTCATAATATCGCCTTCGCTAACGATACCTACAACTTTCATTTCCTCGTCCAATACAGGAGCTCCACTTATATTATTTTCTCTTAAAATCTCTGCAACATCACTAATTTGATCATTAGGTTTAAATGCAATAACATTTTTCTGCATAGCATCTTTTATATTAATCATCCAATCACTCCGTTAATAATGTTAATTTAATTTTATATCATTTTAATTGTATTTATATGAATTTAATATGTGATGTTAATTATAATTTATCTTTAAAAATTACCAATGATTGAGAAAATATTATTTTTCAAATATTTATTTCTAAAAATCTTAAACTATAAAGTTATTAAAAAAATATTTTTTAAAAAAAAATTCATGAAATTAAGATTTTCTGGGGATTCTAAGATATACCAGATCATTCTTTCTAACTTTTTCCCGGACCTTTAATCCCACATTTTCTCCTTTCTGGGCTTTAGTGACATTTTCTCCGTTGATCTGCATTGATTCTACATTTTGGATTATAGATCCAGTTGTTGGACCCTGGATTATGATTTGGTCACCTATACTTATTTCATTCCATAACCTTACTTCAGCTGCAGAGACTTGAGGATAATAATTTACAATTGTTCCTACATCTTTTTTTAGGTAGGTAGACTGATTATAGCTGCTTGATTCATGCGGAGATTTAAAATAGAATCCAGTGTCAAATCCCCTATTATATACTTTTTTAAGTTCAATTAACCAATTTTTATCAAATACCCAATTTCCTTTTTCATAAAGGTTCAGTGCATCTCTATAAACGCGGGTTACAGCTGCAACATACTCTGCCGGCCGGGCTCTGCCCTCAATTTTAAATGCATGTATTCCTGCTTTCACCAGTTCCGGTATATGTTCTATCATACAAAGATCATAAGGACTGATAAAATAGGTAAAATTTTCATCTGTTTCTAGTTGAACTTCTTCTAAATCCTCAGAAATTAATTTCCATTGTTTTCTACAAGGTTGAAGACATTCTCCACAATTAGCACTCTTATTATATAAGTAAGAACTTAAAAAACATCTACCCGATACGGCCATGCACATGGCACCGTGAACAAAAACCTCTATTTCCATATTAGTATTATTAATTATCGTTTTAATCTCTTCTAAAGACAGTTCACGAGACAATATAGCTCTTTTAACTCCATAAGATTTTATAAAATTTAATGATTCAGAATTTGTTAAATTACTCTGAACACTCATATGTACCTGCAGATGGTTATCCTTCGCTAATTTTAAAGCACCTAAATCTGATAAAATAACAGCATCAATATCCATAGAATGTAAAATAGGATATAACTTCTTTAAATACGTTATATCCCTATCTTTCATTATAGTGTTGGTGCAAACATACAATTTAACGTCTTGATCATGACATATTTTTACGGCTTCTTTTATTTCGTGTATTTTGAAATTGGAAACATTTGCACGCATGTTACATCCTTCTACCCCAATATAGATAGAATTCGCGCCATTTTTAATAGCTGAATTCAGGCTAGTAAAATCTTTAGAGGGTGCCAGTAACTCGATTATTTTTACCACCACTTACATAACATAATCAAAAATTCGAATTAAATCCAAATAATAATAAATTTTTATATTAGAAAAAGTTTCGATCATTAAAATTAATCACAACAACGATGTGCTTCATATTGTACCAGATCTTTGGGTAGTTCTGTAGGATATTCACCATTTAAACATCCCAAACACAAATGTTCATCTTCCAATCCAATACATTCAATCAAGGATTCTATGCTCAAATAACCTAATGAATCAACACCCAAAATCTTTCTAATCTCCTCTACTTCTTTATTTGAAGCTATTAATTCTTTTTTAGTGGCCATTGCAATACCATAATAGCAGGGGGATTTTATAGGGGGGCATCCTATTCTCAAATGAATTTCTTTAACTCCGGTTTCTTTTAAAACATCAACCAGGGCTTTGGATGTTGTGCCTCTTACAATACTATCATCCACCAGTACAATTCTTTTCCCTTCAAGTTCAGATTTTATAGGATTCATTTTTAATTTAACTGAACTTTCTCTTTCTTCTTGGGTGGGCATTATAAATGTACGTCCAATGTAACGATTTTTTATTAAACCTTCCCCATAACCAATCCCCGATGCACGAGAATAACCAATAGCTGCAGTTATGGCAGAGTCCGGTACGGGCATGACCACGTCAGCATCCACACCATGTTCTTTAAACAGAGCTTCTCCTATTTTTAATCTAACATCATAAACCGACCTTCCATCTAATATACTGTCTGGCCGGGCAAAATAAACATATTCAAACATACAATGGGCCCTTTTAACTTCTTCTTCATTAATCTTAAAACTAGTAACGTTTTCATTAATCTGCAATATTTCTCCAGGTTCAATATCTCTCACATAATTAGCTCCAACAACATCAAAAGCAACTGTCTCCGATGCAACAAAAATTGTGTCATCTTTTTTACCTAAAGATAATGGTTTGATACCCAACGGGTCTCTTACAATTATTAACTCGCTATTAAATAAGATTACCATTGAATATGATCCAATCAATTTAGTGGAAATATTTTTTAATGATTCGATAATATCTCCAGTTTGAGAATACTCCTCTCTCAAGAGATGAGTAATTACTTCAGAATCAGTGGTAGAACAAAATTCGTAACCCATATCCTTTAAATCATTTCTTAGTTCCATTGAATTAATAATGTCACCATTGTGAGCAACAGAAATTTGTTGTTGATCAAATTCTGTGAAAAATGGTTGAGTATTCTCTATTAAGGATTTACCAGTTGTAGAATATCTAACATGACCAATACCCACATTACCATCCAATCCTTCTACATTACCATTATTAAATACGTCACAAACCAATCCCATTCCTCGGTAAGTACACATTTCAATTCCATTGTGGGCAGATATGCCGGCAGATTCCTGGCCCCTGTGTTGCAGTGAATAGAGACCATAATAAATACTTCTAGAAACTTTATTAGATTTGTTGTAAGAGTATACTCCTACAATACCACATTTATCCTGCAATTTATGATTCTCCCCGTTTTCTAAATAAAACTATATATTATCAACAATTATGGTTATTTGAATAGTTTAACACCAAATTAGTATTTAATTAGTATAACTAAAATATTTTAATAGTTTATAAATCTGGATTAAATTAATTTCATAAATTCATCAATTGTTGCTCTCTAGTAAGTAATGTGTTAAATTTTTAATTATTAAAGAGTTTATGATTAATTTTATAATAAATTTTAAAATAAAATCATTCCCATATATTTTGGATGCCTAATTTTTTATTAGAATTATTTTTATTAGAATTATCCACAGAATTTTCATCATTTGAATCATAGAATATTAAAGCAGTTCTAACTATTTTTAGCCATTCTATTGCTTTTTCTTTATTAATGGCTGTAATATATCCTTGACCAACAACAATATTATCTGGTTTGAATTGATTTGTAGCATAATAAATTTGATCTTCATCCTCTAATTCTTCATCAAAAGTTTCCTTCCACAAATCGTTGACATAAAATACTTCAAAAAGAGGTTTAGTACGAATATCTTCCATTTTTTCTTTTAAGTTAAAGAATTCGCCTTTAATATTATCTAATTTTTCTTTAAGGGCATCTATATCCTGGGTTAAATTTTCATTTGTTTGTGATAGTTCTTCACATTGAACCTTTAAATCTTGATTTTCTGATTTAAGAACATTATTATCATTATAAATGTTGTTTAATTGTTCTTTTAAATCTATTACTTTATCTTCAACTATTCTAAAATGCGGAATATTTGTTATTGAAGTAAGACCTGCCCTTATAATGGCATTTTTTATTTCATCACGTATAATGTATGGATCAATGTATTCCACATCATGACCAAAAGGAAATTTCATCCTTTCCACGTGACCAACTTCATTTTTTAAAAGTTTTTGGAACTTATCAGCCAATTCACGTCCCGGTCCATCAACATCAGTTGCAATTAAAACAAGATCAGCCCCTCTAACAGCCCTTTTGGCTATTTCGGAGCTGGTAGTGGGAATTATGGAGGAGATGGTTATGTGGTATTCTGCACCTAAAGCCACGTTCTGCATGGCCTTGGAAACACTTTCCACATCCGATGCTCCTTCCACTATTATCCTTACATCTATAGGATTCTTATTATCCATCTATTTCAACCTATATCCTGAAATTTTCTTATTTTGCCAGCTGTATCTTCTAATCCGGCTGGATCTGCCAAATCCGCATGCAGCACAGTATTTCTTTCTGGCATGGTATGCGTTTTTCCCACATCTTCGACATCGGATATGGGTTTTTTTATTCCTCTTACCAAATGAGGGTGTACCTTTCATTATTATCCTCCTTATAAAATTGATATTTAATATTTATTCAAGTTTAGAGTTAATATATCTTATTTATCTACTAATCTGCAAATATATTAGAATAATATACCTTATTAAGGTGATATGTAGACTATATTATCTCCTCGTATAAGAACAGTTCCTAATCTTCTGGTTGATTCACCGTTTTCAATTTCTTCAGCGTCATTCAATACTAAATTCATATGCAGGTCAAAACTCTTTAAAATCCCTCGAAACTCTCTTTCACCTTTCAGTTTTATGAGAACTGGGGAATTTAAGGATTTGCCTAATGCATCAAGTGGTCTTTGTACATTCACTTTTTGTGCATTCACATTATCACCTATCCTATACCTTCAATGTTGGTGGGATTTATATTTAAATGTAACGATGATAATTATATAAGAGTATAGGTGTTTCAAATTGAAAATCAGAAAAAGATATTATCTGAAAAAAAAGAAACTAAAAGAATTACAAAAAAAACTAGGGGAATATGCTAAATTAATCCCCTCAAAAAGTAAGGTTGAAGAAATAGAAACAGATCTTTACCCATTCATATTAGTTGATGGAGAACCCCTGATAATAATTCTAGATGGGGAACCTCTGCCTACCCTCAAAGCCGCTTTATCAATAGATATTACTCAGGATTACGCTGTAGTTGACATGGGCGCTGTGAAATTCATGGCAAAAGGAGCGGATGTTATGAGTCCTGGTATAGTGGACGCAGATAAAAATATAAAAGAAGGCGACACTGTTTTCGTAGTTGATGAACAACATAAAAAACCACTCGCCATAGGTAAAAGTCTAATATCTGGGGAAGAAATGATAAAAAATGATAAGGGCAAAGCCATAAAAACCTTGCATTACATAGGTGATAAAATTTGGAATTTTAAAGTTTAATTTAACTTATCAGTTTTAATTGTTCATAAAATATAGAATTGCGTGATTAAATGGTAAAATTAAGGTATTCTTCAGGAAATGTCATATCACCAGAAGTGCACAAAATAGGAATTCTGGCTATTGGTTCCCATCTTGAAAATCATGGCCCTTGTTTACCTATAGATACTGATGCTAAAATTTCATCTTACATTGCACTGGAAGCATCTTTCAGAACCGGTGCAAAATATTTAGGAGTTTTGTATGCAGCCACAGAATATGACTATGTTAAACACGGCAAACATGTTACACCCTCTAAGTTAGTAGAAAAAAGGTTAATTCCTACACTTGCAACAGCTAAAAAGTGTCTGGAACTAGAAAAAGTTGTTCTGGTAAATGGTCATGGAGGTAATGTACCTATTATTCCATATATCCCTAAAATTGAAAAAGAATTAAATATGGTTTTAAAGATCAATAATAAAATAGTTGAAATTGAAGGTCCCCATGCTGGAACAGGAGAACTATCCATCGGATACGTTTTAGGAATTGTAGATAAATCTAAGTTAGATGAACACTGCGATTTTTATAAATATCCTGAAGTAGGGATGGTGGGACTTAAAAAAGCGCGTGAAATAAACAAAGGAATAGATGATGGAGCTAAAATTGTTGAATCGGACCTTGTAAAAATTGATGCCAATTATGGGAAAAAATTATTAGAGATAGCCATTAAAGATGTAATTTATGATGTTAAAACAATATTAGAATAATTTTAGATGTATAAATTTGATTAATATATATAAATTTTTATCCTTTTTCTATGGTTTTAATGAGTTTAGAAGTTTCTTTAACTATTTTATACTTTCTAAACGCCTTAGATATCCTTCTTACCGCATCCAATGTCCTTATTACACTATCCAACCAGGAAAAGATGTCACCGGCATAGGCGTGTATTTGATAATTTTTCAGTAAAATTTTACTAATATCCACGGGATCCCTTCTCTGAGTTCTTAATTTAATAATTCTCCGGGAAATTTCCATCTGCAAACAAGTGCAAAAGGGGCGTTCTTTACATTTACAAGTAAAAAACTCCATTTGCAAATTTATCAAGGCATCTTGCAGTGCAGGGTCCAGTTTCGCTAAATTTTCTGCTGAAGAAATTATATCCAAAGTTGAATCAGCTAACAAACGGGTTGAAAGATTGACTTTTAAAGTTTTACTCAATTTTTTATGTACTCTGTTGGATAAGAATAAATTATCAAAAGGTTCTAATGTTAATGCCATCTCAAGAGGAGATATTTTTTTCATATTTTTTCTTATATATTCTCCATCTTCGTAATTTAAAAAGGAAGTGGAAACTGCCCGGCCATACCGGGTAGATTTTAATTTATGGTTTTCTGTGACTAATTTATAATCAAATAATATTTCCATGGCAGCATCCAGATCTATGGGTATTTCAACATTTGTATAAATCCTTCTAATATCATCCATACTACTAGCATTACCAGCACAGAAATCTGCTAGTAATTGTTCCACAATATCGTCGGGGGAGTAATGTACTTTTACTGGTTCCACATCACTATCTAAAAGATCTATTGCCACTGATTCTTCAGTTTCATCATCAAATGTCCTTCCAACTTCCGGAATTAGATAAACCTTTCCTAAGTCATGATAAGTCGGCCTTCCTGCTCGTCCCAGCATCTGAGAAAATTCATTGGAGGTTAACCATTTATTTCCCATGGTAAGGCTTTCAAAAATTACTTGGGAAGCAGGAAAATCCACTCCAGCAGCAAGTGCAGCAGTAGTTACCACAGTGGATATCTTCTGTTTTAAATAATCATTTTCTATTTTATGTTTCTTTGAATAGGAGAGACCAGCATGATAAGCCACTGCACTTACACCTCTTTTAGATAGATAATCAGATATTGAATGAGTTTTGCGCCGGGAATTAGTAAATATAATAGTTTGGCCCTTGAAACCTTTTTTGGAAACATTTTTATATTCTGATCTCGCTATTCTGGTCATTATGTCCATTTTATCGTATTCGGAACCAGCGAAAATAAGGTGGCGTTCTAGAGGTACTGGTCGCTCCCCATATTCTACCAGTTTCATTCCAAATTCTCCGGCTATTTCTTGGGGATTTTTAACCGTGGCCGAAAGTCCTATTATCTGCAAACCTTCAAAGAGTGATCTTAACCTATTAATTAGTCCATTAAGTCTGGGCCCTCTTTCTTCATCATCCAGCATGTGTATTTCATCAATTACCACCACACCGAGATCCTTTAGATCATCTGCCCTTCCGGATCTAAGTAAGAAATCTATACCTTCATAGGTACCTACTACAATATCTGAATCTCTTATATCTTCATCAGCGAGTGATATTTCTTCTTTAGCTTTTATCCGGCTCATGCCCACTCTTATAGATACCTTTAAACCTAGTTGACTGTATCTTCTTTTGAAATCTCTGTATTTTTGGTTGGCCAGAGCAACAAGTGGGGTTAAAAACATAAACTTCTTTTTTCTCATTGCCTGGGGAACTCCAGCTATCTCACCGATTAATGTTTTACCGCTGGCAGTAGCTGAAACAATTAATAAATTTTCTCCATCTAAAAGTCCATTTTCCACAGCTAAATGTTGAACCGGTAATAAATATTTTCCATTGGCTCCAATTATTGCTTTAACTTTTTCGGGAATATTTAGGCTACAAATTTGCTTTTTAGGTCTTTTATCTGTCTTTACTGAGATTTTATCATAAAGAGTTAGATCTGAATTTTTAACTGGGTCAAAATTAGGATTAATTACACTTAAAACTTTATTAACATCACCAGTTGTGTCCAATAACCTTATGAAATTTTTAAAAGTACTTAAATCATAAGACCTGTATTTTAATTCCCTTTTTATTTCTTCTTCTGCGCAAATTCTGCAAATGTACTCATTATGGAATAAATAAGATGAATCTCGCTTAATAATAGTTATATAACCTTCTGTGATACAATGGTTGCAGATCAGAGTTCTTTTATAGTCAATATTTAATGATTTTAATAGTTCCTCTGTTTCTTGGTCTCGGCCAATTAAAAAAACTGTCTGGTTTTTCAATATTTTGACTGCTTCGCTTGGCGGGAAAACAGCTTCCCTGTCATTCTTTTTTACATTAAATCTGTGAATTTTAACCTTACCCTTAACATTCTTCAATTTAATATATCCATAAAATAAAGGCTTTCTTCTAGAATTTAAAGCTCCTTTAGCGCTCCCAATAGGTAATAATTCCAGAATATTCTTCTTTTTCCTTAAAATTATCATTATAGTTCCTTAATTTCAGTTATGAATCCGGATTTAATAAATAAAGAAGGGAATAAAATTTTAGTAAAATAAATAAAAATTAATAAAAAAAATTAAATCATTCAACTTTTTAATTTTCTAAATTAACTCTTCTTCTTTTACTTTCTTTTTTAAAAGTTCCACTGATAAATCCCTTAATTTAAATTTTTGAACTTTACCACTAGCGGTTAATGGGAATTCGTCTACGATGAAAACATGTTTCGGTACCTTATAACGGGCAATTTTGGTGATGGAATAATCTCTAATATCTTCTTCTGTAAGTTGTGCCCCATCTTCCAGTATTACAAATGCCCCTACAATTTCCCCATATTTTTCATCAGGTATTCCCACTACTTGCACATCTTTTATACCTTCCATAGTATGTAGAAATTCTTCAATTTCTCTGGGGTAAATGTTTTCTCCACCCCTAATTATCATATCTTTGATACGTCCCACAATGGAATAATATCCATCATCATCACACTCTGCCAAGTCACCACTGTGCAGCCATCCATCTTCATCGATAGCTTCTTTAGTCATTTCTGGCATTTTATAATATCCTTTCATAATATTATAACCACGGCAGCAGACCTCTCCTGGTTGATTTGGGCCTAAAGTCTTCCCGGTTTCTGGATCAACAATTTTTACTTCAATATGAGGTAAAGGAGTTCCCACTGTATTTACTCTCTTATCCACTGAATCATCCACACTTGTTTGAATAAAAACTGGTGATGCTTCAGTTAATCCGTAGGCTATGGTTATTTCGTCACAATGCATATCCGACATTACTTTTTTCATAGCCTCTATGGGACAAGGAGACCCGGCCATTATACCGGTTCTAAGGGTTGATAAATCAAACATTTCAAACATGGGATGGGAGAATTCTGCTATAAACATGGTAGGAACACCATACAAAGCTGTACACTTCTCTTTTTGAACTGCAGCTAACACCAGTAACGGATCAAATTGTTCTACCATTATTAGGCTACCACCATGAGTTAAAATAGCTAAAACACCTAATACTATGCCAAAACAATGGAATAGAGGGACGGGTAAGCATAAGCGGTCGTTTTCTGAAAATTTTTGCCGCTCTCCAATGTAAAATCCATTATTTAAAATGTTTTTATGGGTTAACATAACTCCCTTAGGAAAACCAGTAGTTCCTGAAGTATACTGCATATTAACTACTTCATCACAGTTAAGAGATTCTTTTATTTTGATAAATTCCTCATCTTCTGTATGTTTTCCAAGTAACATTAACTCATTAGTATTGTACATTCCCCTATGTTTCTGTTGACCAATATAGATAACACTCTTTAGATATGGAAAGTTTTTACTGTTTAAATTATCCCTGCTTTGAGTCTTAAGTTCTGGAACTAATTCATAGACTGTGTTAACATAGTCCACATCTCTAAATCCATCAATTATGGCTAATGCTTTCATGTCAGATTGTTCCAGTACATATGCCAATTCATGGCTTTTATAAGCAGTGTTAACTGTTACCAAAACTGCCCCTATTTTTGATGTGGCGAACATAAATGTAAGCCAGTCAGGAACATTTAGGGCCCATATTCCCACATGATCTCCTTTAGAAATTCCTATAGAGAGCAAACCTTTAGCTAACATGTTGACTCGTTCGTCAAATTCTTTATAAGAAAATCTTAAATCTCGATCAGGATAGACCATAAAATCCCTATCTGGATCTTTTTCAACCATTTTTTCTAAGAAATCTCCAAGAGTATCATTGATTAATTCCATATTATCCCCTAATCTTATTTGATTTGATTCAATAATTATGCTGATTCTGGTATTAAATGCTCTTCTAATTGTTTTTTAATAGAATCTGGTATGGTCATTGACTTTTCTTTAATAAAATCATAATGTACTATTACTGCTTTTCCTTTTGCTTTAAGTTCTCCATTCTGCCATGCTTCATGACCAATGGTAAAAGAAGTATTTCCAATACGGGTAATGTAACTCCAGATCTCTACATCTGTCCCATAGTACATCTGACCTACAAAATCAAATTCTGTTCTAACCATGATTAATTTCCATTTTTCATAACTTAAGTCCAGATCTGGAGTAAACATTCGAAAAATTGGGTTTCGTGCTTTTTCAAACCAGATAGCGAGAACAGTGTTATTTACATGTTTTAATCCGTCAATATCCCCAAACCGGGGCGTGACAATTATCTCAAACATTTTAATTTCCTCAAGTTATCAATCAAAAGGGAGTGTAAACCACTGCTAATATTTTAGCATCCTTTTCACCAGCAGCGTGAAGATCGTGGGGTATTATTGAATCATAATAAATGCTATCACCTGGAGATAACAGATAACGGTCTTTACCATATAAAATTTCTATCTCCCCTTCCATTACATACACAAATTCTTCACCTTCATGTGAAGATAATTTAAAGTCATTGGTTTCTGGTGGATGAACATCTATTATAAAAGGTTCCATATGCCTATCCTGCTTTCCGGAAGCTAATGCATAGAATTCCAGTTTACTGTGACTAGGATGATTTTCTTTTCCACTAAATAGTATTACATTTTCATAATTTCCAGAAGATGTAACTACTGGACCAGTTTGAGGTGCGTCATCTAAAAATGTTCCCAGTCGGACTCCTAATCCGCGGGCAATCTTTATTAATGGTGTTAGTGAAGGTATTAATTCCCCATTTTCAATACTACTTAGTTCATCCATGCTGATGTTGGCTGACTTAGAAAGATCTTCCACGGACATTTCATTATTCTCTCTAATTTGACGAATTTTCGATCCTAGCTGATTTTTTTCTGACATTGTTAAATCACCTTTCTAACGCTTATATTGTATTAATATGTCATGTTAAGATTATTTAATCCCTTAAAATAAGCTTTAAAAAAAAGCATATAGACATTATATTTATCTTACCTATATAAGAAGTTTAATATAATTAAGTTTTTAATATGATATACATTATTTCATAACTCAAAGGTAATTATATTTGAATTTATTTTAACTAAAATTAATTATTTGTAGATAGATTTAATTTTTAAAAGATTAGTTAGATATAAATGTAATTATGTCATGATTTTAGAATTTCTACTTTATTCCAGACCTTTTTATCAAATAATATGAGTAATGATGCGAATATGCCCATAATTAATATTCCATATAGGCCCATACCAAATGAAAATATGGTTTCTGTAGGATAGGATATATAAAACCATGCTAATGGTTCGATAGTGTCTATTATTAGGTGGAGAACTACTGCAATCCACACACTTCTCGTTTTTAAAACTGCGTAGCTGTAATATATTCCAACAACAATGGCTAATAAAATCATGACCCCATTACCCAATAGAGGTTGATCGGGATAATTCATTCCCATTATAATCAATCCACTGTGCCATAACCCCCATATTAAACCTAGTAATAATACTCCTTTTATTCCCCCAAATATGTAAAAAAGTCTATCCTGAAGGTAGACCCTCCATCCATATTCTTCACCAAAATAGAAAGGCCAACCTACTAAAAATCCTACAAATAGATTTACAACGAAACTGTAAATGAATATATTAGGATTGAAAGAATCTATGGGATTTCCATACCCGAATAAATGATTCAGATAATATACAAAAAATAGTAGTATGGTAAAAAGTCCTCCTAGGATTATGTAATATTTTCTATTCACACCAAAGGATAATTTAGTTGATGCTAATTTTTCTCGCCATTTCTGTTTTAGATTCATTAAAAATAAAATAATAATACTTAATACTGATATTAAAATGGATAAAGTGGGCATGAATCTATATATGGGGAGGTTAATAAGTGTAAAAGGGATTATTGGTCCTGTTAACATCTCCCATAAAAATATTAATATATATAAGAAGAATAATCCAAAGAAAATCTTGGATTCACTATTTAATTTGTCCCTTCCAAAATAATATAAACATAAAATAGCAACAGCTGCAGGAATTAACATTTGAATTAAAGTACTGTAAGGAGGGATATTACTTATATTTTCAAAAGCAATATACAACCATAAATTAAAAGCATAGGTTAAAATGAAGGTTATTATCAAAAAAACTATAGTTTGTTTTTTGAATTGAGAAATATTTTTATTGGATAATTTCATTTCTTTTCCCGCCTTAAATCTAGTTTTAGGATATTAAATAAATTTTTATTTGAAATAGTTTTGTATTAAGTGGTATTGTTAGATGGTATTGGATTAGTATTGTTAGTAGTATTGTTGGTTATATTAACGGGTTGAGGTATTACTTTTTGAACGTATACTGGTTCAAAGGATGGATCATCTATTACTATAATCTTTTCTTGCTGTTCCAGTGCCAGAGATGAAGGAATCAAATTATCTATTGAAAAACTATCGGAAGCTAAAACATTGGCAACTGATCCGATTCCAAATGCCATCAAAGCAATGGATAATACAATAAATAATTTCCCTTTTTTTCTAGAAATCATAAATATCCCAATTATATCAATTTTTCATATTAATTAAGTTAATTATTGAAAGATTTGATTGAAATAATATTTTATTTTAATCATTAATAAGTTTTATAATCCACTTAAATTTATGGTTTATTATGTATTATGTTCTAAATTATTATCATATGGATTAGAATTAAAAAATTAGATTTTATTAATTTAAAATTGAATCATATTATCAAATGAATGTAAATAGAAGATTTCTTATATCATGAAAAATTTCAGTTACCGCAAAGATTATTAATATATTAGGGAAAAAGTTAGATCGGAATTAGGTTTCCTATATCCTTCATTACATCTAATAATCATAAAACAGTTTAAATTAACGGAAAAAGGATTCCTATATCCTGTAAGAAGGGAGGTAACTTGCAGATAAAAAAATGTTCAAAGAAGATTTTAAACTGAATGAATGGATTTGAAACAAGAAGGCAAGATTATTATATTTTAAAATAGGTTTTTGGTAAAGAAAATAATTATTATTAATAAATAATTGGAGGAATAGCATGGTTGCAATTTTTAATTCGGGAGACACAGCATGGATGTTAATATCATCCGCATTAGTAATATTGATGACAATACCTGGTTTAGCCTTATTTTACGGAGGTCTAATCAAAAGAGACAATGTACTAAATACTATTTTTCTTTCATTTGTTACTTTTGCAGTAGTAAGTGTTTTATGGTTTGTATTTGGTTATGATCTGGCATTTGGAGCAGATATAGGAGGCATTATTGGAACATTAAAAAATCCATTCTTTAACACAGTTTTAGAAACTAAAGCTTTATCCTCATTAGCTCCTACAATACCCGAAAGTCTTTTTGCTGTATTTCAAATGACTTTCGCTGCTATTACAGTGGCACTGATTTCAGGTGCAGTAGTGGAGAGAATGAAATTTTCTGCCTGGCTTGCGTTTATACCAGTATGGTTATTATTGGTTTATCTGCCAGTTGCCCATTGGGTTTGGGGTGGTGGATGGTTAGCACAACTGGGAGTTTTAGACTTTGCAGGAGGAACTGTAGTCCATGTAAATTGTGGTTTAGCTGCATTAGCTCTGGTTATGCTTTTAGGTGCTAGAAAAGATGTTAAATTATTACCTCACCATTTAGGATATTCTGTAATAGGTTTGGGATTATTATGGTTTGGATGGTTTGGATTTAATGCGGGTTCTGCTCTTGGAGCAACAGATTTAGCTGTTTCAGCATTTATTGTTACAAATACTTCCGCAGCAGTAGGTATGTTATCATGGATGTTAATGGATAAAATCGAAACTGGAAAACCTACACTCCTTGGAGCTTTATCTGGAGCAGTTGCAGGATTAGCAGCAATAACACCTGCTGCTGGTTATGTAAATATAACATCAGCAATTGTGATTGGATGTGTAGCTGCTATACTAGGATATTATGCTGTTTCTCACTTAAAACCTCGTTTTGGATATGATGATGCACTGGATGTATTTGGTATTCATGGTATTTCTGGAATTTGTGGAACTATAGCTGCAGGGATTTTCGCCAGTCCCCTAATAAATTCAGCAATAAATGGGGGACTTCTTTTTGGTAACATCTACCAATTAGGCATTCAAATTTTAGCTGTGGTTGTAATTGGAATATATGCCTTCGTTATGACCTATGTGATAGGTAAAATTATAGATATTACTATAGGTCTGCGTGTATCAGACAAAGAAGAAATACAAGGATTGGATATTAATCAACACGAGGAATCCGGTTACAGACTCTAAACCAAGATATAAATATTAGAAATATGAAATAGTGAGTTGTGAAGTAGAAGATTAGGATGTTATATTATGAAAAAAATTATCGCTATTATTAGACCAGAAAAACTAGAGAATGTAAAAGATTCACTTGAAGAAATAGGATGTCATGGCTTAACTGTTAAAGAAGTAAAAGGTAGGGGAGCTCAATTAGGCATTACTGAGAGTTACCGAGGACGTGACTATAAAGTGGATTTATTACCTAAAACAGAAATTGATATTGTAGCTAGGGATTCTGAAGTCGATAGTATTGTTGATACCATTATAAAAACAGCAAAAACTGGCGATATAGGTGACGGTAAAATATTTATATCTCCCATAGAGGAAGTTGTTAGGATAAGAACCGAAGAAAGAGGAGATAAAGCTATTTAATCTTTCTCTATCATTTTATTTTTTTTAAATGTTGTTTAAATTAACTTAAAGTAAATTTAACCAATTACTTTAAATAATAATTTTTTTATAAATAATTTAAAACAATTTTATTTTATAATTATAAATTTTATAATATTAAAAACAATTTTATTTTATTTATTCCATTTTTCATGAGACTAAATTGAATAAATGAATAATGTTCATTAAAAATTTTATTTTTGTAAAATTTATTTAAATTTCAAAGATTGTCATACTTTTTTTAACAATAATTTGGGGATACAAAAAAACATTTATATAGTAGTTAATATAATGGTATAATATCGGAAGTATGTTGCCGTTATCCGATACGTGTAAAATACTGTTGGGGGTGTAATCTATATTCCAACATAGATCTCTTAATAAAAAAATATAAGCATTAATATGCATTATTTGAGTTAACGAACGCCCCATAAGTAATAAATTGGAGTAATATAAAATTATATTGATAAAAAAATCTTAAAATAAGAATAACTAATTAAAGGAGGAAATTGTAATGGATGTTCTTAATTCTGGTGATACAGCGTGGATGTTAATTTCCACTGCTTTGGTAATTTTAATGACCATTCCTGGCGTAGCATTATTCTACGGAGGTCTTACCAAAAAGAAAAATGTTTTAAATACCATGTTCCTATCTCTAATAGCCTTTGCCGTTACGAGCCTGATCTGGGTAATTTATGGATACCAGTTTGCTTTCGGTGAAAATATGCTAATGGGATTTATAGGAAACCCCATGAACCTGTTTATGAGCGGTATAGGAGTAGATACCCTATTTGGTACAATTCCACTTAGTGTTTTTATAGCGTTTCAGTTAACCTTCGCCGCTATAACCGTAGCCCTAATATCAGGTGCAATTGTTGAAAGAATGAAATTTAGCGCATGGTTAGCTTTTATCCCCCTGTGGATATCGCTAGTATATGTTCCTATCGCCCACTGGGTGTGGGGAGGAGGATGGTTAGCCAGTCTAGGAGCACTTGATTTTGCAGGAGGTGCAGTAGTCCACATTAATTGTGGTGTGGCAGCATTAGCATTAGTACTGCTTCTAGGAACCCGAAAAGATAGAAAATTACTACCACATAATTTAGGATACAGCACTATAGGTACGGCCCTGCTATGGTTTGGTTGGTTTGGATTCAATGCAGGTTCTGCACTTGCTGCAGGTGGATTAGCAGGTTCTGCATTCATAGTAACCAACACTGCCGCTGCTGCAGCTATGATTTCCTGGATAATAATGGATGTTATCAAAACTGGTAAACCAACATTGCTTGGTGGATTATCCGGTGCAGTAGCAGGTCTAGTGGCCATAACCCCTGCTGCCGGTTTCGTAGACGTACCTGCAGCCGTGATAATTGGATTTGTAACTTCAATCATATCATACTATGCAATAACTACACTCAAAGATCGTTTAGGATATGATGATGCCTTAGATGTATTTGGAATACACGGTATGTCTGGTATATGGGGTGCTCTTGCTACTGGAATATTTGCAGCACCATTCATAAATGAATTAGGTACCGGACTTCTCTATGGTAATCCCGGTCAACTGGGTATACAAATCATCTCTATCGTAGCTGTAATGGCTTACTCGTTTGTAGTAACCCTGATATTAGGAAAAATTATAGACATGACGATAGGTCTAAGAGTTGAAGAAGTAGAAGAAATTGAAGGATTAGATACTAGTCTTCACGAAGAAACTGGTTACAGAATATAATGGAAGTGATGATATGAAAGAGATAGTTGCAATTATTCGACCCGAAAAATTAGAAACTGTGAAACAGGTTTTGGAAGAAGTAGGATGTCGTGGACTTACAGTTACAGAAGTAAAAGGACGTGGAAGACAATTAGGTCTAACTGAAAGCTACCGGGGGCGTGAATACAAAGTGGATCTTCTGCCAAAAACTCGGCTGGAAATCGTTGTAAATGACCAACACGCTGAAAAGGTAATAGAAACTATTGTAAAAACTGCCCAAACAGGGGACATAGGAGATGGAAAAATTTTCATATCCCCGGTTGAAGAAGTAGTTAGAATTAGAACAGGAGAAAGAGGCGAAACAGCTGTTTAAGCAGTAAAACCCCTCTTTATTTTTTTTAAATTTTTTATACTTAATTAAAAATCCTAATAATTCTCAATTATTAAATTAATTTAAGAAAATGGCTAATAATTTAGTATATAATTAATTTAATAATAAAAGAGAATTTGAATGATAATTAAATTTTTTGAAAAAAAATTATTTTTAATAATAAATTAAAGATTATTTACCATCCACGGCTTTGTAGTTTTTCTGAATCTGGTATTTCACTCATTTCAAGTCCAGGCATTGCTTTACCTAAGTTACGAGAAACATCAGCCAGAATTTTAGGATTATTATAGTTAGTAGTCGCATCAACAATAGCTTTAGCAACTTTTTCCGGATTTTCGGATTTAAATATACCAGAACCTACAAAAACACCGTCTGCACCAAGTTGCATCATCAAAGCTGCATCTGCAGGGGTGGCAACACCTCCAGCAGCGAAATTTACTACTGGCAAACGTCCTAATTCTTTCACTTCTTTAACTAAATCCAAAGGAGCTTCTATTTCACGAGCAACACTCCATAGCTCCTCTTCAGTTTTGTCTTGAAGTTCTCTTATCCCACCCATAATTTTTCTCATATGTCTAACTGCTTCAACAACATTACCAGTACCTGCTTCCCCTTTAGTACGAATCATTGCTGCTCCTTCATCTATCCTTCTAAGAGCTTCGCCTAGATTTCTTGCACCACAAACAAAGGGAATTGTGAAATTTTTCTTGTCTATATGATACTTTTCATCAGCAGGAGTTAATACTTCACTCTCATCTATCATATCCACTCCTAATTCTTGAAGAACTTGTGCTTCTACAAAATGACCTATTCGAACTTTGGCCATTACTGGAATAGAAACTGCTTCAATTATTTCCTCCACTTTGCCTGGATCGGCCATTCGGGCCACTCCACCCGAAGATCTAATATCGGCGGGAACTTTTTCCAGGGCCATGACCGAAACAGCCCCTGATCTTTCTGCAATTTCCGCTTGTTCTGCGTTGACCACATCCATGATCACTCCGCCCTTTGTCATCTTTGCAAAACCCTTCTTCAAGACATCAGTACCATGTCGCATAATATTCCTCCTATTAATTTAACGATCAAGCTTGTAAACATTTTTTTACTAAAAAACAAATTTTCATAACACCAAAATTCCTAAATTTTATCTGTTATATGTATTTGTCTTTATACAGTTTAACATTATAAACTTTTATTTTTAAATATTAAATACTTTTGATTAGAAATTTCTAAAGTACAAAAGATTAAATATGAAGATATAAATAATGAGTTAATTAAATATAGAATATATAATTTTCTGAAAGTGATAATTTATGGTTGAAACACAAGTATTTACAGGATCACTTATTTATTCACACGTATTACCAGTAGTACTCGGTTTTTTTAGTGTGATATTTCTTGCAAATGGTATAATGGATAGAAACATGACCTATACTATAATTGGAATTGCCCTATTTTTATCGGCAGGTATACTTCCATTTTTAATACTACCCCTCGTAATTGGAGTATAATTTAATGGTTTTTAATTAACCTTTTTTTAATTTTAATATGATTTAATCACTAAATAATTTAAATACATTTATTTAATCTACCTAGTATTTTGTCTAATTTAATGTTTTTTTAGGATCATTATTTAATAAACTTAATTTTTTCTGAATATCTTCCAATTTATAATTGAAAAAACCTTTCTTCTCCAGTTTCATACTGGATATAATTGATGCAAACCGTCCGCATTCCTCCAAATTATCGGTTTCAAACCTTTTGGCTATGTAAGCAGCCATAAATGTGTCACCTAAACCAGTAGGATCAATTACTTTATCAGGTGCAAATGAGGAAATTTTATAAAATTTATCAGCTTTTTTTGAATATATCAATGCACCTCTATCTCCGCAAGTTATTATAACTTCTTCAGGACCATGAACCGCTAATATTTTGGATATGCTTTTTAAATCAGAATTATTAGAACCTAGAATGATGCGAGCCTCATTTTCATCTATGAAAAGACGTTCAACATACTTTAAAAAGATAGAATAGTCATCCCATGGTTTTAAAGATATTTTATCATTATTCAAAAATCTCAAATAACCCTGGGCACCGAGACATATGGGAATATCAAATTTAGATAGGTATTTATAAGTTTCTATGGGAATGTCAAAGGGAGATAATGGTCCTAACAAAATAGCATCGTAAGATGAAAAATCTTTAACTGCTAAATCCTTTATATTAATTGGATTATGGGGTATTATGGCTTTTTGGATTCTATGATTGGGATCTGAGTTTGGATATATATTGTAAAACTCCATGGTATGTTCTACTGAGATGGGGATTAAATTTATATTTTCAGGAAAATAATGAGTGAAATTTTCATCATGGGGTGATACTGTAACAAAAGCGTCAACATCTATATTTAAACTTTTAAAAACCCCTGATTGATAGTAAACTGGGCCTCCCACGGATTTATAATTAAAATCGTTTTTAATTATGGTGTCGCAGGTTAAAGGACCTATTAAAATAACTTTCATTATCTTATCCTCAAAAAATTGATATATAGTAAATCTATGGGTCTTATTTTGTAATTATAGTTAATAAACTATTATAATAAAATATTTAAACTTATCTCACCTTTATGCAGGGCCGTACCAATCAAAAACATTTCTGCGCCTTCTTCTCTTAAAACATCAATATCTTTCGGCCTTATGCCCCCACCTAGTATTATTGAAGTTCCTGGTGTAGAGAATTTCTTTATATAATCTTTTTTAAAGCCACTTTCACTTCCCACTCGGGAAATATCCAATAAAATAACTTCTTTAGGCTTTAATTTATCTATTTTTTTAATAAATGTTTCAGTATCAATTTCTAAATATTTACTATAAAGTCTATCCTCTTTAATGTCTATACTTATAATAATTCTATCTTTTATATCGCCTTTTAGTAGATGATCTAAATCGTCCAATTTTTTTAAGGTCTCGGTAGCCACTATTACTTTATCAGCAATATTTAATGCATCTTGAACTTCCTGAATAGAAGATGTTCCACAATCCAACATAACTGGCAATACCTTATTTACTTCTTTTATAATTTCTGCATTGCTTCCCACATTTTCAATAGCATCTAAATCAGCGATATAAATTCGTGAAGCTCCTGCCATTTTTAATGAAGAAGCAATTTCATGAGGATGGGGATTATTATTAAATACTGTTTGGAGTGGTTGGTAAGTATCACGTTTACCTGCTTTACCAGAAACAGCTATACCATCTTTTAAATCTAAAACTGGAATTATCATTTATTTTCATCCTATTAATATAATATTTTAATCTTTAATATAAAAAGATAAAACTAATTAATAAGTAAAGCACTTATTTAATTAATTTAAAAAAAAGAATTTTTAGTGGATATTTAAAAAAATATTAGGTCAATCTTCCACCATGATTAGTTTACCTGAATCAGGATCCTTGTAAACCTTTCCCATTTCTACATATCCACTTCCTTCTCCAGAAGATTGGGGAGTGTCATTTATTTCTTTACCCATTTCAATTTCAGCTGCTTTTTGCATGGCTTCCATTGTTTGCATTTTCTCCTCTGGAGTGGCATCACTAAATATTACGCTTTGCATATTCCAGGAGATAACTATAAAAACTAAAAACCCAACAGAAAGCACCAACATGGCATCTACTAAATTGGCAGTACCGGCCATTGGATCTTCTTCATGATCAGCTGATAAAAGGCGTCTGCGTCTTAGCATTGTTTAAAACCTCCAATACAGCTTCAGTTAATGTTTCAATGTTGGACAGATTTTCTTCGTACCATCTTCTTCTAATTTTAGATATGACATAAGCCACCCCACCAGCTGCTAATCCAACCACAGTAGTGTCAAAAGCTATTATTATGGCTTCGGATAGTCCCTGTATGTCACCAGCGCCTAAAGCTGCTAATCCCGGACCCATAGGAATTAAGGTACCCATCAAACCTAGTGTGGGGCCTAATCTGGTTACTACATCAGTTTTTTCTAGACTTTTAGCTGCTTTAAGCTCCTCGTTTTCAATTAATTTTTTGGCTAAAGCTTCTCTTGACTTTTCACCAATATCACTATTGGATGCCAGATTGATTAAGATATCTTTGTATGATTGGGGCATACTGCTTTTTTCAACAACAGTGATAACCTTTTCTGGACTGGCAGGATTAGAAATGGATCTTATCACACTTTCTATTTCCGTGACATTAAACTTAATTCTACTAGTATATTCTGAAATCATACCTCCGAAACTAATTATTGCATATATCATAAAGATTAGAAGACCTACTATAACGGGGATAAGAAGACTCTGGGCTATTACGTGTAAACTACCACTTAACATTTCACTTCCAGGTATTGCTACCATTGAATCACCTCTCTATTATTCAATTAATGGACTCCTTTTTTTTGTACTGTAAACCCCGATAATTATTAATACTATCATTATAATTATCACATATACCAATGTTGTTGCTGATGGTACTGTTAAAGGAGTTATATCGGATGTAATAACTGTATTTATGTTAGGAAGCACTATGGCTGATGCTAAAAAGTATAATCCAACAAAAAGCATGAAATTTCCCAGTAATACTGGGTAGGGCTTTTTCGAAATTTTCACTATATATCCTGATGCTAGATAGGACAATCCTATAGTAATGCTTAAAAATAATGCAGCATATTGTCCTATTACAAAGGCTGATGCCCCTATAATAGGCGAAACTAATACTATTGATACAAGTACTGCCCCAAAACAACAAGGGCATGGCGCTATCATGGCCCAGCATGAAGCGGATGCATGATTTTTTTTATGAAGCTTCCACTCTTTAATAGTATGAAATCCTGCATAGAATATCACCACCGCCAAAATTAGCATTATTACAAAATTATAGTCATATATCGACTTTTGTAGAACATTCATGTAGCCTTCTGCTAATTTGGTTAGAATTAAAATACCTAAACCATATCCTATTGCGATTGCTGCTGCAACTTTTTTGGAAAGACCGGCAAATCCAGTTGCCAGCCCTATTTTTAGCCCGAAGATTAGAACAGCAGTTAATACTCCCAATTTCCATAATAAATCTAACATGTTAATCAATCCAAATATAGTTTTTAATTATATAATAATTTCTATTTAATTCTTATTATTACTAAACATGAAAAAATCCTTGTAATTGTAATAACAGATTAATTATTACTTTTTTCAGTATTACAGGAAATTTAATGTTAATTATACAAATTTTAAAATTTACTGTATTTTTTAATTTATATTTTTATTTTTTTAAAAAAAAATATGGAGGATATAAATCCTCTCAAAAAAAATTCATATCTTTTTTAAACCTCTAAAGTATCCAAAACCAATCAATCCCACGATTAGAACCACACCCACTAATGCATATGCAGGTAGACCACTTTGAGAAGAACTTTGTGCATCTGATTTTGAAACCTCATAGGATTTAGCACTTTCAGATGTTTGTTGGGATTCACCTACATCTGATACAGAAACTTCTGATATGGTTGAAGATTCTCCAACAGATGTTTGGCCAGTTACATCAACAGTAGATGGATTGCTACCAGGATTGATAGTGCTTTGTTCATTAGGATTAGCTCCTGGGAGTGTAACTGATTTTCCTGTTGCCTGTGTTAATACATTGTTGAACTGTTGTAATTCAAGTGGACTTAATGAAGACATTTGGACCAACCATTGATTGAAGGCCAGATTAGCACATGTGTGATGACAGCATGTCACACCATACTTTATATTAGACTCTAAATAGGAATTAGCCAGTCTAGTTGTGGTTGTCAGATCTGCATTCCACATATTTCGGTGGATAGCTTCCAGCATCCATGCCACCGTTGATTTGAATGCATGGGGATTAGCTGCTATGAACTGGTTGCGTATCTCATCATTGAACACGTATGTTTCAGCAACTTCTTGCCACATCCAATCTTTAACACTATCCGGTGTAACTGCACTCCAGCCAAATAAATGTCCAATTTCACTTGAAATTTCATTAGCTCCTGAAAATCCTTCATTTAGCATTCCTTCAATCCATTTAGGATTATAAATACGTGTTCGAAGTTCAGTTGCTAGGAAACTGTCAAATGCCTCAATTCTTGGATTTAAACGGGTGTTAGCAATGTAAATGCTTACATCACGATCAGATACGGCGTTTACAGCCATGCTGAGACCGCCTAAATATTGATACACGTCATCATTATCCAGAGTGGCATAGGTTCCGTCTCTAATTTGGACTGTGGCCTCCACATTACTTAACTGATTGGTGAATGAATTCAGATTTTTAACGGCGTAAGTATTCCTTCCATAGATATAAGACATCTTGGATAGGTAAGTGTCCACCAAGTCTGACTGATCATCCCATCCGGTTGTATTAGGGACTAGACTGCTCACACCGGTTCCATATGCTTCTTGACATGGCCCGTATATTCTTGCTCCGGCTAATAGTTTCGCGTCTTCCTGGGTCATTCCACTGGCTAAGTAGGTGTTTAGATCATTTTGGTAATGCTTTTTAAGATAATTTTCCTCATCGGTTTCATCAAGTGCCATTATCTGTCGGAAAGCATCATCTAACATCTCGATGGAATAACTGAATGTATCTCTGAATAATCCGCTAATAGTTACTAGAACATCGACTCTAGGACGGTTTAGTTCAGATAAAGGTGTGACCTTAATTCCATTAAACCGGCCGGATTTCCAATCTGGTTCAGCGCCCATTAACCTCAGAATCATTGCTATTGTTTGTCCATTAGTACGCATTGTTTCAATAGACCATAGTACCACGCCAACTTGTTCTGGGTAATGACCATTTTCTGCAAAGAAGGTAGTTAATAAATCATCCGCCATCTGCTTACCAATCTTCCAAGCTGCTGTGTCTGGTGCAGTCCTTGGGTCGAAGGAATAGAAGTTCATTCCAGTTGGTAAGACATCAGGTTTTCTTATGGGACTTCCTGCAAGATCTGCTGGTACAAATTCTCCGCTTAGTGCTAGTAAAAGGTTTCCGATTTCATAGTTTTGGATGAGTTTTTCTCTTAGGCTCTCTCTATATGCTTGATTATCTCTTTCTTCTGGGTTGAAACTTACAATTGATTCTATCATTGCATCCAGCAGTTCACCATCCAGTGGAACTCCAAATGTATGAAGTCCATATGGCATTAATGTTTCAGCTATATCTTCTAATGAATGTTCCGTTACGTCAAGAACATCATCAAAAGGAGTGTTAACCAAATCCAAATATAATTGCTGGTCTAGATTCAACTGGATTATCAAGTCAATAATTTCTGCTTGTAAAACTGCTTTTCTCTGTTTATCAGTAGTTGTTTCATAGCTGTTGATTAGATCATTTAAGTTTGCCAGGTCGCCGTAGAGGCCTGAACAAATCATTGGCGGGATGTTGTGGTCAATAATAACTGCATATCCCCTTCGTTTTGCTTGTGTTCCTTCACCAGGATTTTCTACTATGTATGGATAGATGTTAGGAATGTTTCCTAATAATACATCCGGCCAGTCATCTCCACCTAATCCAACACTTCTACCGGGAAGCCATTCCAGGGTTCCGTGTGTTCCTAAATGGATTACTGCATTTGCCATGAACTGATTTTGTAGCCACATGTAAAAGGCAATATATTGATGGTGAGGTGGTAATGTTGTGGAATGTCTGATTTCCTCAGGATTTTCACCCCACCCACGCATCGGTTGAGGTCCTAAAAACAGATTTCCTAACATAATTCCAGGTATTACTATTTGATCACCATAAACCATCACATTTCCCGGTGCTGGTCCCCATTCATTTATTACCTCTTGTTTAAGCTCTTCTGGTAATGAATTGAACCACAGTATGTAATCACTGACAGGTATAGTCAATGCTCCGGCTTGTAAAACCTTTTCAAGTTCACCTGGAGCCCAAGTACCCACATTATTTCCGGCATTCAAGATTAAATCCTCGATTTCATCTCTGGTGTACTCTGGAACGTCGTAGCCATTAATTCTTAAAGCAATCAGAATCTCAGATATACTATCAATAACATTGAGATATGAAGCATTTACTCCGTCTTTTCCGCCTCCAATATTGTAGTATAAAAGAGCTAATTTTTTATCCTGGTTTGGAAGCTGGCTAAGTTGTATCCAGTTATAAACTCTTTCTGAAATCCTTTCAATCCTATCGGGTAGGGGAGTGTACTGTTTAATTGTTATTCCTGTTTCGGGGTCTTTTTCAAGGTCTACCACTCCACCAATAAATATTGGTTCTATTCTTCCTTCCATCTCTGGCTGGGCAACCTGCCAGTAGACACTGTTATCCATTGAATTGGAAGAATTTTCCCATGCCTGCAAATCAGCGGCATATATAGGTGCGAAAACCGGTACATTTAATGATTTATAGACTTCTAAACTTTCTTCTGGTTTTCCATAGACAATGTTAAAACCAAAACACGCTATTAGTGCACTAATTCTTGCATTAGAGCCATCCGTGAAATAGTTGTTTACACAGTTAACTCTTCCCGCGGAACTTGCAAAAGCCAGAATAACATTTAAACCTTTATCTTCCAGTTCTCTGAGAATCTCAACATACATATCATGATTAGCTCCTTTGAAACTAGAATCATAAGCAACTAATCCTACCCAGGGCGCGTCAGGGTTTAAATGACCTTCTTGAGCATACCATGCAAGATAATCTTCCCAATCAACAAATAAAGGGATTTCTGAGTCAGGATGGTGTATAAATTCGCTTGGCCATTGAACTATGCTTATATCTTCACCGGGTTTGAGTTGCATGCCAACAGATTGCAGTAAGTATAGCTGAAAACGCTTGAAATTCTCTGTTGCTCCCTGATCCCAGTATGGTCTGGTAATGGTGTCATCCGAATCTACATTAGGCTTGTTTACAAATGCTACTCCACATCGTATTGCCAGTATTTTCTGGGCATTATTTCCTGCGATCAGAGTCATGATCTTGTCGACGGTGGAAGGACTGCTAATCATTTGCACAGCTATAATATCGGCCTTATTTGCAGCTTCAATTGCTCTTTGATCCGTTTCAGCGTCTCCTGGATCTACCTCTGTGTTAAAGAAGTAGTATAAATTGAAGTAGTAGCCTTCCTCTCTAAGTTCATCAAATGCATCTAGAATGTTTTTGGCGTAGGATTCAGAACCATTAAATAACATTATAGTATATGCTCTTAGATCAATTGTGGCTTCTCCATATTTCACTGGATCAGCAGGATCTTGGGTATCTACAGATACATTAACCTCTTGGGGGACATGTGCTAAAGCTGCTACAGTAATATTAAACTGGTCTTTGTCACTGATAAAATTGATCTTGTATTGACTGTCACTGTTTTTAGTAATTATCAAATCATCTATAACAGTTCCATCCACATCTTTCACGGTAATTTCAGGAAGTTTATCACCAGAAAGTGCCTCCGGGTGTTCCAGATTAATATTAAGGGTGATTTCAGGATCTAACAGTAGTAAATTACTATTAATAGATGATTTGTCATTATTTTCATGATCTTCTGGATCTGTTAAATCTGATTCAAGGTTATTATCACATTCTGATATCTCTAGATTACCCCCCTGTGAATCTTCAGCTGCTACGCCCCCACATAGCATTAATGCAAAAACAAATGTAATCATTAGTAAAGTTACTTGTTTTCTAATATTTTCACCTCCTTAAATTTTAAAGTACACTTATTCTTATAAAATATACTTGAATAAAATTAAAATAAATTTGATTAATATACTTTACTATTTTTTCAGGTTTACTTTATAAAAATTAAAGTAAAATTTAAATATTAATTAGATGTATTTTTATATGTGGATCATAAAAAAAAGCCTGATCGATTTAAAAAATGATCCATTACCTCCTAATAATAATAATATCATTTTAAATTTAAATTGACTTCTTTTTTCATTTTTACCTATCTATTGTAAAATTAAAAGTGAAATTAATTGTTTAAAAAAGAATATTTGAAATACAATAAAGCTATTTTTTCTGAGCATTAGTGTTAAATCGAAAACTTTATAAGTAATAAAATGTTAGGTATAACTAACAATGTTAGTCAAACCTAACAATGAAACTAACATTATGACTTTACTTCAAGCCAATATTAAAAAGGAGGAACCCGTAAAAATGATAATTACTTTGGATAATCTTAAAAAAGATGAATGTGGACGGATAAGTTCATTTAAAGGTAAAGGCAAAACCAAAAAACACTTGATGGAAATGGGGCTGGTTAAGGGGTCTGAAATTAAAGTTGAAAGAATAGCTCCCCTGGGGGATCCTATAGAAATCAAAATCAAAGGATATTCTCTCTCACTTCGAAAAGATGATGCAAAAAAAATCGAGATCGAAATACAATGATACCATTATCCCTGGCTGGCGAAAATGACGAATTAAAAATCATAGAAGTATGGCATGGAGGTAAATTCAAAAAGAAACTGTTTGAACTTGGATTATACAAAGACTCCCTTATAAAAGTAATTAAAAATGACATTACTGGCCCAATAATTGTAGAGGTCAAAGGATCTCGTCTAATTATTGGCAGAGGACAAGCACAAAAAATTATGGTGGAGAAAGAAATAAATGGATAAAATAAGAATCGCCCTGGCAGGAAACCCAAACGTTGGAAAGAGTACGCTGTTCAACAGGTTGACTGGTATGCGACAACATGTAGGTAACTGGCCAGGAAAAACAGTTGAAAAAAAAGAAGGAAACTTCCAATACGATGAACATAATATTGAAGTCGTAGATCTTCCAGGAAACTATAGTCTTACTGCTTATTCTGTTGAAGAAATTGTTTCCCGGGATTATATCATTAATGAAAAACCAGATATTATTGTTAATATTGTTGATGCTGCAAACCTTGAAAGAAATTTATATTTAACTGTTCAAATGATGGAGTTGGGAGCAAATATTGTTCTTGCACTAAATATGAACAAATATGCAGATGAAAAAGACTATAAAATTAACCAGAAAGTACTCTCTCAATTATTGGGAATACCTGTAGTAAAAATAGAGGCTATTGATGAAACCGGAGAGAATGACCTTCTCAAAACAATTGTTAAAGCATATAAATCTCCTAAAAATGTAATTGATCGGATAGAATATGGTAACGAAATATCAGAACATATCACTGAATTAATTGATGAAATTGATAAACATTTAGATATTGCAAATGTTCCTTCTAGTTGGTTGGCTCTTAAGCTACTTGAAAATGATGAAGAAGTAGTAAAACAAGTCCAAAAATCGGATAAAAGAAAAAGAATATTTTCAAAAGTAGATCAAATTGATAATCATTTGGAAGAAGTTTTTGGTGAAGATTCTGATTCGGTAATTGCTGATGCTAGATATGGTTTCATTGCCGGACTTATGAAAGAATCAGTTAAAAAGCCTAAAATAGATAAGGTCACCAGATCAGATTTAATAGATCGTATTGTAACCCATAAATATTTGGGAATTCCTATTTTTCTTTTAATAATGTGGCTTACTTTTCAAGTAACATTTACCTTAGGTGATCTCTTAGGTGGTTACATTGAAGAGGGATTTGTTTGGCTAGCAGAAACTGTAACTGCTACTTTAGGTGAAGGATTTTTAACTTCATTTTTAGTTGATGGAATAATAGGAGGTGTAGGTGGTGTACTGGTATTCGTACCCCTAATCTTCACACTATTTTTGATACTGAGTATTTTGGAAGATAGTGGTTATCTGGCAAGAGCAGCATTTGTAATGGATCAATTTATGCATAAATTGGTTGGTTTACATGGAAAATCATTTATACCTATGATTCTAGGTTTTGGATGTGCTGTGCCGGGAATAATGGCTACAAGAACACTGGAAAATGAAAGGGATAGACTACTTACCATGTTAATTGTTCCTTTTATGTCATGCAGCGCAAGATTACCTGTTTATGCTCTGATCGTAGCTGCATTTTTCTCAGCATATCAAGGATGGGTAATATTCTCACTCTACATCTTGGGAATAGTGGTGGCAATCATAATAGCTGCCATATTCAAGAAAACTATATTTAAAGGATTGTCTGCACCATTTGTAATGGAACTTCCACCTTACCGATTACCAACACTCAAAGGTGCTCTGATACATATGTGGGAGAGAGGTGTACTTTTCCTAAAGAAAGCAGGTACTCTTATTTTAGCTGTGTCGGTTATCATATGGTTACTGAGCAGCCTGCCTATTGGAGTAGAATATGCTTCACAGGAAAGTGTGACCGGACAAATTGGAACTACTTTATCGCCAATATTCGCACCTCTTGGATTTGGAGAATGGCAACCAACAGTTGCTTTAATATACGGATTTCTAGCTAAGGAGGTGGTGGTAAGTACATTCGGTACGCTCTATGGAGTGGGAGAAACATCTGATGAAGAAACAGGTGCAAAAGTAACAAATGCTGAAGAAAATAAAGAAGAAGAGGAATTACCTGAGGAATATACTGGTTTTATAGCAGCAATACAAAATTTGTTTAATCCTCTATCTGCCTACGCTTTTATAGTATTTGTATTACTCTACATCCCGTGTATGGCGGCATTAGCTACAATAAAAAGAGAAACCAATTCTTGGAAATGGCCAACGTTTGCAGGAATATATACATTTGTTGTAGCTTGGGTAGTTTCCTTCATAGTATATCAAGGAGGATTATTACTTGGATTTGGATAATCAGTTATTAAAAAACATAATTAAAAGTTCAGGGAGGTGATTTGATGAGCAATAGATGTAGTATAAGAGGTAGGAAATTAAGAGATAAAGAAATTAACATACCTTACCCAGAAAAAGTTAGAAAGAAGAGAAATAAATGAATTCCATTTATAAATCAATTTAAAAATAATTAGGGGGTTTCTACTAACAATTCATCATCCTCAATCCTCAAATGTATTAATGAAACCCCTAATTGTTTTATTATATTTTTAAGTTATTTCAAATATTAGATCTAATAATATTTTATAGTTTTTATTTTGAATATATAATCGAAGATTTAAACCCTCAAGAAGTAAAAAAAATTATTATATAATTTTCCGAACTAATACCGAGGTGTTATTAGTCTTACCTGTTGGCAGTATCATCACCTCTTTATGAAAGCCTCGAGTTGCTTTTTCGGTCACTGGAGAGTATAAAATAGCCCTCATACCAGTATATGTTCGGTATATGATTGGTGTGGTTGTATCAACTATATCCCATAGATTAGCAAAAAGTCTTTCCTTAGGTTCTGCTAAAGCAGCAACCATTACTACATTGTAGTCTATTTCCCTTAAAATATTCTCATCGCCCTCGAAAATATCTATCTGGGAGTCCAGTCCGAGTTTTTTAATGACTTTTTGGGACAGTTCAGATACTTCTGGTAGTATTTCTATACTGATACCTGAGGTTTGGTAAAGTTTATTAATTAGAATTAGAGTTAGAGGAAGTGGACCTCCTCCAATAAATGCCAATTTCTGATTAGATGTGAACTTTACTAATTTATTTTCATTTTTAATCAATCCTATATAGCGATCATAAAAATGGAAGGATTCCAGGGTCTTCCATGGATCAGAAGAATTCAATATCTCCTCTGCTTTCTCTGTTTCCAGGCGTGTACCTAAATTTAAATAAAATTTACGTATAGTCATAAGTGCCTGATTCATTTTTTTATCATCTAAAATATGTTTAGCTGAATCAAAATCAATAACTTTATCATGGGCAATTTCTTCTATAGAATCCAGTATAGGTATGATCTGATCTAAAGGAACTTCATGTAGGTCACTATCTTCATATTCTTCAATAGAATTTGCAATAGATTTGATTTTATCCCAATACATGTAACAACTCATTTTAAGTCTCCATTAAAAGAAATCAATTATAGAAAAATAATAAAACAATTAACAAACTATATTATTTTTTTATTTTACAATAAATATTTCCTTTTTTTAATAATGCACTATTAAATTAGCGAAATATGATTTATTAGAAATTTATGTATAAAATTTCATATTATCACTACATCTTTTAATTATTATAAATTGTTAAAAATTTTTTTTGTGATTTTTGAATCTATTAATAAGAATCTAAAATTTATTAATAAAAATTATCTTATCGATATTTTTATATTTAAATTTTGTATAATATAAATAAATCATAAATATAACTATAAGAGTATTACAAATATGCGAATTTAGATACTGATAGTATTAAGAATAATGTTGGTGTATACATGAGCTATTTCCGAATTAAAAAACTGGAAAATAATGAAAGTGATCTTCACCAAGTAAGAGAATTTATGTTTAGAATTATTAAAGAAGAATATGGTTTTTTATACATTCCAGAATACCATGAAGACATAAAATTTGTGGACGATTATTATGTTTTTCCACTAAAGAATCAATTTTTTATGGCCATACATAATAAAACTCAAGAAATTATTGGAACAATCGGTATTAGGTCTTACGATAAAAATTTTGAGATTTTTAAAAACATTTACCATCCGGAAAATACTGCAAGTTTGTGGAGAGTATTTGTTGAGAATAAATATAGAAGAAATGGTGTAGCTTCTTCATTGGTAAAGACTGCAGAGGAATTTTGTGTAAATGCAGGGTATAACCGTATCTATTTACATACACAAAAAATTGTAGATGGTTCACTTAATTTCTGGATGGCTAAAGGGTACCAGATTACTGATGATACTGGAAATGAATTAGGAACCGTTCACATGGAGAAACTATTGTGAAATAATTAAGTAGAAATCTAGAATCTGCTGAATTATATCATTGGACACTCTGAAATATGCTTTAAATCATCAGATGAAGTAATTATATTTTATTAATGCATTATAAGTTTTTGATTAATTTTACTAATAGTAAAAATGAATATTTTATAATAAAAAATGAAAAAAATCAAGATTAATAAATAATCTTAATATTAAAAAAAAAGATTAAAAAAAATTTTATGAAAGTTTAGTTCTCATCCAGTATGCTCCAATCGATATCCCTGAAAATGCGCCGATTAACAATCCAGAGAAAAATGGGGTTAAAAAGTCGCCAGAACCATCAGCAGCATTTTCAGATGTAGAGTTAGTCACATTTAACTTATTTAAACTGTCTTTTATTGAATTTTCATCTGCAGCTGAAACTATTATTCTACTAGATAAATCTGGATTTTCAGCTAAAAATTTCTTAACTGATTCTTGATAAGCTACTGCTATAATCTTCTTATCTGGATTGGTTAAAGCATGTTCTAGTTGGTGTGTAACATCAGAGTCTGAGTTAAATTTATAAACACCAACCTCTAATCCCAGTTCATCCACTACTTTTTTAGCCATTGTTCCTGTTGAATCATCAGCTATTATTATTGTGGATTCCGGTGTAATATCCACTCCATGAGCAGTTACTGGAGCAATAAGCCCCAAAACTATTACTAAAAAAAATAATGGTTTCATATTCATTAAATTCCTCCACTAAATTTTATCCACTTTTAAAAGTTCAGGTTTAACTTTTGAGATAAATGATATTATGAAAATGTTTATGAAACCCTCAATAACTCCTATAAATAAATAAAACGGAATCAGGGTTAACATTAACATTTCAATGGTAGCGACTCCAGCCCATACTAATATTAAAACTTGGGTTATGGTGGCTACAATAATTCCCATAAATGTGCCTGAAAATATTCCTAAACGTAAATCAAGATCTTTCATTAATTTATAGAATAAATATGTCGACAAACTTAACGATACACCTATAGTTACAGTATTAGCTCCTAAAACCGTTATACCTCCCATTCCCAAAAGGAAGAATTGTACAATAAGACAAAGAAAAGCTACTACTATTCCACTTAGGGGACCTAAAATTATAGCTACTAATGGTATTAGAAAGAAGTGTATAGGTACACCTAAAGGTGAAGGTATTGATATAGAAGAAGCTGCAACTGCTGCAGCTGTAAATATAGATGTATATACAACTTTTATTTCTTTGTCCTCGCTTTTTGAAAGTTTAAATAGGTATATTGCTACAGCTATAATAGTTATAATCCAATAAACTGCCGCTTGCCATAAAGGTATAAGTCCATCTAGTAAGTGCAAATTTAACCTCCTAATAAATTTTTTAGAATCCTTAGTAAATCAAACTAAGAAATATTGTTAATAAAATAAAAAAAGAGTTATAAACCAAAATAACCTCCCTTATACAGGAAACCCAATGAAAATAAACCAGATAAAACAACACCCACCATGGCGATACTATTGTATAAAGAATAATTTGATTCTTTTGAAGCATTATTATTAGCAGTATCATTTTCGGAAGTTTCTGAGTTAGAATCAGTTTTATCTTCCTGGTTGGATGAATTAGATGTTTGGCCATTATTTGTAGCGTCACTTGAACTGGTACTACTAGAGGAGCTACTTGAACCTGTGTTTGTAGTTGTTTTTTGACTGGAACTTCCGGAAGAACTAGAATCAGAACTAGAATCTGAACTAGAATCAGATCCAGAATTATCATCCGGTTCAACTGGATCAGGATAAACTCCATGGCCTGGATGTGCTGAAACTGCACCTAAAATTGTGAAAACAGATATAATTATTAAGATTAAAATAATTCCCTCTCGTTTTAATTGGGTGATAAACTCATCTCCTTTCCATTTTTAAAAAAAATATTGTAAATTCCAATATATAATACTTGTTATTACTTTTTTATTATTATTTTAATGTAGGATATCGCTGTTTTAGTAATAACTAAAATCAAATACTGTTCAGACTGTTAATTTTTGATTGTAAAAACTCAGTAGTTTTAGTCAGCATATTAAAAAAAAAAAAAGAAAGGGGAAAGATTATTTTAACATACCCATTATTGTTCCTTTAAAGAATCCTAGAGCAACTAAAGATCCTATTAGGACAGCACCTACTGCAATCCATATGGTATTCAGGCCTGATGCTTCAGATTCTGGAGTAACTTTAGAAACCTCGTGACTAGTGCCAGTGGCACCAACGGATTCGCCAGTTTGGGTTGTAACTTCAGTCTGAGAAGCTGCGTTAACCGCAGGACCTGCTTCACCTACACTACCGGCAGGTAATCCGTTTCCACCGTTTTGAGAACCAGGAATGATTGAATTACCATCCTGATTACCATCTTGAGAACCATTCTGATTACCATCTTGATTACCATTTTCAGCTGGAATTAAATCAGCTAAAGTTCTATCAGCAGGAATGCCTAGTATATAATTAAATATGTTATCACTTTCCGGCGCCCCTGATAGTAGTGTTCTAAGTTCTTCTTTAGTCATCATTCTTTCAGCTTCTGCAGCTATTACTGGTGCACTCACTAAGTTGTCTGGTGTTTCGCCTTTGTAAAGAGCAATAAAACCTTTTAGTTGATTTGAATTAGGTGCAAACTGAGGTCCTTGGTAATTTAGTATTATCACTTTAGCAGTTTGAGTCTTTTCATTCCATAGTATGAGGATTCCGTCTCTACGATCACCATTAGGGGATGTATTATCCTTCACTCTTTGGTTGAAAAAGGTTCCTGCTCCCGGAGAGATTCCTAAAAGATACAGTAAACCATCGTCTTTACAATAGTTGCTAGTAGTTACATACATGTATTTTTCATCTTCACCAAGAGGATAATCTTCAAATATAGTATCTGCAATTAATCCTGATGGTGAAACTCCTGGACACATGTGATTATGGAATAAATAAACCAGCAACATGTCAAACGGCGGGTCGTATACAACTGCATTTGCGATTGTGTGTACATTGTTGAAGTGTGGATCAAATAATGGTTTAACCTTTGATTGATCACAAGCCGGTCCGATATCATGGATAGATTTATTCTCAGAATCTTTGGTCATTACAAGCTGTTTGGTTACAGGATCATAGTACATGTATAAGCCGTACAAGAAATGATCGTCTTCATCCATTGTAAAACTGAACTTTCCAAATTTACCAGCTGTGCCTGCAATTCCTTCACCAGGTCGCACTAAATAAAATGAGAACCATAAAGGACTCCACAAGGCACTGTGGATTGGAAGTAAAGTAGTTCTACTAAGTCTGGAACCTAGAACATCGTAAATACCATCCCAGATTATCTCAGTACTTTGTCCATCTAAACGCACATAACCAGCAGTAGTTAAAACACGAAGATTTGGATCGTCTTTAGATAAAGTTATACCCATCTCGTTGGCAAATGCTTCTATAGCTTTGTTAGCAGCATCATTTCCTATCTGCTTGATTTCTTCCGGGGTTAAGTTTCCTTGCTGGTAGTTCATGTTTTCTGCTTGAGCAGGCACTAAATTGGTTTGACTTAATATGTATTCCATATCCAAACCATGAGCATCTTGAACTGTACTAGAACCAGTTCCACCATTCAGATAGTTGCACTGTTCTTCAATGAGTCCGTCAAATGCGTATACTATTTCAACCAGAGATTCAGGGTTGTTTTGTAATCTTTGTACAAGCCATTTATTGAATTTAAGTTCTGCAGATATTGAAGAATATGCTTCGAGGTTAGTTTCCTGTTTAAATTGTTGTACAACTGCTTCTTCGTTAAATCTCATAATTACTAGTGTTCCGGTTTTAGTGGTGTTATTCCATCTAATGAATCCCACCAGATTGTCATCAGTTGTTGAATAACCGATATATGCACGTTTTCCAGGTGTTGCATCCATTGCATATACAAATACATCATCATCAGAGTTTCCAGGTGAACCAATTACCAAATAATTAGTTGCCTCTTTATCTGTTGAAAGTTCTCCAGGCGGATAATATTTGAGTAGAGTTTCAATCATGGCATATCCACTGATAGTTCCTAAACATATGTGGCCATGGAATGCTCCTTCTCTTAGAACATCTGAAGACAGTCCTACAGCCCAAGCATTTGATAAGCTGACATAAGGATATGCATCATCACCAAATGCTGGTTTAATAACATTATTCCATTGGTTTAGACTCATATTTTCTGAGAAAGTGCCTTGATAAGCTGGTGTTAATGATCCGTTCTTAAAGTATACAGCTTGTAGGTTTGTACCTCTGCGAGTTATAAATGCGAAATCAACTGGATCATTTTGAGTTTTTCGAAGCATCAATAAGTTGCCCTTACCATAGGTTATTTTACCTGCGGAACCGTTAAGTATACCTTCTAAACAGTCTTCACTGGTAGTACCATTAATATTGGGTATACCTGCAGTAGTAATGCATAAAACTTCATCTGCAGTAGCAAAATTTAGTAATTGGTCTGCTTTTTTAGTAACTTCTCTTCCTAATCTGTAATTAGGTGTAGCTTGCATTTCAAAGACCACATTAGCATAGAAATTTGGATCGGCAGGATCTAAAGGATTACTACTCACTTGAACATTTTTCTCCAGCATCTGATATCCGGGTACATTAACCTTGATATTGAAAATTGTACCTTCATCTACCCCCGCATAATCAAAACTAATCTGTTTTGCAACAGGGTTATGGTTATATGCAATCGAATTTCCCTCACTATCCGTTACAGTGAATGATGGATTTATTCCACTATCATCTGGATATTCAGCGAAATTTAGTTGATAAGTGATAATTGGATCAACTAACTCTGACTGTTCACCAGAATAATCATCAGCTTCTGTATCAGTTTCTTCATTAGATTCAAGTAACTCTGAATCGGCAAGCCCCCCCGGATCACCTCCAGTTACATCTTCAGTTGCTGAAACAGTACCACATAATGCCAGCATAAACACAAGCGAAATCGTCAGTAAAATTGCTTTGTTCTTAATCTTTTCACCTCCTATATATTACGTAAAAAACAGATAGTAGTAATACATATATAAAATTTATGTTATTACAGTTTGAATTAAAATTAGCTTTTTTGTAATACTTTTACCCAGAGTATTACTATTATTTTAAAAATCCCCTCTAAATTAATATTGAAAATAGATAAAAATAAATTTCTAATTCTTTATTTAATAATAAAAAATGATTTAAAGTATAATTTGTGTATTAAAATCTAATATATGCAGTAAATAAGTGTTTTAAGATATTTTATATCTTATATCCTATATTATTTATCTACTGAGGAGTTGCGGTGTTTGAGCCCATCTATTATTGAATATTAAAATTATAACTATTTTTTTGTAATAAAAATAAAAAATAAACTAAAATAATTAAAGTTTAAGTTATATTAAATTTATATTTGATAAAAATATATTTAATGGTATAAAAACTCCTTTTAAGGTAGGGATCAGAATTTATAGTTAACAGTTAACTCTAAATCCCTACTTAAGGAGATTGAGGAGGGAGAACCAAATGGCAGTAGATCTCCTAATAGATCTCAATTAATACTTTTTTTGATTTTATTGATATCAATCAAAGATAAGTCAAGCTAGTATTTAATATTTTCTATTTAAAATGAGTTATTACGATTTTTTTAAAATCTAATAGAATGTTAATACAGATAACTAAAAAAACAAATATTTAAACTGATTTTTATAAATATAAGTTAACATCTAATTTTAAAAAAAGAAAAGAAAAAAGAAATTTAATTATACTAGGGTTACTGAGCCAATATACTTCTTGTACGGAATTCTAGGAATTGTGCTTGCATATATCTTTCGACCTAGGAATATAATATTATCTCTCCATCCCCTGGTTCTTCTACCGATATATCTACCAGTATCATATGTAGCCCATATTTTAATGCCAGTTTTAATACCGCTACTATAATAATAATTTTTTGTCTCATAGGTAATTATATTACGTCTGTTATAACCCCATCTATCAGTACCTGCAAGATATATAGCTGCATTTACTGGGTTTGAGAGTCTACTGGTAGATACATAACTACTTCTATAACACCGAGGACTGTTAGGAACACTAACGTACTGTCCAGGTTTCATCTTAAAATATCTATATTTTTGAGACCCATAATATTGGATTTGTACCGCTACATAATCATTGGGAGCCTTTATAATAAAGTGTCCCATTCCAAGTTTTCTTAAAAGACTTCTTGTATTAACTAGTTCAGAATATGTAATTTTATTTCTAGAGATCATCCGCCCAGCAGCTCTTTCCAATGCCTTGTTAATCCAGACAATATCAGGTCCCCCTGTACCTACGAACCAACCATCTTTAGATATAAAGTTGTGGAAGAAATAACCGTTTCGGAGCTTATATTCCTTTACAGTTTGTTTACCATACCATTTTGTCTTGGTGATGTAAAGATTAGCAGCATAACTGGAATCCCTTCGATATGCAAATACATCATATCCTTTCTTCACATGCAATAAAACCGAACAACATCCATTACTAGGTTTTTTTTCAACTTTATTAAGAATCAATGTTTTTCTAGTTGGAAGATTACTGGAATCAGTAATTGTAGTTGAAGAATCAGAGGAGGTAGTAACATGATTAACCTTTAAATCCGGTGATGAATCATCATCTGCAGCTACAGCAGTGCCTAATAAAACAAAAGTTAAAAAAATAGTTAAAACAATTACATGTTTTTTGCTGATAATTTTTTAACCCCCTTCAAGTTTATGTTAGATTATATAT
>JBNGDB010000021.1:0-2347 GCA_049975245.1 Methanomicrobiales archaeon
ATTTGAACCCTAATAACTCATAAATTTTCACACTAAATCAGACACTCTGTTATTAATATGGGGTTGATTCTAAAAGTGGAAAAATGAGTTAAAAATTTGGACGAGTTTAACGAAAAATTTGTCCCATTAAATAATACCTTGAATAAACAAATTTAAAGATCTGCTGTGGATGGTTTTAGATTCTATCAAAAGAAAAAAATTTCAAAAACTATCATCAGGTCTTAAAAAGTGCTCAAATAGTAATATTTATTTTAATTATCCTAAATATTAACTGAAAAGTATTATGGATAGATTTAAGTCTTAATTATTAACTAAAAAGTAATATGGAAGTTTATTTTTATATAATACAACAATCAAATTAAATGTTAATTATTAAAATTTATATACATAACCTGTAATAATATATTCATTAAATAATATTGCTATAATTTTTGCTAAGTCAAGTATATAATAAAAATATTGTATAATTTTCTGCAGGATCAATGATAGAATGAATAAAATATTGATTATATTATTCACCCTGGTAGTGGTGGTGGCTTCTGCCGGCTGTTTAAATGGCGATGATCAAGACAGTGGTAATCAATATAATATTGATAATTACACCTCCAATCTTCAATCCAATGAAGATAGTAAAACCATCACCACCCAGGACAATATTTCATCTAAAGAATATGATGCCAGCGGCTACTGCCCCTACGTAGTAGATGGTGATACTATTGACGTGGATGGTGTGGGAAGGATCCGTTTAGTAGGAGTTAACACACCCGAAAGGGGAGAACCAGGATACCTGGAAGCTAAGGAATACGTGGAAAGCATGTGCCAGGGCAAGACAGTACAACTGGATATTGATGATGCCAAAAACTATGACAAGTACGGACGGACACTGGCAGTAGTATATGTTAATAATGTAAATTTAAACGCCGAACTACTAAAAAAAGGATACGCAGAAATAATGTACATACCACCATCAGAATTCAATCCCTACACCTGGAATTAAATAATGACTAATCTTTGGTGGCCATGAAAATTTTCAGAGGATAATTGCCTTCACCTAAAAGGTATTCCTGGTAAAGATCCTGAATATTAAAATCTTCAATCCCTTTAAACCCTACTTTTTCCAGGAGATTGTTCCAAGTCTTTGATTCAAAAATACCTAGGATATGGGTATCTTGGTAAACTTCTAATTTTCCCTTAATTCGTATTAGAAAGATAAGGGTTGCTTCATAGATATTTACAGATTCATGTGGAATGTAATTATTTTCAAAAATTGTTAATTTCACATCTTTTTTTGATCCAGTATATACAAAATTGTTCTCCTTAAATTCTTCCTTTACCGGTGTATTAATAAATAGAACACCTCCTGGTCTTAAATGATTGTAGGCAGTTTTAAGGGCCATTTCCAGATCAGATGAACTGGTCATGTATCCAATAGAATCAGGGATGACTACTGCATCAAATTTATTTTTTAAAATTATACTCCGCATATCCCCTAGGTTATATTCAACTTCCGGGTTCCTTGTCCGGGCTATCTCCAACATATCGCTACTTATATCCACGCCAGTAACTTTAAAATACCTTTTGAGTGTGTAATCGTTGCCACCGGCACCGCAACCTAAATGGAGCACGGATTTCAATTTAATTTTTGAATATTTATTAATGAAGTTTATAAGTGCCATGGTCTCATCTTCATACATCTTCTCAGTATCCAGTATGGTTTCAGTCCAGGCCAGACCGCCATAAGCTAAATTATCAACATTTTCATCTTCTATCATATGCGTTACATCCTTTAATTATCAAGATCATATTTTGGATTAATAGGGGGATAAGGCCACTATGAGAATGATTATTCCTGAAATAAAATTTAATAGAAACCAAGATACCCTTTTAGTTTGAGTGTAATAAACATTCCCCTCTCTTTCCTGGTTTCCCGTCCAGAAAAAGAAACTGATGCTGTGATAAATAAATATGACACCTGGTATGAAGGCCAGATTATAGCTCCAACCTAAACCTAATATTAATCCTATTCCAATAGGGAGATATATCCATCCAATGGCCACATCAGTCAAAGCCATGGCATTTTCATAGGTCAAATACTCCCTTAGGATGCCTTTTTCTGCCATTCCCATACGTACTGCCAGATCCCAATTTAATACACTTATTAATTGTCCTATAAAATGGAGACCAAAACCAATTATTAATATTAAAAAACCCGCCAGTATTGATGCAAAGTTAAATAAGTCCAGCATAATATCAATCCATAATTTACTATTAATTATCCCAATTTTTTCGTATTTCAATCCATATTTTACTATTAATTATCCCAATTTTTTCGTATTTCAATCCATAT
>JBNGDB010000021.1:2447-42679 GCA_049975245.1 Methanomicrobiales archaeon
TTTACTGTTAATAATCCAATTTTTTCGTATTTCAATCCATATTTTACTGTTAATAATCCAATTTTTTCGTATTTCAATCCATATTTTACTGTTAATACTCCAATTTTACCCGTATTTATTAAGTATTTGTATTTAAATCCTTTTAACTTTATAAATTAAACTATAAATCATAATATTTTCATAGTCTTGGCTCGTAGTGCACTTCCTTAAATTCGATGTGGAAATGTGTTCCCTTACTGGTATCTAATTCTATTTTTCCCTCTAGTTGACGTACTAGGGAATTTACCAGCTCTAAGCCAAGGGTAGATGTATTTTTAAAATCAATTTCGTCTGGTATTCCCACTCCATCATCAGCAATATCCAGATGATAATGGTCATCTTCCCTGGTAAATTTTATAGATATTTCTCCTTCACCATCAGGAAAAGCATATTTCAGGGAATTAGACATTAACTCATTTAAAATCAAACCAAGAGGTATGGCAGAGTTAATATCTAGTTGAATATCCTGAACATCTTTAGTAAATCTTATTTTTTCAAGATCCACTCCATAAGAGGAGAACAGTTCCGAGGCTAACCTTTTGATGTATCGTTTAAAGTCTATATGGGCCAGGTCACTGGAGTTATAAAGATTTTCGTGGATTATGGACATGGATTTAACCCTGTTTTGACTTTCCTTGAACAAATTCTGGGTTATTTTATCTTTAACTGAATATGATTGCAGGTTAAGTAGGCTGGACACTATCTGCATATTATTTTTTACACGATGATGTATCTCCCGAAGCAAAACTTCCTTCTCTTTAAGGGAGGATTTTAAACTATTTTCTGCAAGTTTACTGTTGGTCACATCCCTAACCACTGTACATAAAAGGGGTTGAAAACTTTTTTTAATAAAAAAATTAAAGGTTATTATAGATTTTTTCGCATTGTCCTTGGTTAAAATTTCCTGATCAGTAGATTCTAAATGATATTCCATCTTTTTTGTATTAAATACTTCTGTAAAAATTTTTTTCAACATATCCATGGTCATATTTTCTTTTTGGTCAGGAGAAATTAATTCATGCATTATCTGGTAATAAAATTGACCTTCTGCTTCCTCTCTTTTTATCCCGGTGATCTGTTCCATGGCATGGTTCCAGTATATTATTTTAATATCCTGATTGGCCAGTACAATACCGTCGGATGTCTGTTCTACCACACTTCTAAATTTGAATTCACTTTCTAAAAGCTGGTCCTGAAACTTTTTCTGCTCAGTAATATCGGTACCTATACAGATATAACCAAGAATTTCATTTCTCCCTTCAAATATAGGTGATAATGAGATTAAAACTGGAATTTTTTTATCATCTAAGGTTTTGATTCTGGTTTCTATTTCAATTTGATTATTTTTTCCTGATAATTCTTTTAAGTAGTAATCAAGATTTTGTGGGAATAATTCCTGAAAATTTCTTCCACGTAAATCTTTATCAGTAAAACCCAGAATATTGGTAGTGCTGGTATTGGTGCTGATTATGTAACCAGAAGGATCCAGTAACAATAAAAGGTTGGACATGGTGGATATGATCTTCTCGGCGGCCATTACCTGGGTTAACTGGGGAAAATCGTAGCGCCAAACCCCGTAGGCTATAAATATAAGTCCCAAGGCACCGGTGGTCTGGGTTAATTCTGGAAATTTTTGGGGAAAGTACTGTAAAAGAAGATCAAATATTAAGCTTACAATCAGGGGAAAAAATAATCCGATAAATATGAATAGGGCCTGTTTTTTTACAACACCCCTTGATTGGAAATATTTAATCAGTACCAATATTCCCGCTGTAAAAGCTATGATAATGGTCCATAAGGCAAATAAATAGAAAAAAGGGTTATCTCCAATGGTGTAAGCCCAGCCCCAATACTCCCTTATAATAGGACCCCTTAGAAGATCGGTGAAAACACCAATAAAAACGAAGATAAGTGAGGGAATGTATATCAATGGATATGCGTAAGGTTTTTGGAGAAAATTTGTTCTATTGGTTGATAGTACAGAAATGTGAAACATTAAAGCTGGTATTAATGCCCATAATCCGCTTAGCTGAAACCATATTATAGTACTTTCATAGTTATCCAGGAAGCGGTAGGCGAATTCAGTAAAGTTCATCAGGGCCACGGTAAATCCGAAAATGGTTATGATCTGGTTTAGGCGGCTGTGGGGATTTTTAATGTAGATGAAGTTAGCTGTGAAAAATGCTGCCATGGCCATGATCAAAGATAAAATGGCAAACTCATTCACATTTACCACCTGAATTGAATAATTTCACATGAGTGAATAATTTCATATACATATTATAATTATAAAATAAATAAATTTTGTTTTTACATTATTAGAATTAATAAATTTTGTAGATAGAATAGTGATTTGTAGAAAAACTAATTTAAAAATATTAAATATCTTTATAATATAATTTATTTAATCTGAAGGCTTTTAAGGATTAAAGGGATCGAATTAGCATTAAATGTTCAGGTCTATTTCTCTCGAAATGTTTCCCTCACCTCCTTTAATTTTTCTTTAATATTGATCATCTGGGGACAAAGGTTTTCACATTCACCACAACCACTGCAGTTGGAAGCACGTTCTTCATCTTTTAAAAGTACAAAGTAGTGCATGCTCTCATTTTCCCAGTCATCATAGATTTTGGCATTATTGTAATGCATAAAACATTTAGGGATGTTAACCCCTTCTGGACAGGGCATGCAGTAACCACAAGCAGTACAATCCACCATGATTCTCTCTTTATACGCCATCTTAACCTCTTTGATAATCATTTTATCATCATCAGTTAAAACATGAGGATGTCCTTCCTTGGCATATTTAATATTATCCTGAACCTGTCTAAGAGTGGACATGCCACTTAAAAGGAGATCCACATCAGGGTTGTCCCATATAAATTTAAAGGCCCATTCTACCGGATCATGCATAGTTTCTGATTGGTCCCAAATCATTTGAATATCTTCAGGTGCTCTGGCAAGTGCTCCTCCCCTTAATGGCTCCATTACTGCCACGCCCAACCCTTTTTGGGAAGCATATCTTATACCTTCACCTCCGGCCTGATAATTCTCGTCCATATAATTGTACTGGACCAGGGTCATATCCCATTTGTAGATATCCACCATCTCCAGGAAAAATTCCAGATCATCGTGAAAAGAAAAACCAGTATATTTAATCTTACCCGAGGATAGTGATTCGTCTAGAAATTCAAAAACATCCGCTTTTTCTAACTGGGGCCAGTATTTCTGGTTTAAATTATGTACCAGGTAAAAGTCTATACTCTCAGTCTGCAAGTTTTTTAATTGCTCCTCCAAGTAATAATCCAGATCTTCCCGGGATCGGATATTCCAGCTAGGTATTTTAGTGGCCAGGCGGACCTTATCTCGTTGTTCGGTGGTTAATATTTTTCCAAGAAATTTCTCACTTTCACCATTGTGGTAGGTATAACCAGTATCAATGAAGTTAACACCCTGATCCAGGGCGTAATAAATCATTCTGGAAGCTTCCTTTTCATTAATTTTACCAATTTTACTATCAATAACCGGTAATCTCATGGCTCCAAAGCCCAGTATGGAAACTTCTATACCAGTATTTCCTAAATTACGATAAAGCATTTCTTATTCTCCAAAAAAATTTATAGATTATTCTTTCTTGATTATTTTTTTAAATCATTTATCAGTCTATTATCCTTAATTGATTATTTTATTAGTTTCAATTTATCAATCGATTAGTTTAATCATTATTTTTTTATTCTAATTTATCAATCTATATTTTATGCATTTTGCTGATGATACGGGCCAAACTTATCACATCTTCCCGGTTGTGTTCAATGATAGGAATTAACGGTCCAATATTACCGGTTTCCATATAGGTTTTGTAAAAATCAGGTACTAAAGATCCAGGTACATCATCCACCCTTTTCATCCCTAAAAGATGTTCTTCTATGGTGGTTAACTGGCAATTAGGTAGTATGTTTCCCCATAGTCGCCGGGAGAAATGTAAAAGATCTAGGTGGTGGTGATCCAGTTTATGGTCTATTTGGAAATAATTTAAACGATCTTTAATATAGGGCACATCAAAGCTGCGGCCGTTAAAGGTAACATAGACGCTTTCATCGCTCATACCGGAAAGGTGTGCATATAAAATGCCTGTTTCCTGGTTTAATTCATCTAAAAGATACTGATTAACAATAATCCTATTTTTATGTAGGAATGCTTCACCTATGAGAATTATGGGTCGTGATTTCAGCCCTAGTGTTTCTATGTCCATGAAAACAAAGTCTTCCTTTTCACATAAACTGCAAGTATTTAGTATCTGGGGATGGGAGTGGGGGTATCTATCGGTTAATGTTGCGGCAATACTTTTATTATTTTCTGAAGAAAATGTTTCCATAATTTCTGTGCTAGCTTTTCCATATCGGGGATGTTCCATGAGATGGTTTAATGTGTGATATCCTTCAGATTTTAGTTTTCTTTCTGTGGCTTGGCCAATACCCTTAATGATTTTTAGATCAGATATTAGGTTTTCTAAGGCTTCTTTCTTATCTTTAAGTGTAAAATTAATTTTTGCACTGGATCTTATATTCAGTATAGGGCCAGCAGGTGTTTCTAATTCTCCAATACCTTCCAGATCATCCAGTTTTTTGTCTTGGTATTCTACCAGAAGTTTCTTTTTTAATTGATAATGTTCCATTATCTATCCTATTTAATCAGCACATCTCTTATAATTATAGCATGTAATTTTATTCATACAATATTTCAAAGTATTATTTTCAGAGTTTAATCTAATCTGTTTATTACTTCTTAAAAAAATTAATAAATAGAATTGGAAATAAGGTAATCTAAAGATTTATTTATAAAAAGAAATAAAAGAAACTACCTAAAAAATTAATTAAAGATAATATTTCTGATCATATAAACTTGGGATTCATTATAGGATCATTATTAATCTTAAAAAGACCTTTAAAAAAATTTAACGAACTATAAATGTAAAATATTAATACATATTCTATATTTTCTAATTAAATAAGATATAAGGTTAAAATATGGGGAAAGAAAAGGGGAATTTAGATAATTGGGGCCCGGATTTAAAAGAGTATAAAGAAATTATTTCTAACTTAGAGCAAACTATCGAGTCGCAACAAAAATTGATAGATGAATCTGTTTTTAATGAAGAATTTTTATCTGTCACTGCTCTTGAATTAGTGGAATTATCACCATCTGAAGATATTTACGAATTTATAGCCACTAAATTGAATGAATTGATTGAAGATTCAACTATTGTGATCACCCGGTACCACCAACCCAGTGACAGTTTCCAGGTTAAATCGGTAATTGGTGAAAGTAAGAGATTAAACGAGTTTTCCAGGAAATCCCTAGGTATAAATCTTTTTAATATTCAAGTCCCGATTAAAGAGTTTAACCAGGCCTACGACGAAAAGGAAAAAGAAAGAATTTTAAGCGGCAAGTTACATGTAGTACAGAAAGGCTTGTATCAGGTTTTATGTTGCACCATCCCTGAGAGAATGACCAAAATTGTGGAAAAAAGCCTTAATATTGGAATAATTTATGGTAGTGGTTTTCAATGGAAGGGACAGTTGTACGGCACCGTAAATATATTCCTAAAAAAGGGAAATGAATTAAATAATCCAAGGATGGTTCAAGCTTTAATTAGACTATTTTCAGTGACACTACAAAAAAGAAAAGCTGAAAATGAATTTTTGGAAAGTGAAGAAACCTATAAAAATTTGTTTCGAAAATCTTTCGATGCCTGGATGATTCACAGTAAAGGAATTATTTTAGACGGAAACCAGGCTGCAGTAGAAATAATGGGCGGAACAACAATTGATGATTTTAAGGGAAGACCATTAATGGAATTTGTACATCCTGATTACCGGGATGAAATATATCGTAGAATTAGTAGTATGTATAAAAAAGGTGGAATATTACCCTTAACCCAGGAAAAATTCTTAAAACTTGACAAAACACCATTAACAGTGGAGGTGGTGGCCACCTCCCTAAAATATGATGGAAAAAATGCTGTGCAAGTAGTATTCCGGGATATTACCCAACGTGAAAATCTTTTAAAAACATTACAACATACCAAAGAGGAACTTGAACGTATAATTGAATCATCACCCTCAGCTGTTGCGGTTTTTGACCTTCAAGGAGGGGTAAAACACTGGAGCCCATCAGCAGAGAAGATATTCGGTTGGAGTGAAGATGAGGTTTTAGGAAAATTAAACCCCACCATCCCCCCAGAATATGCAGAAAGATTCCAAAACCAGTTAGAAATTATACGCCAAGGAAAATCCCTCCCACTCCTAGAATTAGACCTTATTACAAGGGATGGGACTCGTATATATGCTTCATTATCTGTAGCACCCCTCATGGGTGCTGATGGGAAAGTGGAAGAAATTTTGGCCATAATGGACGATATAACCCAGAGAAAAATGGCTGAATTACAACTTAAAGATTCAGAAAACCGTTACCGAACCATCTTTGAAAATACCGGGGCAGCAACTATATTATTTAATAAGGACGGTCTGATTACTTTAGCCAACTCCGAAATGGAAAAATTATTAGACTATAATAAGGATGATGTGGTGGGTAAGCGTAAGTGGATGGAGTTTATTCATCCTGATGATCTACCTATAATGCTGAAATATCACCAAATGAGAGAAAAAGATCCATTATCAGCTCCTAACAGTTATGAAACCCGGATTATTGATTTCAGCGATAAAGTCCACAATACCAGGATTACAGTGGATAAAATTCCTGGTATTGATGAATATGTGACCTCAGTTATAGACATAACCGATCTTAAGAATGCTTACACCCACCTGGAGGAGAGTGAAAACCGATTCCGGTTGATGTTTGAAAACATACCCGTACCCTACCAGAGCCTGGATCCTAATGGTTTATACTTGGATGTGAATGAACCCCTCTGCCAACTTTTAGGTTATGATAAAAAGGATATTCTAGGTCGAAGCTTTAAGGATTTCTGGTCCCCTGAAACACAAAAACAGTTTGGCCAAAAGTGTAACTATCTAAAGGAAAAGGGATGGATAAATAATATGGAAATAGAGCTCATGGACAATAAGGGTGATAAGAGGATAGTTTTACTTACTGGCCGTGTGCAGAAGGATCCTAAAACTGCAGAGTCTATCCGCAGTCACTGTATCCTTAATGATATAACCGAGCGAAAACAGATGATGGATCAACTTCAAAAATCTCTGGATGAGAAGGAAATGCTCCTTAAAGAGATCCACCACCGGGTTAAAAATAATCTTATGATAATATCCAGTTTACTTAACCTGCAGTCCTACTCCATAAAGGATGAAGCAGCACGGGGAGTTTTCCGAGAAAGTCAAAACCGGGCCCGTTCCATGGCCCTGATCCACGACCGACTTTACCGTTCAACAGATCTTAAAAGGATTAATTTCGGTGATTATATCAGGAATCTTAGCAACGAGCTTTACCAAACCTATGTCATGGATTCTGATCGAGTAAAACTGGTTCTTAACGTGGAAGATGAGATGATTGATATAAATACGGCTATACCATTAGGTCTAATCTTAAATGAATTGTTGGCCAATGCCATGAAGTATGCCTATCCAGAAGGTAAAATTGGGGATATAAAGGTATTTTTCAACAAAGTCTATGATGAATACATTTTAAGGGTTAAAGATGAAGGAGTGGGAATACCATCTGATCTTGAAATATCAAAGGTAAAAACCCTTGGTTTACAATTGATATATAATTTAACTGACCAGATTGACGGAGAACTAGAATTAAACCGCAAAAATGGTACTGATTTTAAGATAATCTTTAAAGAGGCAGAATATGCTAAATAAATGTTTCTTAAGAACTATCTTATTATTATTTTATAAACTCTAATTGGATTATTTTATTAATCTTTACTAAAAATAGTCTGACCTTTTTTAAAGACCTTTAATTGACCTGGAGTAAAATATTTCCACTCTTCATCAGTCAAGGGGAAACTGGCAACAATATAACCCTTTTGATAAGGATTTTTTTCCTTCATGAGATCAATCTCAAAATCTTCATCTAATAATTGGACAGATCCGTAGGGTGCCTTACGCTGCAGGTAGCTAAGAGTGTTGTAACCATTTTCATCATGGTAACAAAACAGGTGGACACCATCAGAGAATATGCAGTTAAAATCCCCATAATCATTAATGGTTCTAAGTTCTCTCCACAACCAGTCAAAACCTTCACTATTATCTAAACTGATCTCTTCATCATGAATTAGATTAAGTAGATGGCAAAAAACTGCTTCAGAATCGGTCGAACCAACTGGTTTGTATTTATGGGTTAAAAAATCATTTTTATATCTAGAAAGTGTGCCGTTATGGGTGAAGGTGTATTCAAGGCCATTTAACTCCCGTTGAAAAGGATGGGTGTTACGGTAGTCTGGTTCACCCACACTATTGTAGCGCACATGGGCCATAATGATACGGGATTTAATCTGGGGGTAGGTCTGGACAAACTCAGAAAGTGTACTTTCACCAGCTTTCAATGGTTCTTTGATGACTTGACAAGATTTATCTGGATAGAATGCAAGTCCCCATCCATGAGGATTATTCGACCCTCTATTTCTAAAGGCTTTAAATGAGAACTTGGGTATTATTTCATAGTTGAAGTTTAAACCTAATAATTCGCACAAACTATTACCTCATAAATTAGTATTTTTAATTAAATTATTAAATTTTTTTAGTATTATTCATTTTCTAGTGTCTTTTGATATTTTAGATGGCCTCCGCAGCGACATTCTCCAAGAAAGTCATCTGGAGATTCGCCAGGTTTTAGTTGGTAGTAACCTTCGCAAGAGTCGCATACTAAATATCCTGGACTTTCCTTTTTAACTCCTTTCTTTTTCACAGGACGAATTGTGTTTGAAGAGTCTTTTTCTTCCTTAAAACTTTTTTCTATATCAGATGCAGTTTTATTTACAAATTTATCAAATCCTTTAAGCAGATCTCGGCCGGTTTGGGCCATTGAATCTACGTCAATAGGATCATTCTTTTGGGGTTTGGTTTTGGGTGGAGTTTTTTCTTCCTTAATTTTTGATCCACATTCAGCGCAGAAGATCTGCGAAGGATTGATCTCGGCATTGCAGTTAGGACATAAATTTTCTTTATTTCTTATTTTTTCTTGGAAATTTTCTCCACATTCACTGCATATTTTGGCATCTGCCGGATTTTTTGCTCCACAATTGGGACAATTTTTATGGGAATTATCTGGGATTTTGTCTAAAAGACTAATTTTCACTCCTCCTTTTAGTAATATTATATTTTTAATTAGTTTATGTGATTGTTTATTTTAAATTAGATATTTGATTAACATCGATTGATTCCTGTCTACATTAATTTAATCACTGATTATATTGGTTATAATTTGTATAATAATAAATTTTTTTACATTATAATAATTTTAATTTTTCCATTTAAGAATTGATAATCATCTTTTTATCCAATATTTTTAGAGTAATTTATATCTAATTATCCCCAATAAAATTAAATTGTAGTAGTCAAATATTCATTATGGAACCAATATTTTAGTAGTCAAAAAGGTAGTCATTTGGTGTTTTTTATGTTCAATCCTCAATTCATCTATACTAATAAAATGGTAAATTACCTTCTGAAGATATATTCTATGAGGGATTTCATAGCTAATGCCCCTCTAGTGATGAACACTAAAATTACACTGCAAAGGGATGCCCTGCTTAAAAATGTCCACCACTCCACGGCAATTGAGGGCAACATCCTTTCTTTAACTGAAGTGAAAGAGATTTCTAGAGGGCATGAACTATCTGCCCATAAAAAGGCTAAACAAGAAGTTTTAAACTACCTAAAGGTATTGAAGAACTTGGATAAGTACCATGAAAATGGAGAAATAAATGAAAAATCATTATTGAAATTGTTTGGTGATATTACCTATCACACCCTGGATTATGCCTATTTTGATGTGGGCTACCGAACAGTCCCAGTAAATGTAGTAAATAATTTAAATGAAGTTGTATTTTCTCCCCCACCTCCTGATGAAATAAAAGCTTTAATGGATAATCTTATTAAGTGGATTAACACATCTGATGATTTAAATCCAATTATTAAGACAGGGATTGCTCATTTTGAATTGGTCAGGATCCATCCCTTTGTGGATGGTAATGGACGCACTGCACGGGCCCTGGTGACATTAATGCTTTACCTGGACAAATTTGGTGTAAGCCAATATTTTGCTATGGATGAGTACTACAATCAGGATAGAAGTGCTTATTATGATGCTTTAAATTCGGTTAACCTGGATTTGATAGATCTTACTCCATGGTTGGAATATTATCTGGAAGGGATTCTATATTCTATTTCTAAAGTGGAAGATCAGATTATATTATCAGAACCTGCAGAAAATGGGAAAAAAATTCGTTTAACCGATAGGCAGATGAAAATAATGGAGTATATTCATTTGAATGGTTCTATTTCTAATAGAGAAGTTCAAAAGTTGTTTGGAATATCTAGGCAGGGTGCTTATAAATATCTAAATAAATTAGTAAATCAAGAATTGCTCGAAAAGAAGGGTGGTAGTAGATCCACATATTATGTATTGTTGTCAAATAAGTAGTCAAATGGTTGTCATATATTTTTAATCAAACCATAGAGTTAATACTAATTAATCGAATTGAACTATTAAAATAATAAAATGCACCAATGGCCATTAAAATTTGAATTATTCTGAAATAATGGCTGGCTCCGTATATCAAGAATTTTGTAATAGGGACTATGAATGAGATGAAAATCCCTATGAATTATATCAATCGAATAAAAATTAGATAAAAATAGATTTATGTTAAAAAGGTCATATCCATAAACAATCATTAAAAAGATAATAATAAGAGGTTACACTATGAGCGAATGGGTAGAAGTTAAAGGTAATGATGAAGAAAAGGAGAAGGAAAAAATGTGGGAACCATCCACCATGGGAGATTCCATCCAGGGAATATACATTGAAAAAGAAGAAAATGTGGGCCAGTTTAACAGCAACATTTACACCCTTAAAAAAAAGGAGGGAGAAGTGAAATTCTGGGGATCAACTGTTCTTGATAACTTAATGGAGAAGGTACCCTTCGGAAGGGAAGTAAGGGTAACCTACATGGGTAAACAACCCTCAAAAACTGGTAAAAAAGCATGGAAAAATTTCAAAGTAGAATACCGTGAAGTATAATTATACCTAATATTTATTGTTATAACAATGGTCTATCCATCTTTACCACCAAATTCAGAACTATGATCCTCCTGTGTTAGCTATCTACCCTGTATTGGGCATAGCAATAACTACACGGGCCAGACTAGTTTTCAACGGTGATATCTACGATATAATCACATGGTTTATCTACCCTTAGCTACCAAAAATCTTAAAGAGTTTAAAATAAGAATAATTTTATTCTTTTTTAGATAAATCATAATAAGTATTATTAGAATTTTTGTATAAATATTAAGAACGGGCCCTATACTTTAATTCCTCAAATTCTATGATAAATCTGGTACCACTGCTTTGATCTAATTCTATTACACCATCAATCTGACTGACTAGAGTGTTTACCAGTTGCAATCCTAAGCTTTCTGTATTTTTAAAATCAATATTACTGGGAAAACCTTTTCCATTATCTTCAACAGTTAAAATGTATTTTTCACCATTTTTATCTAATTTAATAGTAAAATGACCCTTCTGATCAGGGTCAAAAGCATGTTTAAATATGTTGGATACCAGTTCATTTATAACCAGTCCCAGTGGAATGGCAGTTTCAATATTAAAATTAACATCTTCTAGGTCTAATTTCATTTTGATCATAGCCGGACTTTTAGCAAATGAATCATAAAGTTGGGATATAAGATTTTCCACATAGTTAGCAAAGGATATGTGGCTAAAGTCATGGCTTTCATATAATTTTTCTTGGATCATAGCCATGGCCCGTACCCGGCTCTGGGTATCCATGTAAAACCTTACAATATTTTCATCCTCAATCTGCTGGGTTTGAAGATTGAGAAGGCTGGATATTATCTGCATATTATTTTTAACCCGGTGATGAACCTCGCTTAAGAGCACTTCCTTTTCTTTAAGAGATGATTTAATCTCATCCTCAGCAAGTTTGCGCCGGGTAATATCGGAAACCAGGGCCAGTATTCCAATATATTCTCCATCAACATAAAGGGGTGTGGTGGCTAAACTTGTAAATATCTTCCGGCCATCTTTATGTTTGAATACAAAATCTTTCCCGGTTATAACCTCTGATTTGATTAGGTTTAATTTTTCTTTCACACGTTTAACATTTTTATCTTCCATAAATGAGAATAAAAGTTTACCTTTCATCTCTTCTGGCGTGTATCCTAACATTTCCGCCATACTAGTGTTTACGAAGTTGGTGAAACCTTCCGAGTCAACAGTCCATATACCTTCCTGGGCGTTCTCAACAATACGACGATATTTCTCTTCACTTTCCCTTAACTCTCTTTCCATTAACTTTCTTTGTGTTATGTCTTGTCCTATACCAATTTTAGATCCGTCTGATAATTCTACATTGGACCAGGTAGTATCTATGATCTTATGATCTCGAGTTTTAATATTAAAATCACCCCACTTACCATTAGCCTTACTTATAAAATCTTTAACCAGTTCACGGTATTCAGGATCTGGGTGTAACCTTTTAAAAATATCTATTTCAGCTAACTCATCCATGGTCCAGCCCGTCTTTTCCTCCCACTTCTTATTAACATAGATAGGAATTCCATCTTCATTTAGATAAGTAATCATAATAGGGGCATTATCAAGTATGGCTTGTAAAATATCATTTTGCAGAGATAATTCCTTTTGATAATTCTTAATATCTGTTATATCATGAATGAATTCCAGTTTGGAAATTGAACCATCTGGGTTGATAAGTGGCGTGTCTAAGACATCATATATCTTTTTTGCTATATCAGAATGCCATTCCCATTTAACTGTTTCACCCTTGAAAACTTGTTCATTGACGCACCAGGGACAAATTTCACTTCGGTTATGAAGGTACTGGTAACATTTTTTACCTTGCACTGGCCCAAATTGTTTTAACAGTGAAGGATTAGCATATTCAACATCGTAATCTTTACTGCATATGTACACCCCATCTTCCATGCTGTCCAGAATAACTTTCAATCTATCTCTTTCAAGAATAAGTTCATCCCTTATTTGTCTATTTTCGATTAGATCTCCAATTTTGAGGGCTAAATTATTTATTAAAAATCTTTCTTCTTTTAGAAATGCTTCTTCATTTTCAGATATTTCTTTATTATAAAAGACATTAATTGATCCAACTTTTTCAGCGTTAACCCTTATGGGACTTTTTAATTTCCATGCCGTTACTTCCAAATTACCAGTTGAAAATTTCTCTTCATGAAGTTTGATCTGTACACTGGCAAGTTCAGGGTACTGGAGTGTCTCCAGAACATTGTAAATAATTTTATTAAAAACCTGGCCCCAAGGCTTATCAGTTACTGATATAAATTCAGACAATTCATTAATGGTTTTAAGTATTTTTAATCGATATTTTAGTTCGCTGGTCAGTCTTTTAAGTTTTAACTCGTAAGTTTTACGATCAGTAATATCCCTTACTATTGCTTGTAACAGATATTCATCTCCTATTCTCACCCGGTTTAATGAGACAATAGTGTATAGTTTAGTTCCGTCCATTCTATTATGCAGCCATTCAAAGCGCTGGGGTTCTCCATTTAAAGCTGCTTCCATGTATTTCAAAGATCTATTTAGAGAATCTGAACCATCAGGTTGTTTTTCTGGAGACAATTCCCAGGGTTTATGGTCAATTATGTCCTCCAGTGAGCCATTAAATATTTCAACAGCGCGGTGATTACTTTCAATAATTGTATCATCCCTCATCAAAAATATTCCCTCGGCGGCATTTTCAAAAAGAGAATGATATCTTTCTTCGCTCTGTTTTAAAAGAGTTTTTGCATTTTTTTTCTGGGTCACATCTTGATAAATGGATAAACCATATATTTTATCTTCACATTCAATTGAATTTACTCTGACCTCGCAGATTATGTGAGATCCATCTTTTTTAATTAATTCGTACTCTAAAATATCTTTTACATCATCTGACTTTTTTTGTCTTTTATACATTTCCTTCCGGGCTATGCGCTGGCATTCCGGTGTCATGAAGTCTATAATATTTTTACCAATTAATTGTTCATTTTTTTGGAATCCTAGTAATATATTCATCTGAGGGTTTGCATATTCAATTTTTCCAAAACGGGTAATTATTAAGCCATTAATCATTCCTTCAGTAAATGTGCGAAATTTATTTTCACTCTGTAATAGTTTTTGATTTTGTTCTTGGAGCTTTTTTTGTTTTAGACCTGATTCCCCGATGTAAATTGCTAAATTTTTTAAAAAATCTATACCTTCTATTATGTATTCTTCGGTGAATATGGGAACTTTAGAAAGTGCTTTTAAATAATATTCTTCATTAAATCCGTATTTTTTAGCATTTTGGCGAAAAAATTCTATATCAGGTTCTTCAAAAAGGAATTGGCCGGTGAAAAGATTAGCTACATGTATATCATCAATATATACTGGAACTGCCACATCCACCAGACCATTGCGACATTTATACATATAAAATTCTTTACCTTGCTGTAGATTAACTGTACAGGAGGTATCACATTCAATACAATTTTTTAGAGTTTCTGGATTTTTGCGGTGAAAATTTAAACATATGTCCTGCCATCCAGCCGCTACCCACGTTCCATCCTCAAGTTTTAATATATTCCCCTCTAGGTCAATCAATGTTGAAGGAATTTTGGTTATTTTAAAAAAACTTTCCATTAAATTTTTTATATGATTCCCATCAATAAGTTGGCTGAAAGAATAATTGTCCACCTATTTACCCCCAAATCCAATATCAATATATTTTGATATAATATTATTAAAATTAATTATAATTAAATTGGTTGTATTTTGTAATGTAATTTTAATTTTAGGTAGAATAAAACTAAAAAGTATATTAATTTTAATTTAATTTAAAAAAGGAATTATAAAAGTATTATAATGGGCTGATTTTAAAAAAAGTAATTAGATATAGGTAGGATTAATAAAATAATATTTAAAATAGAATTTAATTATTAGATTATTGCTAGTTCTCCTGCACTGGTTATTTCCAGTTTGTCCTGAGCTATGAATCCGATTTCACGCAGTTCTCGGATGTGATTATAAGTCATTCCCCGGCTGATACCCACCTTTATGGCGAGGTTTTTAACTGATGATTCACCCTCTTTCATTTTCTCCAGAATTTCCTGTTTAGTGGGGGATATTCCAAAGTTTAAAATAGGTAGATCTACAACAGCACTGTCTTCTTCGGTAAGGTATACTATTCTTTCCACATGTTTGTGTCGTGCGTAACTTCCGAATAATGCTCCTAGTGCCTGTGTTTTTCTTCCGCCGCTTACATTTACAATAACTCTTTTACCTTCGGCAGTTTCATTGTCAATTATATCGGCAGTATCTTGTGCTATTTTTACCACGTCGTAGATACTGGTTATTTTAGCATCTATTTTAATTACCTTACCTACGGTTTCCATGAGCATTCGCTCTGATTCTTTTTTCTTTTCTGGTGCATCTTCTTCTCTTAAAAGAACCAGTTTATCGGGAGAAAACTTGGTTATGGATGCCATAACTGGTTCAAGGGAATAGATGGTTGAAATTAAAGTTAGTTCCATCAGATCACATCCAATAGTATAATCTTCATAATTTATACCGTGTATAATAATACTGGCATGTTAATAATTATGATATAATTCATACTATTTAAACCTATTTTTTCCATATGTTAATAATATTATATATAAATTGTTAATAGTTTGTACTTTTACCTATTTTAATTTATATTTGCTGTAACTCTTTTAATCTAATTTATTGCATTACCATTTAAAAAATAAACAATGTATGTTGTGTATCTTATTATAATATTCCGACATCGTAAACACTGTTTAATTGTTAGTTAATATTAAACATATACATTTATATAGTATTACTAATAGTATATATGAAATGCTGCTAATGAACTTATCAAAGGTGGTCAGTTGTTAGTATACTGCTAATAAATTTATCAAAGGTGATCAAATATTAGTAAAAATATTGAATTAACCCGTTTAATATGCCACCGCATTCCAGAAAGAACATTTAAATTAGGAAGTTATTATTTTCCAGTATGCAGCAGGTGCACAGGAATATATACCGGATCTTTAACCTATTATGCATTTGTATACTTTATATACGTTAATTACACATGGGATATTGTTACAATGGGGGTTATCCTAATTCTTCCCACATTATGGGACGGAATCACCCAACTTAAAGATCTGAGAATCAGCAACAACAATCTTAGATTTACATCGGGACTAATGGCAGGAATTGGAATGGGAATACTAGTTAAAGCAATAAAATTTCTTATAATCTACAATTAGAAGATAAAGGGTTCGAGCAGCTTAGATCATTGTATTTAGGAGGGAATAAATGAAAGAAGATATTGAAAATGGAGAGAAAAAAAATTGGTGGAGTAAACAAAATTCCAAATCTAAAATAGCCATAGGAATAGCTGGTGCATGTTGTATCGGCATAATACTTATTGTAGTTTTCGGGGGAATTTTCGCTCCAGAAAGTGTGGATACGAATTATTCCCATGTAAATTATTCTGATCCTGACCCAGCACCGGCGGAGCCAGAAGAAACTGAAAGCGAATATAAAGCATCATGTAAAGTCATATCCTTTAAAGAACTTAATAAGAATCCTGACGGCCATGCTGGTGAAAGAGTAAAGGTATCTGGTAGAGTTATCCAGATAATGGAAGGATATGGAACCGACATTAGAATGGATGTTAATGATAATTATGGAGACACGGTTTATGTAACCTATGACAGAACTACATCTGCCCTGGAAGATAGTTACATCACAGTTTACGGAGAAGTTTATGGCAGCTACACCTACGAATCCCAGGCTGGTTGGCAGATAACATTGCCCATGATACAAGCCAAATACGTGGAAGTCGGTTCATAAAATAAAAAATAAGGGGGATTAGGGAAAATGAAAAAAAATAAAATACTCATAATCGAAGATGAAAGCATAACAGCCATGGAAATTCAAAAAAAGCTTCAAATTTGGGGTTATTCAGAACCGGTAACTGTTTCATCTGGTGAGGAGGCACTGGCAAATATACAAGATATAAAGCCAGATTTAATCTTGGCGGATATCAAGTTGCAGGGAAGACTAGATGGAATAGAGACTGTAAAAAATATTCAGGAGACCTTTGATATACCGATTATCTACATCACCTCCTATATAGATAAAGATATTATCCAAAAAGCTAAACTAACCCATCCCTACTCCTATCTGGTTAAACCCTTGAACATGAACGAATTGCACATCAATATCCAACTGGCACTGGAAAGACAGGAACATATAGAAACTAGCAAAAATGTGATTAAAAGTACTGAGGATATTTACAACTTTATATCCTCTTTCATTTTCCCTTTGACCAATAACATCTCCATTGATAAAAGGAATGAATATCTTATACAATTTTCACAGAAGTTAGATGAACAATACAGTAAAAAATTTCAGGAAAACTATTTTAATGAAATCAAAACAGCCCAAGACTCATCATTCCAATCAATGGCCTATTTAAGAAGTTTAACTCATTTCTTTCTAAAAATTGGATTTCAATATGAAATACTTCATAAGAAAAATGATAATTATCTTATATGCTCTAAATGTCCCTGGAATTTAGACCAATCCCATCATAACTTTTTATGCTTGATCTGTCAGTTAATTATGAAAAATTCTATGAAATGGGCCCAAATAGAAGGTGAAGTTAGTCAAAAGTCAAGCTTGCCCAATGGATATGAAAACTGCATATTTGAATTTAATTTTCAAAAAAAGGAGATATCAGATGATTAATTTATGTGTGTGACTTTTTTCCATTAATTTCTAAAAAAACATCTAATTTACTCTAAAAGATGCTTTAAATAATCTTCATTAATTATAAATGAATTATATGAACAAGGATCCGTACCAGAATTAAAAATAATAAATAAAGGAGAAAATACAGTTTTTATTCTGCATGGGGAAGAATTAAGCTATGCCAAACAGAATAGAATTTTAAATATCTGATCCTTTAAAAGAAGATTTAAGAATCCCATTCAAACAAAAGTAAATCAGTAGGTTATGGATATGAAATCGTTTTGCATCAAAAAAATATGTAGGATCCGGTCTTTGTTTTAAAGATGATCTGATACATCTTAAATTCTTCAAAATCCATCCTTATCATAATATAAAGGATCTATAGTAATTTTCCTTCTAAAAAATACCTCATATCCAATATAGCATGATCTTTTTGTCCAATAAAAGATTCTTAGTTTTCCTAAATTTCTTAATAATTTCCTCCTTTTTTATTAATACTTAATAATTAAAGGTATATCTTAAATAGGTCAGTATTTATTAAAAATTATTATAAAATAGAGGGGATAGTATGATAGATGACCGAAAAACTTTTAAGTATGAAATATTAACCTATTATTAGGTAGCTTATAGAAAATTATTTAAATTAGCTAATTTTTTATAATTTTATACCTACCTAACCCCCCCTTTTCAATTTTTTTTATAATTCCCGCTAAATTATCCAATTTATATTTAATAGATACTAATTTTTTTTTAGCAATACCGGCCAACGTGTATAATCATGATAAATATCTAACTAGTTCTATTGCAATTAGAGATTTATAGAATATCTGAAAATTCATGGAGAGGAAAATAGAAAAATTTTTTAAATCCTTTAATAACATCTATAAATCATACTATCACATCACGGAGGTTAAAGAATATGAGCTTTTTAAATCCTGATAAAAAAGGTAAAAGCAGTTTAGAGAGAAATTTACTATTAATAATGCGTATTTTTCTTTTAATAGCTGGTATTTATATTTTAATTTTTGGAGGTGCCAATGGTGCCGAGAGAATATTTGGTTTATTGATACTGGTGGCTCTGGCCATTATCTACGCCCCGGCATTTTTCACCAGAAATAAAATAAAGGCAATCCCTATTGAAATAGAACTTCTACTTTTAGCCATGGTTCTATTTGAACTGGTAGGGGGAGATGCTTTAGGACTGTACGTTAAATTACCCCATTATGATAATTTTATGCACTTTATGCTGCCTTTATATATTGCACTTATCGGTATGATGTTTGTCTACAGCATGTACTATTATGGAAAACTAAAAGCTAGTTTAGCAGGTATGGCGGTTATTATTGTTATTATAACTATAGGCTTTGGTGGAATATTGGAGATGGGCGAATATACTTACGATAAATATTTATCCAAAGGTCCGATAGGAGATATAACCGGTAACACTCAGATGCAGGGATCTCCCACCCAGAATGCTATAGACGACACAATGAACGACCTATTCACCGACACTGCCGGTGGTATTGTAGGTGCCATAATAGGGGTTTTACTCATTAGAAGAAATGAAAAAAAGGGTAAACACTGGAAGGTAGCTGATGGAATTAAAGATATGACTGATTAATAGATTAAAAGTTAAATTTGAAATCCTATAATTTATTTTCTATTTTAGGATTCATATCTTTTTTTTTAAATTCTAGTTATCTTACCCACACAAAATCCATAATTAACCTGATCATTTCAGGTTCTGTATCAATATCCACTGATATGGGAGGACCTTCATCCAGGTACATGGAATTTAATCTGAAGTGGTCCGATATTTTTTTATCACGAAGGGTTTCTACAGTATCTATCTTATAGATCTTATTTTCACTGCCTTTAAAAAATTCGTAAGCTTTATCTAAATCCGGTCCCATGATCCGAAGTATTATCATCAGATGTTCATCTGTGGAATAATGGAAATCTCTCACAAATTCTGGGGGAACTATTAAATCTTTCACTTCTTCACCAATTTTTCTACTGAAAGTTATGGGTGCAGACACTTCTTTCATAAATACCACCTCTATTATTATATTAAAATTTTACATAAGTTAATTAAATTTACATTAATCCCCCAATAATGAGAAATACTATCAATATGGGAAATGATTATTTATTTGTTTTTTTAATATATTTATAGGTAGGAGAATATTTTATCCAAATTAAGGGTAATACATATTGATGATTTAATAAATCAATTCAATAATATATTTTTATAGTTGGTAAGCGTATGTTAACTAAAATTGCCATATTAGTATATTTCTACACTTTAAAGGCATTGAATTCCTTATTCAAGTAAAAAAATTCAATAATATTAATTTTAATTTATAAATTTTAAATAGAGACTGGAATGATTTATGAATAAAAAACAGTTAATTGCTTTAATTAAATTAAGCCGTCCATTTGTATTAGTAGCGGGATTAATTGCTTATGCCTTAGGTTTAGCCATAGCATTTTATTATCAGGGATATCTTGATATTAGTGAATCATTAATCGGACTTTTTATTCTAATTTCTGCTACTTTCATGGCCCATTATGCCAATGAATATGCAGATGTGGACACTGATACTATTACCCAACGTACCTTATATTCTGGGGGGAGCGGGATTCTGCCGTCGGGTATTGTTCCCCCGGAGTGGGCCCTTTATTCTGCCATACTTCTGGCCATTATCACTATTATTTTTACAATAATTTCTTATAATTTTGATCTTCTACCGGTACAAGGAGTTATTATAGTCATCCTGGGGATGTTAGGGGGATGGTTTTATTCTATGCCTCCTTTAAGATTAGAAAGAACAGTTCTGGGCGAAATTGACAATGCTCTTCTGGGAGGTTATCTAATGCCTTTAATTGCTTTTATTCCCCAGATTGGTTATGTTAATCTGGAAGTTTTTTTAATATTAACTCCCATATTTTTGGCAGTGTTTATTAATTTATTGGCGGTTCATTGGGCTGATAGAAAAGCAGACGCCATGGTCGGGAAAAATACCATGGCAGTTCAACTAGGATCATATACCAAATATGTTCACGGGATTTTCACACTACTTATCTATGCTATAACCCTATTATTAATTAATATAATCCCCATTACCGTTGTTATAACCATATTTTCAACGCTTCCTCTGGCTTTCTGGGCTATCCACACCTTTAATAAAAAGCCTCAGTTTAGCGTATTTTTAATGGCGGGAATTATGATATTTGCTTCTATAGGCTTTTTAATAGCTTAATAAGTTTTAAATTACTAAAAAAAATTAAAATCTTACTTTATAACTAATTATTGGAAGATAGAATAGTATGTGTTATTGCAATTTTTAATAATAGTTATAAGTATTTAATATCCTAATGAATTATTTATCTAAAAATTTTTTCATTTTAGTTATTTCAGCCCCACCACCAACACTGGACATCTGGCTTCTCTTAGTACTCTTTCAGTTACACTTCCCAGCATTAGGCGATCCAGTCCATGCCTTCCTGAGGCCCCCATCACCACCAGATCTATATCTTCCTCTTTGATGGTATCCAGTATTACTTGATGTGGCTTTCCATCCTTAATTTTAGTAATTAAATTTAGATTTTTACAATAACCATTGCATTGACTATCCTCTAATTTCTCTACGAAATCATCAACAGCCTTTTTACCTTCTTGCCTTAATTCTTTTTCCAGATCTTCTCGAAAATTAGGTAAAGCCATGGATTGCACGTAATAGACATCAATTACATTTAATACTATTATGTCTGCTCCATAAGTATCAGCTATTGAAATAGCATGCTCTCCAGCCATCATGGCATTTTTTGATCCGTCTGTTGGTAACAATATCTTCTTATACATTTATAAACTCCCCCCTTATTATTAGGGATATCTACATTGCCATTGCATTTTATAATATTTAATATACCTTAATTATATAGAATTAAAGTTAATTTAATTAATTATATTATAGGTTAACAACATAATAAGCCTAGGTGATATTAATGAACCAAAAAAATACTGGTATAATAGTAATGGTGTTAGCCATTTTGCTGGCAATAATATACCTGGCTGTGCCCGCCTTACTGTTGTACGCCTACTGGATAGCAGTGATTTTATTGTTTGTATACGGTCTATATTCCTACTTTAGGGGTAGTTAATTTATAATGATTAATTCTATAATATTCTCTACTCCTTTTTTTATTATTTTACAACTAAAACTGGACATTTTGAAGTTCTGACTACTTTTTCAGTTACACTGCCAAGTAATAGACGATCAAGGCCGTGTTTTCCCGCTGTTCCCATAATTATCAGGTCTATTTTTTCTTCGTCTACTGTTTCCAAGATCATATCCACGGGGTGGCCCTCTTTTATAACTGTTTTAACATTCATAGATTCCCGGCAAGTACCATCACATTTACGGTCCATTATTATTTTTTCAAAGTCCTCAACAGCCCTTTTACTTTCTGCTCTAAGTCCCTGGTCTAAAACAGTTATAAGTTGATCTTCAGGTAATGCCTGTAAATATGCAGTTTCGATTACATTTAAAACTATTATATCAGCCATACTCTGATTAGCGAGCCATATGGCATGTTCTCCAGCTCTTTGTGCATATTCAGACCCATCTGTAGGTAATAATATTTTTTTGTACATATAATTGACCTCTCAATATATTATTATTCAATTCTCTCTAATATTTTTTTTCTTCAATAGTGATAAATGGAATAAAAATTATATTACAACTTATACAGAATTTATATTAATTTTTTGATTAATATTTTAGCGGGTGTTAGTGTGGAGAATAAAATTACACTGGAACAATATAAAACCGCCTATAGACTGGTAGAAAAGATTGAACGCAGAAAAAGTTTTTTCAGACATTTAGGACTCTACCTCATAGTTAACTTCGCATCAATCCTTATTAACTATATTTTTACCCCCGATTTCGTCTGGTTCATATTCCCCCTATTTTTTTGGGGTATTGGAATATTGTGGAACTTTTTAGGCTCTTTCATCTGGATTGATAAAACACTGGAGCGGAGAATGAGTGAAGCTGAGAAAAGGGCAATTAAGGAATAGCATAATTCAATTTATTATGATTAATAATAATTTATACCAATTGAAATAATAAAATTTGTATGGGGCTTTATTAAGTGAATGAAAAAACAGAAATCTCTTATGATACTATAGAAGAGATAATTGATACTGCCATACCTGTAGTAGAATCGGGGACATTGGTTGAGAATGTTAAGGAGATGCTGGCTAAAAAAGCTTACACTTTTGATAATATTAATTACATCTACGTGGTGGATGAAGCTAACATCCTAAAGGGTGTTGCTTCTATTAAAAATATTTTAAGCTGTTCTAATATTAACTCTAAAGTAGATGATCTAATGGAACGGGAGGTTTTTACAGTGGATACCTCCACTGACCCTGAAAGAGTTGTTTACCAGGCTCTTTCCCATAGGATTAAAAATATGCCTGTGGTGGATGAAGAGGATCATTTGCTTGGAATTATCACCTATGATAATATTATGAGGATATTTAACCATGAAGTTCAAAAGGATATACTTATATTTGGAGGTGTATTCCACCGGGTAGGTGAAGAATACACCAGTTTAAAATCAAGCGCCTGGTTCATGGTCAAGTCCAGACTGCCATGGCTTATTATTGGAATTATTGGGGGAACAATAGCTGCATCAGTTATAAGCACTTTTGAAAGTCTTTTGAGTAAGTTATTAGTTCTAGCTGCTTTTATACCGGTGATGGTGTATATGAGCGATGCAGCCGGAACCCAGTCTGAAGCATTGATAATTAGAGGTATTGCCATAGACCCTAATTTTCCAGTTAAATCCTATCTCTTACGGGAGTTGAAAGTGGCATCTGTTATTGCGCTGGCCTCTGGATTATTTGTTTATGTCATTGCACTTATAGGATGGAATAATCCTGTTTTAAGTGCTATAATCGGTTTTTCGATGTTTTTTAGTATTATTGCTTCGGTTGTTATTGCTACGGTATCTCCCCTCATATTTAAGAGGTTAAATCTTGATCCGGCGGTGGCTACCGGTCCTCTTGCCACTATTTTCAGTGATATTATAACTCTGGCTATATACTTCTCAGTGGCTTTAATGTTTTTTGATATTTTCAATCTATAAGTTAGTTTCAACAAGCTATAATCCAATTATAACTATAATCCAAAATAATATACTAATAACAATATTCATTAAATTAAATATAGGTACAAAATTTATGAAAGCTTTACTTCTAAGAGTAGGAATAGATAAAGGTTCCGGCGGAATACTGGCACCCATTTTTGTTGATGGTAGTTTTGAATACATTCCAATACCCGAAATGGATGAAAAATCTGCTGAGACACAAACTTTCAACAACACCATGGGAAAAAAAGGAACCTACTTATCATACTACTTACCCTCAAAATTTAAAAATAAAAAGATGCATTTAGATCCAGAATTTACCACATTTACCTATGGCGATGTAGGTGTTAAAGCTAAATATTTAGCTAAACTTGAAGAAAATGATCTAATAGTATTCTACGCCGGCCTAAAACCATATGATAACAAGATTTATCCGGAAGCCTTGTACATCATTGGCTATTTTACTGTTGACAAGGTCTTTGATTTTAAAAAATTGGATACTAAAACCCGAAAAAATTTGTCCAACACCTTTCATAATAATGCCCACATCAAAAGAAGTAACCCCGAGGAAGATCTGGTAATAGTTGCAGGAAATCCTGAAAAAAGCAAGTTACTGGATAGGGCTATCTTAATCAGCGCTAAAAAATTGGATAAAAGAGGTAGAAAATACCATGCTGTATCACCCGAAATGGAAAAAAAGTTAGATATAAAAGGCTCCATACAGCGAAGTATCCCTCCCCGATTCATAAAAGATGAAAAAATAGTTAATCTCCAAATTTTAATAGGGATAATCGATTAAATCAATTATAAAGTATAATTATATCTAAAAATTATTAAATGGCATTATGTAAACAAATCATCTAATTATTATCATCTTCTAATAGATTTTGAATGTTTAATAGATTTTTGAATGGGTTGGTTCAATGACGGACTACTATAATATAAGCTGTGAAGAAACATTTAAAGAATTAAAAAGCAGCGAGAAGGGTTTAACCAATGATGAAGCGTTGAAAAGGCAGGATATCTATGGATTAAATAAGTTAAAAGAAAAAAAAGGTATTACTCCCTTTCAGATTTTATATAGGCAGTTCACCTCATTTATTGTAATCATTCTTATTGCTGCTACTATAATCTCCTTTTTGATTGGAGAAACTCTTGATGCAATTGTGATAATTGTCATTATTATATTAAATGGGATTTTTGGTTTTGTACAGGAATACAGGGCTGAAAAAGCAATTGAAGAACTTAAAAAGTTAACAGTTTTAAAATCCCGTGTTCTACGGAATGGAAAAGAAGTAGAATTGAATTCTAAGGAATTAGTACCGGGGGATGTTATTATTTTAGAGGCCGGTAGTAAATGCCCCGCAGATGCCCGGATTTTTCAGGCTTCCTCATTACAAGTGGATGAATCATCCTTAACCGGTGAATCAGTCCCATCAATTAAAGTTACCCAGACCTTTGCACAGGATACTGTATTAGCTGATCAGGAAAATATGGTCTTTATGGGGACCGTGGTAACTAATGGCAGTGGCCGGGCCGTGGTCACCAGCACCGGTATGGAAACAGAAATTGGGAAAATAGCAGATCTGGTGCAAGTAGAAGAAGAACAGTTAACCCCTCTCCAGGTTAAACTTAAAGAATTCGGTAAAAAATTAGGAATAATAACCATTGGTGTTTCAGTAATTATATTTATAGCAGGAATACTCAAAGCTTACCTTTTTACTGGAGTAGTACAGCCGGATTATATTAATGAAATGTTTTTAACCGCAGTGGCACTGGCTGTAGCAGCAATCCCTGAGGGACTGCCCGCAATAGTGACAATATCCCTGGCCCTGGGAGTTAAAAGGATGGTAAAACGCCATGCTGTTATAAGACAGCTGCCCGCTGTGGAAACTTTAGGTAGTACCAACATTATCTGCTCTGATAAAACAGGAACCATTACCCAGAACCAGATGACTGTCAGAGAAATATATGCCAATAATACCTTAATCCAAGTAACTGGAGAAGGTTATGAGCCAGATGGAACTTTCCTTAAAAAAGGTGAAGAATTAGAAAGTCCGGATAACATTGAATTAATATTAATGGCCGGAGCATTATGCAACGATGCTAAACTGGTACGTAATGAAAAATGGGAAATAATCGGAGATCCCACAGAAGGAGCGCTCCTTGTCAGTGCAGAAAAAGCTGGATTAATAAAAGATGATTTAAATTCTAAATATCCTCGTATAGATGAATTACCTTTCGATTCTGAACGTAAATTAATGACCACCATCCACCAGGTAAACCAAAAAAAAGTGGCCTATGTGAAAGGGGCTCCTGACTTTTTAGTGGATAAATGTGAATATTTCTACCTGGATGGTGATATTAAAAAATTAACCAAAGATGACAAGAATAAAATAATGGATTATAACACTAGAATGGCTAATGAAGGGTTAAGAGTTTTAGGCTTCGCCTTCAAATCATTAGGGGACAACTATAATTTAAATGTTGATTCTGTGGAATCTGGACTTATATTTATCGGGTTGCAAGCCATGATTGATCCTCCCCGGGAAGGGGTGGAAGCTGCAATAAAAAGGACCAAAACAGCAGGTATTAGAACTGTCATCATATCTGGTGATCATGTTCTAACTGCTAAGGCCATTGCCCAGAAAATAGGACTTTTTAAAGTGGATGATAAGGCCGTTAGCGGCGAAGATCTTAAAAATATTACAGAACAAGAATTAGATGACATGGTTGACCATGTTACAGTTTATGCCCGGGTTAGCCCTGAAGATAAGGTTAGAATTTTAAATGCCCTTAAAAAGAAAGGAAATATTGTGGCCATGACTGGGGATGGTGTTAATGATGCTCCTGCTCTTAAACAAGCTGATATTGGAATTTCTATGGGTATAACCGGTACTGACGTGGCAAAAGAAGCATCGGATATGATATTAACTGATGATAATTTTACCTCTATTGTTAATGCCGTGGAGCAAGGTAGAGGTATTTACAGTAACATCAAAAAATTTGTCCAGTATACTCTTTCATCTAATTTAGGGGAAATTCTAGTAATCTTCTTAGCTATTCTCATTGGATGGCCACTACCCTTAACTGCCATCCAAATATTATGGGTTAACCTTTTAACCGATGGCCTACCCGGCCTGGCACTTGGCCTGGATCCATTTAGTAAGAATCTCATGGAAAACCCTCCACGCCCACGGGAAGAGAGCATAATCTCCAGGAATGTTATCAAAAATATTGCCCTGGTTGGATTAATAATAGGAGCAGGCACACTTTTAATGTTCAATTTCTATGGACATGAAAGTTTAAAGGCCCAGACAGTAGCATTTACTACTCTGGTAATGTTTCAGTTATTCAATGTGCTGACTTACAGGGCCCAGAACTTTAAAATTAACATTTCTAATAGTAAATACCTTGTGGCTGCAGTTTCAGTGTCAGTATTACTTCAATTTGCAGTGCTATACACACCTTTAAACCGGGCATTTGGAACTACTCCTCTGGGACTAATGGACTGGTTGGTTATAATAGCAGCATCATTTACCATATACTTGATATTAGAATCAAGAAAAATGATCATGAAGCACCGTAAAAATAAAAGAGTATCAATTAAATAATCATGAATAGATTAGGCTAGATTATAAAAGAAAATATTAATTATCGGCGTATGAAATAACTTTAATTCCAGTTTTTATTTAATTTTTTAAGGGCTTATCTGTTAATTTCATTCATTAGGGCCATGGTACTTCTAAGGAATTTTTCAACAATAGATTTATATTTTTCTTCACTTTTTTTCAAGGCATCTATAGCTTTTTTACGTTCACTTATATCAATAAAGCTTTCAAGTAGAGATTCACGGCTGTTCAATGTAACTGGAGCTACTGTTTTTATAATGGGAATCTCATTTTTATCTTTATCCAAAAGAACCCTCTCTGAATTATCTACTTTTTGATTTAGATCAATTATAGGGCAGTTACATTCTTCTGCTGGGCAAACGTATTTGTGACAAATATGGCCCTTTATTATCTCTGGGGATAATCCAATCAAATCAGCAGCCACATCATTTATCTCCACGATCTCTTTGGTTTCACAATCTACCACCATTAAACCGGTTTGAATTGAAGAAAAAATAGTTCTTAAATATTCTTCCCGTTCTTTTAATGCTTTTTCAGCATTTTTACGTAGAGTAATATCCTCAAATATCAGGAAAATTTCTCCATTTGATGGAAATATGGGATATATTTCTATTATCCTTTTATTATCATTATTATTTTGATTAATTTCTAAGAAAACCGAGTCTATATTTTTATCTTTAAGAAAAGTTTCCACTTTTTCCTGTAAATTGTGATCCGATTCGAAATTTTTTAATATTGAACTTTCTTCAAAGTCATAACCCATTATATGAATAAATTTAGAATTATAATATTTCAAAACACCATTCTTATCTAACAATATAATACCAAATGGGAAATTATCCATTAACTTCTCTATTAAGTGGTAATCTTTATAAAAAGAATAATTATCGGAATTTATTAAAGAGTTTGGAACATTTTTTTCTACAGACATCTAGAGTTTCTCCCCCTCATATTAGGTTTCAATATACATCTGAGAATTATTTTAAAGAGATTTATTTTAAAAATATAATCTATTTAATAATTAAATTTTGTGTCATTTAATATAAAGAACTGAATATCTTCAAAAAGGTTATATAAAAATCCATACTTAAATATTTATAGGTAATTTCATGTCTAAAGAAAAATCTTTAGGGTTCTGGTCAGTAGTTGCCATAGGCATTGGGGGTATGGTGGGCGGAGGTATTTTTGCAGTTCTGGGATTAGCCGTAGAATTATCACATGGTGGAACTCCGTTAGCTTTCTTATTAGCAGGTTTAGTTGCACTTATAACATCATATTCCTATGCAAAATTGTCAGTTAAATATCCCAGTCAGGGAGGTACTGTAGAATTTTTAAATAAATCCTTTGGATCTGGTTTTACCACTGGCAGTTTCAATGTTCTTTTATTTATTAGTTATATCGTAATGCTTTCATTATACGCCTATGCCTTTGGAAGTTATGCTGCCAGCTTTTTCCCGGTTGAAGTGCAAAGTTTATGGAGGCATATATTCACATCTATCATTATAATAGCCTTAACTGGCCTTAATATTTTAGGTGCCCGTGCTGTTGGAAAATTTGAGGAAGCTATTGTCGCATTTAAAATTTTTATATTGTTAGTTTTCATTTCTGTTGGGATATTAAGCGTTAACACTCAAAATTTGCAACCAACAACCTGGACCAGTCCCCTATCCTTAATTGCAGGAGGTATGATAATCTTTGTGGCCTATGAAGGGTTTGAATTAATTGCAAATACTGCTGAAGATGTTAAAAATCCTGGCAAAATCCTTCCACGGGCTTATTATTTCTCGGTTATCTTTGTGATTTTCCTTTATATGATGGTGGCCCTGGTAACAGTGGGCAATCTGCCTCTAGATCAGATCATTGCTGCTAAAGATTATGCTCTTGCTGCCGCAGCAAAACCCTTTCTGGGAATGTTAGGATTTGTATTAATTGCTATTGCAGCATTACTCTCTACTGGTTCTGCTATAAATGCTACCTTGTACGGTACATCTAGGGTAAGTTACATTATAGCTAAGGAGGGGGAGTTACCCCAACAACTTGAGAGGAAAATTTGGAACAAACCTTTAGAAGGTCTTTTAATCACATCTGCTATAACATTAATTATTGCTAACCTTTTCAATGTTTCTCAAATCGCCACTATGGGAAGTGCCGGTTTTCTAATTATTTTTGCAGCAGTAAATGCTTCCAACTTTAATTTACATAAATCAACAAAAAGTTCAAGATACATATCTTTATTAGGTTTAATCACCTGTACCGGTGCTCTAGTTGCCCTTGTTCTTCAGACATTGTTTACTAATCCCTTAGACATTTGGATATTGATATTATTGGTTTTATCCTCTGTAATCATAGAATTTATTTATCAAAAGACTACTGGCAGAAAAATTAGGGGGATCTATAGTAAATTGAAGAAGTAACTTTGGATATTATATAAGATTTTCTAATCTAAAAATTTTTTTTCATTAAATAGTATTCTTTTTTAAATTTTTTTAACTTAAAACTAGATCAATAACCATATATAGGCTAAACTTTATCTAACTATTAAATTACAATATAAAAAATATTTATATTACTCCTTTAATAAACAATACTTTATTGGGCTTGTTTAATCACTTAGGAGGGAATTATTATGGCTGAAAACAGGAATGTTTTATTAGGTATTTTATTTATAATATTAGGTATCTTAGTTATTGCCTTCCCATTGATCAGCGTTTTTACTGTTAGCGTTTTAGCAGGTTTTGCCATACTATTTCTGGGAATATGGTTCCTGGCACACAGCTTTGACGTCTGGCATGAAAACAAAGCAGCAGGTGTATTAAATCTATTGCTGGCCGTTTTGGCAATTATTGTGGGAATAGGTATGTTTGGAAACATACTAGCATTTAGTTTCTTAGCAAGTCTCTGGTTATACTTATCCGGATTTTTCCTGATAATAGCTGGAGTGGTGGGATTAGTCACCAGAGAAGCAAAAATAAATAAAGGTACTGCTCTACTGGGTATAATCCTGGGTATTATTTACCTCATATTAGGTATATATGCATTGAATCCGTTATATCTTGCTATAATAATAGGTATCTGGTTAATAGTTGACGGAATTGCACTATTCTTTGTCAATCCAATGGATATCCCAGAACCAGTAGAAGAATAAATTAATTTATAGAACTATAGTTTAAATATTGCAAGCCCATTACTTTTTTTAAATTACATTATACCCCCTTTTTTATTATATTGAAATTTTATCAAATTAATCATAGATTTAGGAGGTCAATAGGGAAATTCCGTCTTGTTTTTCAATCTTCAAGATATTATCTGCAGCTTCTTCCAGATCCACATCATGGGTTACAATTATCATCTGTGGTATTATGGACATCTGCTTTAGAAGTTCTACCAGTTCCTTTCTCCGGAAGGAGTCCAAGTGTATGGTGGGTTCATCAAGCATTATCATCTCTAGAGCTCCCTTAGAAAGCACCTGGGTTATTCCAAGTCTTAAAGCTAAAGCAATGGCAATCCTTTCCCCGCCACTGACCATTTCTAGTTGGTTTTCTCCAGAAGGGCCGTAAACTGTTATATCATAGTTTTCATCCAGTTTTATATCTGAATATTCAAAGTTAAACTTCTCAAAGAATTCCCGGGTATTCTGTTCTATTAGTGGCCGGGAAATATTTCTAAGATCTTTCTGAAGGCCGTCCTTATGAAACAAGTTTCTTATAGTTTTAAGAAGATCTCTAAATTCTGATACCTTTTGGAGCTCTTTTTTATCCTCTTCAAATTCTTGTAACTTTTCCTCTAATCCTTTAATTGTTGAGGATAATTCTTCTTTTTGACCAATTTTTTTGCTATTTTCAGATTCAATAACATTCAATTCATCTTTTTTATCAGTCAAAGTCTGGATCAAATCCTGGTGTTTTGCTCCATCATAGTCTAACTGGTCTAAATCCAACAGGCACTGTTTTAATTTTTTATCTAATTGGGCTATATCTTCACGTAAACCTGCTAAATTTGATAAATACTCGTTTTTATAACTTATTTGACCCTTTAATTCTCCGTATTCCTCTTTTATTTTCTCCAGTTTCGTGATTTCTTCCTTGATTTTCTCAGGTTCTATTTCTAGTTCTTCCAAAATCTCCTGATTCTTTATTTCTATAAGTTTTATTTCCTCTGATAATTTATCCATTTCTTCTTCTGTGCCTGTTAGATCAAATGATTTGAGGATGTTTTCAGCTTCCCGGTATTTATCAAAGCTTTCTTCTAAATTATCTTGCACTGCACCGTATTTTTTATGCATTTCATCAATTTTATCCAGTTTCTCTACTGATGATTGGTTTATTTCTATTTTTTCCATTAAATCATGGTGTTCTTTTTTATTTTCTTTTAAATTATGGAGCTTCTCCTTTAATACACCGATATTTATTTCGCTTATTATTTCCATCTTTGAATATAAAACTGATCTCTTATTGTCTAACTTTCCCCTATTTTCTTTAAGAATGGAAATATTACCTTTATTAACTTTGATTTCTGATTGATAATTATTAATAAGCTCTTCCCTCTTTATTGGGCTAATAGGTGACTGGCAGATTGGACATTCACCTTTAACATTGTCCAGTTCTTGGATTGGTTTTTGGAAATTTTTTATTTGAGTTTTATGTTCTATTAAATCTTTTCCCACGGCTTCAATCTCTTTAGTGATTTTCTCGATTTCATTTTCCAAGAGAGGCTCTATAGAGTTTAAATGCAATTCTAAATCTTCTACCAGATTAAATTCTTCTCCCAGTAACTTTCCGTAATTTTCCAGGGAATTTTTTATTAAATTTTCAGTGGTACTGATTTTTTCTTCCAGTATTTTTTTCCTATCAAAGTATTGATCTTTAAGGGATTTACTTCCCTCAAATTCTTCTCTTTTACTATCTAATTCCTCAATTTTTGAGGAAAGTTCAAGATATTCTTTATAATATTCTTCATTGTCAGATAATATCTTTTTATATTTATTTATTTTAATCAAAGATTCCTCTAATTTCTGTTTATCTTTATGTAAAAACTTTAATTCGCCTATATTTTTATCTAGATTTTTTAAAGGATCTAGTCGAGATATTAATGGTTTTATAGTATTCAGTCGTTTTTCTTTTTTGTCTATTGACTTTAAATTTTCAATCAGTCGTTTCTCTTGAGATTCATTTTTTTCCAGTAATGGTTTGATTTTTTCAACTGCAGTGTTTAAAGATTGAAATTTAGATTCTTTCTCATCTAAATGATCTTTTTCTTCGTTTATTTTTTCAATATCCCTGTTAAATTCAGATATTTTATGGGTTAGGTTTTCTATATCTCTTATTAAATTCTTTTGATGTTCCTTCTTATTTTTAAGTTCATCTCTAGTTTTATCAAGATTTTCAAGTTTTCCCTTCAAATGTTCCATTTTTCTATTATAGGTATTGATGAGGTTTCTCATGTTTTCCCATGATTTTTGCAGATTTTCAATTCCCAGTAGTTTTCCTATCATTTTTTGTTTTTCAGAAGCAGTTTTATTTATGAGGTCTGCTATTTCTCCCTGTTTAACGTATACTGCATTTAAAAATAGGTCGCTGTCCATTTCCAGTATGTCCTTCACGTGATGATTTACCTGTTTTTCGCCACTGATCAGCGTTTGGTAGTTATTATTTTCCATTATTTTCAGATAGGAGCTGGAATTGGTGCCTCTTTTACGTTTACGAGTTATTTGATATCGTCTTCCGTTGGATGAAAAGTTTAAAATTACACGCATCCTATTCTTATTATTTTGAACCAGCTGATCTATCTTAGTTTTATGCTCTTTAAATAGGGCAAAACTTACTGCTTCTAAAATACTGGATTTTCCGGCTCCATTCTCTCCCATTATAATTGAAATTCCTGGATTGAATTCTATATCGGTATATTCATGGGATTTGAAGTTTTCCAGTCTGATGCTTTCGATGATCATTAGCTCTCCTCATAAAATTTATCAGCTACTTCCTGGGCAACTTCCATGTTACCGTGACTGAGTTGACTTAAAAGTTTAAGAGTAAAATCAGAATACCGGGAGTCATTGAACTTAGATTTTATTAAATCTTCCAGGTTTAAACTTTCATTTATTGATAATTTTTCTTCGTCATCATATTGAATATCGTATTGGGGTCTTACTGTAAGGCAAGAGTCTCTAAAGCAGTTATTAATTGTTTCGTATACATATGACCGGTCAAAATCCTGGCCACTTATCTTTAAATGTAACACTGGTTTTTTATCTAAAATAGATATCTCCTTTTTCAACTCCATTAGTTCGCTGTTTAATTTTGCATATTCTATATTTTTCTGGATGGTCTCCCGGGGCAGTTGCAGATTTACAGGTTGAATATCTGCCTGGTCACCTTCAGTGTCCACCACATAGAACCCTTTCCCTTTGGTTTTATATATTGGAAGTTCATCTACCCGCCATATCTCTGGAGATCCAGGATATACAAGTTTTCCATCACCATAATCGTCAATTATCCTGTTATGTATATGCCCAAGGGCATAATAATTAAAATTATCAGGAATATCCCCAATTTTAAGCTCGTATTCGTAGGGAAGATATTTATCAATGCCCTGGTGCAGTACCAGTATCAGGTAAGGGTAATCCCTGGCTTTAACACTCAACTCTTGAATGGTATTTTTCACATTTTCGGCGAAATATTTTGAATTAAAGGGAGCACCACCAATAAATACTTCATTTTCAATGTAGTAGGGATTTTTATTACTAATAACCTTTAAACCAAAATTTTTATACAAAACCAGAGGTGGAAGTGCATTTTTTCTCATAATGGTATCGTGATTACCGGCAATGGCATATACTGGAATATTTTTATCCTGCAGTTGTGATAGGCCATTTTGTACCGTTAATAGGGCATTGGTGGGAGGTCGGGAGGATTCAAACAAGTCACCGGAGTGAATAACAAAATCAGGTCTTTCATCAATTATTTTATTTATTAAATCCATAAAAACTTGATAAAAATCGTTTTCGCGTTCGAATAATCCGTACTGGCGGTAACCAAGATGAGTGTCAGATAAATGGACAAAACGCATTAATAATCGCCTCCCAAGTCCATATATTCTTTTTTCAATTTCTCCTTGTCATTTTCATCTTTTTTTAATGTAGTATCCCATTCTCCCACTATATCCAAGTCTCCACCTGCTGTTTTCCCTGTAAATTGGTCGATCTTAACCAGGGTGGGTATTTTAGTCATTAAACCCAGTACGATAGCTTCACCAATATTAAGTGAGGGTAGTTGAGATATCAAATCATCACTTAAACTTTCACTGGCCATTTGCACGTGTCTCTGGTCAGTAGGCTCCACTAATCTAAGTATAATCATATTATTGGCTTGTGATAGTGAATCTGAATCTAATGATTTGGGACTTTGGCTCACCAGACACAGTCCCACGCCAAACTTCCTACCCTCCCGGGCTATTCTGCTTATCCATCGTTTTGATTCAGTGTGCCGACTGTTTGGTGCCAGTATATGGGCCTCTTCAATAATGGAAAATATGGGAAAGTTTAATCCTTCTCCATCTCTAAGATAATTCTTCCTGCTCTTTAAGACTTTTCGCATTACGTGGCTTACTATCACATCGGAGGCGTATTCATCTACCGACCCCAGATCAATTACATTGGCAGTTTTAAGTTCCAGTTTGTCAATTATGTCCGGAGCATTCATGTCCAGTATGTTGCCGTAGCGGTCTTTCATATATTCCAGTTTGTTGGCCACATCGGTCACTGACTTTTTATCCTTATTTTCAAAGTTTTCGTCATTTATCCAGGAGTTGAGCTGTTCCTCAATAACATGTAGAAAGTCATTGTGAGTGGTTAGACTCTCCCTAATGGATTTCTTAGCCAGTTTATATGCTTTGCGCAGATACCTTTCCTGGACGTAGGCATTGTCTGGTATCCGGGCTAACTTTTTGAATTCATAAAATTCAAGATATAATGGGTTTAAAAGTGGTTTTATGGGGTTTACTTGGCCGTGCATAAATTCAGTTTTCACATACTCTGAGTGCATGTCAAATATCAGGACACTTCCATTCTTTTTAAGAAGTCCGTCCACTACCACCGCCACAGTGTTGGATTTTCCCGCGCCGGTCATGGCTAAAATTGCAAGATGTCTGGTTACCATCTTATTTATATCTATCTCTACTTCCACTTCTTCCTGGGTTATCAGGTTGCCTAGCTTCAATGGCGCATATTCTACCTTGAATATTTCCTTTAACACTTGGGAGTTGGCAATTTCAACTTCAGTTCCTGGTGGTGGTGGTGTTCTTGGAATTTTCAGGTCACTTATATCTCCTAGAATCCTTATCCTACCCTTGATGTAGTGGTCATCCCCCTCAATTTCCCGGATCTTTTCAATTGTCTGAGGGTCGTATATGTCGTTGGTTATGGAAACACTGCCTCTTATCAATGATTCTATCATTCCTAAAACTATTTTGGAGTCGTATTCCATGGATACGTATTCCCCCACCTTTGGCATCTTTTTGGATACAAAACTTACCATGGTAGGAGATGTTTCACCAACGCACCTTCCTATTATTTTATCAGTCATAACATATCTCTCCCTGTTTTCTGCATTAAATCCAGTATCTTATTGATCCTTTCCATATCACTGGTCTTAATTACCACATCGTTATGGGCCTTCTTCAGTAGATAAGGATAACCTTCCGCAGTCACCCCTTTAATTTTTTCTAATATCTCTTCTATATCTTTTTTCCCAGCTTTATAGGGCAACTCTATTTTAAGGACATTTTTATAGTCTTCCAGGCGACAGTAGAAAACTGTGAACTTTAAATCTCTGAAAAATTTATTCATTATTGGAAAATCTCTTTTAACTGTTTTATTCACTTCTTGATATAAGGGGTGGGAATATCCTTCCTTTTTACAGTAGTTCTCAAAAATAGCTATATCGGGGATGTTTAAATTAAAGTAATCATTTCTGATTGATGTTTTTGATATGGAAACCAGATTTTTTGTTTCCTTTAATAGCCCCCCTAACGCTAATAAATGTTCCAGGTTTTCCAGGTAGATCATGCTTTCAATTTTATTATTTGAAAATTCATTTTTTAGTTGTTTGAACAGTTTTGACGAAGATATCTCCGTTTTTTGTGCATTTTTCATTATATCTTCAAGTTCAGGTCTATATTTTTCTTTAATTTTATCTTTTATCTCTGTTTTTAATTCATTTTCTACTGGAGAGGGTCTTATCATATTCCCAAGTATGGATCCGTCGAATAAACTTATATCAACATTATAATCATTAAATGCCTGGTAACTATTTTTTATCTCAAATAGGGACATGTAATTTCTTAAAATATCTCTTACATATCTGTAAGGTGGTATTACGTTTACTTCGCTGCTTTCTATTTTATTTAGTTTATTTCCATCGTATATTAGACATTCTGCATCCACTGCATATAGTATGTGACTTATAAATTTCTTTTGATTATAACTCCCATCGCCACCTGAAATAGTAAAATCTATTTCAACTTCATATAGGTTATGATCTTCCCATTTTTGATTTGGATCTATCTTAATATCTTCTAAATCCCGGTTAAATGCCTTTTTTATTTCCTGTTTTTTTTCTAATGCCTTTTTATACGTTGAATCTAGCATTTTTTCACCAAAGATATCATAAGGTAAATGTTATATCATATACTGTCTTTGTTTATTATTATAATGTTTTCTAAATGATTTAAAATTTAGATTAATATAAATTAAAGAATCATCACCTAAACAGTTTTTACAACCATGTTGATTATGAAAGATTTAAATAAGTTTAAACAGATACTATATTGATTCTCAATCTTCCCCGTGTCCCCCATGTTAACTAATTATTTTTCCTCAACAAAAAAATCCACCATAATCCTTTTAATTATCTCTTCAGTACTTTTCATGTGGTCTTTGAGCGCGGGAATGGTTAATATTGCTCTTCCATCTATGTCTCAATTTTTAGACGTTTCAGTTAGTACTATTTCCTGGGTTATAACAGCCCATCTCCTATTTTTAGTAGGTTTCCTACTAATATTTGGAAAAATCGGTGATCAAATAGGCTATAAAAAAGTATTAACTGTTGGACTATTTATTTTTAGTTTTTCAGCCTACTATTCTGGTCTATCTCTAGAAATTACACCACTTATCTTATTTAGAGTCATCCAGGGTATTGGTTCGGCTATGATACTTTCTGTTTCTCTGGCCATAATATCCCTGGCTTTTAGTGATCAAAATAGAGGAAAAGCATTAGGATTTATTTCCATGGCTACCGCTCTAGGATTATCTATAGGTAACTATATAGGCGGACTTTTAACAGAATATCTGAGTTGGCACTGGATATTTTTTATTATATTTCCCATAGGACTTATTTTATTAGTATTAAGCATTATATTTATACCAAGTAGGGAAATTGCTAGGAAAAAAGTTGGATTTGATATTGTAGGATCTATCTTGATGATTATCTCCCTTTTCAGTCTTTTATTAGCAATAGATCTTGGAAAATATTTTGGGTGGTTTTCTACTATAATTATACTTCTTTTTATATCATTTGCAGTTTTTTTGTTAATATTCTGTTTATGGGAACTTAGACACCCCCATCCACTTCTAGATCTTTCTTTTTTAAAAAATTATTATTTAACCATACTACTCCTTTCTGTATTTTCTATTAATTTTGTGATTTATGGGACAATATTTCTAATCCCATTTTTCCTGGTACTGGTTAAAGGATACACTGCTGGTTTTGCTGGTCTGGTCATCTTTTTACCTACTTCAATCATAATTATAGCTTCCCCCCTGGGCGGCTATCTATCTGACAATATAGGTACCAATATAGTTAAATTTTCTTCCATAATTTTTTTGATTATATCAAGCGTCATTTTAACATTTTTAAGTCCTACCATAGCACTGATAACCATAATGATTGCTTTAGCTTTTAGATCCATATCACGTGGTTTGTTTGTTCCTGTTAATAACAAGTTAATCTTGAAACAGAGTATGGATAAATCCATGGGGACGGTTTCCAGTTTGTTGAACCTTTTTAGTTATTTAGGTTCAATTATGGGGGTGGTTTTATATCAAACTATTTTCGTTAGTGCCATTGCTAGTAGAGGTATTTCAAATACAGGGGCTTTTCAAATAACCGCACCTCAAAGTCTCCTTTTAAATGGTTTTTATTACGCATTTTTATTGGGAACAGTTGTAAGTCTATTATTACTATTATTAGCATTTTTAGAGTTTAAATTTGAGAATAATAATTAAAAATAAATATCACATTAATTAATGTTATATTATAAACATTAGGCCCTTTTATAACCTTCTTCAGGGCAGATATCTAAGATCAAATATCTCATCTGCGGTTATATTCTGTTTAACATATCCTAAATCTTTTTGGATATTATAGATAACCATAACATTATCAATAAACTCACTTGATGGAACTGCAATATATTCAACATGTTTTAAACCAACTCTTTCCAGTTGAACATCGGTTACTAATTTTTTAGACAATATATATGCAGTCTCCTCTGTATGATTTTTAATGTAGTTAGTAGAATCCACGTGAATCTTTAAAATTTGCCTCAGAAGTTTGGGGTTGGTCTTTATGAAATCGTCGGTTGCAATTACCACACAGCAAGGGTGATTTTCAAAAATAGAATCAGAATACACAAAGACCCGGCCTTTATCATTACTGGAAATATCCGACTGGGATGCATAGGGTTCCCACGCCATATAAATATCGATAAAATCGTTATTAATATTTTCCAGCATAACTGAAACTTCTAATTCTGCAATATTAACATCTTCTAGGTTAATATTATTTTTATAAAGATAGTATCTTAAAAGAACATCCTGGATGGAACCATTTTTAGGAATTGCAATTTTTTTACCCTTAAAATCAGTAACATTTTTAATATCTTCTGAAACTACTATTCCACTTCCTTCCTGGTTTACTGCTGCCACCACTTTTATTTGTTCTCCCCGATCTAATGCACTAATCACAGGAGTTATCCCACAGTATCCCATATCTATCTGGCCCTTTTCTGCTGATCTTAACAAGTCTTCACCATTCCTAAAAGGCACCAGCTGCACTCTTATACCTTCTTTCTCAAATAAATCTTTTTCTTGGGCCACAAATAGTGCAGCATGATGATTAGAGGGAAGGTAACCTATATAAACAGTATTTTCCACGGTTTCATAATAATTATAGGAGGAATAGACGGTGATAATGCCTATAAAAATAACCATTACTATTAAGATGTATTTATTCATGTATTTTCGCCTAAAAATTTGTAATTGCCAAATTATCCTTTGATTGTCTTGCCTGACACTGTCAAAAACTTGGTGGTTTTTAATTTTGCGTTTTTGATAAACAATTT
>JBNGDB010000022.1:0-39329 GCA_049975245.1 Methanomicrobiales archaeon
TTATATTAACATATATTTAAGAATATTAGATTTAATAAACAATTAACAATTTAATGATTAATTAAACTTTATAACTTGAAATCAATATTTTGATCTTTATTATCATTGAAAATAACTTATATATAGTATTTTTTACTACTAAGATAACTAATTGAAAAAATTTCAACTTTCAGTTGAAATTTATTTTATTTTTTTAGAATCTTTTAACTTGGAAAAGTTTATATACTGAACCCACCAATAGTCAAAAATACTCAATTGGGCCGGTGGTCTAGGGGTATGATACCTCGCTTACAACGAGGTGATCAGGAGTTCGAATCTCCTCCGGCCCATTTACTTTTTATTTTATACTAAATTCACGAAAAATTAGATTTGACACTAATTTGATTTTAATTTTTTAATATGCTCATAGCTTATAGGAACAGGTTTTTAACCCTTAAAGCGAGCAATTATCATTTAATAAGAATTAGAAAAAATTTTAGATTATTATAAACAATATAAGGATCAATAGAGATACGAAGAATACAGTTGTACCTCGAACAAGGGTTACGGTCATATCCCTTTCCAATGAAAAAACCAGTCCATATGATAAAATAGCTGACAATAAAATTTTCAAAATTCCCAGAATAGCGTTATTCACATTTCCATATGCGCCGACTAGTGTTGCTATTAACCAAGAAAAACCTAAAACCAACAGAATTAAAACTATAGTATTGCTGAGAAGATTTTTAATCCTAGGATCGAATAAGTTAACCACTTTATCTCTTTTACGGTTTAAGCTACCTCTTTTTTCATGTTTAAAAATAGAGGAAGTTGAATTACTACCATAGGTGGAATTAGGCTCATAAGATTCTTCAATTAGCTCAGGACCTTCACTTTCTTCTGCAATATCATTTTTTGAAAATTTTTTAGCCAGAACTAAGAGTCCTTCCTTATCAATGAGTTTAATATTTCTTCTGGCTGCATAATTTTTTGCCTGCTGGGTGAAATCTGAGGTAGTAACTATAACTACTTTAGAAGCTTTAAGAGTTTTGGCCACCATCTCCATTTCTTTCAATATATCGAGACCCACATTCCATCTATCATCATAATTTTTGCAAGCCACCACAACTCCAATATCGCCTAAAACAGTACTTAAAACTCCATAAATATCTATAAGATGTCTAGAAGTCCTAAAATCTTTATAGACTTTGAAACCAGATTCTTCCATTATTTTAGCCACAAACTCTACTAGCCTATTTTTCTTCATTTACACACCTTCTTGTTAAGGTGAATGAAAATATGAACCCATATCATTTAATGATAAAAGGCAATGCTCTTCACTACTATCTATTATGATTATTAATATAATATAATTATTATATATGTTATTTCTTTTATTTTAACTAACTAATTAAATATAACTAAAATTATCTCCATTAGATGAATTTTCATAATTACATAAAGTTTTTACTTGTTAAATTATAAAAATGGATTTATGAGAATAGTTATTACTAACGACGACGGAGTTAACTCATCTGGAATAATCGCTGCAAAAAAAGCAGTGGAAAATCTTGGCAAAATCGATGTTGTGGCCCCAGCAACACAGCAAAGTGGGATAGGTCATGCATTAACTCTCTTTGAACCTATAAGAGTCACATCCACAAATTTAATGGATGGAAGCGAGGCTTATTCAGTATCAGGAACCCCCACTGACGCGGTTATTATTGGAATATTTGAAGTGATGGATAAAAAACCAGATTTACTGATATCTGGAATTAATATTGGTGAGAATCTGGGAATGTCAGAATTGACTACTTCAGGCACTATTGGGGCTGCCATGGAAGCTGCAGTGCACGGAATACCTGCATTATCTGTATCTTTACAAGTAACTCGTGGCGATATTAAGTTTCATGATGGCCATGTGGATGTGGATTTTTCGCAAGCTCAAAAATTGACTAATAAAGTCGCTAAAAATATATTAAATAAAGGCTTACCAGAAGGTGTTGATTTTTTAAATCTAAATGTTCCCGCTTCCAGTACTAATAATAACTTGAAAATTACTAGATTGGGAAATAGAATGTACAATATACACATTCAAAAAAGATTAGATCCCCGGGGAAGACCTTACTACTGGATTGACGGAACTCCTGTCGAAACAGACATTGAAAATACTGATGTTCGTGTTCTTAAAAGTGAAAATTGTGCTACTTTAACCCCCATTTCTTTAGATTGCACATCAAATCTGGATATGATGAATAATTGGCTGGATTAGATTTTAATTTGTAATTAAATAAAATTGGTGTCTCATGGACGTCTTAGATATTAGAAATAAAAAAATACAATTAGGTTCCCAAGTGAAATATGTAGGAACTAACGCCCATGGTATAGTTGAAGATATATGCATTAAAAAAGGAGTTCCTTGGGTTCTGATTGATTCTACAAATCTTTATTACCTATCAAATTATTTAGAAGTTGTAAATTATGATGTAAAAGTTAAAAGTAGATATTCTTCAAAAAAAGATTTTAAAAAAAATTTATTGAAGAGAAAAATCATAAAAGACGCTTTTTCCACAGAAATATCTGATCACGGGGATGGACCTGGATATGGCGGGGGCAAGTAACTTACTTTTAAAATACTAAAAATTTGTATTAATTTAAAAATCTATTACCTGTATTCCTAAAATATCTTTTTTCCCTTGGTATACAGCTTTAGCTATTTGGGCACTACCCACCGATCCGGAAGTAGAAGGCAAATTTATCACAGGGGCTATATTCCTTACTTTATTTTTTATTTGACTAAAAACGTCTATTGGTTTATTCATTGAGCCTATAGATCCTGTCAGCACTATTCCTTCTAATTTATTTTCACATATTCCAGCCAATCCCCATATTTCCATAGTAATGGTCATTATCATAGTTTCCATGGCTAATTGGGCGGATTTCTCATTTTTTGAATAAGATGTTAGTAGTTCATTTTTTGCCCTTGCTACTCTGGTCTTAATATTTGCTATTTTTACGGCCCCTGCATGAGAAAAACAATCATTAGCAGTTCTTATTTCATCATCAATATCTCTAATCATTTCCAAGTCTAATGGTCCATGTATAATACCCATTGCACCTATACATGCATCCATTGCACCTTTAATTTTTCCATTTTCTATTAGAATACTTACAGTATTGGAGCTAATATCTGAAACTATCATATTTTTGAAACCTGTTTCTAAAAAAGCGTTGTAACAAATGCTAATTTTTTCTGAACTAGCATGGTGGGAATAAGCTGCTTTAAATCTTTCATCAAGACAGGGCGTATTTTTATGTAGTCCTGGAATAATAACAGTAGGTATACTTGAATCTGCAATCTCGTCGTAGACAGCAGTACCACCACCGGTTACTTTACCTGCCCCATCAATAGAAATAATGCCACGGTTTTGAACCTTTTTGATAGGTTTAATGGAAGATATACCATCACCCATGGCGTAGGTTATGGCCATTAAATCAATTGAGTCTAAATTTACTCTTTTTTTTAATTCTGCTAAGGCAGAAACTCGCCCTGCAGATAAATCTTCTCTTCCAATCTTAAAATGGATTAATTCATCATTGAGGATGGTAAATGAAACTCCCGTAGTTCCATGATCCATCCCTACAAAAACCAATAACATCACCTTATTTTTCTAATCCACAGAGTTTTCTTAATTTGGAGCCCACTTTTTCAATTTGAAGGTTTCCTTCTATATCGCGCAGACGATTTAGCATAGGTCTCCCTGCCTGGTTTTCTAGGGCCCATTCTTTGGCAAATTTACCTTTTTGGATTTCATCCAATATTTTTTTCATTTCATTTTTAGAATCACTTGTAACTATTCTTTCCCTTCGGGAAAGTCCTCCAAATTCTGCAGTATTACTAACGTCATTCCACATTCCTGCAAATCCTTTTTGATAAATTAAGTCTACTATGAGCTTTAATTCATGACATGTTTCAAAATAAGCTAATTCGGGTTGGTATCCAGCTTCGACTAAAGTTTCAAATCCTGCTTTAATTAATTCTGTTACTCCTCCACAAAGAACCGCCTGTTCACCAAATAAATCCGTTTCAGTTTCTTCTTTGAAACTAGTCTCTAAAACTCCGGCCTTAGTAAGTCCGCATCCTTTACCCATTGCTAATGCAATATTTAGGGCATTGCCTGTATAATTCTTTTCTACTGCTACCAAACCAGGAATTCCAAATCCTTCAAGGTATTGTTTTCTAACCATACTTCCAGGACCTTTGGGGGCGATCATGGTTACGTTTATTTTTTCAGATGGTTTAATATACTGGAAGTGTATGTTGTAGCCGTGGGAAAATGATATGGTGTTATCTTCCTTTAACCCAGGTTTGATGGATTTTTCATATACCTTTGCCTGAATTTCGTCAGGAATAAGTATATGGACAATATCTGATTGTTCTGCAGCATCTTCAACACTTAGAACTTCCATTCCATCGTCATATGCAATATTCCAAGAATTACCTCCTTTTCTTAAACCAACAACAACATTTAAACCACTATCAGCCATGTTTCTTGACTGGGCCATACCTTGACTACCGTAGCCAATAACGGCGATAGTTTTATCTTTTAAAACATCCATATCTACATCTTTGTCGTAATATATCTTCATATAGCCACGTTCCTATTAAATAAATATCTAAAATTAATGAATTTTAACTATGAGAAATTAATCTATGATATTTATGAAAAATATACTTATTAATTTTATCTAAATTCTCCATCATCCAGTTCTTAAATTGTAACTCTTAAAGAAATTTAAAATATTTTTAAATTTTATCAAACTACATGGTCTTTAAACCTCTAGACATTGCGGTAATACCTGTTCTGGATAATTCTTTTATACCGAATGCCTTAACTAAGTCTATCAAAGTATCTATTTTATCTGAATCTCCAGTAATCTCAATAGTAAGAGTTTCAGGGCTCACATCCACTATTCGTCCTCTAAAGATCCCTGCATACTGTATTACTTCTGATCTTATTTTTTCAGTAGGTGAATTTACTTTGATTAAACATAATTCTCGTTTTACAGTAGTATCATGATCTAAGTCCCTTACCTTTATAACATCAATTAGTTTATTCAGTTGTTTGGTTATTTGTTCCAATACCTTATCATCTCCCCGGGAAATTATGGTCATACGGGCCAGACCTTCCTGTTCTGATGTTCCAACAGTAATACTGTCAATGTTAAATCCCCTACGTGTAAACAATCCAGACACCCTTTGAAGAACACCTGGTTTGTTTAATACCAAGGCACTTATAATATGCGTTCTTTCATCATCCATATTAATCACCTACCTTTTCATGGGACTTTTCACGATAGGTTATCTCACTAAGATCTTCCCTTTCCACTTTATATTCTCCCACTAATTCAGTTAGTCCACACCCAGGGGGTACCATTGGAAGAATTTCCTCAGGGTCAATAATAATATCAAGTAAAGTAGGTTCTCCAGATTTTAATGCTTGAGAAAGAGCTTCTTTAATTTCTCCAGGTTTTTCTATTCTCTCAGCATTTACTCCAAAGGATTCTGCTAGGAGTACAAAGTCTGGAACTTCTCCCAGATGAGTGTGGGACATTCTTTTGTCATAGAATAATTTTTGCCATTGGGCCACCATGCCTAGGCGACGATTATCTAAAATACATACAACTATGGGTATATCATACTCTTTTATAGTTGCCAGATCTTGACATACCATTAAAAAGCCACCATCTCCACAAACCGCTACTACATCAGTGTCTGGCTTGGCCACTTTAGCGCCCATAGCTGCAGGAAATCCGAATCCCATCGTACCCAGACCGCCAGACGATAAAAATGTTCTAGGATGTTTAGAAGTAAAATAGTGAGCCATCCACATTTGGTTTTGTCCAACATCTGTCGTAACAATAGTATCATCTTCTAAAGTTTCGTAAATCTCTTTAATAACTGTTTGAGGTTTTAGAGGGACATCGCTATAGGACATGCGGGGTATGCAGGCATTTTTAAATTCTAGAACATGGTTTAACCATTTTTCATTTTGGATATCATTTCTCTTTTTTAATATGAAATTTATAAGATCTTGAAGCACAATTTTTGCATCTCCAACTATTGGAACATCTACTTCAATGTTTTTTCCAATTTCGGCAGGGTCAATATCTATGTGTATTATTTTTGCATTTTTAGCAAATTCTGGTACGTTACCAGTAGTTCTATCTGAAAATCTGCAACCTATAGCAATTAAACAGTCACATTCGTCCACCAAAAAATTAGCTGTTTTTCTACCATGCATACCTAACATTCCTAGTGCTAAATCATGATCCTCAGGAAATGAGCCTTTTCCTAAAAGAGTATTGGTGACGGGAGCTCCAATGGTTTCAGAAAGTGTTAAAAGTTCTGCAGAAGATTCTGATATTATAACTCCTCCTCCGGCCAGTATAACTGGTTTTTTTGAATTTAGAATAAGATTGGCCGCTCTTTTTATTTGCATGGGGTGGCCTTTTTTAGTGGGTTTATACCCTGGAAGGTTGATTATAATATCATTTTTCATTTCAAATTCTTCTTCCTGCACATCTTTAGGAAGATCAATAACTACTGGACCTGGACGCCCAGTGCTTGCAATGTAAAAACTAGATTTTATCATTTCAGGTATTTCACTAGCTTTCATAGGTTGATAACTATGTTTAGTAATGGGCATAGTGATTCCTAATGTATCAACTTCTTGAAATGCATCGTTACCAATTAAATGGCTAGGTACTTGCCCGGCTAAAGCCAATATTGGTGATGAATCCATATGGGCTGTTGCAATACCAGTTACAAGGTTAGTGGCGCCTGGTCCCGAGGTACCAATACATACTCCTACTTTTCCTGAAGCTCGTGCAAATCCATCTGCAGCATGAGCTGCGCACTGTTCATGTCTAACTAGAATATGTCTTAGTTCTGAATCGTAGATTACATCATATAGTGGAAGTAAAACTCCTCCTGGATATCCAAATACAACATCTACTCCTGCATCGGTTAATGATTTGATTATGGCTTGGCCACCTTTCATATAAACACCTTGTTCGTATATTTTTCTTCTAAAAGCTTTTCTTTACAAATTTTTATAATTTTTTATATCTAATTACAACCTTTATAAATGATACATAATAATCTTATAATCGTTATTAGAAACTTATTTTTTATTATATTTCTAAAATCTGAATTAAAATTTTAATTTAATATAATTATTTGTTCAAATTTTTATAGATGAAAGTTAAAATTAGAATTGTATATTTACTTAAAAAATTATACTCAAATTTAAGGTGTGCATTTTGGTAATAGGTTTAATGGGATGATAATATGAAAATTCTTGTAGTTGGAACTGGAGCAAGGGAAAATGTGATATGTGAGGCTGTAAAGGATCATGGAGAACTCTATTCTATTATGAGTAATAAAAATCCAGGCATAGCCAGAATTTCTGAATATAAAATTGCCAGTGAAAATGATCTAGAGACAGTAAGACAATTTGCAACAGATAATAACGTAGACATGGCCATTATCGGTCCAGAAGCTCCTCTAGAGAAGGGTATTGTGGATTTTCTTGAAGATTTTGGTATAAAATGTGTGGGCCCCACCCAAGCAGCTGCCAAAATCGAAACTGATAAATCCTTTATGAGAAAATTATTTGAAAATCATAAAATTGAGGGTTCTTTGGTTTACAAAGTTTTTGATAATTATAAAGATTTATCTGATTTTATCGATGAATTTGAAAAAGATGTTGTAATTAAACCAGTTGGTTTAACAGGTGGAAAAGGCGTAAAAATTGTAGGAGATCATCTTGAAGATGCTAATGAAGCAAAAAAATACGCTAAAGAGGTAATTGATACTAAAATGGGTGGTTTTGCTAAGGTTGTTATTGAAGAAAGATTAATTGGTGAAGAATTTACTCTGCAAGCATTTTCAGATGGGGATAATATAGTTCCCATGCCTGCTGTTCAGGACCATCCTCATGCATATGAAGGCGATCAGGGCCCTATAACTGGTGGTATGGGTTCGTATTCTGATAAAGGAGGATTATTGCCTTTTTTAACTAAATCAGATTATGATAAGTCTGTTAATATTATGCGAGACACAATTAAGGCTATTAAAAAAGAAGTTGGCCCTTATAAAGGATTTCTATATGGTCAATTCATGTTATGTGCGGATGGGCCACGTTTAGTGGAATATAACGCCCGTTTCGGTGATCCTGAAGCAATGAATGTATTGCCTTTACTTGAAACAAATTTTGTAGAAATTTGTGAAGGAATTGTAGATGGAACGCTAAAGAATGCCAATTTTAAGGATAAAGCCACAGTGTGTAAATATTTAGTTCCTAATGGATATCCTGAGAGCGGTAAATCTGGAGAAGTTTTAGATGTAAATGAGAAAAAGATAATAGATTCTGGAGCTTTACTTTATTATGCTGCGGTAAATCAGAAAAATGATAAAATATATACCTCCTCATCTAGGGCTTTAGCTATGGTGGGAATAGGTGATAATATTCAAGAAGCAGAAAGAACGTGTGAATCTGTTATTGGATATGTTAAAGGTGATCTTTTCCATCGTAAAGATGTTGGAACATCAGAACTTATTCAAAAACGTATAAATCATATGAAAAAAATCAGAAATCATGATTTATAGTGCATTTATAAATAAAATTTAATGATAAAATCATAACAGTAAAAAGTTCTTACTACAATTTTAATTTAATATTAGATTATTTTAATGGATACTATAGCAAATTTTAAATAAAATTTTGGTAGATATCATACATATTCAACAAAATTATCTTAAAATTATTTTTCGGGGATGAAAATTAAATGAAACATCTTCTATCATTTTTAGATGCAAGAAAAGAAGCATATAAAATATTAAAATTATCTGAAAGATTTAAAAAAGGTCAAATAAGTGGAAAACCTTTGAAAGACAAAACACTAGCCATGGTCTTTGAAAAATCATCAACCCGTACAAGAATATCATTCGAGGTAGGCATGTACCAATTAGGCGGTAAAGCACTTTATCTTTCAACAAATGATCTTCAAATAGGTAGAGGTGAAATAATCCCTGATACTGCAAAGGCAATGAGTAGATATGTTGACGCAGTCATGATCAGAGCTATAAAACACAAGGACGTAATAGAATTTTCTCAAAATTCTGAAGTACCAGTTATAAATGGATTAACTAATAAAGAACATCCTTGTCAAGCTTTTGCAGATGTATTAACAATATTGGAATATAAAAATACATTAAAAGTCCATTTGGCATTTTTAGGCGATGGTAATAATGTTTGTAACTCCCTTTTACTAGCATCTGCCATATTCGGCATGGATATGACTGTTATTTGTCCATCAGGTTACGAACCCGAATCTGAAATAATAAAATTAGCACGACATTACGCTCAAGCCACCGGTTCAAAAATTAAAATAACTGAAGACATTGAGGATATAAAGGGCGCTGATGTGGTTTATACGGATGTTTGGGTGAGTATGGGTGATGAAAAACAGGAATCACAACGTTTGCATGACCTTAAAGGTTATCAAGTAAATAAAAATTTAATGAATAAAGCAGATCCCCAAGCTATAGTAATGCATTGTTTACCTGCAGTAAGGGGTCAGGAAATAACTGCAGAAGTAATTGACGGCCCTCAATCCGTGGTTTGGGATCAGGCTGAAAACAGGTTACATGCTCAAAAAGCCATATTATCTAAACTATTACAAGATTAATTCAATGAATTTTCACATTGATTCTGGCGATTCTATACCTAATAGTTCAAGAGAATTTTTAATAGTTATCCGAGTTTTATCGACCAGCACTAATCTAGTTGATTCCTTATCTGATCCTTTTACCGGGACTGATTTATAAAATTTATTAAAAGCACCGGCTAGATCAAGTGCATATTGAGCAATTAAATGAACTCTTCTAATTTTAGCAGATTCTTCAATAACACTAGTAAATTTAGCTAAAAGTTTAATTAAATCTACTTCTGAAGGATGATCCAATAATTCAATTTTTGAAGTTTTTATAGTTCTTTTGGCACCATATCCACATTTTTCCAGCAGTTTACATGATCTAGCATGGGCGTATTGTATTGATGCACAGCCACGTTCAAAACTTAAAGCTTCGTCCCATTTGAATACTATGTGCTTTTCAGGGGATAATTTGGCAATATAATATCTAATTGCGCCAACACCAACCATTTTGGCAATATTTAACTGCGATTCATTATCTAAATCCGGCCTTTTTAATTTTAATTCATTTATAGCTCTTTTAACAGCTTCTTCAATCATTTCATCCACTGATATGAAAACTCCTCTTCTGGTGGACATTGAACCTTCTGGGAGAGTTATAAATTCATAAAATATAACTTCAGGACTTTTTTCTCCTAAGATTTCCAGTAATATGCTTAACTGGTCAATAGCTAGTTTATGGTCGGAACCCAGAACGTCAATTAATTCATCTGAATTTTCTGATTTGTAAACATGATAAGCAAGGTCTCTTGTGGAATAAAGAGAAGTACCATCTGATCTGGTAAGGATTAATTCTTTTTCAATACCAAAATCTTCCAAAGGAACATATAACACATCATTTTTTACGGTTAATTCCTTATTAGACAATAATTTTAAAATTTTTGCTACTGAACCGTCCTTAATGAATTTGCTTTCCCATTGGTAGGAATCGTGAGATACATTAATTTTCTTTAATGTTTCAGAAACACCAGTTAAACAGTTTTTAACAGCATTTTCAAAAGTTTTTTCAAGATTTAAGTCGTCACCATGTTCGTAAGTTTTTAATAATTTATCAATTTCATATTTTAATTCAGGTTCATCTTTTAGTTTTTCATTAACCAGGAAATATAATCTCCCTATTTCATGATCTATCTTTTTTTCTTCATCTATTTGAAAATCAAGGTTAATTATTCCCCAGACCACCATAGCAATTTGTCTTCCCATGTCGTTGACGTAGTACTGGGTTTCTACTTCATAGCCCGCATATTTTAACACACGGGAAATTGAGTCCCCTATAATGGAATTTCGAACATGACCAACATGTAAAGGCCCATTAGGATTTGCTGATGTGTGTTCCACTATAATCTTCTTATCCAAAGATTTTAATTCTCCATAATTTTTGTCAATTGTTTTTAAAACCATCTGGGAAAATTTCGGGTAATTTAAGTAAAAATTAATGTAGGGACCTTTCATCTCTACTTTTTCAAATAAATCAGGAATTTTAATAACTTTTAATATTTCTTGAGTTATTTCAATGGGAGGTTTTTTCAATACTTTAGCCATTTGAAAAGATACAGTTGATGCTAAATCACCTAACTCTGTATTAGGAGGTTGTTCTATTTTGATTTCAGAGGGTATATTGTAACCTAAACTATTAATAGCATTTTTTAAAGATTTTATTGCTTCTTTTTGGACCATTCTGTACATCTATTCACCTGATAAGATAATTGTTATTTTATAAATTAATTAGAATTAGTTCGTATATTATTATTTTATAGGTAATTTATTTCTCCAAATATAATATTATTTCTTTCAATAAATTGTAAAAATAGAAATAATAATTGAGAAAAATAATAATAGAGGTCTGGTCACAAACCTCTGATCCAGAGGGTTATATATCCCACGCGCGGTATAAAAACGGGGTTATCCCCGATTTCGATCACTTTTGCCAGCACCTGATTAGGATAAACTGCTACTGGATCTGGGTTGGGATTATTATCTCCTTTGGTGATGTAATATTTTTGTCCTTGTGCATTAGTACCCACCGATATTATTCTATGGATAACAGGGTCTGGAAACCAGGTAGCGTCATATATGATGATATCTCCCGTTTCTAATTCATTTGGATTAAATTCTTGTAATCCGAATAAATTAGTTTTCTCCACAATTACTATGTCTCCCCGGTAAAAAACAGGTTCCATACTCCCAGATACCACGACATTCATGTGTTGGGCAGCAATTATTCCAATTAATAAAATTGCAATATAACCTACAATTTCTTTCTTATTAGACATTTTTTCACCTTATCTTAGAATGGCGCCTTTATCAGCGGAACTTGCCATTTTACGGTATCTTAAAAGCCACCCTTTCACTTCTTTTTCAACTGGTTTAACTTCGTTCAATCTTTTATTGATTTCTTCGTCACTTAAAATAACATCTAATCGACGATTAGGAATGTCAATTTTTATCAAATCTCCATCTTTTATGGCTGCTATAGGACCTTTTTCTAAAGCTTCAGGAGATATATGACCAATACATGGGCCTCTTGTCCCTCCAGAGAATCTTCCATCAGTTATTAAAGCTACAGATAGGCCCATACCAGATATTGCCGATGTGGGGTTCAGCATTTCCCTCATGCCGGGACCTCCTTTAGGTCCTTCATAGCGAATAACAATCACATCTCCTTCTATTATTTCTCCATTAAATATGGCATTAACACATTCTTCTTCACTGTTAAATATTTTAGCAGGACCTTCATGTTTCATCATATCTGGACTTACTGCGGCTTGTTTTATAACTGAACCATTAGGTGCTAAATTTCCTTTTAATATTGCTATTCCGCCTTCCTTATGCACCGGATCATCAAAAGGTCTTATAACCGTATAATCTAAAATTTTAGCATCTTTTATATTTTCTTTAAATGTCTTCCCTGTACAAGTAATTAGATCAAGTTTTAATTTATCTTGAATATTCTTAAAAACTGCAGGTATACCTCCAGCTTTATCTAAATCCAACATACTATATGGTCCAGAAGGACTTATGGCAGCTATGTGAGGAATTTCTTTTCCTAATAGGTCAAATATATCAAGGTCTATTTTAACTCCTTTATTTTCAAGCTCGCTGGCTATGGCGGGAATGTGTAGAGTAGTATTGGTAGAACCACCTAAAGCCAAATCTATGGCCACCGCATTTTCAAAAGCTTCCTGAGTCATGATATTCGATGGAGTAATATTTTTTTCTAAAAGTTCAATTATTTTTGAACCAGAACTTCTAGCTAACCTAATTTTTTTTGCAGCTACTGCATGGGTGGTAGCACAGTAGGGAAGACTCATACCCAGAGCTTCAGTCACACAAGCCATGGTGTTCGCTGTAAAAAGTCCAGCACATGAACCAGCCCCAGGACAAGCACATCTCTCCAATTCATTTAGTTCATCTTCTGACATTTTGCCTGATGTAACAGCACCAACAGCTTCATAAACACTTATTAGATCAACCGACTTTCCTTTATATGTACCTGGTAACATTGGCCCACCAGTTACAAATATGGAGGGAATATCCAGTCGCGCCGCTGTCATTAGCATGCCAGGAACTACTTTATCACAACTCGGAATAAGTACTAAAGCATCAAATTTATGGGCTTGAGCCATACTTTCCACTGTATCAGCAATTATTTCCCGAGATGCTAAGGAATAACGCATTCCATCATGATTCATGGCAATTCCGTCACATATTGCCATGGTGTTAAATTCGAACGGAACTCCTCCTGCTTCAGTTACCCCTAATTTAACTGCGTCTGCTACCTCTTTAAGATGAATATGCCCTGGTACTATTTCGGTAAAACTATTTGCTATTCCAATAAATGGTTTATCCATTTCATTATCAGTTACTCCACAAGCTCTAAGCAATGATCTATGCGGAGCCCTTTGTAACCCTTTTTTAATGGCGTCGCTTTTCATTAAATCACCTTATTATTATTAACCAATAAACAATAATTATAATTAAAATTTATTACTCAATGACTATTTATAAAAATCCGGAACTTAGTTAATTTAAAGTTCTTATCATTTTGTAAATCATGGTTCGTTATAATATTAAATTCATGATTTATAATATTATCCATAAATTAATTTAATAATAATTTTATATTTCAAATCATATATGCATAGACATGGAGTTAATATTAATTCTTAAGTTTCTAATTTCAATAGCTATTGGAGCATTGATTGGGACTGAAAGAGAACGAAAAGAAACCATGGAATTTGCAGGTATTCGTACTTTCATTCTAATTGCACTATTTGGAACTATTTCAGCTTATTTATCAAATTATTATTCATACTTTTTAATAATAGCTTTTTTGGCCTTAACATCATTAGTATGTATCAGTTATATTATTAGTTCTAGAATAAATGAGGATATAGGAACCACTACAGAAATAGCGGCCTTACTAACCTTTATTTTAGGAGCTTTATGTTATGCTGATGATGGTTACAAAATAGCTCCCATAATTGCAATTATAATTACAGCTCTTCTAGCATTCAAACCATATTTGCATAGTTTCATTCGTAAAATCAGCGAAAAAGAAATGTTAAACACAGTTAAATTTCTAATAATAGCCTTTGTAATATTGCCTTTACTTCCTAACCAGACAATGGGTCCTTTAAATGTTTTTAATCCATATCAAATCTGGTTAATGATAGTTTTTATTTCTGCCATTAGTTATGCTGGTTACATACTAATGAAGCTTATAGGCGCCCAGAGAGGTTTGAGCATAACTGGAATTATAGGGGGGTTGGTCTCAAGTACTGCAGTAGTCACGGCCATGGCTGGGAGAGTTAAAGAATCTGATTTCCTGATTAAAGCAGCTGTATTTGCTTCAGTTATAGCTAGTTCTATGATGTTTTTAAGGGTGCTTTTTGAAGTTTTAGTAGTTAATTCTGAACTTATACCATTATTATTAGCGCCTATGTTATCTATGGGTATTTTGGGAATAATTTTGGCCATAGTAGTTTGGAAACGAACAGAATTTAAGGAAATTGATGCTGAAGTGAAATTAGAAAACCCATTTAGCCTTAAACCTGCATTTATATTCGGGGCTCTTTTTTTAGTAATCTTATTTGTAACCAGGATCGCTGATATCTATTACGGAAGCAGTGGCCTGTATGTGGCCAGCATAATATCGGGAGTGGCTGATGTAGATGCTATAACCATAAGCATGGCTTTGCAAGCCAAAACAACCATATCCAATACGACTGCAGTGACGGCTATCACATTGGCCAGTATATCTAATACTGTTGTTAAATTTGTTATAGCACTCTCTATAGGCACAAAAAAATTTGCTAAATATATTGGAATTATCTTTTTGTTTATAATATTAACTGGAATTATTACTATATTTTTAATTTAACCTTCAACTAAACTAATCCTTTATTCATAGATAAATTAAATCTTAAATATTTTTATTTTATTTCATAAGTGCAATTACTTCAATTGGAATAATATGTAAAATTTTATAAAGTTGAACAACTATAAGATGAAAAGTCTATGTAATTTACATAGCAGCCATAATGTCACTTCCAGGGGCGGATTATTATTTTATTCCTACTCCCACATATATTCCCCTCCCTGGAAGACATTAAATTTGCTTATTATAATAAAATATAGTGTTAAATGGTTTATTTAATCCATAATCACAATCAAAATCTTAGATTATTAAAATTTCTATTATTTCAAATGAAATTATCAAATTAATTGATATTGAAAAAAACATTTAATTAATTACAATATACGAATTTATTAATTTTTTTTAATGATAAATTAATCTTTAAATAGTTATAAGTTCAATTTAAAAAAGAAAACTAATGATTTTATGAGCTATAATAAACTATTGTAAACGATAATTAATGTTTTTAATTAGTTAAATAATGCATCTGATGATATTTAGTTAAATAATTTTATTTAAGGTGATGAAATGAGGATATTATTAATTCATTCTGATTATTTAAAATACAAAACCAAAAACAAAACTAAAATCGCCGAGAAGATAGAAGATAATAAAAAAGAAGGCTTATTTGAAAATGCTTTGGTTGTTTTCACTGCAGTGGAAAAAGAAGACGAAGATAATGTAGAAGAAATAGTTAAAAATGCAGTATCTGAGATCATGGACATTCATGCTAAAGTAAACCCTGAAAATATAGTAATTTATCCCTATGCTCATCTAAGTAGCTCTTTAAGCTCACCTAAAGTGGCTAAAAAGATATTAAAAGACATGAAATCTAGCATAGATGAAAAAGGGGTTAAAGTGGAAAGAGTGCCATTTGGATGGTACAAATCCTTTGAAGTATCTTGCAAGGGCCATCCCTTATCCGAACTTTCAAGGACAATTACTGCAAAGAAAAAAGTAGAAGAAAAAGTGGAAGGGGAAGAATCAAGTTTTTACATTCTGCATCATGATCAATTACACGATCCCGAAACATTTCAATATGAAAGTGAAGATTTAAGAAAGCTAGTTATGTATGAATTAGGAAAACTCGAATCAACTGGTGAAGAACCCCCTCATGTTAAATTAATGAGAGAAAAGAAATTAGCGGACTATGAGTCATCAGCCGATGTTGGACATCTCAGATGGTATCCTAAGGGAAGATTGATACGGGATCTTTTGGCAGATTACGTTTATAATCTGGTAACAGAAAGCGGGGCTATGCCAGTAGAAACACCAATAATGTACGATCTGGCAGACGATGCTATTAGAGTTCATGCAGAGAAGTTTGGCGAGCGACAGTACAGAATGAACAATAAAAAGGAGTTAATGCTTAGATACGCATGTTGTTTCGGCGCTTTCAGAGTACTTTCAGATTCTTTCTTAACTTGGAAAAACTTACCTATTGGCATATATGAACTTTCCACTTACAGTTTTAGAATGGAAAAAAAGGGCGAAGTTGTAGGTTTAAAACGACTCAGAGGATTTACAATGCCTGATTTACATACGGTCTGCAGAGATATTCCACAGTCTCTACAAGAATTTGGTAAACAAGTTTCAATGTGTCAACAAACAGGTTATGATTTTCAAGTAAATTATGAAGTTATATTTAGAGCAACTAAAGATTTCTTTGAAGAAAATAAGGATTGGATTTTTTCAGAAGCGAAAACATTAGGTAAACCTGTTTTGATGGAAATTCTTCCTGAAAGAAAACATTACTGGATTTGTAAAATGGATTTTGCAGCTATAGACTATTTGGGTAGGCCTATTGAGAATCCCACCGTACAAATTGATGTAGAGAGTGGTGAAAGATTTGGCATAACCTATATAAACGAGTCAGAAGAAGAAATTAATCCAATTATAATTCATTGCAGCCCTACAGGCAGTATTGAACGAGTCATATGCAGTTTATTAGAAAAAACTGCAGTTGAAATTAATGAAAAACCTCCTATGCTTCCTGTCTGGCTTTCCCCAACCCAAGTTAGAATTTTACCAATAGCTGAAAGACATATGGACTATGCACTAGAAATAGCACAAGATCTAAAAGACAGTAAGATAAGGGTTGATGTTGATGATAGACACGAAACTGTAGGTAAAAAAATTAGAAATGCTGGTAAGGAATGGGTCCCCTTCGTTATTGTTATAGGAGATAATGAACTTGAAAGTGATAAACTGATGGTGAATATTCGAAGTACCCAGGATAAAGTAGCAATGAACATGGATGAATTAAAGGAAAAAATATTGGCAGAAACAATGGGTATGCCTTATCGAGATTTGCCTTTACCTTTAAAACTATCTAGACGAATTAATTTTTGATTTAATTTTTTAATTACATTTTATGAATTTAATTCGCTAAATTTTACTATTTAAAAATCTTTTTAATCTTTTTTTATATATTTATATAGTATAAGTTATAAGAGAATAAGTTATAACTTATAACTTAGAAGAATGGAGATGATTTTGTGGGCGAAGTTATAGCTATAATAAATCAAAAAGGCGGAGTTGGAAAAACTACTACTGCCGTGAATTTAGCTGCATCTTTAGCATTAAATGGAAAAAAAGTTTTAATAGTTGATATGGATCCTCAAGGTAATGCAACTACAGGTTATGGCATAGAGAAAGGAGCGCTTGAAAATACTATATATACAGTATTATCTGGAAAAAATACACTCAGCGACGTAATAATGCATACCGAAATTAAAGGTTTGGACATTGTTCCAAGCAATATACATTTAAGTGGAGCCGAAATTGAATTAAGCAAGGTCATTGGTCCATACAAAATATTGCAAGAATCATTGGACGGTTTTGATCATGTTTATGATTACATATTAATCGATGTTCCCCCTTCATTAGGCCTTTTAACTATTAATTCGCTAGTGGCGGCCGACAGTGTAATTATACCCATACAAGCGGAATTTTATGCATTAGAGGGCATGGCAGATTTAATAGAGGCTATAGATTTAGTTGAAAAACGTTTAGAAAGTCCTTCTCCTATAAAAGGAATTTTGTTAACCCTTTATGATTCTAGAACCCGTTTAAGCAGAGAAGTCCGTAAAAATGTTAAGGAATATTTTGGTGATACAGAAAATATTTTCAAAACCACCATCCCCCGAAACGTTAGATTAGCCGAAGCACCAAGTCATGGTCAACCATGTATATTATATGATGAAGAAAGTGTGGGAGCATTAGCATACCACAAACTTGCTAAAGAGATCATAGAGTTGGAGGTATCACATGACGCCTAGGAAAAAGAAGACAGAAAGTGCTCTCGGTAAGGGGTTAGATGCCTTAATAAAAAGAGATAGTGAAAAAAGGGAAAAAAAGGAGATTAAAAGTAATTCTATAACTTCAAAAATAAAAGAAAGTAACTTAAATAATAAACTGGTTGAAGATGTTCTATTCGAAGTTAATAAAAACCCCAGAATTTCTTTATGGTCGGCCCGATCTGCAGCTGTTCTAAGATATTTGAAAAAAACCAAACCCGAATTTAGTATAAGCAGCGAAGCATCAATCTTAATTGAAGAAGCAGTTAGGGACAAATATCCTGATATCTGGGAAATATTCGAAGACTTATAATATATTCATATCTAGATAAATCTGTAGTAATCATATATGAAATTTTCATAATTAATATGAATTCATTCTAATTTTTAATCTACACTAATTAACAATGAATATTTAATAATTTTCATAGTTAATAGGGAAATTTTATAAAAATATTTATAAAAAGACCTTTCATGCCAAATAGGGCCATAAATATGTATTAAATTTATGCAATGATTATTTATTACTCTTTTCGCTTAAATTTACGTTATTTTCAATAAGTATTAATATGGGAAAATATTGATATTTAGAATTCGGCTAGAAATTCGTAATTCACATTAAAAAATCATTGAATGTGTCCAGTTCCTTAAAAAAAGACATAATTATCAGATTTATTTTCGCATTGAAATAAATGCTGTCACGAGTAGTTTAATTTAATAAAAAAGCGTTTAAAACTCCTTTATTTTTTAAATTAAACCATAATATTTATATATGATCATAAAAAGAAGAGAATTCTTGTTCAGATGCAAGATTGTGGGCGAAAATGGTAATAAAATTTGAATTTTTTGCCAGATTTCAAAGTTCATATTCTTAATTTTGAACGAGGAGGCGGTATAATTAAGCGACACTCGATATTTGCATTGCTATTTGCTTTGGGAATAGTAATGCTTGCTGTTCCATCCTCTGTTATAGGTATGGATAGCGATAATACTCAAGAAAACGCAAAAATTGAATTAAATAAAGAAGAAATACAAAAAGTAAGTGCAGCGTCTTATAAAAAGGTATACTATAAAAAGTACTATAAAAAATGGTACAAGTCATATGGGCGTTGGAAGTACTACTGGAAATCGTACTGGACATATAAGTATGTTAAAAAAAGTTCAAGCAGCGTAAGTGCTTCTAGTAGTTACAGTTCAACCTCGAGTTCCTATAAAGTAAGCTCAACAACTACTTCTAGTTCTTCCAAATACAAGAAAGTAAGATATAAAAAGTACTATAAAAAATGGTACAAGTCATATGGGCGTTGGAAGTACTACTGGAAATCGTACTGGACATATAAGTACGTTAAAAAAAGTTCAAGCAGCGTAAGTGCTGCTAGTAGTTCATCGTCTAATAAGGTTTCAACCAGTTCTTCAAGTTCTGGTTCTGTTTCCACCAGTGGTTTGAAATCTGTGGCTAGTGATATGAATAAAAAGTATAATCACCGGTCTGGTTCTTCTACTACTGCTGCTGGTGTTCGTAGAACTGGTTATGGAGACTGTTGGGGATTGGCCGATCTTGCTGCTCAGGAATTGAAAAAGAAAGGCTACAAAGTTCGAGTAGTACAGGGTGCAAGCAGAGATTCGTACAGGCATCGATGGGTGCAGTACAGTGCTAACGGTAAGTGGAACACTTTTGAATCAACTATGATAACCAAAAGATTTGGCTCTAAACACTATTCTTACGCAATAGCATCTGTCAGAACAGTAATAAAATACTACTAAGACTAAAAAAATTAAGTTCAGAGGTTTTTACAACCTCTCTTTTTTTTTATTAATATTAAATTTTTTAAGCGATTTAAATTGATTAATATTCATTATAATGGATAATTATTACTCAATATAAATATTTAAGATTCAATTTAAGGTTTTCACTGAATAAATTAAGCCATCATCTCAGGGGAAAATATGAACCATTTATTAAACATTATCAATGCATATGTCCTACGATATCTGCTAATATTTTAATTTATTTCAATATTATATGGTTTTAAATCGTTAAATTCGTAATATAGTCATCTTTTTTAGAATTTCAGATGCCATTTAGATGAATTTCAATTTGAAGCTTATAACTCCTTTCGAATAATTTATTATAATGATATTTTAATGAAAAAAACCATTTTTAGCATTTCATTCTTAAATAGGGACATTTATCAGTAGAATTTAATTTTAGGATAATATAAACTTTTATTAGAATGTTTTATATGGAAAAAACAGTTTTAAAACAGCCTTTTTTTGAAAATTAAACCACAATATTTATATATAATCATTTTATGATTAATGTTAATGTTCAAAGAAGCTACTTTGAAAATATGGAAAATTCCATAATATATTTAGTGAATGGTCTTTGAATATGGAGGCGGTATAATTAAGCGACACTCGTTATTTGCATTGTTATTCGCTTTAAGTATAGCAATGCTATCAGTTCCATCTGCAATTGCAGGTATGGATATTCAAAATGTAAATGAAAATAATGTTATTAATATAGATCAAAAAGACATTCAGAAAGTTGATGCAGCGACTTATAAAAAAGTCTATTACAAAAAATACTACAAAGCTTATTATAAAAAGTGGTATAAATCTTATGGAAGATGGAAATACTACTGGGCATCACATTACAAATACAAATGGACATACAAATACGTTAAAACTAACAGTGTAAGTGCTTCAAGTAGTTACACATCAACATCAAATACATATAAAACAACTTCAACCAGTGATTCTGATTCTGATTCTGATTCTGGTTCTGTTTCCACCAGTGGTTTGAAATCTGTGGCTAGTGATATGAATAAAAAGTATAATCACCGGTCTGGTTCTTCTACTACTGCTGCTGGTGTTCGTAGAACTGGTTATGGAGACTGTTGGGGATTGGCCGATCTTGCTGCTCAGGAATTGAAAAAGAAAGGCTACAAAGTTCGAGTAGTACAGGGTGCAAGCAGAGATTCGTACAGGCATCGATGGGTGCAGTACAGTGCTAACGGTAAGTGGAACACTTTTGAATCAACTATGATAACCAAAAGATTTGGCTCTAAACACTATTCTTACGCAATAGCATCTGTCAGAACAGTAATAAAATACTACTAAGTTAAATTAAATAGAGGATTATTCCTCTTTTTAAAATTTTTTGTTAATTCATTATTTTTAAAGATTTTTTTAATTTGAATAAGGTAAAGTAATTTTTTTTTAATTTTAAAACATTAATAAATTAACTTAATTTAGACCATTTTTCCGAATATTAGTTAATTAGCGGTTTTATTTACATAAACTCTATAAATTGAATATATGGGGTTAATTCGATTTGTTTTGGTTAATTAAAAGCCAATTTTGATTTGGAAAGATATGGACATTTAGAAATTCATTCAATATGGCTATTTTATCTGAATAATTATATTTATGAGTGTGAATTATAAAAAAAAGCCATTAGAGAAGGATTAGTATATTTGATAAATATAATCCTTAATAAAACGGTTTTAAATTAATATAAGGGTTATTAAAAGGCTTTTTTTAGAAAATTAAATAGAAATGTTTATATATAATTATTTATTGACTACTCATGTTGTTTAAAAATACAGAATAAGCCCATATAATGAAAATTTTATTATAAATTTTCTGGCCTATTCCATATTTTTGAACAAGGAGGCGGTAAAATTACGCGAGAGAAAATTTTCGTGGCGTTGATAATTTGCTCTGTATTTTTTACATTTACAATTGCAGATGTTAATGCTACAGAAAACAATTCTACACTAGAAAATATAACTAACAATACCAATGTGTTCGAAAATCAAGAATATACTTTTTTGCAGACTTATCAGTCAACCAATAGTTCATCAAATACCAACGAAACAGATAATCAAACAGAGAACGTACAAGAAGAAACAAATACAAGCCTAGAACAAAACCAAACTAATTCTGAAAGTATAACTGACCCGGAACAATATTCAGATTTGAATCTAGCAGCTGCCGGAGATACATATCAAGATGTACACGGGATATGGATACAAACAGCAGATTTAGCTAACCTAGATGTTAATAAATTAACATCTATGGGTATAACTGACATATTTGTTCTATGTAAGAGGTTTTCAGATCCATACTACGATGAAATACTTCCTCAAGTACTCTCTAAATTAAAAGAAACAAGTATTAGGGTACACGCATGGGTTATATGCTTTAAAGACGCTGATGGTAACTGGGTAGATCCAGAAGGCAGCACTCAAAAGTCAGGCATTACTCAGGTTTTAGTACCTTACTATGAAACAGTGCAAGTTCCAGTGACTAAATCTTATAAAAAAACTGAAAAAGTTTGGTACAAGTCTTGGTACAAGTCTTGGTACAAATCCTGGTATAAGAGATATTACAAAAGATACTACAAGAGATGGTACAAGTCTTATGGAAGGTGGAAATACTACTGGAAATCCACATGGAAATATTCTTGGAATTATACTTGGAAGTATAAATGGAAATATTCTTGGAAATATTACTATAAAACAGTTACCAAATACTATACTGACTACGAATATCAACAAAAGTTAAAATACAGATATGAAAACCAAAATACTAATGAAACAACAACATATCAACAAGAAATAATAGATTACGTCGCTAAATTAGTCAATAACTACGATATCGACGGGGTACACTTGGATTACGCCCGATATTCTGGAGTAGGGGATAATGCAGCATATAAACATAATGGAACGGAAGTAATAACTAACTTCTTTGAAGATGTTTATACTGAAGTAAAATCTATAAATGCTAAAGTTGCAGTATCTGCAGCATTAATGCCGGAATCTAACTCCAATGCTTACTATTATGGGCAAGATTATGGGGAATTAGCTCCATATTTAGATTTTATGGTGCCCATGATTTATAAAGGTAACTACAATCAGGATACTGAATGGGTAGGCACCACCACTAAATATATAGTGGATAAAGCAGGAGGAACGCCAGTTGTTGTAGGTTTACAGACATATACTTCTGATTCAACCATTCAACCCCTAATTGCAGAGGAATTAAAAGGCGATATTGAAGCAGCAGAAAGTAATGGTTCTTCTGGATATTCATTGTTCAGATATGGATTTATAGATGAAAATTTCACTGATATAAACAATCAAGATTCAGATAATAATTCAGAAAACGATGATAATTCCACAGAAAATGTAAGTGTTACTATTGAACAAGTAAAAGCAGCATCTACAAATCTGAAAAACTATGTTCTAGCTAATAAAAAGCTACCTCAAACTATCCAAGTCGGCGCATATAATCTGACTATGGCTCAGTTTTTGAAAGTTCTTTTGACCACAACTTTACAATTAAATCAAAGCAAATACACACCGATAACAGTGACTACAATTGAAAATGCACCAAATCCTGCAGGAGATTTAATTTCTGGAAACATTCTTAAATCAGAATTTTTAGAAAATGCCACAAGTATTCTCCAATTCATGGAATCTAATGGCAGAGCACCTAATTATTCTACAACATCTTTAGGAAAACTCACTTTTGAATATGTTGTGTTCAGTTATGCTAAAATAATTGACTTCTACAGATCTAACAATAGACTACCAAACTATGCAATAATTCAGAGTACTGACTTAAATTTTAAAGTCTTAGATTCATCTATCAGTGCAGATCTTTTACAATATCTACAAGTAACCAATAATTGCCAATCTAACAATTTGACAATAATGAACTTTGCAAAAAATTTAACAAAAAACTATTCTAGTGACTACGAAAAAGCCAAAGCAATATTTGAATGGGTAAGAGATAATTGCAGCTACACATTCTATTACAATACTAAATATGGTGCATTAGAAATGCTTAACCGAAAAAATGGTAATTGTATAGATCACACGCACTTAATAAATGCCTTAGCTAGAAGTGTAGGTATACCTGCAAGATATGCTCATGCTCAATGCGAATTTACTAGTATGACTGTAGGACATATATGGTCTGAATTATATGTTAACGGAAAATGGGTCACTGCTGATGCTACAAGCTTAAGAAATGATTTTGGAACACAAGTGAACTGTAAAATATTATATTGGAAAGGTAGATACGCCGAACTTCCTTTCTAATTTTTTTTATTTTTTTATTTTTATTGAGATATTTCATATAAGATTAGGTATAAAGTGAAAAATCAATTGTTAAATTATTAATTGAATCTAATTGTTACACGAAAATCTTAATTTAATTAAAAGGTGTTAATTTAATTCAATGTTGATTGATAATTGCCTTTAAATTTGACAAAGGTCTCTGCTCTATTCACAACAACTCCAAAATTTTGGAGTTCTGATAGTTTATTAAATACGTGACCTCTTTTTTTGGCTGATATGATCCTACGGGCTGAAATTTTTCCAATACCTGGCACTCTAATTAATTCATTAAAGCTAGCTGAATTTATCTCCACTGGAAATTCTTCGGGATTACTTAAAGCAATTAAATATTTTGGATCTTCTTTTAAAGAAAGATTACCATGATTATCAAAAAGAATTTCATCTAAATCAAACCCATAATAATTTAATAAGACGTCAGCCTGATAAAGTCGAGGTGCTCTTTTTTGATGAGGTTCTGGAATATTTACTAAGGGAGTATCTTGTATTGGTTTAAATGGACTATAATAGCTTCTTTTAATTCCTAAATTATTACTTAGCCATTCTACTCTTTTTAGAATTTCTTCATCAGATTCAGTATTGGCACCTATAATAAATTGAGTTGTCTGTCCGGATGGAGCGAATTCAGGATTTTTCTTGGATATTCTATCTATCCATTTAATTCTTCTCAATACATCATTTTTATAATCTTTAGTAGAAGTTAGTTCTTGAAAACCGTCTGGAGTGGCAGCCTCAATATTTATACTAACCCGATTAGACAAACTCATAGCTCTTTTTATCAGATCATATGATGTTCCGGGCAAAATTTTAAGGTGTATATATCCCTTATATCCGTGATTTACCCTTAATAATCTAGTAACTTCTATCATTTTTTCCATTGTTGAATCGATATCCTTGGAAATGCCAGAACTTAAAAAAAGGCCGTCAACCATATTATTATAATAATAACTCAAAAAAATATCAGTTAACTCTTCAGGGGTATATTCTACCCTTGTGAAATTTCTTTTACTATTATTTATACAATATCTGCAATCATTATTACATTTATTAGTCATTAAAACCTTAAAAATAGGAATTAAACCACATTTAGATGATTTAGCATGATAAATACCAGGAATCTTAGATTTTTTTACATTTTCTATGGTGGGGGTTACATAATTGCAAAGATCAAATTTGGCGGAATCACTTAAAATTTTCAATTTATTACTAACATTCATCACCTTAATTATGTTTATTTGAATATAATTATTTTACTCTTATGATTGGAAGGTTTTTATATTGAAAAAACTATTTATAATAACAATAGTCAGATTTATATCAAAAATAGGTTATTTAAGATATTTTTAACGATTATTAATTTCGATTGGTTTTTTAAATTTGATATAACAAATGAATAATCACCTATTTAAAACAATAACTTGAATTAGATTTTAGAATATGCTGTTTACTATTTTATTTTATTCTATTTTAGTGCTAACAATTCTTTATGGGCAATTATAATGATAATAGTTCTTCTTTTCGAAAAATAATCATTCTACTTTTTTTCTAGATTAAAATTAAATATTAGGATAAAGATGAATTATATTTCATTATAGAAACCTTATTAGAGTGTTTTAAATATAAAAATAAGCTATTAAAACAGTAATTATTGAAAATTAAATAAAAAGATTTATATAATATCTAAAGTTACAATGTTATAGTCAGAAAACTACCTAAATCATTATTTATAATGAAATTGGAGGCGGTAGAATTACGCGACAATCCCTATATGCATTGCTATTTGCTTTGGGAATAGTAATGCTTGCTGTTCCATCCTCTGTTATGGGTATGGATAGCGATAATATTCAAGAAAACGCAAAAATTGAATTAAATAAAGAAGAGATACAAAAAGTTAGTGCAGCATCTTATAAGAAAGTCAGATACAAGAAGTATTATAAGAAGTATTATAAGAAGTGGTACAAGTCTGGTGGCCGATGGAGATATTACTGGAAATACAGTTGGAAGTATAAATGGGCAACTAAATATGTAAAAGTAACCTCATCAAGTTCCAAAAAAGTAAGTAGTTCTTCTTCTAATTCTAGTTCTAGTAGTGTGAGTAGTTCTTCTTCTAATTCTAGTTCTAGTAGTGTGAGTAGTTCTTCTTCTAATTCTAGTTCTAGTAGTGTGAGTAGTTCTTCTTCTAGTACTAGTCAATATAAAAAGGTCAAATACAAGAAGTATTATAAGAAGTATTATAAGAAGTGGTACAAATATCGCGGAAGATGGAGATATTACTGGAAATACAGTTGGAAGTATAAATGGGCAACTAAATACGTAAAAGTAACATCATCAAGTTCTAATTCAGCAGATTCAAGTAAATATGCTGCTAAAGATGTTACTGTAACCGACAGCTATGTACAATCTACAGGACGATGTACATGCAGTTTATACGAAGATTACAATTATCATACCTCTAAATTTGTCAATTACTGTCCTTATTGTCATAAATATTCTACACTGGACTATGAACAAGGAACTAAAGTAAGTAGCTCCGGAAAAGTTTATCCTAACCCGGAGGGAATGTGGGTATGCAGTATGACTAAAGGCGGCTGTGATGCTGACTTCTGCCTGGTACATGGTAAAGCACATGTTAATAGTGGTGCGAAGTATCTAATCAAAGCTTAAATTTTTGATAGTTCTGATTAATTTCAGATCTTATCTATTTTTTTAAATTAATTGGCTATAAGTTTCAATAATAAGAAATATAGTGATTTAAGATTATTTTTAAATTGATAATACCCAATCTATAAATAATAAAAGAATGATTATTTTAAATGGTGTTTAAAATGTGGATTTACATAATCATCGGGATAATAATATTAATAATAGTTTTAGCATTGGCTTTAACTTATAACAGTCTAATTAATTTGCGCAATCGAGTTAAAAACGCCTGGTCACAGATAGATGTTCAGCTAAAAAGAAGGGCAGATTTAATACCTAATCTAGTTGAAACAGTAAAGGGATATGCTGAACATGAAAGAGGAGTATTTGAAGAAGTAACTAAAGCTAGATCAAGTTTATTAAATGCTCAAACAGTTAAAGAAAATGAAGAAGCAAATAATATGTTAACTGGAGCCTTAAAATCTCTTTTTGCGGTTGCAGAGAACTACCCTGATTTGAAGGCCAGTCAGAACTTTCAGGATCTGCAGATGCAACTTGCTGAAACTGAAGATAAAATTGCTTATTCAAGGCAGTTTTACAATGACACAGTTTTAATGTATAACAACAAGGTTCAAATGTTTCCAAGTAACATCATAGCGCGCATGTTTAATTTCACCGAATCTGAATTTTTCGAAACTGCTGAAGCCGAACGTTCCGTTCCAAAAGTTGAATTTTAGGTGATAAAATGAATAAAAAACATTTTATCTCAATTTCTTTATTATTTATAATTATTTTTACATTTTTATCAGGCACTACATTTGCCCAGGATGATGATAGAAGTTATACCATTCCTTATGCTAATATTGATCTCTATATACAAGAAGATGGTACTTTACATGTTAAAGAAAAAATTCATTACTCTTTTTCCGGAACTTTCAATGGAGTTTATAGGGAAATACCTATAAAAAGCGGAGAAAGGATAGAAAATCTTCAAGTATATACTGAAGGAGCTTATTCTACTCTGGAAGTTACAAATAGTGAGGATATGGAATCTCTAAAGATTTATTTATATTCTAATCCTGAAAAGACCCAACCCATAACTGATAAAGATGTTGATGTATATATTGAATATGATTTCATAAATGTTATCAAAGTATACAATGATGTTGCTGAACTTCAATACAAAATCTGGGGAGAGGAATGGGATGTTGAAGTGGGTCAGGTAACTGGTAATATTCATTTAATATCCGGAGAAGGTATAAGATACTGGTTTAACCCCCCTTATTTCGTTAAAAGTTCTAATTTAAATGATTCAATATTACAAGTTCAAACCCAAAGTATACCATCTGGAGAATATTTTGAGGCAAGGGTGGTTATCCCTAAAGATCAATTTATCTCTAACCCGCCTAATGCCAATAAAATTAATCAGAATGGTCTGGATGAGATATTAAAAATTCAAAATAATTATCAAAATAGTTTGAATTTTAAGACAGTTTTATATTCTTTTTTGTCAATAATATTGCTGCTAGGCATAATTGTTCCCATCGTCATATATTACAAATATGGAAGAGAACCTAAAATAGATTACCAGGCCGAATATGAGAGAGATTTACCTACTAATGACCCTCCAGCAGTGGTTAACGCCATATCTGGAAAGGGATTCTCTAAAAAGGTCGGCGTACCGGATATGGACGGATTCAGAGCTACAATAATGGATTTAATTAATCGAAAGTATTTATTGATAAAAGATATCCCATCAGATATTAAAGAAGATAAAAATACTTCCATTTCACTAAAAATCAATGAAAATAAAGATTTTTCAATGCTTAAACATTTCGAATCTGATGTTATAAGTTTTCTCCGGTATTTTGAAGAAGATGGCGTTGTTGATCTGGACAAACTTAAAGCAGATTTAAAAATAAGAAGCAATGCGGAGTCATTTAGAGATTCGTACAACACCTGGAAAGACGATTTAAAGAACGAATTTTTAGATGATGAAATTATGAAAAAAATTTTTGTAAGAAAGGGAGATACTTATCTTAAAATCTTCGGGGGATTAGGATTAGTTATAGCTGCCGTTACATTTTTCTTTACTTTATCTGATTCATTACCCGCTGCGAATTATGCTCTTTTTTCATCCATTATTTTGGGTATTGTAGCAATTATCTCATTAGTGATGCCGCAAAAAATTGCTGGACGATGGACTACATATGGTGAAGAATACGATGCCAAATGGCAAAATTTCAAAAAGTATATAATGGATTTCAGTTTGATTAAAGAATATCCTCCAGAATCAATTGCAATATGGAACAAATATCTAGTTTACGCAACTGCTCTAGGAATAGCTGATAAAGTACGTAAATCAATGGAAATGACCTTACCCAGCGAACAATTAGCAAGTAGTGATATTTATTTATTCCATTATTATGGGGGATACGTAATTCTTTCCTCTACATTAGATTCAGGAATGTCTACTGCTACCAGTGGAGGCAGCGGCGGAGTCGGCGGAGTCGGCGGAGGCTCTGGTGGTGGTGGTGGGGGAGCTTTTTAAATAAAGTATCTCTTTTCGATTCATTCTATTTGAATGACTGATCTTCTACAATTAATTATTTTTTTTCACTTTTTTTACTAAATTTTTAAATAACATCACAGATTATTACTTAATATGAGAATAGTTTTGGCAGGAACAGGAAGTGCTGTGGGAAAAACAACCATTTCCACAGGTATAATGAAAGCCCTTTCCAATAAATATAATATACAACCCTATAAAGTCGGCCCTGACTATATTGATCCTACTTATCACACCTTAGCTACTGGAAATCCTTCCAGAAATCTAGATTCATTCTTCATGTCTTCAGGTCAAATTAGAACATCATTTGAGAGGGGTTTAAAAAAATCTAGATCTAAAATAGGGATAATAGAGGGTGTAAGAGGTTTATACGAAGGAATAAGCCCTATAGAAGATATTGGCAATACAGCTTCAATTGCTAAGGCATTGGACGCTCCAGTTATACTTATTTTAAATGCCCGAAGTCTTGTTAAAAGTGCAGCTGCAGTGGTTTTAGGATTTAAAACTTTAGATCCCGAAATAAAAATTGAAGGTGTAATTTTAAATCAGGTTAAAAATAAAAAACATTACCTTAAAGCAAAAGAATCTGTGGAAAAACTTTCCGATACTCAAGTTATAGGAGGTCTACCACGAAGTGGTGATATTGCTGTTGAACAACGCCACCTAGGTCTGGTACCAGCAGTCGAACGTGAAAACATTTTAAGTTATATAGAAAGATGGGGCAATGTCATAGCAGAAAATATAGATCTTGACAAACTTCTATCCATAATGAAGGATTCAAAAAAATTACCCCAAGGAAGAGAAGATATATGGCATAAAATGAACCGAAATAAAGTTAAAATAGGGGTAGCTCAGGACGAAATATTCACTTTTTATTATCAAGAAAATTTAGAGGCATTGGAATCGAATAATGCTAAAATAGTTAAATTCAGTCCATACCACCACGAAGAATTGCCCGATGTGGATGCAGTCTATTTTGGGGGAGGTTATCCTGAAATTTTTGCCAGAGAGCTAGAAAAAAATGAATCTATGAGAAAATCTGTTAAAAAATTTCATAACGACGGTAAACCCATTTATGCTGAATGCGGCGGATTAATGTATCTTACTCGTTCTATAAATAATAAAAAAATGTGTAATGTTTTTAATTATGATTCTTTGATGACTAAAAAGCCACAAGCATTGAGCTATGTAATTGCCAAAACAATAAATGATAATATAATCACTAAAAAAGACGAAATCTTCCATGGACACGAATTTCACTACTCTAAAGTTTTACTAAAAGGTAAAAATAACTTCGCCTTTGAAATTCTACGTGGAAATGGAATTAAAGATTCATTAGATGGTTTAATGGAAAAAAATACTGTAGCCAGCTATGTTCATACTCATGTAGCGGCATGTCCACAATTTGCCTCAAATTTGGCCATAAGTGCCTTAGAAGCTGACGATAAATAATTACTAAATTTATGGTGTTTTAATGAAAATCAGAAATATTGATATTTTTTCTCCCTATATAATGGTTTTAGCAATATTTTTATATTTAACTTTGGCTGTTGTTGCTTTTAATTATAATATCAGAGGTTTAGAACCTGCATCTTATTTAACATATTATACTGTTTTATACTCTGTAGCGCTATTTTTATTGGGAATTTTTGCTGCCATCTATATTCAAAAATATATAAAAATTAAAAAAACATGCTATAATCTCGTTAAAATTACTAAAAAGGTAAATATCTCAGCTTCAATGGAAAAAATAATCGTAGCTATGGTTATTTTTGGAATTTTACTTCAGTTAATAAATATTTATCTAGTTGGGGGCATACCTCTTTTCAGCGGTTATCTGAAAGCTAAAGCCATAACCAAGGTGTGGTTTATTTCTTATTTAATATTCTTACCTTCTATAAATATATTGCTTGCTAAATTTAACCGGAAATGGTATTACGGCCTCTTTGCTATTGGTTTGATTTTATTTGCCATAACTGGTTATCGTACCACCACCATGGCAATAATTACCAGTGTTTTTATTACTAGTTATTATGTACTTAATCTAAAATTTAAATACATAGTTATATTTGCCATTTTAATGTTAATAATTGGCCTAGCAGTTGGTTATATTGCAGTTATGGCTATAGAGTGGCAGCAATGGTCCCTGAATCCATTGGAACTGTTTTTTTACCGTGCAGGATATACTCTAAATGTTTTAGATAGGATAGTTCAAATGCCGGGAATTACTAAAGGATCTCTACTTTACTATACACTAACCGGATTTTTTAAATCAGTGGACCCTAGGATCATTATCGGTGAAACTGTTTTGAAATATAGGGTTTCTACCACAGCCACTATTTTTGGCCCTGTTTTGCTTGATTTTGGCTATCTGGCTTTAGGATTGCAGATGTTTATACTAGGTTTATATTTAAAATTATTACACTATCTTCAAAAAATGAAAATGGGAATTTATACAGCATTTTATGCTATAATATTGGCCCACTCTTTAATTTGGATAGAAACTGGGCCAACAGACTTGATAGTATGGATATTTTTTGCATTGGGCTTGATATTGATTTTATCATGTTATACTGTAAAATCCAATTCTAATTTTAAAACTGAAAGCGGTGCCAATTGATGAAAATAGGAATAGCTGCGGAAATTGCCCCTGCAAAATCGTTCATACCAATTATTGAAAAATTGGATGCTGAGATAATTGGTTTATCGCATGGTGAGGGAGTTAACGAACTATTGGGGGATTATTGTTCCAATATATACAGTATTGGGCAGGGCAGGGGAAAAGAAGCTGTAAAAAGGTCAAACTTTAAAATTGCCCGTTTAATACTGAAGGATGTTTATAAAGCAGTAAGATCATTACGGGGTCAGCACATTGATATTTTGCTGACATGTGGAAATGCTGGTGATGTTAGAAAAGGGATCACAGCCGCCAAGATACTAGGAATTCCTAACTTGCATATTGAACAGGATATTTATAACCCTATAGAAATGATAGCATTCTCTAATTTAATCACAGTTCCTTCAAAAAATTATAAAAATTTCATGGAAGAGAGATATGGACTCTCGAATCTACGGGTTATTGATGGTTATCCATTGGCATCATATGTTAATAAAATTGAATTGAAAAGTGGTGATGAAGTAAAAGAGAAATATAATGTGGATGATTTTTTATTGATGGTTCTAGGGGGGGATTTGAGAAATGAAGATCTTCCTAAAATTATAAGATTACTTCAAAATATAGATGAGGAAGTTTTAATAGCCCCCTACCGTTTTGACAGAAATTATATACAACAGTTATTAGAATCTCCTAAATTAAAAGTTTTAGAAGGATTTGTTGATCTTTTACCAATTATGAATGCATCTAGGGGGATGATCTATGGCGCGGGTATGGGGTTGACAATAGAAGCAGGAGTACTTAAGGTTCCATCTATCAAGTTAGCCGGCTTTCACAGCCAACATGCCAGTATAGATTTGGCTAATAAGTTAAAAATACCAGTAATAAAAATAGACGATATTAAAGATGTATTGGAAAATATAAAAAAACCAAGGGGCGATTGGTTAATTGAAAGCGGTGAAAAAGCTGTAAAGAATATAGTTAAATTGATTAATAATTTTGAAAATGAAAAATCCCCTAGAAACGGTTTTTCAAGTATGAGAAAAATTTGGAAAGAGAGATCTAAATATAGGTAATTATTCGACATTTTAAAATAATAATTTTAATTTATTTTTATAGATAAATCAAATGATAATTATAAAGTACTATGGTTTTAAATTTGGTTAAGATTAAGAATCAGTTCTATATAGAAATTTTTAAACTCCCTCTTTTATATGAATTTTTTCAAGATTTTAAAAATTTAGTTTAAATACCAGTATAAAAACTTAGCCATAAAAAATAAATCAAAAAATACTTATTAGATTATTAGAATAGGATTTTTGGTGATATAATGGTAGTTAAAATAGGAGTTATTAAATGTGGTAATATTGGTACCTCTCCTGTAATTGATTTATTACTCGATGAGAGGGCTGACAGACCGAATATAGATACTTGTGTAATCGGTTCTGGAGCTAAGATGAACCCAGAAGAAATTGAAAAAGCAGTACCTTTAATGTTGGAAATGGAAAGGGACTTCGTTGTATTCATTAGCCCAAACCCTGGCGCTCCAGGTCCTGCTAAAGCAAGAGAGCTATTATCAGCAGCAGATGTACCAGCAATCATAATTGGGGATGCTCCAGGTCTAAGAGCTAAAGATGAAATGGATGAACAAGGCTTAGGTTACATTATAGTTAAAGCAGACCCCATGATCGGAGCTAGAAGAGAACTTCTAGACCCAACTGAAATGGCATCATTTAACTCTGACGTCATAAAAGTATTAGCATTAACCGGAGCTTACCGAGTTGTGCAAAACACTATAGATGCTGCAATAGCAAATGTCGAAGCTGGCAGTGGTATTGAACTTCCTAAAGTAGTTATCTCCAGAGATGTTGCTATAGAAGCTGCAAACTTTGCTAACCCTTACGCAAAAGCTAAAGCAATGGCTGCATATGAAATTGCAACTAAAGTAGCGGATATTGATGTTGAAGGATGTTTCATGGTACAAGACGCTGCAAAATACATACCAATAGTAGCTTCAGCACACGAAATGTTAGGTACAGCAGCTAAACTCGCCACAGAAGCTCGTGAAATAGAAAAAGCTAACGACACAGTTGTCAGAACCCCACATGGCGGAGACGGCAGCACAGTCTCAAAAGTAGCTTTAATGGATAAACCACAATAAATAGGTTTGAAAGCGGTCCAATGGACTGCTTCTTTTATCTTTTTTTTAAAGATGTTATAAATTCTTTTAAATATTTTCAAAAATTTCTATAAACTACTTTTAATATTATCCCTTATTAGTAAAAGGTTTATTTTATAAAAGTATAATTTAATCATGGATTTAAAGGATATTTTATTGGACGCATGGAAATATACCCTTAGCGATTGGGGTAAGCTTCTTCTTTTAGGACTCACCTTATTTCTTTTAGATTTTTCAAATGAAAGTGCAAATTTTGGCTTTAAAGGCCAAATTTTTGGAACAATATTCTTGATATCTGGTCTAATTTTAACCATTGTTGAAGCTGGTTATGTATTTCGTATAATAGAAGAAACAATTAAAGGATCCAAAAAACCCCCTCATTTCAACAATTTCATAGAATTACTGATACACGGAATTAAAGATTCAATTATGGGATTTATCTTCGCAGCATTCCCGGTTGTAATCATAATATTCGGTATATTCACAGCAGTTTTAAATGATAATTTAGGATTATTGATAATAATTTTAGGATTTATATCTACCCTACCATTTTCTATATTGTGGATGGGAGCAATTTTAAACATGGCCCACAATCATGGAAGTTTAAGATCAGCTTTCCATTTTCGAATTATTTTCAGAAGAATTAGATCTATCGGATTTAAAAGGCTAACTATAACTTATTTTGGAATCTTGATGGGGTTGGGAATTATTACTTTCACTTTAAGAGACACTTTATCTTCCAATATACCGGTTTATGGAATATTAATTTTTCAATTTATATTTGCCCCATTTCTACTAATTTTTTCAATAAGAATATTGGGTTTAATTGATAAACCCCTTGATTAACCCTTAAAATAAAACAATTATTCTATTAGAATAATTTACTGAAATCTTCCAACATACTCTTCCAATTACCACTTTTTAAGTCTTTCCCGCCAAGCTTTATTCTCCCTATAAATTCCATTCCTTTTTCTTCCAGAGCGGCTTTTATTTGATTTGAGGCTATTTCATTCCCGTTTCCACCCATGGTTACCAATGAAGCACATTTTTTACCTTTGGTATTTTCTACTTCATTTAAATATTCTAAAATTCCTGAGGGAGCACGGCCAGCCCAAATTGGGCCACAGACAATAAGACAATCGTAATTAGCAATATCAGTTTCACAAGGTTTAATGGGAACTTTTTTTTCTAGATAGGCATGTACAGCTTTAATAACATACCATCTATCGTTTACAGGCTCTATTTGAGTCAAATCTGCATCTATCTTTTTTTGTAATTCTTTTGCAACAGTTAATGTCGTGCCAGTAAATGAATAACAAGCTATTAAAGTTTTCATTTTTTCCTCTTTTTATTGGGCTTTAATCTATTAGTAAATTAATACTAAAGTACGCCTTTAGTACTCAATATTGTGTCATGTTCGACTCGAGATCCATCTTTTAATGCCTTGGAAAAAGCCTTAAATAAGGCTTCAATCTGATGGTGATCATTTTCTCCGGTTACTTTAGCATTAATATTTATTTTCGCAGAATTTGCAAACGATTCAAAGAAGTGAGACACATTTTCAGTGCTTAAATCACCAACTTTGGGTTTTTTAAAATTCATATCAAGGACAGAATAACCTCGCCCACTAATATCAATTGCTACAACTGCCAATGCATCATCCATAGGAACTAGGGCATGTGACATTCGTTTAATACCTTTTTTATCTCCTATTGACTTATTGAAGACTTCTCCCATCAGTATTCCCACATCTTCAACAGTATGGTGGTCGTCTATACCAACATCTCCCACTGCATTTACTTTTAGATCAAAAAAACCATGGCGAGAAAAAGAATCTAGCATATGATCGAAAAATTCTATACCTGTATTTATATCTGAATTTCCAGCACCGTCTATATTGAGACTTATTTCAATATCAGTTTCAGAGGTTTTCCTCCGCATCTTGCTTTTTCTTTTCATATTTATCATCTCTTATTACAGTTATTGCTCCTTCCGGACATTTAGATGCACATATAATACATAAATGACAGTATTCCAGGTTATCTACCTTTGCCTTTTGCTTTTTGTCTATAGTCCAGATTTTAGGTCCTTTGGGACATTCTTGTTGGCAAATTCCACATCCCGTGCATTTTTCATTATCAATTACAATCTTCATAATACGTCCTTATAACTTATAACTTATAACTTCTAATTTATAACTTACTTTATAATTTTATAATGGGCACTGAAGCGGCTTTAAATCCTATAAAAACATTCTTATCTAAATTTAATTCCAATTCTTCTCTAGAATGTTCTGTAATATAAGCAAAAATATTGATTTTACCATCAACTAATATATTTAAACGAACCATTTGTTTTTTAATTTCCATTCCCACAATTTTACCTTCAAAAATATTTCTCACACTAGATTCCTGCGGTTTCAGCATAATAAATATATCTTCAGGGCTTAATAACAGAAGAACCTTATTCCCTATATCTAAATCCTCCATTAATGGTAGCATAACTTTAATTCCATTTAAACTAATTTTCATAACCCTGCTTTTTTTATCCATATCCGATACTTCACCCTCCAGTTCATTGAACTGTGAATGTTTTTTTAATATAATGTTAAACTTAGCATACTCTTTAATAACTAATTTACCCATATCAGTAAGCTCGCTACTACCTCCTCCTCCTTTTCCTCCCCTTTTAGTAATAACAATCGGCGAACCCAGATTTTTTTCGATCAATTCAATGTATTTTAATGCACTTCTATACGGTATACTAGTTTTTTCAGCTGCTTTAATAATAGAACCAAACTGATTAATGCACTTTAAAAATTCATACTTTTTATGATCGAGAATGATGGATTTGCCATTTATTTCCAGTTTATACTCGGGGACGTCTTTTGAGATAGTCATGATATGAGTACTCCATATTTATTTTCTCATCGATCTTATATTATGTTCCAAACCTTTCTATAAATTTAACCAATCTTTCTATTATTCCAGACAGAGGACCTAATTTTTTAGCAACTTTTTTAAGCATCCTCAAATCTCTAGGTTCAAATCCTTTTAAAAAGATCAAAGATAGTAAATAAACTATTGGTGCTATAATGATTGCAGCCGCAAATCCTTGATAAGTTTTAGGAAGCAATATTAGGGGAATGCTCATAATAACAGTGGATAATACAATTTTAATAAAGTCTAAAAATGGTGGAGTAACTTGAGTTTTTTGGAAAGTTTGCCATAAAATACCAATCATTATGATAAATGCGGCAATAGTTGTAGCCAGCGCAGCCCCCACAATCCCATACAATGGAACTAATAAAAGATTTAAAGCAAGATTAACACCTGTACCGATAAGTAAAATCATCATGGGCAGCCGGGGATATCCTATTCCTTGTGCTATGCTGGCAGAAACCATGAAAAGAGTATAAAATGTCATACCAATAACTAGTATGCTTAATGCTTCTGCACCAGGTACAAATTGGGGTCCGAACAATATCCCCATAAGGGGACTTGCAAATATGGCTATGCTAACACATAATGGTAAAACCAGAAGTATAACGTAACGATAAGATTGTACAATGTAATTTTTTAAAAGACCCTTATCTTCAAGAGCTGCTGCTTCTGATGCGGCAGGCAGTACTGCTGTAGCCACAGATAAAGATATTACCAAAGGTAATCTAGCTATTGGATCAGCTGCAGTATAATATCCGACAAATTTTGTAGCCATATAAGATCCAATTACAAAAGTGCTTATGTCATATATAGCCATTTCAGAAAGTGCAGTGATTATAACTGGAATAGAGAATGAAAGTAGAGTTTTGATAAGTTTTATCTCTTCCCACACTCCCAACTTTTTATCAGGGTCTGGTTCGGGTAGATATTTCCACAGAAATTTCCTAAATATAATAAGTGCGGCAACTGCAGATGCAAAAAAGCCTATAGCAGTTCCCATAACAGCTCCAGCTGCATAAAATCCAATGGAAACTAGAACTACGGCCATAGTTATCATGAAAACTTGTTCCACTGCGCGTGTGGCAACAATATACTCCATTTTATAAAAACCTTGAAAAGCGCCTCTAAATGCCCCAACTATAACACTGAAAGGAGTTATAAGTGCAACGGCTTGCAATGGATATGTTGCGAGAGGTTTGTGAAATACGCTGTTAGCAATCCAATCCGCGGAAAAAAACATGACTAAACTGAAAAAAATTCCCAAAATAATCATAAATTTAAGGGAGGTAAAAATTACTTGTCTTACTTGATCATATTCGTTCAGAGCTTTGTATTGGGATACATATTTAGCTATAGCTGGGGGAAGTCCACCAGCAGATAATATTTGGAATATTCCTTGGAAAGGAATCGTAAGCCCTAAAAGTCCATACCCTTCCGGACCTAACAATCGACTCATTAGGAATCTGTAGAAGTAACCGCCTACTCTAAAAAGGATATAGCTTATCATCATCATAAAGCTACCTTTGACTAACTTTGAGCTTCCCATTGCATCACCAAGACTCTCTACAACATTATTTTTTACTAAAATATTTAAATGAATATTTTTTTCTTACAAAAATTTATAATTAAGCTTATTTAGCTTTAAGGATTTATTATTTGATAAATTAATATCTAGTTCCAAGAAAAATAATAGAAAAATAAACCTTAAATAGTTTTGTATTTTAAGAATTTAAGGATAATGTCCTTTTTTTTATTG
>JBNGDB010000023.1:0-31764 GCA_049975245.1 Methanomicrobiales archaeon
AAATTGTTTATCAAAAACGCAAAATTAAAAACCACCAAGTTTTTGACAGTGTCTTGTTATAATAGTTACTCTGGATAATCTTATCTACAATTTAAAACATTCATAATCATCAAATCATAAATAAATTTAATTACTAATTTTAAGATTTTAGATAAAAAGTTAAGTATTTGTATTATTTCTAATAGCTCAAATAAATTAATTATGCATAAAAAATTAAAAATTGATTTATTAATAATTAAAAAATAGATTGAAAGGAAATTATCCTTTCAAATTAATATGGTTTTTAATGTGTTGTTGGATTTTGTAAAATGCCTTTAGGAACTATGTCCCCTATTTTCTGCATTTTTTCAACAAGGCCTTTCTTACCTTTACCTATAAGAGCGTGTTTTAAAACATCACTAAGTGTTTCCACTGGTATTATTTCAACCTTCTCTTCATATCGTTTCTCAATCAAAACATCATGAAGGTTTGATTTAGGAATTAAAACTTTTTTAACTCCAGCTTCGGCAGCAGCCTCTATTTTACCAGTAACACCGCCAACAGGGAGTACATCACCACGTATACTAAGTGAACCGGTTAATGCAACAGATTGATCAATTGGTATTTCTTCTAAAGCAGATACCACTGCTGTTGCCACAGAAACACTGGCACTATCACCTTCAACACCTTCATAAGCTTGCAGAAATTGTATGTGAATATCATAGTTTGAGATATCTGTACCAGTATGTTTTTTGATAAGAGCACTGACATTTTGTACTGCTTCTTTGGCAATTTCTCCTAGTTTACCGGTAGCAATTATTCTACCTTCTTCTTTACTTTGAGCCGGAGCAGCTTCAGCAACTATAGGTAAGATAATGCCACTGCGATCACCTATTATGGCTAAACCATTAACACGCCCAATTTCAGTTCCTTCTGATTTAAATACTCTGTATTTTTTCTTTTGGACGATGTATCGATCGGCTATTTGTTGTTCCAAAGTTCTTGCCAGTTTTTTAGCGTTAAGAACGTGTTTAAGTTCTACGAAGTCTGCCTTTTCTCCTTTAGCAATATCTCCAGCGGCTCTAACTAAACCACCTAAATCTCTTAAACGTAATGTAAGTGAATCTTTTTTACCAGCTCTTCGTTGGGCCTCTCTAATGATCTCTTCTACTGCTTCTTTACTGAAGTGTGGTATTCTTCCATCCTTAGAAACCTCTTGAGCTATAAATTGGACTAATTTTTGTCTGTTCTCTTTAGAATCCTTCATAGAATCCTTCATGAAAACTTCATATCCATATCCTCGAATTCTGGATCTTAGAGCAATGTGCATACCTTCCAACACTTGAATATTTCCTGAAGCAACCAGTACAAAATCACAAGGTACTGCGTGGGAACGGACCATTGCTCCACTGCTGGTTTCACTTTGGCCTGTGATTGAATATTTCTTCTCTTGCATAGCAGTTAATAGTTCTTGCTGAGTTCTCATTTTCATGGTACCAATTTCGTCAATATAAAGAACACCGTTGTGTGCCCGGTGAATCATCCCTGATTCAACACGCTCGTGAGCAGGTGTTCCAAGCCCTCCAGATTGATATGGATCGTGTCTTACATCACCTAGTAGAGCTCCAGCATGAGCACCAGTAGCATCAACAAATGGCGCAGTCTTATTATTTTCATTACTTACAAGTAATTTAGGTACCATTACTGCGGTTTTTGGTCTCATTTGTTGGAGAGCCAAAAATACAATACCTGCTGCTATTATTGCCGCCAGGAATTGTTGTAACATGAATCCAATGACCAGTATCAGAGAAATTATGATAATCATAAAAGTATTCTTTTTATCATCCTGTGCCTTGGATTTGGCTTTATGATTCATTACTATGCTTTTTCCTTCTCCTGCCGGTACTGCGCCTATTAATGGATTATTAGAATCCTCTAAGTTAGGGTAGACCAGAACATCTTGAAGTTGTTCCGGAGGTAGTAACTCGGCCATGGCCATGGCCAGCATAGATTTACCAATACCCGGTTCCCCAATTAGAAGAACATTTCTTCTTTGTTTAGCAGCTTTTTTCACTGTTTCTACTGCTTCTTCCTGACCTATTATTTGATCAATAAGTTTATCAGGGACTTTAATATCTTTAGATGTTTCGTAACTATTTAAATTTAGGGAAGTATTAGAGTTCTTGGTTAAATTTGTCATTTTAAATGAAGACCTCCAAAATTGGATTGATTTTCTGTTTAAACAACTTTAACATTTTATAACTATTTACGTTGAATAAAAACAAATTTTTTTATAGTGAGATACAATTTTATTAACTATAAATATTTAGTTAACTGACGTAGTATATATAAATATCTATTAAAGTTACAAAAGGTAAAAATATTCAAATTGAAATATATTGTATAATAATATAAAATCTATATATTTAAATTTTGTCATCAAAGATTTATTTATTTAGCATAAAATTAAATATTCCTTGGATTAATATAGAAAAAATCCCAAATAATCAAAAAGAATCTTCAATGACTGTATTATATGGGAGGTCGGATTATGGGTGTAAACAAGAAAACAATATGCATAATGGTACAGGGGACCTCATCTAACGCAGGTAAAAGTGTAGTAGTGGCAGCACTATGCCGAATTTTTTCTAAAAGAGGATATGCAGTAGCTCCCTTTAAATCACAAAACATGTCTCTTAACTCTTTTACCACTAAAGAAAATGCTGAAATTGCCATGGCACAAGTTTTACAAGCAGAAGCTGCTGGAGTTGATCCATCCTATAATATGAATCCTATTCTTTTAAAACCTAAAGAAGATTTTATTTCACAAGTCATTGTCCACGGAAAACCTGTAAACGATATGAACTTTTATGATTATCAGAACTCTTTTAGAGGTAAAGCACTTAAAGCCATAAAAGAGTCTTTAGATAAATTAAAAGAAGATTATGATATAATTGTGATGGAAGGAGCCGGATCTCCTGCAGAAATTAACATGATGGATAGGGACATGGCCAATATGAAAATTGCGGCTTTGGCTGACGCTGATGTGATCCTAGTAGCAGATATTGATCGTGGCGGGGTTTTTGCATCTATAGCCGGTACATTCGCCCTTTTAGATAAGGAAGACCGAGATAGAATCAAAGGGATAATAATAAATAAGTTCAGAGGAAATTTAGATATTTTAATTCCGGGAATTCACCAAATAGAAGAAATTGTGGGGGTGCCCGTTTTAGGGGTAGTGCCCTTTGATGAAAGTCTAAAACTTCCAGAAGAAGATTCTGCATCTCTGTCTGAACGTAACTATAAAAAGAATGAAAAGGTTAATATTGGCGTTTTAAGACTTCCACGTATTTCAAACTTCACCGATATCGACCCCCTGGAATATGAACCTGATATAGGGATTAGTCTCATTGAAATGGGATCAGATCTTGGTAAGATTGATGCATTAATCATACCTGGTACCCGAAATACTATTGGAGATCTTCTCACCTTAAAGGAGTATGGTTTTGTAGATGATATTAATGCAGTAACCAATGAAATACCCCTATTTGGGATATGTGGTGGCTACCAGATACTTGGAAACAAAATATCAGATGAATCTTTCAAAGAATCTAAACATGGGAGCATTGAAGGACTGGGATTGCTTGACATAAAAACTAAATTTGAAAAAATGGATAAAATCATAACTCAAAGCAGAGGAAAAATATTGGGTAATGGTTTATTTTCTAATTTAACAGGAGAATATGTTAAAGGATACGAATTACACGAAGGAGTTTCTATTTTAGGTGATTCGAAACCCTTAATGAAAGTGATAGAAGGTTGTGGAAATTATCCTAAATCCGGCTATGATGGTGCAGTTAATGGTTTAACCTTAGGAACATACTTCCATGGAATCTTTCACAATTTCAAATTTAGAAGAGTGTTTACTGATTATTTAAGGGTAGAAAATGGTTTGGATCCTTTAAAATTTGAATCTGACGAATTTGAAAATTTGAAAAGGTTTTCTATCAATAGGTTAGCCCAAATAGTAGAAGAAAATATTGATATGGCTGTAATAGATAATTTAATAACATCTTAAAAGTCTTCATAGTTAATAGATAATCTTATAACCTTTTATAATATTGATTAATCATTTAATTTTAATAAAAAAAGATAAAAAAAATAAATTAAGGTTTATTATATTTTTTTTAAATCCCTGCAAGTACTGGACGAGCAATTGTGAATACTACTACCAATGTCAAAGCAATGCCAATAATTATCATGGGAATACCTGCTTTTATGATCTCTTTCACAGATATATAACCAGTTCCATGGGCCATGGCCACAGTAGGGTCAGCCATAGGGAACAGGAAGGATAATGAACAAGAAATAGCGACCGGTACAGCGTATGTTCCCACAGGAAGACCTGTAGCTCCTTCAAAAGTAACTGATAACGGGATTAAAACTGCAGATAATGCAATATTTGACATGACTTGAGTTAAAACCACTGCAATTACCATTAGAATAACCGTCATTAATAAAGTCGAAGGATCACTGCCAACTAATCCAACCAGATCCTGAATTAACCAATTAGCAGCTCCAGTATTAAGTAAAGCCGCGCCTAATGATAGTGCACCACCAAAAAATACTATTAAACCCCAATCAACATTTTTTTGAGCGTCTTTCCAATCTACTATGCCAAAAATAAAAAATAGAGTTGCACCTATCAATGCTATTGAATAACTATTCAATCCAGTGAACTGTGTTGTCACCCATAAAAATATTGTAAATAATAATATAACTAAAGCAAATTTTTCATTCCGGGTCATTGGACCCATATTAGTTAGAGTGGAGTTGATTGCTTCTTTTCCTCCTTTAATTTCTTTAACTTCGGAAGGAAATATTATACCCAGAACTTTCCATATTACAAACATCAACACTATAGCCAGAGGAAAACCAAAAATCATCCATTCAAGAAAAGGTATTTGAGTATATGCTGCAGCCATCAGGTTGGGTGCGGTTCCAATTTCAGTTCCAAGACCTCCAGCTAATGATCCATAGGATGCCCCCAATACCATTGCTTTTGCAAAATTACTTTTACCCCATTTAGCATCTTTAACCCCCATTAATGAGATTACTTCTTTAATTACTGGTAAAAGCATTGCAAATGCCACAACATTTTCAATCCAAGCAGACATAATACCGGTTGAAAAAACTGCGGCTAAAAGGGTCATATTGGACGAAGTGCCGAGTTTGGATAGCATAATATAAGTTATACGTTTAGCAAGACCACTTTTTCTAATTGCCTCAGCAATTATGAATCCGCCGATCATTAAAAATAAAATAGGATTTGCAAAACCAATAACCGCATTATCAAAACTCTCAATACCGAGTATCGGTTGTATAAACAATATTATTAATGAAGTAACTGCCAGAGGAACAGTTTCAGTTCCCCACATTATTACCGCAAAAACTAAAAGAGCGATTGATGCGTGACCCGCGGCACTTAAACCTTCTAATGGTATCAACATTACTATTGCTGCGGCAATAATTGCTAAAGGAAGACCATATTTCTTTAGATTCGTATTTATTCCCCCGATTATTTTTTCATGACCTAATGAAAAATTCTAATTAAACTAACAGATTTTGTCTTCATTCTAATATAAACTTGATGATTATTGAGTTGAAATATTTATTATCATTATTTTACTATTCCTTAAAATAGATTTTTGGTGTAGAAATTTAATTTAAGTACATTTTAAAAGTTGAAACTAAAACTTTATATAGGATGAATCTAAAATCATGGGTATGCGGCGTTAGTCCAGTCTGGTTAAGACTCTGGCCTGCCACGCCAGTGACCCGGGTTCAAATCCCGGACGCCGCATCGCGGCTGTAGTCTAGTCTGGTTAGGACTTGGGCCTTCCAAGCCTACGACCCGGGTTCAAATCCCGGCAGCCGCATTTAATAATAAATACTAATTTTAAAAATATTTTACTAATTTTAAGAAGTAAATTAAATAAAAAAAAATTTCAAATCATAATTGTTAATGACAAATTAAGTTTTTAAACTGCTACTAATAGTTCTGCTGCAACTAATCTGCAAATATCGGTTTTAGTAATTACACCTACTGGTTTTTCATCTTCCATTACCAACAAACCCGAAATATCAGCCCTTAACATTAAATTAGCAGCATCTTCAACCCCATCATCAGCAGATATGGTCATAATTTCTTTTGCCATTATATCCGAAACTTCTAAAACATCTACTTCACGAGGTCCTGGTTTCAAACTTCCTAAAACACCTATAAGATCCGAATAAGATACTACTCCTATGGGATTTTCATCTTCATCCAGTACAAATAGTCTACGAACACCGTGTTTATACATCCTTTCAAAGGCTTCTAACGGCCTAGTGTATGGACTTATTCTTATAACACCCGGGTTCATGGCTTCTTTAACTTTCATTTAGATCACTCCAATTACTCCCCTAAATTTATCCAGAATTACGATGTATTAAATTTTCATATATAATTTAATCTAATATTTGACTATTCTTTTTAATAAAATCTTAGTATAACTTGTGTTTATATTTGACTGAATTACTATAAAAATTACTATAAATATACCTAATTTTAAGGAAATAACATGATCATTGGTGTAGAATAAGATTTAAATAGTATGAAAAAGTATTATGATAATAATCAATTTGGGGGTATTCCATGATGAGAATAAGTATGTCCTTACCAAAAAAATTATTAAAGGAATTTGATGAGGTTTTAAGGGATAGAGGCTATCAATCCCGTTCAAAAGGTATAAGAGATGCATTAAAAGATTATATAGTACGTTATCAATGGATGAATGAGATGGAAGGCGATCGGATTGGTATTATCGCAGTAATATATGACCACCATTTCACCGATGTAATGGAAGATTTAACCGACATCCAACACGACTACCGAGATTATATAAACGCAGTTATGCACGTACATATGACAGAAAAGTATTGTCTTGAGATTATCGTAGTAAAAGGAGATGTTAAGTACATCAGAGATCTAACAGAGAAAATTATGAGATTGAAAGGTGTGGAGCATGTCCGATTAACCAGTACTGCTGCTGGAGAAGCAATTGACCATGACTAATAAAAAAAATTTAATAGTATTACATTTAAGTAATAACATTGAGTAATAACTTAATTTTATAATTTTATTTTAATTATTTTTAAAATAGCTATGCAACTTTTAGCTACTCCTTACCAATATAACCTTCTTTCTGATTATGAAAGGTTATCTGCTTTTTATGATGCAATCAAAGATAATTGTAAAGGCATAGTATTTGATATAGGAACTGGAAGTGGAATACTATCAATATTTGCATCACCATATGCACAACAGGTATATGCTGTTGAATTAGACAGTGGCGCAGCACAATGCGCAGGTGAAAATCTTAAAAAATATGATAATGTCCAATTTATTGAAGGTGATGCTAAAAATATTGAATTTCCTGAAAAAGCTGACCTAATTATCTGTGAAATGCTGGACACTGCTTTAATTGACGAAGAACAGATCCCCATTATAAAAACCGTATCGAAATACTTAAAAAAGAAGGGTAAAATTATCCCCTATAAAATATTAACCGGATTAGAACCAGTACACATGAAAGCAGAACACTTATGCTATGAAAATGAAAAGTTTCCTCAGCATAAAATTCTAGGTCCGCTAATAATATATAATGAAACTAGTTTTTACCAGGAAATAAATGAAAATGTTAAAGTAGATTTAATCGTTAAAATTAGTAGAGAAGGAGAATTATCTGGGATTAAATTAACCAGTTTCACTATTCTAACACCTGATATTGTGTGTGGACCAAGTCCCATGATGAATCCTCCCTTGTTTATTCCCACTGATAAAATGTTTGTGGAAAAGGATGATAAAATAAGAATTAATTTAGAATACCAGATGGGTGGTGGACTGGATAGTATTAAAATCCGAACTGCAAAAATTCCTGAAAAATTGTGATAAACTGGTTATATTAGGAATTGGAAATGATATGAGGGGTGATGATGCTTTAGGTTGTATTATTGCCCATGAACTATCTAAAAAATTTGCTTCTAAAGATTCTATATCAATTTTTAATGGAGGAAGTGTGCCTGAAAATTTCACTGGTGCTATAAAAAAGGAAAAACCATCACATATCATTTTAGTAGATGCCGTGAATATGAAAAAGGATCCGGGGTATATTAGACTAGTTTTAAAAGATGAAATCTCTAAATATAACATATCCACCCATGCTATGCCTATTTCTTTCTTAATTAATTATTTAGAATTTAGAACTAATGCCCAAATTATATTAATTGGTATGCAACCAAAAAAAATAGATCTTGGGGATGAAATTTCCCATGAAGTTAAAGAAGGTATAATCCATATAGTGAATATATTTGAAGGAATGCTCGAAAAAGAGATAAGATAGATTATTTTTTTTAAAATTAATCTAAAAACATGATAAATCAAAATTATAAAGAGTATAAAAAAGTTATTTTTATAATTATTTTTTAAGAGCTTCGGCAATTAGAGGGGCCAATGATATCACACTTACATCTGAACCTATGGTATCGGTGGCAACTACATCATCTACACCACTGGCGAATATTTTTAGTAGAGCATCATCAACCATAACCGGATGAACACATGCTACCATGATTTTTTCAGCACCATGATCTTTTAAAATTTTAGCGGCATTAACAATAGTTCCACCCGTACTAATAATATCATCGATAATGACAGCATGCTTACCTTTTATAGCAATATTTTTAGGTTTAGTTTCTACTTGCTCCGGGGATAGGCGAGTTTTCTCAAGATAATCACAACCACACTGTAAAATATCGGCCAATTCTTGTGCATGATCCAGTGCTCCTTTGTCTGGAGCTATTATAACCGGTTCATCAACTTGTTCTTGTATGTGTTGAGCGATTAAGGGCATGGCTGAAAGTTCAGTTACTGGGATATTGAAAAAGTTGGCCATATTATTTTCATGGAGATTTACACAGAATAGTTCTGAAACACCGGCCGATTCTAGTATTTCAGCTATAATCTGAGCCGATATAGCTTCACCTTGTTTAAAACGTTTTTCTTGTCTTCCATATCCAAAATAAGGTACTACTAACCTTATAGTTTTTACACCCAAATCCTTAAGAGTTTTAATTATAAAAAGAAGCTCTATAATGTTTTGATCTTGAGGATAACTGGTAGATTGAATAACTACTGCCTCATCCTCTATATCTCCTTTTATACGTATATATCGTTCACCGTCAGGAAATTTACGAGTTTCTATAGGACATAAATTGTGTTGTAATTCAGCTGCAATTTTTGCAGCTAATTTTTGAGATGCAGAACCTCCTACTATCAAAATGATCACCCGGAATAAATATAAACAATATAATATAATTTTAATATTTTTTAATTACCTTATTAATTTAATTATAGAGAGTTAATAGATAAAATTTTTATAATGTTTAACCATGGATATAATATTTTAATTATTTTAATTCAACAATTATTTTTCATAATAGGTTCATTGAATATGAAACCATTATTTCAATAATGCTTATAACTTTATAAGTAAGATATTAGTAAGAATCTTATTAATAATAAAATATCTGGTTATAAATAGAATATAAATTTTAAATGTAAATTAAAATATAATACACTAATAATTATTTAATAACCTAAAATAAAGGTTTAATCAATTAAAAAACAGTTTATAAGATTCTAATGATTAATTTTTATTTTTCAAGGTGTTAAATAAATTATAGTTTTATTTAATAATATGAGAGGTGTACCAATGCATGAACTTTCAATGGCTGATGCTATGGTTAAGACCGTTATTGAAGTCGCCGAGAAAAATGATGCACAAGAAATTACTGAAGTTGATATAGAACTTGGAGAGATGACTTTATTAAATCCAGAACAATTAAAATTTATGATTGAAGTTTTAAGTGAAGACTCTTTACTTGAAGGTGCAAAAATTAACATAGAAACTATTCCAATAGAAATTAAATGTAATAATTGTGGTTATTCTGGTAAAACTAAGTCAGATGATTTAGATCATTATGCACCTATCATTAACTGTCCTGAATGTGAATCTATGGAACTTGAAATAATTACTGGAAGAGAATGTAACGTTAAAAGCATTAAAATAGAAAAAAGTGATGAAAATGCACAAGATAGCTGAAGTTGAAATACAACATGATATTATGGTGGCCAATAAAAAACTGGCCAAAAAAAATCAAAAAATTCTTGATAAATCCAATGTCTTTGCTGTTGATGTTTTAGGAGCAATAGGCTCTGGTAAAACATCTCTTATTGAAAATTTAATCCAAAAAATGAATTATAATATTGGAGTTATAGCCGGAGATGTAATTAGTAGATTTGATGCCGGGAGATTTGAAAAATATGAAGTACCCGTAGTGGGTTTAAATACTGGTAAAGAATGTCACTTGGATGCGCATCTGGTGGAACACGCCTTTGAAGATCTTCCCCTGGAACAGATAGATCTTCTTTTTATAGAAAATGTTGGTAACTTAATTTGCCCTGTAGACTTTGATTTAGGCTCACATATTCGAATGGTAGTAATAAGTGTAAGCGAAGGCGATGATACTGTTGAAAAACATCCACTAATCTTTAAAGACGCCGATTTGGTGGTTATAAATAAAGTAGACATTGCTGAAGCTGTGGGAGCTGACCAGGATAAAATGGTTTCTGATGTTTTAAATCTAAATCCCGATGTTAAAGTAATAAAAACGAGTTTAAAAACAGGTGAAGGGTTACAGAACATTATAGATAGTATTGAAGATTTTATAAATGAATAAAAATTTTCTTAATCTAAATTTTAAAAATTTAACATCTTAAATAAATTTAAAGGTGATCTTGTGAAAATTTGGTTTGATATAACTAATTCCCCACATATTCGTTTTTTTAAGAGTGTTATTGACTATCTTCAAGCGGAAGGAGAAGAGGTTATTATCACTGCCCGGAAATTTGGGGATATTCACAGATTACTGGATCTATTTGGTATGGAATATATTTCTGTAGGTAAACACGGAGTTACATTAGCTGAAAAACTAAACGAAAGTACAAAAAGATCTTACCAACTTGCTAAGATTATGGAGAAAGAAAAACCGGATGTTGGAATATCAAAACATTCTATTGAACTTCCCAGAGTAACTTTTGGATTAGGAATTCCCAACGTTTATGTATTAGACAATGAACAGATGATTGCTGCTAATAAACTTACATTACCCCTTTGCAATAAGATTATTGCACCAAAAGCTATTAACATGTGGAGTATTCTCCAATTTGGAGCAGATCCAAATAATATTATAAGATACTATGGTACGTCTGAGATAACTCACTTTAAAAATTTTGTATACAATGAAAACATTTTTGAGTATCTGAAACTTAATTTAAAAAAGGATAAAACTATTCTAATGAGACCAGAACCTTCACTGGCATCATATCTTGATGCTAACTGTAGAGAATCAGTTTTGTCACCAATAGTTGATGTTCTAGAAGATTATGCCAACATACTAATAATTCCACGTTTTAAAGAGCAAGAACAAATTTTTGAAAGAAATAAAAATGTTACTATTATTAAACCCCCAGTTGATACTTTTAGTTTGATGAAAAGATGCCATCTAGTAATTGGGGCAGGTGGCACTATGAATAGAGAATCAGCACTTCTGGGAACACCAGTAATATCCTGCTATCCCGGTAAATTACTAGCGGTAGATAAACATTACATAGATCTGGGAATGATGAATCGATCAACAAATCCTGATGAAATAGTTAATCTAGCCTTAAAGTTACTGGAAAACAAAGAAAATAATAAAAAGATGAAAACTGATGATTTATTCCAGATAATTGTTGATAATATTTATAATTCTCTAGAAAAATGATTTTTATAATTTTTAAAAAGAAGTATAACCATTAAATACTAAATTTTTGATATAATTTTTATTAACTTTAAAAACTGTGTTTTAATGGAATATTAGGTATTTAATATTAAATAAATAAATATCCATAAGTAAATAATGAAAAGAAATATGGACTGACCGGGATTTGAACCCGGGGCCTCCGCCATGCCAAGGCGACGCTCTACCAACCTGAGCTACCAGCCCTTAACCCACATTAGAATTAGGTAATATTTAAAGTTAATGTCTGGGTAATGATATGATCTGATTATTATGTTATTTATCATTTACTTAATTCCATTGAACATGAAATAATAAAAAATTATATAATTTAAGTATTCGAAAATAATGGAAACCTTAGAATATTATAAAAATGGAAAATTAAACTTATAATAAACATAAAATGAGGATTTATATGGATTACACAATCCGTTACGCTAAAGAAAATGATTTCATAGAAATAGCAAAACTGGCTGAACAATGTAAACCTATGTCAACAGAGAGAAATTCAATCTATCACATCTTCACTAAATTTTTTTCAAACACCTCACTAGTTTTTGAATCAAATAAGAATAATGAGATTTATGGATTTTTATTAGGTTTTATCTCCCAAAAAAATCTTGAAGAGGCCTATATTCATTTATTATGTTTAAGAACTGAAATTAGAGGCAAAGGGTTTGCTAAAAAAATTATAGAAAAATTTTCCCATGAGATTAAATCCAAAGGCTGTAAAAAAATTACTTTAATCACCAAGCCTATAAATAAGGATGCTATCAAATTTTATACTAAATTAGGTTTTAAACATATTATTCCCCCTGATGATAAAAGTCTTGAAGTAAATGGTGTTATTACTTGTAAAGACTATAATGGTAAGGGAGAGCATATGGTTATTTTCCAGAAGCCATTGGACAACGAATTACATATCTATAATAAAGTTTAAAAAGAGATGACAATAAATTTAAATGCACAAATTGGAATAATATAATAACCCTTTTAAAAGATTATGATATTAATTAATTGCTAAGTACACTAGCAAAAAATATAATTTAAATTACAAAATCATGTTTTTATTAAGTTATTTAAATATTTAGACATTTTTATAAAAATATTAGCAAATAAATCATTTAATTGATAGGATATGGAGGAGTAAATTGCCCTTAATCGCTCAAAATCACTTACAGTTTATAATTGAAGTGGCTCTCATACTTTACGCAGGAGTCATGTTCCTTTTAAATATAGTTCCCCTTTCAATGAGTATAGTGCTTTTTTTGGCGCTTATTCTATGTGTGGGTTTTGGATTGTTGTTTGGTATTGATACCATCTTATTGTTGTTGCAAATGGGTCATTTTGAATTTACCCATTCATTTGGACCTATTGCATTACTGGCGGCAGTAACAGCCTTGGCTGCCCAACCCATAATGAAAGAATCTGGTGTGAATACTGGAAGTCTTAAAGGATTTGTAGTTCTTTTAATAATAATAATAACTATAGCAGGAGGACTAATGCACAGATCTTTTCTGTTATTATGGTTCATTGGACTGCTCCTAGGATATTTCATTATATCCAAATCTTTCCGACAAAAATCTGTTTTCACAGTTAAAAAAATATTATTATTTGCCGGTATAGGAATTGCCGGATTTGGATCACTAGAGTTACTTTCCAAAGCATTAGAAATGCCCATATTGAGTCCTATGCTTAGAATTTTAAGAATAGAAACTTTCTCCGATCCTAGTCTAGCTATGGTTTTGAAAAATTCATCCCTGCTTGGTCATGAACATGGCTCATGTTATTGGGGTGCAGAGTGCATTAATGGCTCTGATGGTTATATAACCTTACCCATGTCCCTAATAATTGCCTTTGGACTGCCTTTTCCTCTTTTTTACGGCCTATTAGTAACTAAAAAAGATGTTATAGATTACATGTTGCCGGGTATATTCGGATTCACCTTTGATTTTGGTTATCTATCCTTAATCATTCTACTCCTCTGGTGTTTAGGTACCTATTTTATTGGATTTAAAATGCTCTACATGTATCGTGAAAAAAGAGAAAGTGGCGATAGAAAATTTGTGGGTAGAGAAGCATTACTTATAGGCTCTCTTACCGCATTCATTGCCCAGAGTATAGTTGGATTATTCTTAATGAATCGTTCCATGAACGGGACCGCCCTTCTAACATTTTTGTTTTTAGGTGCACTGGTCACCGCCCATATATTAAGCCTTAAACAAAAATAAAAATAGGGAAATATATACCAAGATAATTAAAAATATTATATCAAATTTCTTTAAAAAAATAAAATTTTATTGAGGAAAAAGAATGAAAAAAGCCTTAATATTATTAGGATGCCCGGAATCACCATCACAAACACCTATGGCGATTTATGTTACAAATAAACTAAAAAAACTAGGATATGATGTCACAGTGTCCAGTACTCCCTCCGCAATGAAATTACTGGAAGTTTCGGACCCAGAATGCTTATATGTCGATAAGAAAATAGATGTAGATTCTTGTCTGGAAAAGATAGATGAAGGCGATTTTGATTTAATGGTGGGATTCGTTCATCGTGATGCTGCAGTTTCCTATTTTGTTACCTTTGAAAATATTTTAAATGCCAAATCTATAGCCCTCATATTCGAAAGAGAACTGGAAGTAATAGAAGAATATATAAACATGGTAAAAGATTCTACTAATGCCATAATTGTATCGGCTAGAGCCTACCACAATCCAACACCTATAAGGGTTAAATTTGATAAAGCCATGAAGGATTTGGAGGTATAAGATGTTTTGCCTTGAAACCTTTCTTAAAGAATCTGAAGATTACAAGGTTCATATGAGTCGTTCTGGATTTAAAGATTGTGCAAAATATATAGAAGAAAATGGAAAAGAAATAATTCATGTCAAGGCCGGAGCTAAGATTGTTGGTGCACGAATAATTGGAATTCCTCCCATTCCCATCGGTATAGATTCTGAAAAATCTCATATAATGCTTCCCTATACTAAACCATGCTATGGTACTGCAGTAGTAGAGGTTCCGGTTGAAATGGATGAAATTAAAAAAATTCGGGAAATAGAAATTAAATAAATTTTATAAAAAAATATTTTTTAATTATATAAATCCCAAAAAATTTAGTAAAAATATACATTTTGCATTTTAACTTTATATTATTCAAAATCATCTAAAAGGAAAGACGCAAAAGTAAAACCTGATCCTAATCTAACCTGTCCTGCTACCGCCGCAGCTTCAATTATTTCTTCTCTAGTTGCTCCTTCCATTAGTGCGTGCTTTTTATGTGCAGTTACACAGTGCTGGCAGTTAATTGCAACAGCACATGCTAAGGCTATCAAAGACTTATCCTTAGCAGATATGGCTCCTTCTTTCATTATTTCTGAAGCTAAATTTTTAAATGCATTATCCAATTCTTTGCTGACTGCTTCTGTAAATCTATAAGGTCTAGGTTTGCTTGTCAATTTGTCTTCTCCTGAATTTTATATGCTAAATATTAAAAGATAATTTTTTTGATATTTTAAAATAACTTATTAACTATTCAATAATAAACTAAATTTATTTTAAATAGTTCGTAGATAAAATTTCTTAGACAAAATTTACTAAAGATATTAAATTATAGTCTAGAGGTAAAAAATGCTGACAACAGTAGTGGGTAGCTATCCACCAATTCCCCAAGAGCCAAAAACGTTTAAAGATAAAATTTCTAGTATTATGGGAACCTATGATAAGTATAAACCCGCCATAGCTCTGGCTGTAGGTGATCAAGTCAAAGCAGGGGTAGATATGATCTCTGATGGTCAGGTAAGAACGGGTATGGTTGAATTTTATGCTAGTTCAATTCCGGGAATGACTGTGGAGGAAAATATACCAAAAATATTGGGAAAAATTAGTCCCTTAGCATTTTCTATAGGTGCAGATGACCTTAAATATGCAATTAAAGTTGCAAAATCAATTTCAAAGGATTATAATAATTCTAAAAAATTGCAAGAGGGTGTAAAAGGAGTTAAGGGAGTTATAACAGGACCATCTACATTAGTTTTTTCATCAAGAATAGAGGGTTTCTATAAAAATAAAGAAGATCCTATAATGGATCTAGCATACGCCTTAAAGAATGAAGCCCAATATCTAGAATCGGCCGGTGCCATATATATCCAGATAGACGAACCATTTCTTTCTACTGGCATGGTTGATATATCTACTGCTAGAAAGGCTATTGAACTTATAGTTAAAGATCTGTCCATACCAGTCGGTTTACATGTTTGTGGAGATGTTAACCTAGTTTTTGAAAAACTTTTAACCTTCCCTGTGGATATAGTAGATTGTGAATTCGCCGGGATCCCTAGTAATCTGAAAGTATTGGAAAATGTTAATCTTAAAGGAAAAAGGATAGGATTTGGATGTTTTGACACTAAAAGTGATCGTGTTGAAACCAAAGAAGAAATAAGAAACTTAATAAATAAGGGAATAGAACTTATTGGATCCGAGAAAATGATTGCTGATCCAGATTGTGGAATGAGAATGAGAAACCGTGAATCCGCATTTAAAAAACTTCAAAATATGGTAGATGTGGTAAAAAGTCTTTAAACATTATTTAAGAATGGAAAGATTGGCAAAAAGTTTTTAAAACATTTTATAATCATGAGATTATTATAGAAATATTTAATTATTGGAGAATTTAATATGTCATTTCAAATTGAAGTTTCAGAAATAGCAGACGGCTGGGAAACACTTGTAAGAAAAATAATGCTTGAAGGTAAAGAGATTAGAGATGAAAGAGGCTCTCTTACTAAAGAATTTTTAAACACTTTAGTTACCATAACTAACCCTCTTGGTAATAAAATGTCTGAAGAGTTTTATCTTAACAAAATTGCCAAAGTACAAGAAATTCGTATACCCGAAGGATACTTCTGGAGCGGTGAAAAGCTTGAACTCTACTCAGAACAATTTTTAAGTAAAGATATCCAAGGATTTGTGTATACATATGGAAATCGACTTCGAAAACATTTTGATGATATTGATCAAATACAAGTCGCCATCGACCGCCTGAAAAGCTGTGAAGAATCAAGAAGGGCAATATCTATTACTTGGGACCCTGCAGTTGATACAAAAACTGATGAAGTACCTTGTATGATATTGGTAGACTTAAAAATTAGGAATGGAAAGCTTTATACTACTGCTTTATGGCGTTCACATGATATTTACGGAGCTTGGTTCCCCAATGCAGTGGGACTAACACACCTAGCTAAATATGCTGCTGAAAAGCTTGATGTAGATGTAGCCAATGTGACGATTCATTCTATAAGTGCACATATCTACGAAGTTAATTTTAAGGACGCAGAACAGATTTTAGAATTGTAGGTAATGTTTTTTTGTTAAAATTATGATATGATACTATATAATCTTCATAATCTATGTTTGATAAAATTTTAGATTTAATAAAAAATTATAGTAAATTAATTAAGGAAAAAGATTGCTAAAAATCATAGAAGCATTATAAATTTTGTATCTATATAAATGTTTATTGAGGTGAAAAAATGGTTAGTGTCAATCTTGAAGCTAAAAAGACAGTAGATTTAATGATAGAAAATGCAGAAGAATTAAATATCGCAGTATCTAAACTTGAAAATGGTTCTACAGTAATAGATGCCGGCGTAAATGTTACGGGCAGTATTAAAGCAGGAGAACTATACACAAAAGTTTGTTTAGGTGGATTAGCCGATGTGGGGATCTCCATACCCGGTGATTTATCAGATAAATTCGCTTTACCATCTGTTAAAATTAAAACTGATTCACCAGCCATATCAACTTTAGGTGCGCAAAAAGCAGGTTGGTCAGTAAGTGTAGGAGATTTTTTTGCCCTGGGTTCAGGTCCGGCCAGAGCTTTAGCATTAAAACCTGCAGAAACTTATGAAGAAATTGGATATAAAGATTATGCTGACATTGCCATACTAACTCTGGAATCAGATCAGTTACCTGGTGCTGATGTTACAGATGCCATTGCCAAAGAATGTGAAGCGTCACACGAAAACGTTTATGTACTGGTGGCACCAACTGCTTCGCTAGTTGGTTCTATACAAATAGCAGGCCGAGTAGTGGAAAATGGTACTTACAAGATGCTAGAAGCACTACACTTTGATGTCAACAAAGTCAAATATGCAGCAGGTATAGCTCCAATTGCACCAGTAGACCCTGATGGACTAAAAGCTATGGGTAAAACTAATGATGCAGTGCTATTTGGAGGTAGAACATATTACTACATAGAATCTGAAGAAGGAGATGATATAGAATCATTAGCTCAGAATTTACCATCTTCATCTTCCGATGGATATGGAAAACCTTTCTATGACATATTTAAAGAAGCAGACTACGATTTCTATAAGATAGATAAAGGGATGTTTGCACCTGCTGAAGTTGTTATAAATGATTTAACAACTGGAAAAATGTATAGAGCAGGTTATGTGAACCCTGAACTTCTAATGAAATCATTTGGTGTTGAATAATCTAAATTTACTTTTAATTTTATTATTTTTCTTATTTTTATTTTTAATATGTAACATCAGGATTCTTCGTCAGAATAATATTATTTTAATGCAACCAATAACATCAAAGGATTCAATCAATTTTCAAAGCCTTTAAAATATTATATATACGACGATCTGTTCCCAATACCCGTCCCAGCATAGTACCTGCTGTAAGGCTAAGAACAGTACAGAATAAGGGCGTTCCATCAATCCAATGCCCTAAAAGATAAGTCCGAGAGAATACGAAAATGAAATAAAAAACCAATATAACTGCTCCAATCCAGTCTATATTACTTACCACAATGTTAGTTTCTTCATCCCAGGTTAAATTGTACATACGACTTACTATAAGACCTATAAAAAATCCTCCCAGGATTCCTCCAAGGACCAGTATAATATTAAACTTTCCCTGATAAACTTCCCAAATTATCAAAACTAGAATAATAAAAGTAATCATTAGATAAATTCTTAAACGTTTAATAATTCTTTCATCAATATATTGTGCTTTGGATAATTTATTCCGTTTCATATTCCTACTTTTTATAATCTTAAGCTAATAATGTTTAGTATAATAATACTAATCTAATTAATTTAAAAAATTTAAAAGGTAGATCGTAATGGAAAGCAGTCAAAGTGAAATAGCCATATCATCTTGTAATAATTATAATCTATCAAAAGTGCAGAAATCCTTGGAGGAGATACTGAACCTTTTAGGGGGATTGAATTCACTTATTAAACCAGATAGTAATGTTCTACTTAAACCCAACATGTTAATGGCCAAAAGCCCTGAAGCCCATGTAACCACCCACCCCACAATTATTGAAGCAGTTATTAACGCTGTTCGTGAAGCAGATGCAATTCCTATTGTAGGCGACAGTCCTGGAGGTATAGTGAAAGATAACGTAGAAAAATACTACCGTGCAACTGGAATTTTAGAGGTTTGTGAACGGTTGGATGTCAAAATATTGAACTTTGAAAAAGAAGGAATTTATATAAGAAAAAGGAAGAACCATACTTATCATATTGCCAAACCGGTTATCGATTGCGATTTTTTAATTAACCTTCCGAAAATTAAGACTCATGGACTTACCATTTTTACCAGTTCAATAAAAAATATGTATGGGGCTATCCCTGGTCTTACCAAGACTGATTATCATCGTAAATCACCCAAACCTACAGAATTTTCCAGTAAGGTGGTAGATATTTTCGCCCTAACCAAACCTGATTTAAATATTGTTGACGGAATTATAGGGATGGAAGGTGCCGGACCTTCTAATGGAAACCTCCGGGAATTAGGTATGATACTTGCCAGTACTGATGCATTGGCACTGGACAGTTATATATGCCAACTGTTGGGAAAAGATACGAAAAAAGTTCCAACAAATAAAATTGCAATGAATCAAAATCTTGGGAACGGAAATCTGAACAAGATAAATGTTTTAGGATATACTCCCCACATAATTACTGATTTTAAATGGCCATCTAACATTGCTAATACTCTTGATATGTTTCCTTCCACCATAGCTCAGGCTTTAATAAAATTATGGTGGACACGTCCTGCAATTAACCCGGAAAAATGCACTAACTGTCAGATCTGCTTGAAAAGTTGTCCTGTAGATGCTATAAAAGAAGGTTTATTTATACCTGAATTTGAATATGCTGAATGCATTAATTGTTTATGTTGCATGGAAATGTGTCCACAAGGAGCTGTCCATCAAGATAAGAGTACTTTATTTAAAATAACATCTAAATTTTCCAGTGATTGATAATAATTGACTAAATTTAATGTTACAAAAAAAAGTCATAAAAAGTAATTTATTTAAAAAATAAATATATAGTTTACAAATCAATTAATGGTGTATCACATGGAATTAAAAACTGATTTTTTAGCCATAAAAACCAGTAAAAGAATGGAAATTGTTGACATTACCAGAGAGTTGAATGAATTAATTAAATCTCATAAATTCAAAAATGGTATTATAAACGTTTTTACGCGTCATTCAACTTCAGCACTAGCCATTAATGAAAATGAATCTGGTTTAGTTAATGATTTTCAAAAAACATTAGAAAAACTCATTCCCCAAAATGATAATTACCAACACGACCGAATAGACAATAATGCCGATTCTCATGTAAGGGCGTTTTTTATTGGAGGTAGTGAGTCCATACCAGTTAGTGAAGGATCTATGAACCTTGGAACATGGCAGAGCGTGTTCTTCATTGAACTGGATGGTCCTCGAAACCGTAAAGTGGTGGTAACATTAATGGGAAATTAAGACAAAAAAAATAAAGATTTAAGTAATAAACTCAATTTCAAAAGCAATCACTGGATATTCCAGATCAAATTGGGTTATAACTTGTGGACTTATTTCTCCAAAGAATCCTTTAATTTCACCTTGAATATGAGTGTCTGAATCTAGTTTCTTAATTCCTTTAACTGCAGCACATCTCCCCTCAATAAAGGAGGGATGATCAAAATCTTCAATTTTCATTTCTAAATTCATGTTAGAAATAATAGCGTCCATCAAGGATTTTATCTCTGTAAAATTAGATGAAGAATGTGTGACTGCTCCTGCTAACTTTTTAACCATTTTTACTTGTGTTTCTGCAGTATGGTCAATATATACGGTGTCACCTATTTCAAAAATTTTCTGGGGCAGTTCTTCGTGTTTGTTGTCCTCTAAAAATTCAAAAAGACCATTTAAAAGACTTTTACGTATCATAGTCCTCTCTACAGATATTGGCTGAGCAACTTCTACCCGTTCATCTTCTTCCAAGTTTAAATGTTGATAGTGAACTTTTTCACTGGTTAACATTAAACTCATAATCTCATAAAAACCTAATCCGGTTAATATCTCTCTAAGAACATTATCAAATGCATGCCAGCTATCTTCATTTCCTACAGTGGCAATTTCTGGCATTTCAGGGAGGATATTATTAAAACAACTTCCAATAGCGATATTTTCTATAATATCTACTTCATGTAGAATATCCATTCTATATGCCGGTACAGATACTTCAATTTCACCAAATTTAGTATTTTTAGCCCCTAATCTGACTTTTTCTAACATTTGAATGGCATTTTCGTCATCCATATCAATTCCAATTATTTTTTTAGCATTAATCGTCCTAACTAATTTTTTTTGAGGCAGAAGATTTGGAGTTTCCACAGTTCTATCCACATAATTAATTTTCACTGACTTAATTTTTGCACCGGCTTCGGCAAAGGAGGTGGCAATAATGTTCAGAGCATAATTAACTGCCTTCTCATCAGTGCCAGTTACGTCTATTAATACATTTTTAGTATTTTTAGTCAGTTTGGTTAACTCACCATTAATTATAGGAGGCATAGAAAGTACTTCTTGATTTGAATCAATTATAAGCGGATACTTTTCAAAGCTTTCTATTAAATGTGCATATTCCGCGCCCTTTTTATGTTCCTGTAAAATTTCTTTAAGGCTCATATCCTCCACAGAATCAAGTGGTACGAAAGATAAACCATTAGGATCAGCTGCATTGTAGAAAAATGGAGCAGTTATTACATCAAGATTATGTATTCCTATGGCTACTTTTTTCCTATCTCGCCCTATGACCCAGTGTAAATCCTCTTGAAACTCCATAAGTTGTTTTAACTTATTTTCATTTAAATTTAGTCCTTCTGCCACGCAAAAAGAAACGTAAGGTCGGATGTTCTCTAATTGGGGATCTACATCTACTTCCATTCCGGAATTTTCTACTTTATAATAAGGCAACCCCATTTCTAAACCTAAAAATCCTTTAAGTGTTCTAGCAATACCTTCTACACTGTAGTGATCAGGACGGTTGGGAAAAAATTCAACCTTTATTGTTTCATCATCATAATCTTCAATATCACTTCCAATCATTGGAAGCAGCTCTATTAACTTTTCCTTAGATATTTTAATGCCCAAAATTTCGTATAAATCTTCGTAATCAAATGTTATTACTGGCATATTTATTTACTCCATGCTAATACTATAATTTAATTCATATTAGGGGTGAATATGATCCATTTAAGTTTGGTTCTATTTAATGAACTTTAAATAATTTAATATGGTTATTATAATCTTTAATTTATTGGATTAATCATGCCTAAATATAATATAAAACAATTATAATATAAAATCTATTTTATTAAATTTAAGATAAATTTACCTTCCGGACAACATTAACATGAAGAAGATAGATTCTATTGTGAAATGCAATGCTCTATGCTGTAAATGAGTCCATTTAATTCCAGATAACTCATGATATAGATCAATAACCATGTGAATTAAAGCTCCTAAAACACCTATTTCCAAGGAGAAGAATACCACTGAAAGGACCACAAAATGAAAAATTGATTCCAGTATCTCGTGTACTAGCCATAGTTTTATGTTGGAGGCTACAGTTTCTTTTATTATTCCTCCCAGCAATATATAAAAATCAGCAAATACGTTCCAAAACAAAAAGGTATGAACTTCATCACTAATTGCTAGAACCACTGCAACATAAAACCATAAAAGTTCCATTTACTCACCCTAACTATTTTCACTATACACAATATTTATCTGTTAATTTTATGACACTTAATTATATCCTAGTATTTAAACAATACCCATATATTATTTTAACTTGTGCCAAAACAATATAATCATTAAAGGAGATGTAAGATGAGCAAAGATAATATTCCAAAGGACTATGATCACAAAAAAGAAGCATCATGGCAAAAAGTATGGCAAAAAAACTATATTCACAAATTCATAGGTGATGGAACCCGCCCTAATTACATTATTGACACACCACCTCCATATCCAACCGGATCAATACACATGGGGCATGTATTAAACTGGCTTTACATGGATATAATTGCCAGATTTAACAGGATGAAAGGGTACGATGTAATGTTCCCTCAAGGTTGGGACTGTCACGGTCTTCCAACAGAGGTTAAAGTGGAAGAAACACATAATATCAAAAAAAGTGATGTCCCCCGGGAAGAATTTCGGCAGATGTGCATAGATCTTACCAGTGATAATATTAAAATGATGAAAACACAAATGAAACAGCTGGGTTTCTCCCAAGATTGGTCCCTGGAATATGTGACCATGACTGAAGAGTATATGAAAAAAACTCAACAGTCATTCTTTAATTTGTATAATAACGGGTTGATATATCAAGGCATTCACCCGGTGAATTGGTGTCCTCGCTGTGAAACAGCGATTGCTTTTGCAGAGGTGGAATACTCAGAAAATGATGCCTACCTAAATTATCTGGAATTCCCCTCGGAAGATGGTGAAAAAGGAGTAATGATTGCCACCACCCGACCAGAACTCTTATCTGCATGTGTGGCTATAGTGGTTCATCCTGAAGACGATAGATACCAAGATATGGCTGGTAAAAAGGTGGAAGTCCCCATTTTTGGCCATAAAGTGGAGATAATTACTGATAGGGAAGTTGACCCGGAATTTGGTACTGGAGCAGTTATGATTTGTACTTTCGGGGATAAAACTGATGTATCATGGGTTAATCGTTATGATCTTAATATTATCGAAGCTATTGATGAGAAAGGTATGATGACTGAGGCCGCAGGAAGATATGAAGGTCTTCCATTATCGGTTTGTAAAGTAAGAACCATAGAAGATCTGGAAAATGAAGGAATTCTGGTAAAAAAAGAAAAGGTAGATCAAAATGTGGGCCAGTGCTGGAGATGTAAAACCCCTATAGAGATACTGGTTAAAAAGCAGTGGTTTGTAGCAGTTAAAGAATTAATTGACGATGTTGTTATTTCGGCAGAATCCATGCAGTGGGTTCCCGAACACATGAAAACGCGCCTGTTAAACTGGACTGGTTCCATGGATTGGGATTGGTGTATATCCCGCCAGAGAATATTTGCCACACCCATACCGGTATGGTACTGTAATGAGTGCGGTAAAGTACATGTCGCAACTCCAGAAGAGCTTCCAGTAGATCCAACCCGTGATAAATTTAGGGGTAAATGTGAATGTGGAAGTGAAGAATTCACTGGGGAAGTAGATGTTCTAGATACTTGGATGGACAGTTCAATTAGTCCACTAGTTATAGCTGGATGGCCCGAGGAAGAATACAATAAACTTTATCCCTCCAATATAAGACAACAAGGACATGATATAATTCGAACTTGGGCTTTTTACACAATTTTAAGATGTAAAGCACTTACCGGTATGTCCCCTTTTAAAGAAGTAGTAGTTAATGGTATGGTTTTTGGTGATGATGGTCATAAAATGAGTAAATCCCGTGGGAATGTGATTAGTCCCGAAGAAGTTATTGAAAAATATGGTGCTGACGCTCTGCGACTATGGGCCTCTAATAGTGTTCCAGGTTCTGACGTTCCTTTTGAATGGAAAGATGTTAAATATGGTTATAAATTCCTTAGAAAATATTGGAATGCATTTAGGTTTATTAACATTCATATATCAGAATTTGAAGTTGAAAATCCCACTGAGATTATCAAAAACTTAAATCCATTAGATAAATGGATAATATCTAAATTAAACCGCGTTAATGAACTGGTTACTAATTCTTTAGAGTCCTATCAATTTGCTGATGCCATTTCCCTAATCCAAAAATTTGTCTGGCATGATTTCTGCGACGAATACATTGAAGCAGTTAAATATAGATTGTACAATGATTCTGCTAAAATGTCAGATTCTAAAAAAGCCGCCCAATATACTTTAAAAACAGTTATATTAAAAACTTTAAAGTTATTAGCACCTATAACTCCCCACTTTGTTGATGAAGTATATCAACATCTTAATTCTGAAGATGATATTAGTATTCATTCAACTTCATGGCCCATATTTAATCCCCAGTTGATAGATGAAAAAAGTGAAGAAATTGGTAGTGTTGGTGTTAAAATTATTGGGGAGATCAGGAGATTTAAATCAGCTAATAAATTGCCTCTAAACTCAAATATAAAGTCAGTGAATATATACACCACTGATCCAAAATTATATGATAAAATTGAAGTTTTAAGTGAAGATATTAAGGGAACTATGCGTATTTCCCAGTTATATGTTGAAAAAGGCAAACCAGATGTAAAAGAAATTGTGGTGGAAATAATTCCCCAAATGTCCATTATTGGCCCTGAATTCAAGAAAGCAGCCCCTAAAATAGTAGAATATATACAATCTAATGATCCTCAACAAATTGCAAAAGAAATGGAAGAAAATGGATTTATAACCATTGCAAATTGTAAAATAAACCCTGAACATATATCCACTAAGAGTGAAGTAGTGGGAAAAACTGGAGAAAAAGTTGAACTAAAACAAATTGAAGATCTTAAAGTGGTTTTGGAGATAGTGGTTTAATGGAATTAACTGTAAAAAAAACTGATTCTATTCATGGAATTGTTAAAGCTCCCCCTTCAAAGAGTTATACCCATAGATCAGTTATTATTGGTAGTTTAGCTGATGGTGAGTCCACATTAAAATACCCTTTATATTCTGAGGATACTGCGGCATCTATAGATGCATGTAAATCTTTTGGCGCGGAAATTGAGTTATTTGATGATCATTGTAAAATTAAGGGTACTTCTGGCCATTTAAAAACTCCGGAAAATGTAGTAGATGTTAAAAATTCAGGTACCACCTTAAGAATAATGACTAGTGTAGCTGCTCTTGCACCAGGAATTACGGTTATAACTGGTGATGATTCTCTGCGTAACAGACCAATGCAAGATCTTTTAGATTCACTAAAAAAACTCCAAGTATCTGTTTTCTCAACTAGAAATAATGGAATGCCACCTATTATAATAAATAACGGATTTAAAGGCGGTGAAACAGAGATTAACGGTGATGTAAGTTCTCAGTTCATATCATCACTATTAATTGCTGCACCTTATGCTGATGAGCCTGTTGATATCCATGTCAAGAATAATTTCATATCTAGACCCTACGTAGATATGACAAAGGATGTTATGAATAAATTTAATGTTAAAGTTGATTTTGATTCAGATAATAATAGATTCCATGTTGATAATCAGATTTACAAGAGTAGGGATTATACGGTTGAAGGTGATTTTTCATCAGCTTCCTATATTGTGGCAGCAGCAGCTTCTCTAGATTCTGAGGTTACAATAGAAAATCTTTCACTAAAATCTAAACAGGGTGACAAATTAATACTAGAAATTGTCCAAGAAATGGGGGCAGATGTAAAATCTAAAAATAATAAAATCGTTATAACTGGAAATGGTGAATTAAAAGGGATAAACGTTGATCTGAAAAATGCGCCAGATCTTTTGCCTACAGTTGCAGCTCTAGGGGCTGTTGCTCAAGGTAAAACAGAAATATTTGGGGTGGAGCATGCCCGTTATAAAGAAACTGACCGAATCAATACCAGCGCCACAGAACTATCTAAATTAGGTGTATTAGTAGAAGAAAAAAAAGATGGTTTAATTATTAAGGGTGGTGCAAGCGGTGGTATTGTAGACTCCCATATGGATCATCGACTGGTAATGGCCCTTTCCATTGTAGGGCTTAAATTTGGCGGTGTAAAGATAAAAAACGCTTCAGTCCACCAAGTATCATTTCCGAAATTCCCCGAAGTCATGAAAAAATTAGGATGTAGGATGGAAACATGAATAAAAGTATTAAAGAAACTAAAATTGTTATTCTAGGATCTTACAACTCTGGAAAAACAACTACAATCGAAAACCTAATAGAAAATAAAAAAGTAACCAAAATAGAACATAAAGGTACAACTGTAGCTTTGGACTATGGTAATATCATGATTGACGGATGTAAAATTCACCTATTCGCTACTCCCGGTCAAAAAAGATTTAAATTCATGAGACAAATTCTAGCTAGAGGTTTAAAAGGAGCAATACTTGTAATTGATAGTTCTAAAGGAATCACTGAAACAGATGTCGAGATAATGGGTAAGTTAGATAATAATTATATACCTTATGTTATATTTGCAAATAAACAAGATTTAAATCCAGTTGAAATTGAAACTGGGAAAATTAAACCAGATGTTCCAATTATTCCCACTGTTGCAACCAATAGTAAAGGTATCCACCAAGGTTTTGAGATGCTTTTAGAATTAATAGAAAATCAGAATTAGACAGCTAATTTATTTGATATAAATAGATTATTTGTGCAAAATAGATTGATATTATCTTTTTACGATTTTTACTTTTAATTAAGAAAGGGGGAGAGACTATTTCAAAAAATATTGAAAAAATAATTGATCTTCTTCGTGATAAATATGATTTAAGGGTTTTTGAGAATGGGGATCCTTATCGTGTACTTATTCGCACTATCTTATCCCAAAGAACCCGTGATGAGAATACTGATGCTGCCTCCCTAGAACTATTTTCAAAATACCATACGGTAGAGGATATAGCTAATGCACCAGTGGAAGACCTTCAAGTTCTTATAAAGAAAGCTGGTTTTTACCGGGTCAAAGCTCAAAGAATTAAAGATGTTTCCCGAATTTTAATTGAAGAATATGGGAGTAACGTGCCAGATAATATAAATGAACTTTTAAATTTGCCGGGTGTTGGTAGGAAAACAGCAAACTGTGTTTTAGTTTATGGATTTAAAAAATCTGCCATACCGGTGGATGTGCATGTTCACCGAATTTCTAATCGTATTGGCCTGGTTGAGACCAAAACTCCGGAAGAAACTGAAATTGAACTGGAAAAAATTGTACCAGAAGAGTTATGGATTGATCTTAATGACTTGATGGTGCAGTTTGGACAGGATATATGCAAACCTATTGGCCCTAAACACAATGAATGTCCTATAAAGAATTATTGCGATTTATATAAAAATTTGGATAAAATGGAACTTGAAGATGATGAAACTTAAAAAATATTCATTTTTTCAGGATATAATTGGATTAAAAACTAAGATAGGTGTTATAAAAAAATTTATAAAAAGAAGAAGTTCCTGAAGTCTGTGACTTCAGGAACATTATCGGGGTCGTTGGGTTGGAGGCGGTAACGACCAGGATAATAATGAAAAGCATTTATTAATGCCTATTATTAATTATTTTTTATCCTTTTTGGAATGATATTTTGCGGATAAATCTTGTTCCAACATCCGTAATTTTTCTGCTAAAAAGTCAAGAACCCTTCTTTTTTCTTTAAAAGATACCTTCTTTTTTGAAAGCATGTTAATTAATTCTGTTATGCTTCTAGCAGATTGAGTGCCTGTTTTTTCGTCCATCAAAATTAAATCCCTTTTTCCTAGCTCTTTAGATGGAACTACTCCTACTGCACCTAAAATATTACCTTTTTCGTCCTTCAAATCTATTGAATTGGAAAAATTTTCTGTGTTTTCATCTTTCATAATACTCTCCTAGTATATCATGAAATGTATTTAACAGTCTCTTTCAGCTTATTGCATCTAATTACATCTTTGACCATCTATACTTATAAAGGTTTCGATCATAAAGATTATTAATTAAATGCTATCATATTTATTAAAGAAATTTAGTTGAAATTTTTAAAAAGCAGTTTTAATTTATTATTTGTTTGGGGGACCAAATAATGGAAAATAATCTTGAAAAAGATAAGATGATTAAAAAATCTGCCTTAATATCAAAAGATTTCGTAAAAAAACCTTCTAAAAACTCCAATGAATTAAAAAATCTGTATGATGATCTAGAAATGCGAAAAAACAATTTCGAAATCCAAAGTCAAGAAATGCGTAAAAAAAGTGATGAAATAAATAAATCGAACGAAAAATATTATAACTTTTATGATTTTGCCCCTTCCGGCCATTTTACTATAGATGAAGATGGAAAGATAATTGAAGCAAATTTAGCTTTTCATGAGATATTATGTGAGGGAAAAAATAATTTAATTGGCAAAAAGTTTAATGTCTTCCTGGATAATGCTTTTAAAGAGCTATTTGTTGATCATTTGAAAAAAGTTAAACAAACAGGACAGAATAAAAAATGTGAATTAGAATTAATTAAAAAAAATAGAAATAAATTAACTGTTAAATTAAAAACTAACCCTATCTGCGATATTAATGGCAAGCTAGTGTTTAGAAATGCTATTCAGGATATTTCAAAACTTACAAAAGCGAAAGAAGATATAAGATTTTGTGATTATTATAATCGCTGTCTAATAGAAAATAATTTAGATTCTATATTCAATATAGATTTTAACGGGGACATTAAAGATGTTAATCATGCCACCGAAATATTTACCGGCTATTCCCGTAAGAAGTTATTAGGAACTAATTTTTCAAAATATTTTACTGATGAAAAGAAAGCCCTCGACGTTTTTCAATTAACCCTTGAAAAAGAAAAAATTAAAAATTTCTCAATGGAAATTAAAAATCGTAAAGGATATTCCACTCCAGTGCTTTTTAACGGGTCTATTATTAAAGATAAATTTGATGAGATATCCGGCATTTTAGTCGTTGCCAGAGATATTTCGGAACAAATTAGTTCTAACGAAAAAATAAAACAATTAGCCAGTATAGTTGAATCTTCTAACGATGCTATTATCAGTAAATCACTTGATGGAACCATAAATAGTTGGAATAAAGGAGCAGAACGTATTTTTGGTTATTCAAAAGATGAGATTTTGGGCAAAGACGTTAATATATTAAAGTCTCCTGATATGCAACAAAAAACAGACAGAATAATTGAAAGGCTAAAAAAAGGTAAGACAATTGATAATTTTGAAACCATAAGATTCAGAAAAGACGGAACCAAAATATACGTATCAATAACCTGTTCACCTATATTTGATAATTCTGGAGAAATAATAGGCACCTCCACTATAACTAGAGATATTTCTCCACGGAAAAAGGCTGAAAAAAGACTTAAAGAATATCAAAAAAATCTAGAAAAGATTGTGAAGAAACGGACAAAAGAAGTAGAGTTTCAAGCACATTTATTAGAACAAGTAAGTGATGCTATTATTGTGTACGATGACAAAAATAGGATAAAATACTGGAATAAAGGTGCTGAAGTTTTATATAATATTAAATCTGAAAATGCTATTGGTAAAAACCGTGATTATATTTACAGCAATGAATGGTTCAGTTTGGAAGATGAAAAATCAGCTCATCTTCATCTTAAAAAAAGAGGTTACTGGCAGGGTGAAAATATACATATTAAATCTGATGGTGACCAAATTTATGTAGAATCTGCAATTAATAAGATAAAAATGGATAAAGGTAAAAAATATGGATATGTAGCCGTTATCAGAGATGTTACTGTAAGGAAAGAAATAGAAGATGAATTAAAGAAAAGTGAAGAAAAATACCGGTTAATAGTAGAGAAAAATCGTTCGGGAGTATTTTTAATCGATTCATTTCATAATCTTAGCTATGTTAACCCTAGAATGGCTGAAATGTTAGATTACTCCGTTAAAGAATTGATAGGGAGAAAAATTTTTGATTTTGTTGATGCGGAAGGACAAGATAAATTATTAAAACATTTTAACAAACATGAAGAAGGTTTAGGTCAGATATATGAGGTTAAATTCTTAAATAAAAGAAATGAAGAATTATGGGTCCTTATATCTACAAATCCATTATTCGACATTAAAGGAGATTATTTAGGATCTGTTTCTGTTATGATTGATATACATGCTCGTAAAGGTGTAGAAAAAGTAATGATCGAAGAAATGAAAGAAAAGGATCAGGATTTAGTTATTTATAATGAGTAATATGATCGAAGCAGTTAAACCCTTAATAAATCAAAAATCACCTGATGATTTTAAAGGTAAATTCACTTAAAATTATAATTTAATAATTAATCTAAAACAGCCAATTATATTGTTTAAAATAATATAATAGTCTTATAAACTCTACTTTTTGCAAAAATTGAATTTCTTAATAGTTAAAAAATTTAAAAATTTAATTAATAGTGGAGGTTATTCTCCACCAGTTATAACATCCAATTCATGTAATTTTTTTCTTTGTCCCAATTCACTTCCCTTTAGACAATAAGTGTTAAACACTTTTCCAACACCCATTCCTTGGGCTAAAGGACATTCAGTACAAATGCATCCAAGATCGTCGTTTATACACTCTTCACTTTTTCCCAAGACACAAAAAAGTCCTTCTGCAGCGTTTTTTGCACATTCATTGTAGGTTGGACACTTACCACAAATGCATTGCTGTTTTAATGATTTTATTGCCTTTTCACGATCCTTATCTGACATTTCCTGAACTTTTAGCACTTCAGCTTCAAATCTATCCATTAAATCACCCCCTTCTTCATAATATATTATGAACTTCATATGATAAAAATTAAACTAATAACAGAGTGTCTGATTTAGTGTGAAAATTTATGAGTTATTAGGGTTCAAAT
>JBNGDB010000024.1:0-13522 GCA_049975245.1 Methanomicrobiales archaeon
ATTTTAAATTAATATATTAACTATAATACTCTAATTAATTAACACTATAATTCATAAATCTAATCAAAAATCATAGGAGAATAAAAATGCCAGTAAGGGAGGCAGAAAAATCATACAATCCACAAAATATTGAGGATAAAATCCAGAATTTCTGGGAAGATAATGAAGTTTATCAAAAAACTAATAAAATGAGGGAAGAAAAGCCCAAATTTTCCTTTTTAGACGGCCCACCATATTGCAGTGGAAGAATTCATTTGGGAACTGCATGGAATAAAATAATTAAAGATACCTTTTTAAGGTTTAAAAGCATGAATGGTTTCAGCATTCGCCGACAAGCAGGATGGGACACCCACGGACTTCCAATAGAACACAAAGTAGAAGGTATTCTGGGCCTTAAAAGCAAAAAAGAAATTGAAACCAAAATAGGCATTGACAATTTTGTGAAAAAATGCAGGGAATTTGCTGTGGAAAATAAGGCCATAATGACGGATCAATTTAAAAAATTAGGAGTTTGGATGGATTGGGATGACCCTTACGTAACCTTTGATACAAAATACATGGAATCTTGCTGGTGGACTTTAAAAAAAGCATTTGAAAAAGATTTGCTCATAAATGATCTTAGAGTAATTACTTGGTGTCCTCGATGTGAAACTGCACTGGCACTTGCTGAAATAGATTATGAGGATAAACAAGATCCATCAATTTATGTTAAATTTCCACTTAAAAATAATAAATCCAATGAATTTATTCTTGTTTGGACTACAACTCCTTGGACTTTACCTGCCAACATGGCGGTAACCGTCCATCCTGATTTTAATTACGTTTACCTTAAAGTAAATGACGAAATCTATATAATGGCTGAAGCATTGGTGGATTCATTATTTAGAGAAACTGATTACCAAATTCTCAAAACAATTAAAGGTTCAGATTTAGAAGGTTTAGAGTATAATCATCCTTTAACTGATGAAATACCTTTACAAAAAGAGTTTCAGCATAAAATTATTTTGGGAGAACATGTAACCTTAACAGATGGTACTGGCTGTGTACATACTGCGCCAGGTCATGGGCCAGAGGACTTTGAGATAGGAAAAAAATATGGATTACCAATATTCTGCCCAGTTGACGAGGCAGGTAATTTTGAATCAGAAGCAGGAAAATACGAGGGCCAATTTGTTAAAGACGCTGATTCTGATATAATTAAAGATCTTGAAAATAAAAATCTTCTCTTAAAACATGATACTATCACTCACCGTTACGGATTCTGCTGGAGATGTAAAACTCCTATTATATATTTAGCAACCCAGCAATGGTTTTTGAAAATAACTGATATAAAAAACAGGATGTTAGAAGAACTGGGAAATATCAGTTGGGTGCCTACCTGGTCTGGAGATAGCCGATTTAGAAACTGGGTTGAAAATGCTAGGGATTGGACCATATCACGACAAAGATATTGGGGAATTCCCATACCAATTTGGATATGTGATGATTGTGGACAAATTGATGTGGTTGGTTCAATTGATGAGCTTAAGGAAAAAACGGTAGAAGGGAATCTTAAAGGTGATTTTATACATCGTCCACATGTAGATGATATATTTCTCAGTTGTAAATGCGGAGGTAAAATGAAGAGAACTCCTGACGTTCTTGATGTATGGATTGATTCAGGGGTGGCTGGTTGGGCTTCTTTATATTATCCGCAGGAAAAAGAGCTCTTCAAAAAATGGTATCCCTACGATTTTATAACTGAAGGTCACGACCAGACCAGGGGATGGTTTTATTCACAATTAGGATGTGGAATAGTATCTTTTAACCAATCTCCATACAAAAAAGTTCTCATGCATGGTTTTACTCTTGATGAGGAAGGTAGGAAGATGAGTAAATCTCTGGGAAATGTTGTAGAGCCTGAAGAAGTCATTAAGGAGTACGGAGTGGATATCCTACGTTTCTATCTTTTATGGGGCAATAAACCATGGGAAGATTTAAAATTTAATTGGGAAGAAGTAAAAAATGTCAGTAAGATGTTTAACATTTTATGGAATGTCTATGTATTTGCCACCACTTACATGGCTATTGACAACTTTGATCCTAGTAGATACGCCAAGGAAGATCTTAAATTTAGAGACGAAGACAGATGGATAACATCCCGGATCAATAATGTTGGAAAAACTGTAAGCAAATCATTGAATGATTTACACTTCCATAAAGCCACCCGCAGCATAAACAATTTCATATTGGAGGATCTAAGCCGATGGTACGTCCGGCTTATACGGGGCAGGACTTGGATAGAAAAAGAAGATCCGGATAAGCTTGGCGCATATTACACTCTATACAATGTAATGGAGATTTTAATTACGCTAATGGCACCTATTGCTCCACATATTACCGAGGAAATTTATGAAAATTTAATACTAGGAGTTAAAAGTGATGCACCTCTTAGTGTGCACATGCTTGACTGGAATGTTAATGAAAAACTGATTATAGAAGAACTTGAGCATGATATGGATGTGATCAGGGAAATTATAGAAGCTTGTGCTCGAGCACGTGATATAGCCCGTTACAAGCTCCGATGGCCTGTAAGTGAGATAGTTATAGTCTCAGAAGAAAAAGATGTACTTAAATCTGCTGAAAATCTGGAAAATATTGTAATGGAACAGGCCAATACCAAAAGTCTAGTTTGTTCAACTGAATTTAAAGATCTTAAAATCAATGCATTGCCTAACATGAAAACATTAGGTCCAAAACTTCGAGGCGATGTTCCAAAAGTAGCCAAAAAACTTGAAGATCTTAATGGGTATGATATCCGAAAAGATTTAGAAATGAAGGGAACATTTAAGGTTGAAATAGGAGATGAATTAATTGAACTTTCACCGGAAGATATAGTATTCGAAACAGAATTACCAGATGATGTTATAAGCGCAGATTTTGATGGTGGAAGTGTTTTTGTTAATACTAAGATAACTGATAAAATTTTATCTGAGGCCATGTCTAGAGAACTTATTCGTAGAATTCAAGACATGCGAAAAGATCTGGATTTAGAAGTTGAGGCAAATATAGGAGTTTACATTAAATGCAGTAATAGTTTCAAAGAATTAATTCAATCCTTTGAAGATTTCATTTCCCACGAAGTTAGGGCTGATAAATTTGAATTTGCTGATGAACCGGGAGATTATGGTAAAAAATGGAAAATTGAAGATGAAGAAATTTTTGTTTCTATAAAAAAAGATTTAAATTAGGCATTAATGTAGTAAAATCTAATAATAATTCAATTAGAGTTTCACAGTATAGAAGGTGAAAAAAATGACTTTAACTGATTCGGAAATAGAATATATCAAAAAAGAGATTGGAAGAGAACCCAATTCATTAGAATATGGGATGCTGGACATTATGTTTTCAGAGCACTGTTCTTATAAAAGCAGTCGCCCAATTTTAAAATATTTCCCCACTCAAGGTGAAAAAGTAATTTTAGGGCCTGGAGATGATGCCGGTATCGTGGAATTAACTGATGAATTAGCTTTAGCAATAGGAATCGAAAGTCACAACCATCCTTCTGCAATTGAACCTTATGGTGGGGCAGGGACAGGTATTGGAGGAATATTAAGAGACATAATGTCTATGGGTGCAATGCCAGTAGCACTTCTTGATTCTTTAAGATTTGGTCCGCTTGAAGATCAAAGGTCCAGGTACTTATTTGAATATGTGGTAAAAGGTATATCAGATTATGGAAATCGAGTTGGCATACCTACAGTCGGTGGTGAAGTAGAATTTGATGAAAATTTTAAGTATAATCCTTTAGTTAACGTAATGTGTGCAGGCATTGTCCCTAAAAAGGATTTAGTACGGGCTATTGCACCAAATGTAGGTTCTGTTTTTGTTTTGATGGGTGGTAGAACTGGCAGAGACGGTATTCATGGAGTAACTTTTGCGTCAGAAGAACTTACTACAACTTCAGAGATTGAAGACAGGCCTGCAGTTCAAATTGGCGATCCATTCACTAAAAAAATGGTTTTAGAAGCTACTTTAGAGGTTTTAGAAAAAATAACTGTAGATGGAGTAAAAGATTTAGGGGGAGGTGGATTAACCTGCTGCATCTCTGAACTGGCTGCTAAATGCGATAATGGAGCTCGAGTTGAACTTACTAAAATACCTTTAAGAGAGGAAGGTATGACTCCCTATGAAATAATGCTATCCGAATCACAGGAAAGAATGATATTTGTTATAGATCCTGATTACATTCTGCCTATTATGGAAATATTTGAAAAATACGAACTTCCTGCAGCAGTGATTGGAGAAGTAACTGACACTAAGCAGATGGTGGTGGAAGAAAAAGGGGAAATAATAGCTGATATTCCGGCTGCTTTGTTATCAGATCCTCCGGTTATCTATCGTGAAGCGAAAAAACCCGTCAAAAAATCAGAATCCATTGATATAAAATATGTTAAACCAGAGGACGCTATAATTAAACTTTTATCTTCTCAAAATATTGCCAGTAAAAAATGGGTCTATAGACAATATGACCATGAAGTTCAGATTAGAACCATTGTTAAACCCGGGGATGATGCTGCAGTACTTAGAGTTGATAATGATAAGTTCATGGCCCTAACCTCCGATTGTAATAGCATATACACCAAACTTGATCCATATCATGGTGGAGCTGGGGCGGTTAGTGAAGCTATTAGAAACGTAGTTTCCATGGGCGCAGAACCAATATGTATAGTTGATTGTTTAAATTTTGGAAATCCTGAAAAACCTGATGTATTCTGGCAGTTTAAAGAGTGTGTTAAGGGAATGGCCGATGTTGCTAAATGTTTTAAAACTCCTGTTATTAGTGGAAATGTAAGTTTTTATAATGAAACAGAAGGAGTTACCGTAAATCCATCGCCAGTTGTGGGTGTTGCTGGTATAATGGATAAAAAGAACATTAGAACATCTGATTTTAAAAATGAAAAGGATATGATAATTATCATTGGAAAAACATATTCAGAGCTAGATGGTTCTGAGTATCAAAAAACTGTACAGGGTTTAACCCAGGGAATGCCCCCTGAAGTACGTTTAACTGATGAATATGATTCAGCAGAAACAATATTGAATTTAATTAGAAGTGATGTGAAAGATAACATAACTGCGGTTCATGATTGTTCTTCTGGTGGTATAGCAGTGGCTATTGCTGAAATGGCAATCACTGGCGATATGGGTGCTCAAATAAGCGCTGGAAAAATACCCCGGGATGATTCTGTTGATGATTTTAAAGCTTTATTCTCAGAATCACATGCCCGATACGTCATCACGGTTAAAGAAAGCGCTGCAAATGAACTTTTAGATAAAATAAATATTCCTGCAGCCATAATTGGTAATGTGGGTGGGGATAAGTTTATTATTGATGATTTAGGTGTAGACATTTCATTAGAAGAACTTAAAAATTCATATTATGGTGTAATTGAAAAATTTATGGCATAGGAAATGAAAAAGGAACTTACACGTCAATTAATCCACGTATCTGGGATACTGATAATTTTATTGGAAAAAATATTTGATCCTATAATTTTAATGTTTATATGTGGATTAATTGTTATAATGGGGGAATTGATTTATAAAATCGATAAAAAAAGGTATATACCTTTTTTTTCAACTGTATTAAGGAGTTGTAGAAGAAGTGAGAACGAAAAAGGTTATATATATTTTTTCATCGGAGTTCTAATTGCTTTGATTATCTTTAATTTTAATTTGAATATTGCAAATGCCACGATTATTATACTAGCGCTAGGAGATGCCGCATCGACTTTAATTGGGAAAAAATATGGAAAAATTAAATTACCCTACCAAAAATTTAAGACATTAGAAGGAAGCATTGCATTTTTTATAGTTGGATTTTTAGGAGCATCACTTCAAGTTCCAATATTACCTGCATTATTTGGAGCGCTTTCAGGATCCATAGCTGAAGCATACAGTCCAGTAGATGATAATATTATTATACCTATAGTAAGTGGAACAATAATGACTTTAGCCATCTACTTTGTTGGATTAAGTTAAAATATGTAATAAAGAATTATATTAGATCATGGTGAGATTGTTGCGATTAAATAATTACCATCTTAATAAGTTGAACATTTTGGGCATAATACTTTTATTAATTGGTATTTTGATAATTAGCACAGATTTTTTAGATAATATAGTCCTTTTATTAACACACCCCTTCCTGGAAGGATCTTCCCAAGGTAAATCCATATTATTTTTTGTTTTAATGGGTTTCAGCTTGGTAATTTATCCGTTGTTCTCATTTAATGGAAAAATTATGAAGACATTAAAAGAAGTACATCCTTTATTTGGTACTAAAAGCAGAAATTACCTTAAAATTACTATTATTCTTATTTTTATAGCTTATCTGTTAGGTTTAATATTAGAGATATTTATTCGATTAGACTATGGAGTTTCTATTTTAACCACATTCGTTTCTTTAAATCCAAGTCTTAACACATCGGGTATTGTTCACAGCCATATTTATAAATCTATCATCGGGGCAGTTATAAACTCATTAAATATTTACGTTCCATCATCAATTTACACGGGCACATCGCTTATAAAATATGTTTCTCCCTTAGCGTACTTTATATTCATTTTATTTCCTTTAACATATTTAACTGGAATTATTTCTTTAAATAAACGTAGAGATATTAATCGTTTAGTCCTAATTTTCGCATTAACTACAGCTTTAATTGGAATTTTTGACGGAGGATTGTTCTCTATACCTGCAGTTATTGGATTATCCGGGCTTTTAGGCATCTATTTTATTAAAAAACCCCCCTCATTTAGTAATTTAATAACACCTTCATTAATCATAATTTTGATCATAATACTCAGATTTTTTTTACTTATAATGGGAACAAACACTGAATATTATGAAATTACAGTTATTGAACCTGCAAATATTATTGAAATCCCGGGATACGATATTATAGAAATGAAAACTGAAAATGATAAAACTATAATTAAAGTTAGGTCAAATGAGAATGAAAAACAGATATTGGCCAATATTTCATCTCTTCTTAAAAACCAGTGTAGCGCATTTTTTATTTCCTGGAATTTTTGGGCGTGGTTTTACTGATGTTAAATAACTCAAATATTATTAATCACTATTTATTATCAAATATTTAGAATCAATATTCTATAACATCAATATTCTATAACCATTATTTTTACAATCTTATGGCTCTTTCATGCTTAAAATATTTAACAGCTATTGTAAATATTAATAATGAGATTAATATTGATGGAAGAAACTCAAATAGCAATTCAGGATTTATATATGGATTAGAAGCAATTTTTACTATTAATACGGTGGGTATCAAATTAAAAATTACATCTAGGTAGGGGATATTAACAAAAAGAGGTACAAATAGGATAAAAGTAGCAAAAACCAAAACTAAAGTTATTGCCGAATTCGCTTCTTTAGTACTATCTACTAGCATGGACAAAATCACACCTAAACCTATAAATCCAAGTCCTACAAAAAACAACAGTATAAAAAGTAATATTGGATTGAAAATAGGTACTTTTAAAAAATTAAGTAATATAATCCAAGCAATACTTTGTAGTAAAGAAAATGAAAGTATAGGTAGAATTTTACCCATTACAACCATTAAACTGGTTAGTGGAGTCATTAGTAACACTTCAAAGGTTTTACGTTCTCTTTCTCCCACAATACTATCGGTAACTATATTGCTTGCTAAAAAAAAGGGCAAAAGCAGTATAAAAGGAACAATAAATCCATACATGATTTCTACGAAATAAGAGTTATCCAGAGCAACATCTGCTTTTTTGTCTTCGTTAATTTTAATTTCGGTTATATTCACCGGATTTTCCACACGGGCAATCTGATCAGGATTTAAACCACTATTTTGAAGCTTATTTGCTTTGTTATAATTATCTAATGCTGTGTTGATCTTTTTCGACACCACGGGATAGAATACGTTGCTGGTATCTATTTGTACTGAGATATTTTCTTGAGGAGCAGTTGTGACAGTAATTGCAGCAATAGTATCGGAGCCTACGCTATCTACTGCTAATTGTGAATTGTTATAATAAATTAAATTTAAATTTTCATTTCTAAGATATTTGGACAGCGAAGAATTGTTTAATTCTTGGGATATTCCTACCTTGAATTCAGAATTAACTTGGTATTGATCTAAAAGGTCTGGATCAGTGGCAATAGAACTAACCAAGGCTAAACCAAAAGCACCGAGCACTATAAATATTTGGACAAAAACTACAAGTAAATAAATTTTGTTTTGTAATATGTCACGAGCTTCTTTTTTAGCCAGAGAAAATAATTTCATTTGTTTATCATCCTATTTTCTGTAATAAATTACTATTTATCCCATATCTTATGTTTAAAAAATCTTATTAAACTAATAATCCCAATCAATTCTAATATAAGACGCAAAACACCAGGTCTTGGCCCAAAAATTACATCGTCTCTCTTAAATAATTTAATAGATAGGCCATACGTTAACAAACTAACAATAAATATGATAAAAATAGGTGTTATAAATTCAAAAGTGCTTATAGGTTCGCCTGTAAAAAGTCGCATAACCAGAGTCATAGAAGAAATTATCGAAATGCGTGTTTGTCCCGAGAGATAAGCCAGAGCAGGTACAATTAAAAAACCAACTATTCCAATATAAACAAAGCTAATACCAATCCCCGCCTCTTTATAATTTTTAGAATAAGTAGCAATAACTGAAGTTATTCCTATTATGGGAATGGAAGTTAGAACAACTATTAGATAAACAATTATTGCATTTTCAATCTCAAAACCGGCCATTAAAAGTATAATCATCCATAATACTACTTGAAATGCAATAGTTAAAATAATGGCTAAACTTTTACCCAAGATTATATTTTCATGTGATATTGGCATGGCAACCAATATTTCCGCAGTTTTTCTCTCTTTTTCACCAACTACGCTATCAATAACCAAGTTGCCAAATAAAAACAAAGGTAAAAATAGTAATATGGCGGTCATAACCTTTTTGATAATTTGTAAAGGGAGAGGTTCTCCTTGTTCAATTTGTTCTATGTTGGGCTGGTTTAAATTATCCTCAGGACTTATTTCTTCTATCCATTTATCTGTTATACTATTAGAAAGCGACTGGGAAGTAGATTGAACTTCTTCGATTATCACGCTTCTTTTAGGGTCTTGATAATTAACATACAATTTTAAATTTAAATTTTCCCGCGATTCTATTTTTTCCAGAGAATTAGAGGGAACCAAAAGTAATCCCGTACTTTCATTATTATTAAAACGTTTAAAAGCTGTACTATAATTAAAATTATTAATTTTTAATAGATCTGGATTAAGTCTTCCCGAAAAAAGGTTTTGATTATCCACCACATCTAAAATAGCAAATCCAGAAAGAGAAGGAGTTAATGTTACACTGTTTCCAGGTTCTATACTGCCCATAAAACTGGTAAAAAAGATTATCATTAATATCAAGACTGATAACTGAAGAAAGAATATAGTTAAAAATTTTTTACTAGATAGAGTGTTTTTAAATTCCCATTTGGTTATGACCATGGAGCGCATTATAGACCCTAAAATCACAAATTATATTTTTTATAGTTCTCAATTGGATTCTTTATTTAAATTTTAATTTTATTTAAACCAAAATTTGTAATTTCATACCTAAATATTAATTATTTCACTTCCTGGATAAAAACATCTTCTAAGGTAGGTTCCTTAGTATTAACTGATAATACATTATTTTCAAATAATTCTATTATATTATATATTTCTTCACTCGAATTTAAGGATAAATATACCTGATCACCAACTAAATTTATCTTTTCAATAGTATTTAAAGTTTCTAAAGGTTTAAAATCAATAAGATTTTTATTTTTTACTTTTATTTTTAGAATAGTTTCGCCATGAATTTTAGATTTTAAATAGTCTGGAGTCCCTACGTCCCTGATTTTACCTTGGTTTAGGATAGCAACCCGATCACATAACGCTTCTGCTTCTTCCATGTAATGTGTGCATAAAATTATGGTTTTTTCTCCTTTTAAACTGTTTATAAATTTTCTAATAGTATTGGAGGTTGCAGGATCTAGCCCCATGGTTGGTTCATCGAATATAATAATTTCTGGGTCATGAATTAGTGCTCTAGCAATACCAATTCTTTGTCTTAATCCTTTTGAAAATGTATTGATTCTGTGCTGGGACCTTTTACTCATCCCAACCAGTTCCAGAAGATCTTTGATGCGTTGGTCAATTTCTTCTTTGGGAACACCGTATAATTCTGCGAAATATTTCAACAAATCATAAGCTCTAAATCGTTCATATAGGTTGGGTTCTTCGGGCAAATATCCAATCATTGACTTTATCTTGATTGGATCATCATGTATACTGTAACCCCCTACTATAACATCGCCATGATCAGGTTTTAAAATACAAGAAATAATCCTAATAGCTGTTGTTTTACCCGCACCATTGGGCCCAATTAATCCTAAAAGTTCTCCTCTCTTTATATTAATATTTAAATTGTCTAGAGCTTTTATTTTTCCAAATTTTTTGCTTAATGATTTTATTTCGATCATTTCTTCTCACGAGGTTTTATTCTGACATATATATTTCTATGTGAATTCAACTATTAAAACTGAAGGTCAGAAGTTTATTATGGACAGGATTGAGATATAATCTATATAAAGAATAAATTTATTTAAAAAAGGAAAAAAGGGAATTTAAGTCTTCCTTTATGATTTACAAGATCCATCATGGAGCCTGTTATGTTTCTGCGTCTTTTGATGGTCACAAGTACCGCATTCAGCATGTGGACAATTTGAACCTTTGTTATCATTTGTTTGCCCGTATCTATGTTTTACGGCAGCTCCTGAAGCATCTTTGTTTTTATGCTGGTACCGGTGCTGTTTTTTTAACTGTGCGTTATTTTTTTCAGTATTTGTCACCGAACTGGCGGAGTTAGAGTTACTGGCGCTGCCGTCTGTTGAAACATTGGTGCTACTGGAATCTCCGGAACTATTTGACGTGTCATCTGTTGTGTTGTTAATCTCAGCGAATACTGGAATTGCACCTACCATAAAAACCAAGGCACAAATTAAAGCTAGTTTTTTCATTTATTTCACCTCCTTAATGTTTCGGTGATATGAAAATATTTTTACAACTTAAAAATAATTTTTCCAGAATTATACCCAAATCTTTACCTAATAAAACCCAGATTAGGAGATTTTTTCAAAAATTTAATAATTATTCCCAAGTAATTTTTAATAGTATTATCAGAGCTATTAACTGGGTTGAATTGATTGTTAAAAGGGGAACACCCATACCGGGCCCTCTAAATCCTGTTTGTAATATGAAAAACATTAAGAAGAAGGTATTTTGCAGTAATAATAGAAAAGCAAATAACATCAGCCCTAAAGTAAAATTGGATTTGAGTCTACGATAACTTCTGATATAAACATATAAAAGGGCTAATAATAAACAGATATTTGCTACATTTACCAATGCAGATGCGTAGGCTATTTCTGTATTAGAAAATCCTGCTCCTCCCCGATATCCTTTTCCACCAATTTTCATAATTTCACCATTAAATTTTTTTTAAATTGCCAAGATTGCATTAAACTCATTTTTCATTATTTTTTTTGTCTATTTGTTCCCATATTTCAGTAAAAACTTCATAATTATCTTCTAAACTTTTGGAGAGAAAATACATTGTGGCATATTTATCTCCAGTTGAGGTTATGATTTTGTTATCTATCAGAACTTTTAAATGATGTCTTATGGTTTTATAATCTAAATTTAGATTTTCAGATAACTGGTTAGCATTATAAGGTCGCTCATGCAGAAGGTTTATTATTTTTGCCCTATTCAACCCCCCTTTAGTACCAGCTATTAACCACCATAACAATTTCTTCATAAAAATCCCTATAAATCTTATTAATAGTTTAATCTTATTTAATTCAAATTTAAATTTTTTTAAACTAAAACAATTAATTTAGTACTTTGAATAAAATTAATTATATTCAATATTACTTTTTTAATGAATTTCAGAGTAATCAGTATTGTAATTAATAGTTAAATTTAATATTATATTTTTGAAGATACTATTTAAATATCAATTGGATTTTTATGTATATCAAAATACTAATATATTTAAATTAAAAGTGGCATGGGAGGATTAAATGTTCTTATCAGAATTGATATCTGTAAAAAAAGCTTTAAATTTCATATATGGTTCTAAAATTTTTCCTAAAAAAGAAAAAATCTCATTAGAGGATTCATATAATCGTGTTTTGGCCGAAAATATAACTTCACTTCACAATTCTCCGCCTTTTGATAAAGCAGCTATGGACGGTTATGCAATAAAAGCAGAAGATACATTCGGATTTTCTGAAACCAATCCTGCTAATTTAAAGGTAATAGATCAAATAGGTGCTGGTGAAAAGTCTTTAGTTGATCTTAAAAATTTTGAGGCTGTCAAAATTGCAACAGGGGCACCGATTCCTGAAGGAGCCAATGCAGTGGTTATGGAAGAATTTACTCATTCCTATGAGAATAAACTGGAAGTTGCAGCCACATTAACTCCAGGTGAAAATGTTGCATATGAAGGTGAAGATGTAAAGAAGGGTGACACGGTTTTAAAAGAAGGAAGAATTTTATTGCCCCATGATATGGGAATTATTGCTTCAGCAGGATATTCTGATATTGAAGTTTATAAAAAACCTTTAATAACAGTTATTACAACAGGTAATGAGCTGGTTAAACCTAAAAGTCAGCTTGAAGGTGCTCAGATAATTAATTCTAATCATTATACTTTAAAAGGATTGGTTGAAAGTTCAATGGCAACGCCTAAACTTATTCATTGTGAAGATGACTTAGAGTTGATAAAAAACCATATAAAAAATGCTTTAAAGGAATCTGACGCAGTTATAACTACTGGCGGGACAGCTATTAGTAAAGGAGACGTAGTGGTCGATGCAATAAATGAGATTGGGGAGTTAATATTTCACGGGGTGGCAATACGACCGGGAAAACCATTTGCATTTGGAAATGCTTATAAAAAACCAGTTTTCATGCTTTCTGGTTATCCTGTGGCCGCTATGGTACAATACGATGTTTTTGTGAGAAATTATATACTTAAAATGCAGAATATTAATAAAAAACCTATTTTAATAAAAAAAATTGCCTCTAAAAAAATACCTTCAACTTTGGGTCGAACCGACTTTATAAGAGCAAAAACAGAGGGAAAATCAGTTCAACCAATTATGACAAAGGGATCTGGCGTTATAAGATCAATGGTTGAATCTGACTCATATATTTTTATAGAAGAAAATGTTGAAGGCATACCGGAAGGAGAAAACTGTGAAATTATCCTTTATGATTCTTTTAAGGTATAAATATCCTTTACATAATTTTATATTCTGTATTAGAAAATGGTTTTAGGTAAACTTAAAGTATAAATAGGCACTGTCAAAAACTTGGTGGTTGATTTTGGAAAAGGTTTTTGTGTGTTTG